>NZ_JAHFVG010000065.1 GCF_023264675.1 Rhodococcus sp. (in: high G+C Gram-positive bacteria)
GTCTGACGCTCGAGATGGGACAGACGTCCATTCTCCCGGCTGCGGTGCGGTACCAGACGGAGTTGGCTCAGAACGTCGCCGCTCTGAAGGCTGCCGGTGTCGAGGCGGACATGGCCGAGTTGCAGGCGGTGTCGGCGCCGCTCGGGGATCTTCGTTCGGCGTTGGCGACGTTGAAGTCGGCGCTCGAGAGCGATCCGGGTGGCGAAGCGCTTGCCGAGGCATCCCATGCGCAGGACGCACTGCTGCCCGCGATGGCTGCCGTCCGTGCAGCGGCCGACGTGCTGGAGGCCATGGTGGCGGACGATCTGTGGCCGCTCCCGACGTACCAGGAGATGCTCTACATCCTGTAGGCGCCTTCGGCGCATGTGAGTGCGAATACATGACCCTCTATGTATTCGCACTCACATGCGCGAAGCGCTCGGGCGCCGCTTCCGACGGTGAACGGATCAATACTCCCGATCACCCGCTAGAATCGGACATCACCGCCCACACCCACAAGCAGAGGATTCATGGACAGCGATAAACCCGGGCCGGACACGGCCCCCCGCACGGCGAAACACAAGAGTTCGAAAGCCACGTGCGAGGCGGTGTCCGGCGAATGAGCGTGATTCTCACACTCTTGCTCGGCGTCCTCGTCGTCTTCCTGATCACCGTCGTCACCGGTTATTTCGTGGCTCAGGAATTCGCGTACATGACCGTGGACCGCTCCCGGCTGAAGGCTCGCGCCGAAGCCGGCGACGTAGGTGCCCGTCGCACATTGCAAGTCACCAAGCGCACATCGTTCATGCTGTCCGGCGCCCAATTGGGCATCACCGTGACCGGTCTGCTCGTCGGCTACGTCGCCGAACCTCTCATCGGCCAGTCGCTCGGCACCATGCTGGGCGGGGTCGGCATTCCGACCGCTGTCGGAGTCGGTATCGGCGCCGTACTGGCCCTGCTGTTCTCGACGTTCGTGCAGATGCTGTTCGGCGAACTGTTCCCGAAGAACTTCGCCATCGCCCGTCCCGAGCCCGTCGCGCGATGGCTCTCGCTCTCGACCACCGTTTACCTCAAGGTGTTCGGCTGGCTCATCACCATCTTCGATCACGCATCGAACCTGCTGCTGAAGGCCTTGAAGATCGAACCGGTACACGACGTCGAGCATTCGGCGACACCCCGCGACCTCGAACACATCGTCGCCGAGTCGAAGGACTCGGGAGATCTTCCCGACGAGTTGTCCGATCTCCTCGATCGCATTCTCGACTTCCCGACCCGGACTGTCGAACATGCGATGATTCCGCGTTCGCGTGCCGCGACGGTCCGCGCCACCGACACTCTTGCCGAGGTCGAAACCTTGATGGGGCATGAGCATTCGCGCTATCCGGTCCTCGACTCCGACGACGGTATCGTCGGCGTCGTCCACCTGCAGGACATCCTCGCCGGCGCCGGCCGACCCGACGCCGAGATTCGCGAATTCGTTCGGCCGGCACTCATCCTCCCGGAGACCCAGGCTCTACCCGACGCGGTTGCCGAGCTGCAGGCCTCACGGAACCAACTCGCCTGTGTGATCGACGAATACGGCGGCCTCACCGGTGTCATCACCATCGAGGACCTCGCCGAGGAACTGGTCGGCGAGATCACCGACGAGCACGACGACGAAGAGGACTTCACACCGGTGGCGGCGGAGGACGGTACATGGACCATGGCAGGCGAGGTCCACATCGACGAGGTCGAGCGCTCGATCGACCACGACCTCCCCGGCGGTGACTACGAGACCATCGCAGGCTTCGTCATCGCTCACCACGGTTCGCTGCCCGCCGTCGGCACGCGAATCGAGGTGGTTCTCCCTGCCGATTCGGAGGATCTGCTGGGCGACGACGACGACGTCCCCGAGCGGTTCGTCTCCGTCGAGGTGCTGGAGATCGACAATTACGTACCGTCTTCGGTTCGACTGGAGCTGGGTCAGCGCGATCGCGTCGATCAGCGAGAAGACAAGCACGAAATGGACAACAACCGATGAGCAATCCATGGATCGTCATCGCCGTCACCGTCGGATTGATCGCTGCGAGCGCATTCTTCGTCGCCGTCGAGTTCGCGCTGCTGGCAGCCAAGCGTCATCGGCTGGAGGACGCTGCGATGTCCAGCAGGTCGGCACGGGCGGCACTGCGCAGCGCGAGTGAATTGACGGTGTTGCTTGCAGGTTCGCAGCTCGGTATCACTCTGTGCACCCTTGCGCTCGGTGCCACCACCAAACCCGCGGTGCACCATTGGTTGACACCGGCTTTCGAGTCCTGGGGCGTGCCGTACTGGGTCGCCGACGTCGCGGGTTTCGTGCTCGCGCTGATCATCGTGACGTTCCTTCACCTGGTCGTCGGCGAGATGGCCCCGAAGTCGTGGGCGATCGCGCATCCCGAGCGATCGGCGACGTTGCTCGCAATTCCAATGCGCGGCTTCATGTTCCTGACCAGGCCGATTCTCGTGGCACTCAACGGCATGGCCAACTGGTGCTTGCGCAAGGTCGGCGTGGAGCCTGCCGATCACATCGCGTCCGGCCAGAATCCCGAGGATCTTCGCCAATTGGTGGAGCACTCCGTGAACGTCGGAGCACTCGACGCGAGCTATTCGATGCAGATCTCCGGTGCACTCGAACTGCAGAGTCTCGAAGTGAAGGATCTGGTGGGTACACCGGGCGTTCCGACGTCGGTTCCCTCGACGGCCACTCCCGACGACGTGCGGGCCGCGTCGGTCGAATCCGGTCACCTGCGAATCCTCGTGTGCGACGGCGATGCCGTCAGCGGCGTCGTCCACGTCCGTGACACGTTGAACACAGACATGAGCTTGGCCGATATCACTCGTCCGGTGTTCACTCTCGAATCGAACACACCGGTCTACGTAGCGCTCGCCTCCATGCGCGAGACGAGTAGCCATCTGGCCCTCGTCGTCGACAACGGTCGAACGGTCGGCGTGGTGACACTGTCCGATGTGCTCTCGCGGTTGCTGCCGAGTACGGCGGTCTCGGTCTGACTGCACCGAATGTGAAGAAACGACGAGGGCCGCACCGAACGATCGGTGCGGCCCTCGTCGTTGTTCGAGTGCGTCTAGGTCGGGTTCACGACGAGCAGCGTGGCCCAATAGGTGGCCACATCGTGCCCGACCTGGGGGAGCAGGGCGTCGTACAGCAGGTAGGACATCATGGAAGGTCGAACTCCTGTTCTGGGTGCGGACCTGTTGGACCGCGAGAGTGCTTTCTTGCACTCATAGTTCCTCAGAACGGGGTGGAAAGTCCAGAGAATCGCCGCTTTCCGGGCGGCGGGCCAATTTCCAGAGTATCGGTGCGGCAAGGTGCAGGACGTCGCGTTCGAGTTGGGTCAGCTCGCTGTTCATCGCTCCGGCGAGCCAGAGATCTCGCTGTTCGCGGTCGGCGGCGACCAGTTCGGTGCCGTCGTCGGTGATTCGGATGATGAGTCGACGACGATCGTCCGGATCGGGGGATCGCGTCACGAGGCCCTCGGTTTCGAGGGCGTTGAGGTTGTTGGTCAGCGACTGGATACGAACTCCCTGAAGGGCGGCAAGATCGACGGGCGCGCTTGCCCCGCCGCTTCGTTCGATGTCGCCCAGGATCTGAAGTTGGCTCGGGGTCAGATAGTGGCGGGGCCGCTGCCGTCGGAGACGCCTCGTCAACGCGAGCATCGCCTCACGTATCTCTGTCGCGCTCATCGAGAGAGCCTCCCCGTCCGTGTTGTCGTCTGCTGTGCCGGTTCAGGCATTTAGTACGTACAACAGTAGTTTTCTTGATCAGCTCGCCTGGTTTGACGATCAGATTGATAAGAGTAGCCTTAGTGTGTGCGTAAAACCATGGTCCGCTGGGCCGCTCTCCTGGCCGCGACCATCGTCGTGTGGGCAGCTCTCGCCGCGGTTGGACTCTCCGCAGCGGCGCTGTTCGCCTCTCTCGTCGTTGCCGCGTTCTTCGCTGTGCGCGGGATCGGGCCGCACCGCGTTCCGAAGCCCGCAGGAATGCTCGCCCAGGGGATCCTCGCCGTCAGTATCGGATTGATGGTCGACATGAACACTCTCTCGGCCCTCGGGTCTGCCTGGTTGCCCGCGCTCGGTGTGTGCATCGCAACTCTCGTCGTCTCGGTTGCCGCAGGGTTTGTGCTGGCCGCTCACAAAGACGTCGATGCGCTGACCGGCGCACTGTCGATGATTGCAGGCGGCGCCCAGGGGCTGGTGGCCGTCACGCGAGAACTCGGGGGCGACGAACGGATCGTTGCCGTCGTGCAATACCTTCGCGTCGGACTGATCATCGTCACGATGCCCCTGGTCGCTACCCTGGTTTTCGGCGCGGGCAGCAACTCGGGCGCGGTGCGAGACTCCGGCGGAAGCGCTTGGTACGTGGACCTTCTCGTCGTAGCTGCATGCATCGGTGCCGGGATCGCAGTAGCACAGTTGATCCACTTGCCGGCGCCGGCGACTCTCGGCCCGCTGGCTGTCTCGATGGCTCTCGAACTGTCCGGATGGATCGACTCGGTGTCGGCCCCGACGGTGCTGCTGCCGATCGCATTCGTGCTCATCGGCTGGCAGGCGGGGTTGGCCTTCACCCGAGACAGCGTCCGCGCCGTCGGACGAGTACTGCCCTACGCGGTGGTGCTGATCATCGTCGTCGGCGTGATCTGCGCGCTGCTCGGTCTACTGCTCTCCCACGCGGCGGGCATCACGCTGCTGGAGGGATATCTTGCGACGACACCGGGTGGCCTGTCGGCGGTGCTCGCGGTGTCGGCCGCGAGCGGTGCGAACGTCACCTTCGTGGCCGCGGTCCAGGTGGTCCGGCTGGTCATCATGTTGTTCGCGGCGCCGTTCGGTGCGAAAGCCTTCGTCGCGCTCCGCAATCGGAAAGCCCGGAAGTCGGAGCGCGACGAGGCCCTAGTCAACTAGAAGCTGGTCAACTAGAAGCAAGTCGTATCAGCCGATGCAACCCTGCAGCGTGGTGAAACTCCCTGCGATGCCGGGTCCCTGGCACACTGCACCGTTCGGTGTCAGCGTGATGGTGGCTCCTGGCCCGGCAACCGCGATCGAGAGTCCTGGTCCCGCTGCCTCGTTCGTGGCGGTGCTTCCCGGACCGAATGCGATGGCCGCTGGGCCTCCGCCGATCGATCCGTCCGATACTGCTGTGCCACCGTTCAATCCGAGCGCCAGGGCTGCGGCGTTCAAGGCTGCGGTCGCCGATCCCCAGCCCTCGAGGCCGTAACCGGCGGCCGCGCTGGTCGCGTCGGCCGTGCTGTCGCACTGCGAGCCGCCGACGAGTGCTGTCTCGGCTGCGGCGCCCGGTGCGGTGGTGCAGCCCACCGGCGCGGCCGATGCCGTGCCGGGAAGCAGAACGGCGACTGCCGCTCCGATCCCGAGTGCCGCGGCGACGCCGATGGTGCGTGTCATGGTCTTTCCGATGATCCTGGACATGTGAAACCTCCCGTAGGTTCGTGCCGGTCGTGCACCACAGTCCCCTGCCGGAGCTACGAAGACGCAGAGCGATAATCACGTAGCGATAACGGTAAGAACTCGGAACGGTAACGGGCTGATCGGGTGTATATCATCAGGCGATGACATCGATCGATGACACGGCTCGGACCGGTGAACGCGCGTTCCTGGTTCCGGTGCTCGTGGCGATCTGCACCATCGTCGCGGTGGTCAGCAGCGTCGGCGCGCCGCTGATCCCTACCGTTGCCGACACCTACGGAGTCTCGTTCACCAGCGCACAGTGGTCGTTGACCATCGCGATGTTGACCGGTGCGGTCACCGTCCCGGTGCTCGGACGGCTCGGCGACGGGCCGCGGCGTCGACCAGTGGTGATCTCGGCGCTGGTCGTCGTACTCCTCGGCTGCGTCTTCGCCGCCATCCCCGGCAACTTCACGATGCTGATCATCGGCCGCGGGCTCCAAGGCGTCGGGTTGGGGTTGATGCCGCTTGCCATGGCGGTCGCCCGTGACCATCTGGCTCCCCATCGAGCCCGCTCGTGCGTGGCAGCACTGTCGGTGACCGCCGTCGCCGGAATCGGTCTCGGCTACCCGCTGACCGGAGTCATCGCGCACTACTTCGGTTTTCACGCGTGCTTCGTCCTCGCCGCGGCTGCCACGCTCATCGTTCTGGTTGCCGCAATCCTGGTCGTGCCGGGAAGCGGGCATCTACAGCGTCATCCACTCGACATCGTCGGTGCCGTGTCGCTCGGACTCGGCTTGACCCTTGTACTGCTCGCGATCAGCTCCGGCGGTGAATGGGGATGGACGTCGGTTCCGCTCGTTGCGTGTGCCGCGGTCGGAGTCGTGGTGATCGCGGGATGGGCTGCGCACGAGCTTCGTTCCGACCACCCCATCGTGCAGCTCCGCCTGCTCCGAAACCGCTCGGTGCTCACCGCCGATGTCACCGGCTTGCTCGCAGGCGTCGGGATGTTCGTGCTGTCCTCCTCAGTGATCCGATTCGTTCAGACACCCGCCGACACCGGCTACGGTCTCGGGCGGTCGGCCATGATCGCCGGGCTCGTTCTCGTACCCTTCTCCCTGGCGAGCGTGCTTGCCAACAAGCTTCTTCCGCTGGCGAGCGGGTGGATGCCGCGGACACTGATCATGCCGACCGGTGCGCTGTTCTTCGTCGGAGCGCTCGTGCTGTTCCTGTTCGGCCGATCCGACCTCTGGATCGTGTTCGCGGCAATGGGAGTCGCCGGCCTCGGAGTCGGCTTCACCTTCGCCGCCATGCCCGCCTTCATCGTCAGCGCCGTGCCCGCACACGAAACCGGAAGCGCCCTCGGAGTCAACCAGGTGACGCGAACCGTCGGCGGTGCCATCGGAAGTGCGCTCAGTGCAACAGTTCTGGCTGGATACACTGCGCCGGGTGCGCTGTATCCCGGCGGTGACGGCTACTCGGCCACCGCTGTCGCCGGCATTGCGCTGTGGATCGTGGCAGGGCTGCTTGCATTGGGAATTCCGTATGCCACCCGCCGACCATCGCGTGAGTTGGTAGCCGAGAGCGTCGATTCTACGGCCGCTGGTACCTTTTCGTACGACATCGAGAGCCGAAGCGCACGATGACCGATCCCCGAGCTCGCAATTCCAGCCGTACCCGCCAGGACCTGCTCGACGCGGCGTCCACCCTGTTCGGCGAACGAGGTTACGCGCGCACCACGATTCGGGAGATCGGTGACCGCGCCGGTGCGGACCCCGCCCTCATCGCTCGGTATTTCGGAAACAAGGCCGCGCTCTATCTGGCGACGCTCCCCACCGATGACACCGGGCCCGGGCTTGCCGATATCCTCGACCCGACCAGAATCGAAGAGACGCTTTCTCGCGTCAATCTTCTCGGGCCAGGCCCCGTTCTGCACGCGGTAGTCGGTGCACATGACGACCCGGCCGTGCAGGCGGCGGCATCGGACCGCGTCGACAAGCGATTGACCGTCGGCCTCGAAGAGCGGATGCGCGCGGAGAATCTCCCGTCGCCGCGGCTTCGCGCTCAACTCGCAGTTGCGGCGTTGTCGGGCATCGCACTCGCTCGGTCCGCAGGCACCTTGGAAGAATTGTCCTCAGCGGATCCCGAGGACGTCGTGCGGCTGACGGTCCAGGTGCTCGGGTCGCTACTGAGTCCCTGATTCGAGTACGTCGAGCATCTTGTTCGCCTTCATGATCGAACCGAAAAGATAGGCGTTCGACGGCAGGAATTCGATGTCGCCCTGCAGGAGTCCGAACAGTGGGTTGCTTCTCACGGTGTCGAGGAACTGACCGGGCTCGGCCGCAGCGCCGTCGGTGACGACGAAGATGCGATCCGCATCGAGCAAGTTGGTCTGCTCGAGACTGACCTCGAAGAACGAGTCCTCGGCGGTGCCGACATTCTGATGGTCGGGTGCGCGCAGGCCGACCTCCCTGGGCGTCGTCCAGATGAACGCACCTTCCTGGCCCATGTAGTTCAACGTGTCCGCCCGGACGCGAATGAAGCTGGCAGTACCGGGGTTCGGGCCGAGAACCTCCCTCGTCGACTCCACTCGATCGGAATAGTCTGCGAGGAGAGTCGTCGCGACGTCCTGCTTACCAAGGTGGTCGCCGAGGATCCGCAACGTTTCTTTCCACTCGTTGGCGACGTCGCCGACGGCCACCGTCGGGGCGATACCGGAGACATTGTCGTAGAACTCCCGCTGAGATTCGTCCTCGCTGGTGACGATGATGAGGTCGGGGTCGGCCTTGATCACTTCTTCCAGTTCGACGTCTGCCTCGGAATTGCCGACCGATATCACGTCCTCGGGGAGCTTGTCGGCGATGAAGTCGGGCCACGTTCCCGTCGACTTGGGGACGACGGTGGCGACGGGCACCACGCCGAGTGCCAACACCGATTCGAGAACGTTTCCGGCATCGAGTACGACGACTCGGCGGGGGTCGACGGGGATGTCGGTGGTTCCGTACAGGTGGCTGACGGTGCGCATTTCCGTTGCCGCGTCGTCACTCTCACGGGCGGGGGAGCTGCACCCGGAAACGGCCATCGCTCCGATCAGCGCGAGCGAGAAGGCAGTGGTGTGGGCGAGGCGAGGCATGATCTAGAAACTAGAGACTGTCTTTACTAATGTGCAACCTTTGATTTGCGAAGTGATGAGGTTCACCTTCATCCGTCACCGAACGTCGAACGCCGCCGAGGTTCCGGTGAACGGGATGATCGCCCCGCCCAGGGATCGCGCGTCGCCGAAGTACACGACCCGATATCGGCCGGGTTGCTGCGTCGTCGGGATGTCCCAGGTGACCGTGGTGGTGGTGACGGGACCGGCATTGTCGAACAGAATCTTCGTGTACCAGTCACCGTCGTCGTATTCGCGGACCCATGCGTCGCCGGCGGAGCGCTCGACGGCGAGGTAGGTGTCGTCGCGCCGAAGATTGGAATTCGGATTGGCGCCTGAAAACCGCACGAGAACCTGCTGCCCGGTGCCGTACTCCGGTGCGGGTTCGACCTGAACTTGGCCGAATACCGTTCCCGGAGCAGGAAAGTCCACAAAGGGATTGCCGCCGATCGCCGACGGTATCGCCCCGGTGAGATCGCGCTGCGGGCTACCGGGATCAACGGCTCGACCGTCGCGCATCGCGGACGCGAGGTCGACGGCGACCTGAATCGTGGCCGGGAGTTGCCACGGTCCGAACGCGGTGGCTCCGCCCTCGTAGTCCTGCTCGCCGTACTCCTCGGGAGTGGTGAGGTAGTGGCCGTATCCGTTGGTATAGCCCTGTACGACAACGAGATCGCGATCGATCCCGAGGGTGTCGGCAAGCGCGGTACGTAGCCGAGCTCCTGCGACGACAGTCGGTTCGAACGGGCACGCGAAGAGATGGAATCCACCGAGTCGGACGAGGTGGAACGGCAACACCTGCTGGACGATTCCCGGTATCAACCCGACCGGGAGGATGACGTCCTTGGGGGCATGGGCGTCGCGCAACCACTGCGGCATGATCACCGCTGCAAGAGCCGCGAGACCCGGGTTGCCACCCCGCTCCCCTTCTTCGAGTCCGAGGGCAGGCACCCCGCCGCCGTCCTCCTGGCTCGAAGCTGCAAACGCTGCTCCCAGTGCGGCGGGAGCTGTGGTGTGCGTGCGTCCGTCACCGGTGAACTCGGGACGGACGGTGAACGAGGCGAAGTCGACGTAGATCGAGCGCATGTCGATCCCGGCGCCCAGACTGGTTCCGCTGGAATCGGTTTGTGCACGTGCCGCATCGAATTGGCGAAGGCCGATGATTCTGGTGTTCTCGAATTCGTCGCCCGTCGGGCCGGTTCCTGGTTGTCTGTCCAGATTCGGCGTCACATCGCCCGGCGTGCTCTGGGCGAAGGCGGCGACGAACGCCGGATTGCGGTAGTCGACCTTTGCAACCTCGCGTTCCCAGTGCCACGCGGCGTATCCCTTGTTGTCGGTGCTGACGAGCAGATTCTCGGCCCTCATCGACGTGCCGTGTGTGGCAAACCAATTGATGACTCCGACGAGCGAGCCGTCGCGTTCCACCTGAAGGTTGACCGATCGTGGATCGATCTGCAACGGAAATTCTCCGCCGTCCGGGTCTCGGCCGAACGCGACCGGTGAGCGGTTGACGCCCGCATCCTCCAGAAGGCCAGAGGTGATCGTCAGTTGTCCTGCCCTGACGTCGTCGTGGGCGCGCAGGATGGCGTCGACGATGCCGGAGACGTTGGACTCGAAGGTGATCGGGCGAAATCCGAGCGTCGTGATGTCGACGAGCAGGTGGCCGTCGGTTCCCCCGGGCGCGGCGTGAGTGTGCGTCGCGGACAGAAGGACATTGCCGCGGTGGTAGAGGTTGCCGTGGACGGTGCCCAGGCGCCTCAGTACTTCCTCGAAAATGCTCTCGAACATCAAGCCGACCTCGCAGGTCACGTGGACGAGGCGCTGTGAGGTCGCGGTGTCGACGAATACGAACGCGCGAGCGCGCTGACGTAGGTGTAGCCCCGCCGACGACTGCTCCAGTACCGCGTAGCCGTTCATTCCGGCGCCGAGGGGCTCGCCGGTCATGTCGCCGATTCCGCGGCCGACATCGATGCCATGGGGGGCCGCTTGGGCCGTGGATCCTGAGACGGTGTTTCCGAGGACCGTGATTCCGAGGGCTGCGCCCGTTGCCGTCAGAAACGATCGCCTGCGCATCTCCGGATTCACGATCTGCACGCTAACACCGCGGGTCGGATTCGGAGATCCTTTTCCGCCCGACGGTGGGTAGGGTCGACTCGTGATCGGACGAATCGACGAAGTGGTGTTCGACTGTGCGGAACCAGGTGTGCTCGCGGCATTCTGGACCGGCGTCCTCGGCGGAACGCCGGCTGCACGGGATTCCTCGTGGCACTACGTCGACGTTCCCGGCTTCACTCGGATCGCGTTTCAGAAAGTTCCCGAGGGCAAGACTGCCAAGAATCGTGTGCACCTGGACGTTGCGGTGACCGACATCGCGGCCGCGACCGTGCAAGCGGAAGCTCTCGGCGCCGTCGGAGTCGGCGAGATTCAGGTCAGCGGTGCGGGATCGTTTCAGGTTCTGCTCGATCCCGAGGGGAACGAGTGGTGTTTCGTGACGCCCGCATGATCAGGATGCGTCGTACTTCTTGCGCGCCTCCAGCACTGCAGGCAGGTTCGACTCGACCGACTCGATGAGTCCCATCAGCTGGGTCGCAACAGTGCGCCCCAGAGGCGAGAGGCTGTACTCCACCTTCGGGGGGATGGCCCCGAGTACGGTGCGGACCACCAGCCCGTCTCGCTCCAGCGTCTGCAAGGTCTGCGACAGCATGCGCTCACTCACCCCGTCCACGCGCCGTCGTAGTGCGTTGAATCGGTAGTCGCCCTCGGCGAGTGCGGCCAGTGCAAGGATGCCCCACCTGCTCGTGGCGTTCTGGAGTGCCTCGCGCGAGAAACAGCCTCGTGCGAACACGTCTGCTTCCAGGTTCGTGTCTGTATCGAGCTCGGGCACTTCCGTCATGCAAGCCATGTTAGCGCATGCTTTTTTGTATGCGCTGATGCAAGAGGTTGCACTGTACGAATAGTAAGTGCATTATGAACAGGAACTTGAAGCCACAACGTTCGACGCCACAATCTAGGAGCAGTCATGACCACAGCAGTAACCGGCGCAACCGGACACCTCGGAGCACTCGTCGTGGAGGGTCTGCTCGGCCGCGGACTTCCCGCCGGCGACATCGTCGCCGTCGTGCGGGACGCGGCCAAGGCTCAGCCCCTCGCCGACCGCGGAGTTCAGGTGCGAGTCGCGGACTACAACGACATCGACGGATTCAAAGCAGCTCTCGCCGGCGTCGACAAGCTTCTGTTCGTCTCGGGTGCTGATATCGGGCAGCGAATCGAACAGCACACCAACGTCATCGACGCTGCCGAAGCGGCAGGAGTCTCGTTCATCGCGTACACGTCGATCCTGGCGGCCGACACCTCCGGAGTAAGCCTGGCGGTGGAGCACCTCGGAACCGAGAAGCGCCTCGCAGCGTCACCGATTGCAGCAGCGTTCCTGCGCAACGGCTGGTACTGGGAGAACTACCAGGGTTCGGTTCAGCAGGCTGCGGACAGTGGAGTTCTGCTCGGAGCGGGTGCACAGGGAAAGATCGCGGCCGCCTCGCGCGCCGACTTCGCGGCAGCAGCGGTGGAAGTACTGCTGACCGACGGCCACGAGGGCAAGATCTACGAACTCGGCGGCGACCAGCGCCTGACCTACGAGGAACTGGCAGCCGTCATCGCGCAGGTGACCGGCAAGCCCGTCGCGTACAAGAATGTTGCACCGGCCGAGTACCAGGCGATTCTGCAGGGCGCAGGTCTGCCCGACTTCGTCGCCGAGATGCTCGCCAGCGCGGACGCGGGAATTGCTCGCGGCGAACTGGACACCGACTCCGGCGACCTGCAGAAGCTCATCGGTCGCAGCTCCACTCCGGTTGCCACCGTCCTGAGCTGATTCGACGCTCGGGTCGAGGCGGGGATTCAGGCGAGATGCCTGCGGTCCCCGACCTCGATGGTGAGCGCCGCGATGACGATGCCGATGACCACTCCGATGAGGGTGTCGCCGATGCGGCTCACCGCGATGGCCGGTGTCAGGTGACCGGCCAGCCCCGTGAGCAGCAACGCCATCGGCGTGACCGCAAGCGAAGTCAAGCCGTAGTTCTTCACCACGAGCAACTCGGCGATCACCTGGAGCACGACGATCGCCACGACGGTCTGCCAGTATCCGAGCGAGAGAGCGAGCAGTCCCGCCGCGATCGCCGCACCGCCGACATTGCCCAGTAGACGTTGAATGCCTCGCTGCACCGTTGACTGAAATGCGATGCCCTGCATGGCGGCCATCGCTCCCATCGTCGCCCACAGGGGATGTTCCAAACCGAATGCCGTTGCACACCAGGCGGCCAGAGCGGCGGCAGCGGCGATGCGAACTGCGTTGAGCACCAACGTGCGAGAACGCAGACCGCTCACACCGTCGGCGACGAAGCTTCTCGGCCGTTCGGCGAGTGCTGCGGCTCGCACCGGCAGGTCGTAGCGGCGCATCTTGCGGAGTGCGCGCTCGTGAGCGAGCACGCTTGTGGCGTACGAGGGATCCTCGCCTTTCGCCCAGGCGTCGAGAAGCGCGTCTGCGTCGTCGAGCAGGGTGACCAAGCCGAGGCTGTGGCTGGTGCGACTGCCGTTGAGGCTCACCACGGTCCTGGCGCGTGCGATGGCGGCGCGGGCCGGCTCCTCCCGGCGCGAGTCCACGGCCGCGAGTGCCCGGGCTACGGCCAGTTGGGCTGGCCCGACGGGATGCAGTAGTGCAGGCAACATCGACACGACCCACCCGACGACGGCGCCCGACGCCACCGAGGCGAGGACGACCAGGATGTCGTGGCCGGAATGGGCGAAGGCAATGGCCGCGGTAGCAGCGAAGATCAGAATGATGGCCCCGGGCCCGGTGATGGCGAACGCTGCCAGTATCAGCGAGCCGACGCCGGCTCCGATCGAGATCGCGAGCACCTGAATCGTCGTCGACGTCGTTGTGGTTCCCAAAACTGCGCCGAGAGTGGCGTACAGAACGATCAAGCCGGCGACCAGTGCAAGTTTGCCTGCTCGGCGCGGGTAGGGCTCGTATCGTCCCGACGCTGCGCACAGCGAGCCGAGTGCCGCGAAGCCTGCCAGGTCGGCGCGGCCGAGTATGCCTCCGCCGATCAGGACGATCGCGACAACCACGCCGACTCGCAGTGCGGGTGCGACGGTGGCATCCGATCGGCCGACGGACATCGCCTGGCGCCAGGTTCGGCCCGATACGGCGTGGGCGAGCGCGGTGCGGGAATGTTCGATGCGGTCGAAGGAAGTAGTCACTTCTGGAAGTTTACATATGTTTCACTAGTAAAATGAATGTGAATCACTGTGATGTTCGCCGTAGCGTGTTCCCATGATTCCGGCGCAGACCTCAGGCGGAGATTTCGTCGACCACGTCCGACGTGAATGGACCGCTACGTACCCGGGTGTCGACACGTCCGCGATCGAAGTGCTGGCACGAATCGGCAGGATCGCCTCGAAGGCGAACCATCTGCTCGACCTCACGCTTGTTCCGCTCGGTGTCTCGCGGGCCGAGTTCGACGTCCTCAGTGCCATCCGTCGTGCGGGGAGACCACTGCGCGCCAGCGAGGTCACGTCGGTGACGCTGCTCAGCGGGGCGTCGACGACGAAGATCTCCGAGCGTCTCGTCAAGGACGGCATGATCGAGCGGCTGCGTTTCGAACGGGACGCGCGAGTGGTGTTGCTCGAACTCACCGATGCCGGACGCGATCTCGTCGATCGAGTGTTCCCGGTCCGGCTGGAGCGGGACCGGGAACTGCTCGACGGCCTGGGCTCCGACGAACTCACTACGCTCGCCGCATTGCTGCGCAAGGTTGCGTCGAACGTGGAGTGAGCCCATGTGAGCGCGAATACATAACCCTCTATGTATTCGCGCTCACATGGGCCGAAGGCCCTACACCGTCGACAGCGGACGGATATCGGTAGCCCCACCAGCGGTCGGCGAGGTCAGGATGAACGTCGAGTTGTAGCCCTTCGACTCCACGACCGAGCGGATCTCGCGGAACTTCTCGGTGCTGACCTCGGGAGACCGGGACAGAACGAAGCCCGAGGTACGCAGCGGATCGCCGACGAGTGCCCACGAGTAGTCGTCGGCGATGTAGGCCACGATGTAGTTGGTCGCGCCCTCCGGGTTCTCCTGCGTGGGGACGCCCGGGAAGCTCACGTGCAGTTGCGCGTTGGTGACGGTGTCGTTGACGCGCGCATTTCCGACGATTCGGTTCTGCTCACCGGACCATGTGGTGCAGGTGTTCTCGACGCGGATGTTCGCGGGATCGATCAGGGAGTAGTTCGCCTGAGTGTCGCGTGCACATTCGAGGTTGAACGGCTGCGGCACAGCGGCGATCTGGTTCCAGGTCCCGAGATAGCGGTCCACGTCGAGCGAGGCGATCGGAGTCAGCGGCTCGAAGCCTGCCGATCCCGACGGAGCGGGTGCAGCGCCGGCAACACCCGTGAACAGCAGGGCCCCCGTCGCCGTAGCGATGCCGAGTGCGGCGATCGATCGTAAGGTCATGATTTCGACTCCTCAATTCGGTTCGGCCACCATATCCCCGGGCCGACAAGGGTGAACAGGGCTGGGATCACCAGCGTACGAACGACGAAGGTGTCCAGCAGAATGCCGAGCCCGACGATGATGCCCAGCTGCGTCAATGTGATGAGCGGCAGAACTCCGAGGACACAGAACACTGCGGCGAGAACGATTCCGGCGCTGGTGATCACGCCGCCCGTGGCGCCGACGGCTCGGACGATCGCCGCTCGGGTGCCGTGGCCCGGCACCTCTTCTCTGGTGCGGGTGACGAGGAAGATCGTGTAGTCGACGCCGAGGGCCACCAGGAACAGGAACGAGTACAGCGGGACGTTGTCGTCGAGTGCCGGAAAGCCGAAGATGCTGCTGCTCACCAGGCTTCCGACGCCGAGGGCTGCCAGCGCGCTCAGTACCGTGGTCGCGACGAGGATCAGCGGGGCCACCAAGGATCGCAGAAGCGCGATGAGGACAGCGAGCACGACGATCAAGATCGCAGGCACCACGACCAGCCGATCGCGAGCGGCGGCGTCGCTGGTGTCCAACGCTTGTGCGTCGCTGCCGCCGACGAGAGCACCGTCGATGTCGGCGAACTGCTCGCGTAGGTCCTTCACTGCAGCGAACGCCTCGTCCGACGCCGGTGCCGTGTCGGTGACGACGGACCATCGGGTGAGGCCGGTGCCGGAATCCCCGACTCTCGAGAACGACGTCACTGCATCCACCGATTCCAACGCGGACTCGATCGCCGATGCCGATTCGGTGGGCGCCACGACGGTGGTGGGGTCGGCGAGTCCGGCCGGGAAGTGTTCGGCGAGAGTATCGAAACCTTCGACCGATTCAGCGGTGACGCGGAACTGCTCGGTCTGTGACAGCCCGATGCCCGTCCCGAAAAGAGCTGCTGCGCAGGCGATCAACGCCACCAGCGTGATCGATGCCGTCCTGGCCGGATGGCGAGAGACGGCTGCGGCAACGGAGAACCAGGCGCCCGAAGTAGAGGTGTCCTTGTCCTGGGGGCTGGGGACGAAGGGCCAGAACAGCTTTCGGCCACAGAGCGCAAGAAGTGGGGGAAGTACCACGAGGACGAAGACGGCGGCGACGACGAGGCCGGCGGCTGCGAGCGCACCGAGACTGCGGGTGCTGGGCAGGATGGCGAGCAGCAATGTCAGCAGTGCGAGCACCACGGTTGCATTACTGGCGAGAATGGCGGGACCGGCGCGGCGCACGGCGTGTTGCAGCGCGAGTCGGTGATCGGCTTCGCTGCGCAGCTCTTCGCGATAACGCGAGATCAGCAGCAGTGCGTAGTTGGTGCCGGCGCCGAAGACGAGGACGCTGGTGATGCCGGAGGTGGATCCATCGAACGAGAGGCCGGTGACCTGGGCGAGGGCGGTCCCGACCGAGGATGCGATGCGATCGCCCAGTCCGATGACAACGAGCGGAACGAGCCACAGGATCGGCGATCGATATGTCGCGATCAGCAGGATCGCCACGACGAGAGCCGTGACGGCGAGCAACGTCACGTTCGCGCCCGAGAACGAATTCGCGATGTCGGCGCCGAACGCCGGACCGCCGGTGACCTGGGCGAGCAGGCCGTCGGGCAGCCCTGCGGTCGCGGACTCTCGAAGCGAGGTGACGGTGTCGTTCAACGAGAATCCGGACAGTGACGAGTCGACCTGCACGATGCCGAGCGTCGCCTTGCCGTCGGGTGCGGTGACGATCGGCGCCGGGTTGTCGTCCAGTCGGCCGAGTGCCTGCTGCGCTGCCTCGATGTCGGACGGTGTCAGTGCGGCGCCGTCGTCGCGGCTGACGACGAGTAGGACGGGTGCCGTGTCTGCGCCGGGAAACTCTGCGAGCAGTTCGGTCACCTGCGCCGAGTCGGCGGAGGTGGGCACCGAGGACGGGGCTTGACCGGCGGAGTCGTTCTCGCCGACGATGGCCATGAAGGCCAGCGACAGGATGACGACGGCGAGTGAGAGCGCCCACGAACGGCGAGAAGTGACAATTCGGGCGAATCGGTTCCAGAAGTCCACCCGAAAACAATCTCAGAAACTTAACTATTAAGCAACTGAGGGATGTCTTCGGTCGATGACGCGATAGTCTGACCGAGTTCGATGTAGACGAAGGGAAGATCGTGCCGGAGCGCAGTGAGTTGGAGTCGATGATCTCATCGGACGTCCGCGCGCTCTCGGCTGTGTCGGAAGAGATCGGCCGGGCCTTCGGTGCCCAGCACGAATTGCGGCCCAACGACTTTCGTGCTCTGTTGCTGATCATGGTCGCCGACGTCGAAGGTGAGCCGCTGACCGCGGGCGAACTCGGCAACAGGCTCGGCCTGTCGTCGGCGGCGATGACCTACCTCGTCGAGCGAATGATCGAATCCGGCCACATCAGGCGCGAGAAGGATGCGGCGGACCGCCGCAAGGTCATTCTGCGCTACGACGCGCACGGAATGGAGGTCGCACGTGGCTTCTTCGGTCCGCTCGGGGCAAGAACCAACGGTGCTCTCGCAGGGCTGCCCGACGCCGATCTTGCTGCGGCACACCGCGTTTTCGCTGTCCTGATCGATGCCATGCGCACGCATCACGACGAACTGCAGGCCGGTTGAATCGGTTCATGCCAGGGGTGGGACTCCAACGCCGATTGGGTGTACGGGGCAGCGATAGTGCAGTAGTGTTGTCGTTGGTTGAGCTAACAGCCGTTGTCGGGAGAAACTCCCGGGGTGTACCTCAACCGCATCACAGCTCGAGCGTGTAACCGCTCGAGGGTGCCACGGAATGTCGGCCACACCCTCCTGTGGTTTCCTCCCAGTCGATCGACGATGGGATGGCTATGACTGTTACTCCACAGAACTTGAACGACGAAAGCACCATCGATCCGCAGTCGGCAACCGAAGGCTCGGTTGCCGTAGCTGAGACGGGTGCAATTTTCAGCTCGACTCCTTCGTGCGCAGGCACCCTTGTGGTCACCGTGCACGGAGATATCGACATGCGCAGCGCGGACACGCTGAGCGACTACGTGTGCTCGCGTGTCGAAAGCGGAGTGCGCCTGGTATTCGACCTCTCGGACGTAGATTTCTTCGGCATCGCGGGGCTGAGCGTGTTCGTGGCGCTCGACGCCGCTGTCGAGGCTGCGGGCGCGAGTTGGTGCCTTGTCGAGGGACATCCGGTTCACCGGCTGCTCGAAGCAGCATCCGCGGTTCCGAACGTCCAGCGCTTCGGGCGAGTGGAAGACGCACTCGCCTGATCCATCTCGCCTGAAAATCTGTCACAGCGTTACCGGGTGACCAGTTCCAACAAGGAACTGGTCACCTTTTTGCGTACTGCTCCCAGCAGGCCTTGCTGGCCCAGTGCAGCGCGAGCCGCGTTCATGCCCGCGGCGCCGTGCACGCCCCCGCCCGGATGCGCCGACGCGCTCCCGAGGAAAAGATTTTCGACGGTTGTTTCCGATCGCCCGAGACCGGGAGTGGGGCGAAAGATCAACTGCTGCTGAAGCTGCGCCGTTCCGCCGTTCACCGCGCCGCCGAACAGATTGGCATCGGCACCGTACAGATCCGACGGCCGCTGCACGACCTGCCCGACGATCGAAGACGTGACCCCGGGAGCGTGCTCCTCCAGCACCTGAAGAACACGGTCGGCGATGATGTCGGCCGATGCGTCGTCGGTCAGTCCTCGTGGTAGATGCGTGTACGCCCACGCGCTTTCGGTTCCGCTCGGGGACCTCGTCGGATCTGCCGTCGTCATCTGGCCGAACAGCATGAACGGACGCTTCGGTAGAACCCCGGTGGACAGGTCCGTCGTCCAGCGCAGGAGGCCGTCGCCGTCCGCACCGAGGTGGACCGTGCCCGCGAGGGACAGACTCTTCGACCTCCAGGGGATGGGCCGGTCGAGTGCGTAGTTCACCTTCACCACGGGGGTATCCCACTCGAACTTCGCGAGGTCGTCGTGGATCCGCTGCGAAATGGCGTCTGCCGGGAGTAGCTCCTGATAGAGCATCGGTGCGGAAACGTCGGCGATGATCGCCCGTTTTGCCCGCACGGTGTCTCCCGACGCGGTGTGCACGGTGCTCGCTCGTCCGTTCTCGACGCCGATTCGCGTGACCGCACTACCGCACCGAAGCTGAGCCGACCCGGTGCGTCGGACCAGTGCAGCGGTCAGTTCGCCTGCGCCGCCTTGCGGTACGGGAAACCCGACGTCCTGGGCCATCATCGTCAACAGATACCCCATGGCTCCGCTGACCGGGGCGTCGACGGATGCGTCGCCGTGCATCGCGTTTCCGAGCAACAGGCAGCGTGCAGCGGAGCTGTGAAACGTTTCGTGTGCCATTGCGCGCGCGGGCAACGACATGAAGCGGGCGAATCGCAGTGTGTCCGCGGTGCCGAGCTCCCGAGCCAGCGAGGCCGCAGCCTTGACCGGCGGAAAAGGGCCGAAGAAGGCGTCGAGAAGCGGTTTCTTGATTCTCGTCCACTGTTCGAACAACGCGAGCCAGGCATCGCCGTCGCGGCGGTCGTACTCGGCGAGTGCTGCGGCGGTCTCGGAGACATCGGGCAGCACCACCGGTGCGTTGTCGTCGTCGGCGGAAAGAGCGTGGCCGAACGCCGCGGGAGAGCGCGACCACCGAAGGCCGTGATCTTCGAGATTCAGGGCGGTCATCGCCGGCGACGACGCACCGAGTGGATAGAAGGCGCTGAACAGGTCGCTGACGTAGCCGGGGACCAGCTCCGCGCTACGGACGGCGCCACCCGGCTCGGGGCCTGCCTCGATGATCACCACGTCCCAGCCTGCATCGGCAAGGGCAGCCGCGGCGACCAGCCCGTTGTGTCCGGCCCCGATGACGACGGCATCGGCTGTGGTGACGGTCATGACGGGGAGGACGACCTTTCCGCGAGCAGTGCCAGACGAGTGAGGGCTTCGCTGTTACGAGGATGCACGATCGCGTGCTGGACGGAGTCGGGGACCACGCTGAACGGAAAGGTCAGAGCATGTTCGATCATTTCGATTCGGCACCCCGCGGCGAGCGGCACCAGCCGGATCGTCACTCGCGCCGTACCGAGAGGCAGCGCGCGGGCGTTCAGCGAGAGCTCGCGACCCTCGTGCAGATCGGCCACCTCGGTGTGGTCGCTGAGAACAGCAGGCCAGATGCCGACCGAGTGATGGATGCGACTGCCTTTCGCCGGCCAGGCCGGATCCACCGCTCGGATGCGTGACGCGCCGACCACCCAGGTGGCGTACGCCCAGCCGTCGGCCAACACACTCCACACTTGTTCGACGGTCGCCGATGTGTCCAAGGTCGTTGCCATAGCGAGGGCTTGCCCATCATCGGGCGATACGAAACCGCGCTCAGTCGCCGATCAGGACCGATTCGACGATTCGTTGAGCGAGGGTTGCCACTTTGACGTTCTCGTTCTGCGACTGCAGGGACAGCACCTCGAAGGCGTCGTCCGCGGCAATGCCGCGGATGGCCATCACGATGCCCTTCGCCTGCTCGATCGTTGCTCGCGTGCGCATCGCCTCGCGCAGGCCCTGCAGTTCGCTCTGCGCGTCCTGTGAGCGTCGCGAGTTCCACACCGCGCTCTCGACCGCCGTGACGAACACCTTCACCAACATTTCGTCGCGGTCGGTGAAACCGTGGTCGGTCCAGCCGTAAACGTTCAGCGAGCCGACCTGTTCGCTGTAGTCAGAGGTGTTCGGCGACACGGAGATCGGAGCCGACAGATAGCTCTGCACCCCGACCTGCTCGGCGCCTGCCGCGAACTTCGGCCACCGAACTGCCATGTCACCCAACCCGGCTCGAACCAACCGTCTGGTCCGAATAGCGTCCAGGCTAGGGCCCTCGTCGGTCCGATACTGATCCTCGTCCACGGTGAACACTCGCTGATCGGTGCACGCCGCGGTCCGCGGCGCCCGAGTCGTCTCGTCGAGGAGGGTGACCCCGGCCATGTCCGCGCCGGGGACTGCAGCCACCACGCGGGTGCATACGCTTTGCAGGAGCGTGTCGAGACGTGTGGGCGAGAGCAGAAGATCTCGGAACGAGTCGAACCCCGGATCGCCGACTCGCGACGTCTCTTTCATGTCATCACCACATTCTTCGAGTGCACCGACGGTGTGCACTGGGAGCTGCCGGCGATGACTTCACCGAATGAGAATCAGAGCTTACGACAACATCGGACCGACCTCACGCACGGGCCAGAAGAACGACTACCGAGTTCTGACCAGCTACCGAGATTTGACAAGAAGGATCTCCACCGGAATCTCGAGCAGCAGGCGCTGGACGGTCTGACCCATCAGAAACTTCCCGACGGCGCTCCGGTGGCGGGACCCGATGACCACCAGCTCGGCATCGACTTTGTCGATCAGCGCGAGAAGGGTGGACGTCGAATCGGGATCGGGCAGTGCGGTCTCGACACGGGCCCCCGGGGCGAGCGCCCGCACCGCGGCTTCGACCGCCTCGACCTCCTGGGCCTGAGCTCCCCGATCGGGAGTGCCCGACAGTGCATGTACGACAACGAGTTCGGTGGCGCGATTCTGGGCTTCCCGGACGCCCGCAGCGAGTGCGCTACGGCCTTCGTCCGACTGATTGTGTACGACGGCAACGGTCATGACGAACCTTTCGTGGTGTGGGGGAGGGTTGATCAGCCGAAGGGAATCTGCCCGAGGGCGACACCGACGACCAGCATCGTCAGCGACACGATCGCAGCTCGCCAGAGAACCTTCTTGTGGTGATCGGCGAGGGAGACCCCGGCGAGCGTGACGAGCAACAGGATTGCCGGAACCAGCGGGCTCTGTAGGTGAACCGGTTGGCCGGTGATCGCTGCTCGGGCCATCTCGACGGGTTCGATGCCGTAGGTCCCTGCTGTTTCGGTCAGTACGGGCAGAATGCCGAAGTAGAAGGCGTCGTTGGTCATGAAGAACGTCAGCGGCATGCTCAGCACACCGGTGATGACCGCGAGATACGGGCCCATCGCCGACGGGATGACGTTGAGCAACCATTCGGCCATTGCCTCGACCATTCCGGTTCCCTGGAACACTCCGGTCAACACGGCGGCAGCGAGCACCATGGCGACGACCGAGACGATCGAGGACGAGTGGCGGGAGATGGCTTCGCCCTGTTCCTTGACCCGGGGGAAGTTGACGGTCAATGCGATCGACGCGGCAATCATGAACAGAACCGGGATCGGCAGGATGTCCATGACGAGCACCACGAGTAGTGCGACCGTCAGAGTAGCGTTGAACCACAGCAGCTTCGGGCGAAGAGTCGGCCGCTTGGGATCGAGACCGTCGAAGAACTGGCCGGACTCGCCTGCCCCGCCGGTGCCGCTCTTTCCGCCGGTACCGTTCTTTTCTCCGTTACCGCCCTTGCTGGTCGAGCCACCGCCGCCGGTGGCCACCAACTCGGGTTCGTAGACGAGTGCGCCGATGCGGCGGCGTTCCATGATGCCCAGGTGTACGGCGAACGCCAGCACGATGACGAGCCCGGCGACCATCGACGGCACCATCGGGACGAAGACGTCGGACGGCGAGATGCCGAGCGCGGAAGCAGCACGCACCGTCGGTCCGCCCCACGGGATGATGTTCATCGTGCCGTTGGCGAGGCCGGCGACGACCGTCAGAATGACCGGGCTGACACCGAGTTTGAGGTACAGCGGAAGAAGCGCGGAGGTGACGATGATGAAGGTCGTCGATCCGTCGCCGTCCAGTGAGACGACCATGGCCAGAATTGCTGTTCCCAGTACGAGTTTCATCGGATCGTTGCGAACGACGCGCAGGATGCCTCGGACGAGCGGATCGAACAGCCCCACGTCGATCATGATGCCGAAGAAGATGATCGCGAAGAACAGCAGTGCTGCTGTGGGTGCGAGCGTCTTGATGCCGTCGGTGATCATGTCGCCGATACCGAGGCCGGCGCCGGCGAAGAGGCCGAATGCGACCGGCACCAACGTCAACGCGACGACGGGTGTCGCGCGCTTCGTGAGGATCAGATACATGAAGGCGGCGACCATGAGGAAGCCCAGTATCACGAGCATGGGAGTACTCCTTTTCCGTGCAGGGTGAAGTGTGAAAGTCGAAGGGGATCAGCTGTGAGTCGAGGCGGGCAGGCTTTCGTGTACGAAAGCTGCTTGTTCGCTGATGAATTGAGCGAATTCGTCACCGGTCAGGATGGAGCTACGCCAGCCGTTGCGGGTGAGAACGTCCTGCCAGGCGGCAGTCTTGTCGAGATTGCGGATGCGCTCGGTCCACACATCGAGTTGCTCACCGGTAATTCCCGGTGGAGCGAGGAGCCCACGCCAGTTCGCGAAGACGACGTCGACTCCGGCCTCACGAGCAGTCGGCGCATCGATCACCGGGACCCGGTCGGCCGTACTGATCGCAAGGGCGCGAACAGTTCCCGCCGCAATCTGATCCAGGTACTCGCTGACACCCGTGGTCGCAACATCGACCTCACCGGTGAGCAGAGCGGGCAACAGTTGCCCGCCCCCTTCGAACTGCCGGTAGTCCGACGCCGTTGCATCGACACCGATCGCTCGTGCGAGCAGCACACGGAACAGGCCGTCGGGTCCACCTTCGGCTGATCCGCCCGCGAAGGACAATCCCGACGGATTCTGTTGCCAGGCAGCGACGAGATCCGACATGGTGCGAAGAGGTGAATTGGCCGGAACCAATACGACTTCGGGCTCCTCGAGCAGTTTCGCGACGGGAGTCACGTCCGTGATCGAAAAATCGGATGCGGTGGTTTCCAGTGCGCCGATCAAACCCAGACCCATGACCATTGCGAGGTCGGGATTGCCGACTTCGAGGGCCAACCGCCCGAGCCCGACGACTCCTCCCGATCCGGGAAGAACGACGACGTCGTAATCGGTGTTCGTCGTCGTCAGCGTCTGGGTGAGGTTGCGAGCGGTGAGGTCGTAGCCACCGCCTGCATCGGAGGGCACCACGAATCTGATGCGCTCGTTGCCGTCGGAACCGGAGAACACAGCAGGCTCCGAACTGCATGCGCCCACGAGAACGGCAACCGAGACGCACAAGGCGCCGGCTGCAGATCGAACTCTCGTAGTGGGCATAGGAGGAGTCAACAACACTTTGTGACTGCGGTCACCCTTGCGGCCACAGTTTCTTTTGTGTCCATTGTGGTCACGCCGATTCACGCTGAAGGCCGCAGGCCCCGACGTAGTGTCGTTTCGTGCGCCGAACCACGCTCGCTACCCAGCTGCTGAGGCTGCAGCTTCTCATCGTGGTCGTTGTGCTCGTCGCCATCGGCGGACTCTCGCTTGCGCAATCGTCGGCTGCATTTCAGCGTGACGCCGGCCGCCGCGCCCAGTCGGCCGCGGAAACGCTCGCCGCCAACCCCGTCGTACGTCAATTGCTGCCGTCGGCGCAGCCGCGTATTCGAACCGGCTTGCAGAGCGCTGTGGAGTCGGTCCGTGCGGTCTCCGGTCTCGACTATGCCCAACTCACCGATGTCGACGGCGTCGTCGTGCTCTCGACCGTGCCCGAGCAGGTCGGGATCTCCTCCGGCACCGCTGCCGGCGAATCCACGGTCGGGTTGACCGACACGACGTCCGGCAAAGCGGTGGAAGCACGCGTGCCTGTTCTCGACGACTCCGGCACGCTCATCGGAACCGCGGTGGTGGGCGATCGGTACCCGTCGGCGCTCGACCGATTCCTCCAAGCGGCGCCGAACCTGATCGTGTATCTGGCGGTGGCGTCGGTACTGGGCGGGGTGGGGTCGGTGCTGCTCGCGCGACGGGTGAAACGGCAAACCCTCGGCATGGAGGCGAGTGAAATTCTCGATCTCGTCGGGCAGCGGGAAGCCATGCTGCGAGGTCTGAAGGAAGGCGTCATCGCGCTCGATCCCCGTGGACGAGTGCTGCTGATGAGCGAAAGTGCACACGAGTTGCTGCACATCGACTACGGCAGCAAGGGCCGTACCGTCGACGAGCTCGGCGTGACCGAGAGGCTTCGCGACGTACTGCTCGGCACCGTCGACACCTCCGACGAGATCGTGCTGGTCGGTGATCGGGTTCTCGTGCTCAACACCGTCCCGGTGGTGTCCGACGGACGTGCGGTGGGAACCGTCACCACCTTCCGCGACCGCACCGAACTGACCGACGTCGAGGAAGAACTCGGCGTGACCAAGACAAGCTCGACGGCGCTACGCGAGCACATCCACGAATTCGACAATCAACTTCACACCATCTCCGGTCTCGTGCAACTGCAGGAGTACGACGAGGTGGTCCGCTATGTAGACGGACTCACCGCTCGGCGCGGCGACGCGACCTCCGCAGTAACGGATTCGGTGGCCGACGTCAGTGTCGCAGCATTGTTGATCGCGAAGATCGGTGCAGCGGCGCACCGTTCGGTGGTGGTGACGATCGACGACGGTTCTCTCCTCGGTGCCCACGGGGGAGCGCTGTCGCGTGATCTCTGCACCGTGCTCGGCAATCTGGTCGACAACGCTGTGACGGCATGTGAGGCGCGAGTGCGGATCGCTGTGCGTGAGAGCCCAGCAGGCATCGATATCGACGTGTTCGACGACGGGCCGGGGGTGCCGCCGGACAATGTCGAGAAGGTTTTCGAACAAGGGTGGAGTACGAGAGGATCGGCGAACACCGGCCATGGATTCGGTCTTGCACTGGTGCGGTTGGTGTGTCGTCGCCGAGGCGGCGATGTGACGGTCGGGTCGGCCGACGAGTGGACCGTGTTTCGAGCGTTCGTGAAGGAGTTGCTGTGATACGGGTGTTGGTGGTCGACGACGACTTCATGGTCGCCAAGGTTCACTCCGGATTCGTCGGCAAGACAGAGGGATTCGAGGTGTGCGGAGTCGCTCACAGTCCCGATGCAGCGATCGAGGCGGTCGGATCGCTTCGTCCGGATCTCGTTCTGCTCGACGTGCATCTGCCGGGCGCGAGTGGGCTCGACCTGATCTCGGCATTTCGCGAATCCGTCCCAGACGTCGACATTCTCGTCATCACCAGCGAGCGTGAGGTTGCGTCGGTACAAAAAGCATTGCGCAGCGGCGTGGTGCATTACTTGATCAAGCCGTTCAAGTTCTCGGTGTTGAACGCTCGATTGGAGCAGTATCGGACCACTCGTCAGAGCTTGAGTGCCGCCGAAGAAGCCGAGCAAGCCGCCGTCGACAAGGCGTTCGGTGTCTCCGGCGGCGAGGCCGATCTGCCGAAGGGGCTTTCGCGGGTGACGCTGGATCTGGTGGAGTCCACGCTGCGGAGTGTCGAGGGTCCGGTATCGGCCACCGATATGTCCGAGAAATCGGGGATCTCGCGGTCCAGTGCGCGACGCTATCTGGAGTACCTCGCCGGAATCGGGCGAGTCGAGGTGTCCTTGGACTACGGCAACGTCGGGCGGCCCGAGCGGTTGTATCGGCGGAAGTAGTGGGGTAGCGCCGCGAGCACGGAAAGTTGGTGCAGAGATTCTGCACCGTCACGAGTACGTGCGGCGTAACAGAGAGTCGAGTTCGCTCATCAGTTGCGTAACCCGAGTCGTGCCGGCGCGCGGCGACGGGTATCGCAGAAGAACATCGACGAGCGTGGGTGTTGCGCGAAAGCATGCGTCCGTGAGTGATTCGTCGGCCGCGGCTGTGTCGCCGCCTGCATCGAGTTCCGCGACGCGCGCCGAGCAAGCCGCTGCGCGCAGAATGTGTCCGACCTGCGTGGATCGTGCAATGGGGTGAAGGTAAGACGCCGCTGCTGCATCGCCTGCAGCACGTGCCGCGAGTTGCGCAGACTCGTCCCCGACATCCTTCGCGGCGCGGTGGGCATCCTGGGCAGCTACGCGCTGAAGGTTGGTTCTCGGTGCGCCGTTCGCGAAGGTGTAGGCGGCGTCGATCGCATGGCGCGGCCGCACGTCCGTCGGTGCGCAGGCTTCGAAGGTGGACAGAGATATCTGGGCGCAGTCGGCGGCATACCGTGCGACGACGCGTAGTTCCTCGACGGACAGATCGAAGTCACCGGGCATCGGGTTGGTCACCTCACGCTCTCTCGGTCGGGTTGTCGAATGCATGCGGCAACGATGAGGAGACGGCATGCTCGCACGGTCACTATCTCCGACCTTTCCTCGACGCGGTAGTGCCCTCGGCGTGGGGTACTCCCGAACGGCCTGATCGTGACCGCGCTGAAGGTATCGGTGCTGCCCGTAGCGGGCCTCGAACTCGACAAGCTTGTCCTCTCGAATGCAGTTTTGCGCGAACGCCTTCGGGTTGGGCGACTGTTGCTCGCTCTGTTTTGTCGGGGCTGAGTTCTTGTCGGACCCTCGGCGTATATTCGAAAGTATGTTCGATACGGGGGTTACGGCGGGGGACGTCGATCGGGGTGGCGAGGCAGTGGTGTCTGCTCTCGCTCCTTCTGCTGCAGCATTTGATGCTGGTTCGTTTGATGGTGGTTCGTTTGATGGTGGGTTGGGTGATGGTGGGTTGGGTGATGTGGTGGTGGCGGGGTTGATCGGTTTTTCGGCGCGGTGTCGGGTGGCGGAGACGGTGGCGCGGGCGCGGGTGGTGGAGTCGGTGTGTGAGGTGGCGGAGGTGCGTTTGGCGGCGGCGGAGGGGGCGGGTGGGGATCCGGCGACGG
>NZ_JAHFVG010000066.1 GCF_023264675.1 Rhodococcus sp. (in: high G+C Gram-positive bacteria)
GGCACGCTGGAGTTCGCGGTAGATGCTCGCTCGTCGGCGCTGGACCGGGGCCACAGTGCGGCGATCGATGCAACGACAAGTACGAGCATGACAATCGACCAGCCGCGCGTCACCTGCCCGACCTTCTCTCTTGAGGGCGCGGCGGAGGGGCCGACGGTACGTGGCGGGTCATAGGAGCGTGGACCAGTACGACCAAAAACGCTGCGCGATCAGAGCGATCACGGCGAGAAACCACACGGTCAGCGGAATGGAGTGATTGCGAATCACCGAGTCAGGCCATTGTCGGAACCATTGTCGGAGCCATTGCCGGGGAACGGGTTTCGACCTGGCACGGTCGAGGTTCCGCAAAGTGACGTACCAGAATATCGGTACGGTGACCGCCCATACCGCCATGCAATATGGGCACAATGCGCCGATCTGGTAGAGGCTCTGCGCGATCAGCCAGTGCACGAATACTGCGGCAGCAGTGACACCGACCTGTAGTGAACCCCAGAACCATTGCGCGAACACCGCACCGGCGAGAAGGGCGGTGCCCACTGCGGTGACGACTGCGAAGCCTGCGATTCCGAGGAGCGAATTGGGGAATCCGAACGCGGACGCCTGCGGGGTGTCCATCACCGATCCGCAGTTGAGCACCGGGTTGATGCTGCAGGTCGGGGCATAGTCGGGATCGAGGGTAAGAGCAAATTTTTCTACCGTGAGCACGAACGCGGCTGCCAGTCCGGTCAGGCCGCCCACCAGTAGTAGCCAGGGCAGGCTCCGGCCGAACGATCCGCTGTGTCGGGTCTCGGTGACGGTGAGGTCAGCCAAGTGCAGCGTCGAGGGCATCGGCGAGATCTCCATAGGTAGTCGGCTCGATCTTGGTGCCGTTGAGGAAAAACGTCGGTGTGCCTTGCACGCCGAGAGCCATTCCGTCGGCGACATCGGCTTGGATACGCTCGAGCGTCGCAGGGTCGGTGTAAGCGGCATCGAAGGCGTTCATGTCGAGTCCCTGCTCGACTGCGAAACTGCGGAACAGGTCGTCCTGCGGAACTTTCTGTTCGCCCCATTGCGCCTGCGTTTCGTACATGCGCTGATACATGTCCTCGAAGCCGCCCTGCTGGGCTGCCGCTTCGACGGCGCGTGCGGCGCGTTCGGCATTGAAGTGGGAGGCGATGGGAAAATAGCGAGCCACGAAGCTCACCCGGTCGCCGTACTCCTCACGCAGTTGTTCGATCGCCGGGTAGGCGGCCCGGCAGGCCTCGCATTCGAAGTCGAGAAACTCCACGAATGTGACCCGGCCGTCGGGTACCGAGTTCAACCGATGACTGTTCTCGCGCACCGCAATCGAGGCGGGGTCGGTCGCGGCCTGCTCGGTGGCCGCGGCATCCGGAGACCCTGATCGGTCCACCACCAGAAATACTGCCAACGCGGCGGCGAACACGACCACCAGGGACAAAGAAATCTTCAACGCTCGGCTCATGCAACTA
The DNA here is from genome assembly GCF_023264675.1 of Rhodococcus sp. (in: high G+C Gram-positive bacteria). Lineage (GTDB taxonomy): Bacteria > Actinomycetota > Actinomycetes > Mycobacteriales > Mycobacteriaceae > Rhodococcoides. The sequence goes on from NZ_JAHFVG010000066.1 coordinate 1,470, forward strand.
CCTTCTCGGTTCGTTTCGACTGACATGGCCCGATATGGGCGGTTTCGACTCGGCACGACAGTAACAATCGTACGAATGTTTCCGGAAAGACCTTCCCTAACGATCGCATGATTGTTAGATTGTGTCTATGCCCCTGGAACCTCTGGATTCGTGCGATCTGCTGTGTATGGACCTCCCGAACGCCGAGAGCGTTCGCGCTACCTTGCCCGCGCTCGGCGACATCGCACCGCTTGCCGATGCTGCCCGAGCCTTCGGCGACCCCACCCGCCTGACCATCGCACTGGCCTTGAATGCCGGCGGGCGGATGTGCGGCTGCGACATCGCATGGATCGTGGGACAGAGCCAGAAGCTGGTCTCCCACCACCTTCGCAAACTCAAAGCCGCAGACGCCGTCACATCGAACAGAGAGGGCAAGTTGGTCATGTATGCGCTCACCGACCGCGGCACGCGACTGCTCGCGATATTGGCCGAGCCACTGGCCTCTGCCTCGACCGCCGCTGATCTCACCGGGGTCGATCATGGCTGACGCGTGCTGCGGACCTACCCCCGCTGCGCCGAACACCGAATCCGCCGCCGACAGTGCGAGCACGGGTAGTTCGGCTCTCATCGACGCACCCCAGAGGCTGTGGCAGGTCCGCGAACTGCAGATCGCATCGGCAGCCGCGATCGTCCTCGCCGCATCGTGGTTGCTCGGTCGAACAGGTGCCGACACGGTAGCGACCGTCGGCGCTCTGATCGCTGCCGCGATCGCCGCCGTCACTTTCGTTCCCGCGGCAGTGAGGAATCTGCGACACGGCCGAATCGGTGTCGGCACACTGATGACGATCGCACTCCTCGGCGCCATCGCATTGGGCCAGATTCCCGAAGCCGCGATGCTCGGCATCCTGTTCTCCATCGCCGAGGGGCTCGAGGAATATGCGGTCACCAAGACCCGCCGCGGACTACGAGCACTTCTGTCCTTGGTGCCGCCGACAGTGTCGATCATTCGCGGCGGGATCGAGTCGACCCTGTCCCCCGACGACGTCGTCGTCGGGGACACCATGGTGCTGCGGCCTGGCGAACGAGCTGCCACGGACGGCACCATCGCACGCGGTTCGACGAATCTGAACGTGTCCGCCATCACCGGCGAGTCCGTACCCATCGAAGCCGGTGTCGGTGACGACGTGCACGCCGGTGCCATCAACGGCGGCGGGGCCATAGAGATCACCGTCACCGCGCCGGCATCGGAGAGTTCACTGGCTCGCATCGTCCGCATCGTCGAACAGGCCCAGGACCGCAAAGGGTCCGGCCAGCGGCTGGCGGACCGTATCGCACGCCCTCTCGTGCCCTCGATCATGATTCTCGCCGCCCTCGTCGCCGCCATCGGTGCGGTGATCGGTGACCCCATGCTATGGATCGAACGAGCGCTGGTGGTCCTGGTTGCGGCATCACCGTGCGCGTTGGCCATCTCGGTGCCGCTGTCGGTGGTCGCGGCCATCGGTGCCGCGAGCCGCAACGGAGCGTTGATCAAAGGCGGCGCAGCAGTGGAAGAGCTGGGCCGCATCCGCGTCGTCGCGCTGGACAAGACCGGCACCCTGACCGCAGGAACACCCGAGGTCGTCGACGTCGTCACCGCTGCGGGAATCAGCCGCAACGACGCGCTGGCTGTTGCAGCTGCGCTCGAAGCCCGCAGCGAACATCCTCTCGCCCGCGCCATCCTGGCATCCGTATCGACCGTCGCGGCAGCCGATGATGTCACTGCCATCGCCGGACACGGCCTGACCGGAACCCTCGACGGCGCCGACGTCAGGCTCGGAAAGCCGAGCTGGTTCGACACCCACCCCAGCGCGGACACGTTTCGCTCCGATGTTTCACGTCTGCAAAGCGGCGGTGCCACAGTGGTACTCGTCGAACGCGCCGGAGTTCTGATCGCCGCGATCGCCGTCCGCGACGAACTCCGACCCGAGGCTGCCGAGGCCGTCCGGCAACTCACCTCGCTCGGCATCGACACCGCGATGCTCACCGGCGACAACGCGCTCACCGCGCGGGCCTTGGCGAGGGCAGCAGGCATCACCACCGTCCACGCGGAGCTGCTACCCGAGGACAAAGCGGCACTGCTGGCCGACATCGCGGCCGGACGAAAAATTGCCATGGTCGGTGACGGCGTCAACGACGCTCCCGCCTTGGCGACCGCAGATGTCGGTATCGCCATGGGCGCGATGGGAACCGACGTCGCCATCGAGACCGCCGATGTAGCCCTCATGGGTGAGGACCTACGGCACCTACCCCAGGTACTGGCCCATGCTCGGCGCGCCCGGCGCATTATGGTCCAGAACATCGCTTTGTCGATTGCGATCATCGGCGTGCTCGTCCCATTGGCTGCTGCCGGTGTCCTCGGCTTGGCCACTGTGGTGCTCGTCCACGAACTCGCCGAAGTCTTGGTCATCGCCAATGCGATTCGCGCCGCCCGCACCACGCCCTTGGATGGATTCGTCCCACCGCCCGCGGCGTCCGGTGCCCTCAACGTCACGATTGCACCCGCGGCGGCCTTCGAAGATGCCTGCTGCACCCCGGCGCCGAAGCCAAGCAAGACCGCATCGGTCGCGCCTGGAAACCTACTGATCTCTCACGCGGCGACATCACCGACGCCGATCGGAGCAGACGATGACAGGTCCGGGTGCTCGGATGGATGTACCTGCTGCACGTCGACGCCCGCGCACAGCGAACCCGGCCACGGAAAGAGATAGAGTCCTGTGAGAGGTAATCGGACTGCACGCAAGCTCTATGCGATCGAAATGACCGCGGCAGCAGGGGCATCGACAACCGAGGTGCGGTGGCATCACCTCGAACGAGCACATATCCTCTCGCAGCCCTATCCGTGGTTGCATACTCGCAACCACGTCGAGATGTTGAAAGCTGCTGCAAAAGAGCATGATCGGCGCGAATCCTGGGGACAGTTGATCCGGATCGTTGTCGCTGCTCCAGGATCGTGGTCCGGGCGATACCCGGTCGGTAACACCGGCCGGGTGGAGGCGGGGCTGACGACGCCGATGCCGATTCCGCAGGACCTCGCGGACGCGCTCGGAGACACGTAGCGGGAGTCATCAGTTCAATCCTGCGTAGGAATGCAGTCCGGAGACGACCATATTGATGATGAACAGGTTGAACAGCATCGCCACGAATCCGACGATGTTGATCCATGCTGCCCGGGTGTCGCGCCATCCGCTGGTGGCGCGGGCGTGCAAGTAGGAGGCGTAGACGATCCAGGTGATGAAGGAGACCGTTTCCTTCGGGTCCCAGCCCCAGAACCGGCCCCATGCGGCTTCGGCCCAGATTGCACCGAGGATGACGCCGACACCGAAGAGTGGAAATGCGAAGATGGTGGTCTTGTAGGCCAGCGTATCCAGTGTCTGCGCGGAGGGCAGACGGGCGACGATTCGGCCCACTCGGCTGCTGGTGTTCGCGGAATACCGCATTCGAAGCAGAAACAACGTACTCGCCACACCGGAGATCAGGAACACTCCGCTTCCGAGCGAGATGATGGAAACGTGCACCGGGAGCCAATACGACTGCAGCGCCGGCACCACCGGCGCCGCATTGGCGTACAGCACGGTTCCGGCGACGAACAGTAGGATCAACGTCGGCACCAGGACGAACAACCACAGGGTGCGCAGCGGCTTCGAGCGCAGAACCCACAGTGCAGCCAGAACACCGGCAGCGCAGGTGACCGAGACGAATTCGTACATGTTGCCCCACGGCGGCCGGCTGGTGGCGATCCCACGAAGCACGATCGACCCGATGTGCAGAGTCAGTGCCACCATCACCAGCCCGAGTCCGGTGCGGGCCAAGCGTTCGGAGGGAACCCGACGGGGTGTGTCGGGAATGCGTCCTGGCGTCGTCGATGTCGCTGCGATCACGCGCGTGCGCAGTCGCTCCATATTGTGCAGTGCCGCGGTACGGGTCGTTGCCAGTTGCCCGAGGAATGCGATCGCTGCGAGGAGATAGACCACGAAGGCGGTCTCGAAGCTGATGTCGCTCCAACGGGCGAGGGTGTCGTCGATCGGCATTGTGCTACACCGTTTCTCTGTCGTGGGTCTCGGAGTCGCTCGAGGTTGTCGGCGGCCAGATCTGTGAGCGGAGGGTCTGGAATTCAGGTCCCCATCCCGCGTGATCGGTGCGAGCCAACCCGCCCATGTGCACTCTCGAGGCGCCGTGCTCGCCGGGGTGGACCCGGAACCAGACACGGCGGCGTGTGATCACCAGGGAGATCAGGAGTCCGGTCATCATCGTGATGGCGAACACGAGAACCCACCGCTGTGCAGGGTCGTACCCGACCTGCAGGTTCGCGAACTCCTTGGCGCCGTCGAACCGGACGACAGTGCCGTCGGAGAGGGTTGTGGACTCCCCGGGCCGCAGGTTGACCCGGTCCTGTTTCACCAGCCGGCCCTGATTGATCATCTCCTTGTTCAGCGAGAAGATCGACTGCGGGATGCCGGTGTCGAGGCCGGTATCGCCTTTGTAGATGTCCACTGCCACAGCTGGATCAACCAATTCCGGGAAGCGGGAGGACAGCAGGGTTCCGTTGAATTGTGCCGTGGGCGCGAAGAGACCTTCGATGGCGATCTGGCCTCGGCGTCGCTCGTCGGCGGTGGCGTATGTTCCACCGGGCGGGTCGAACCGCAGCGCCCCGCTGCTGAGGAACGTGGTGGCGTCGTCCGGGCGGAACTGTAGGGCCTCGGTGCGGCTCTGGCCGTCGGGGAAGGTGACGGTGAATTCGGGGGCATAACCGTGTCCGGTGAGATAAACACGCTCGTCCCCGAGCCGTAAGGGTTCGTTGACCTGGAGTTGGAAGTCTCGCCAGGTGCCGGCGGTGATGTCGTCGGCGGTTTGGTAGGAGATGTTCGAGGTGAACATCTTGGCCTGACCATTGTCGAGGTAGTCGGCGGTGAAGTCCTTGACCCGGATGCAGAAGGGCTCGAGTCCGGTTCCGTCGGTGCTGTTGCCGGTGCGGAAGGAGTCGTAGATCGCAGGCGAGGTGTTGCAGAAACCAGGTCCGTTGTCGGCGATGACGATGACCGAGCCCTCGTAGCCGAAGAGCTTGCCGATGGCGATGGCAACGAGCAGACCGATCAGCGAGAAATGAAAGAGCAGGTTTCCTGCCTCGCGGGTATAGCCCTTCTCGGCGGAGAGAGTGAGCACCCCGTTCGGTTCGGGGCGGAGGGCCGTTCGCCATCCTTTCAAATGCTGCGTGATCTCGCCCATGATCTTTTCCGGGCTGCCGGGGAGTTCGCCGCGGTGATGCAGCGGCAGTCGCATGAGGTTTCGAGGTACTCGAACAGGCTGTGCACGCAAGGATTTGGCGTGTTCGACCAGTCGGGGGGTCAGGCACCCGATCAGCGAGAGGAACAGCAGGACGTACACGGCGGTGAACCAGAAACTTCCGAAGACGTCGAACAATTCCAGCGTGTCCATCACCGGTCCGAGAACCGGGCGCGCGGCGATGTAGGCATCGACGGCCTGTGTGTTGAGGTTGCGCTGAGGGAGCAGGGCGCCGGGGACTGCTGCGAGGGCGAGCAGGAACAACAACACCAACGCGGTACGCATCGAGGTCAATTGCCGCCACCTGTTGCGGAGCACGGCACGCGCGTTGATCGACCGTCGCTGCGATACCGATGGTGGGCGTTCGTCCACTGTCACCGCCACGCACCCTTCCCTGGTTGCATATCAAATACTACGCAGCATAGTAGTTGGTGGGGTGGGTGCGATTACTCGTGGTCGTCGTCGTAGCGAAAAAGTCAGTGCTACAACGGCCCCCGCTGCGAGTGTCCATTCCGGAACGGCACCGACGACGGTCGCCGGAGTGAGGCCGGTACTCAATGGGATCTCTGCCACCACAGCTGCAGGGGTGAACAGGTCCGTTCGGTTGGTGACCGTGCCGCGTGCATCGATGACGGCGCTGACTCCGCTGGTGGCGGAGACCACGACGCTTCGTCCGTGTTCGACGGCACGCACCCGGGACATGGCCAGTTGTTGGTAGGTCATGTTGGTGCGGCCGAAAGTGGCGTTGTTGGTAGGCACCGCGATCAGCTCGGCACCGGCGCGAACGGAATCTGTGAGCAACGAGTCGAAGGCGACCTCGTAGCAGGTGGCCACCGCCACTGGCACTCCTGCGAGATCGACGACACCGTTACCCTCGCCGGGGACGAAGTTTCCTGCCTGGGCAGCATAGGGGGACAGCGCAGTGACGATCGTGCGCAGCGGCAGGTATTCGCCGAAAGGCACCAGTTGCCGCTTGTCGTGTGTCTGTCCGGGCCCGGTGACGGGATCCCACACGATCGAGGTGTTCGTCGTGGTGTCATCGTCTCGGCGCAGTACCGCGCCGACGAGAATCGGGACTCCGACTGCTCGGGCTGCGGCGTCGATACGTGCGGCGGCATCGGGGTTGCGCAGAGGATCGATGTCGGAGGAGTTCTCCGGCCAGATGACCAGATCGGGCGTACGCACTCGCCCGGACTCGATGTCGGCGGCAAGATCGATCGTACGGGCGACGTGGTTGTCCAGTACTGCTCGCCGTTGGGCGTTGAAGTCGAGACCGAGCCGCGGCACGTTGCCCTGCACCAAGGCAACGGTGACCGTGTCCTGCTGCGGCGGAGCGAACAGTGGAGCTGCCACCGTGAGCGCCCCCAGTGCAGCTGCGGCGCCCAGGTACGACGCCGCTACCCCTATTCGGCGGAGGCGACCGGACACGATGGCACTGGCGACAGCGGCCCCGATCAACACCACGACGAACGACAACCCTGGTGCGCCGATCAAAGCGGCCAAGGGCAGAAACGGACCGTCGGACTGACCGAATGCGATTCGGCCCCAGGGGAAACCGCCGAACGGGATCCGCGAGCGCGCCGCCTCCATCGCCACCCAGGCGCATGCCACCCAGACCGGCCCGCACGGTAGTCGGGACATCCGGTCCGCCACGGCGCCGAAACCTGCGACGAAGAGTGCCTGAACGGCGGCCAGCGCCAGCCACGGCGTCGATCCGACATACTCCCCCACCCACGGCAGAAGGGGTACGAAGAACGCCGACCCGGCGACGAAGCCGTAGCCGGCTCCCGCCAGCGCTGTGCGCCCGCGGACCGCCAGTAGTAACACGGCAATCGCCACCGGAGCGAGAACCCACAGATCGACGGGCGGAAATGTGGCGTACAACAGCAGCCCGGACGAGGCGGCGGCGAAGAGGCGGATCCAAGCTCGCACCCCGCTACCACCCATCGACCACCGCGGCGAGCTCCGTATGTCCCGGGGTGATCGACGTCCGGGTTCGATGCCGGGTGCCGCAGTCACGACGGCATGCGCGTACATCGGGTGCTGGGAGAGCCTCTACCGTTCATCAATTACTATGGTGCATAGTATTTAGAGTGTTGGCAACTCTGCAGTGCTCACCGATCCTCTTTCCGTCGGCGCGCAGCATCAGCATCAGTCCGGCACACCCCCGAGAACGAGGACGACGTGACCCGCTCCCCCACCACTGCCGCGCGAGTACGCGCACGCGCAGCGACACTCGTTCTGGCTCTGACCGCGACTGCACTCGCGGCCGGCTACTGGGCGCAAGAAGCCTTGCCGGGTTCTCCGATCCCACTGTCGTTACTCGAATTGCGCCTCACCTTCAACCGCGGGGTGGCATTCAGCCTGGGCGATTCGCTGCCCTGGTGGACGGTCGTCGCGGTCACGACGACGATCACCGCCGGGCTCGCAGTTTACGGATGGCGCACCGCCCGACCCGGAGATCGGGTCACCACGGCAGCTCTGGCGTTGATCCTCGCCGGCGCCCTGTCCAACGTCCTCGACCGGATCGCCGACGGCGCGGTCACGGACTACTTTCACACCGGATGGTGGCCGACGTTCAATCTCCCCGATGTCTACATCACCATCGGCGTCGTAGTGCTGATCGGAGCCTCGTTCTTCGCCAGGAACTCAGCAGAGTTGCACTGCGGTTCCGATCCGACGCCCGAGCGCACCGGATCATGAACCTCGCGTACGGGAACCCTCGGTACACCGCCGTTGCGGATCACTGTGCGCTGATCCTGCTGCGCGAGCGGCACTCCCGCGAATCGTGACCGAGTGCGATGTGCTCTTACCGGTCCGAACGCCCTGGGCTCGATCGCTCTCGTGCCACCCCGGACGTTCGCGCCGCTCGACACTCACCCGGCAGTACACCGCTCGAAGCCGTTCGTCGATGGTGCAGACCGGCCAGCAGTCAGAGCGGCTTCTCCTCGCCGACACGGCAATCACCGGGATCGGAACTCGACCATGACGACGCACGAGATGCCGCTACTGACCGTCCCGGCCACCGACGAGGCTGCAGCAACTCTGGCCGACTGGCTGATACGCAGCGTGGTCCCGACCGTCCTCGACGGCGCAGGAATGGCGTTGGACGCCGACACTCTGTGCGCGTTGGCGCCGATCACTGCCCGCCGCATCGGGGGTCGCCGTCGGTTGCGGGCTCACGAGCGCCAGCTCGATCTGGTGATCACCGCGATCGAGGAGAGGCTCCAACGGCGCTCGGCGTCACCGTCTGCCGGCGAAGCGGCAGTCGTCGCAGGTCTCTCGATCCGGTCGCTACCCGACGAAGTCCTCGATGCCGCGGCCCACATCGCGGGTACGATCGCCGATCGCGGAAGCCCCGCCGCGGCATTGGCGAATCGGGCGCTACAGCTCGGCGCAATCATCGTCGACACCGGACTCGGCGCCGTTGCAGCCGAGGACCTGCGCCTCCGAGTCGTCGAGTCGTACTGTTCGCTGCTTACCTACCTGTGGACCACCGACCCAGCTACGCAGATCCATCTCACGACACCGCGATGACCGCCCCCGGGCCAGTCCGCCTCGAACCGGCCTCGCCCGCGCCACAGACTTCGACTCGGCCTGTCACCACGTCACCTCTCGGCACCGGCCCTCGCCTTGAGGGGGCTCGACTTGCAGCGTGGCGTGCTCGAGACCATAGCGCTCGAGAAGGACTTGTTGAGCTGCAGCGAGCACTCGGGGCGATTCGACACCCGGGGCGACAGTCAGGTGCGCCGAGGCGACCTCCATTCCAGACGTGAGGGTCCAGATGTGCAGGTCATGCACCTCCTCGACATCCTCGACGTCGGTCAACGACTTCGCCACTGCCGTCACATCGATGCCAGACGGGGCGTGCTGCAGCAGTATGCGAACGGCATGACGGCCCAGGCTGAATGCGCGCGGCAGGACGAACACGCCGATAGCGACCGCGATGACCGGGTCGGCGTACCGCCATCCGAACAGCACGGTGACCAGCCCGCTGACGAGCACGCCGATCGAGCCGAGCATGTCGGCCATCACCTCGAGGTACGCGCCCCGAACATTCAGACTTTCCTTCGCGCCGCTACGCAGCAGAACGAACGCGACGAGGTTCATCACGAGCCCGAGAGTGGCCACCAGCATCACCGGAACACCGGGGACCTCGGGCGGATTCGACATACGTTGGGCTGCTTCGTAGAGAATCCATCCGGCAACCCCGAACAGCAACAGTGCGTTGAACAATGCGGCGAACACCTCGGCTCGGTAGAGCCCGAACGTGCGCGCAGTCTTGCTCGATTGCCGCTGCGCGAGAGTGATCGCCACGATCGCCATCAGCACCCCGAACACGTCGGTGAACACGTGCGCGGAATCGGAGAGCAACGCCAGCGACGAAGTGGACAGGCCGACCACCACCTGCGTCACGAGGGTGACCGCCCCCAGGCCGACAGCGATCCACAATCGGCCCAGGTGTTTACCGGACGCGCTGGCCGGTGATCCCGCCTCTATCCCATGGCCGTGCCCATGCCCCATCGATACTCCTTCATAGCTTTCCGACTGCCGAACAAACATATTGCGATATGCGCATATATGCAAGTGTTGCGATTCGTCCGACCGTGGTTGCCCGCAGTCGTACAACTATCATTCGTAGTAATTCATTGTCGGCGCAGGTCGGTCCGACCTCGTGCCGATATCACCGACACGATCTACCGGGAAGAGGCGCACACCATGGCCACCGAAGCCGCCCACTCGACCCGCGGTGCAGTGGATCGACGCTCCGGATCACAGGTGATGGTGCTGTGCGCGGCGATTGCCGCCGTGGTCGCTGCACTGCTCGCCGCGGTGTCGACATCGCAGGCGTTGGTTCTACTGGGGCTCCCCGATCCTGGCCCGGTCACCACCTATGGCATCCCGGCACTGACCGCTATCGGCGAGGTGGCCGCCGTCGTCGCGGCCGGATCCTTGCTCCTTGCAGCATTCCTCGTTCCACCCCAGAGGTCGGGCGTACTCGATATCGACGGATACGTAGCCGTCCGCACGGCTGCGACGGCATCGGCAGTATGGGCGATCTGCGCGGCGGCGTTGGTACCGCTGACGCTCTCGGACGCCTCGGGCCAACCCGTCGGATCCGTTGCGGCGCAACCGATGCAATTCCTCGGCGCGATCGGTGACGTCGAGGCCGCCGCCGCATGGGCAATCACGTCCGCGATCGCAGCGATCACCGCCGCAGCATGCGCATCGGTGTTACGACACCAGTGGACCCCCGCGTTGTTCGCCCTGTCGATGCTCGCGCTGATACCGCGGGCAGTGACCGGTCATTCCTCGACCGGCGGCAATCACGACATCGCAACGAACTCGCTGATCCTGCACATTCTTGCTGCTGCAGTGTGGGTCGGCGGACTCCTCGCGCTGGTGGCTCATGCACTGCGCGGCGGTGGGCACCTTGCCGTAGCAACCCGACGCTACTCGGTGATCGCTCTGATCGCGTTCGTGACCATGGCCGTCTCCGGCATAGTCAACGCCGCCGTGCGAGTGCCCGTGACGTCGCTGTGGGATTCGACCTACGGCATTCTGATCCTGGCGAAGATCGCCGCCCTCGCGATCGTGGGAACCCTCGGGTGGATACAACGACGACGAACGGTCGGCGCCCTGGCTCTCGACCCCGCGAACCGCAGAACCCTGATCACTCTGTCGATGATCGAGACCCTCGTTCTCGTCACCACCGTGGGCCTGGCAGTCGCACTCGGTCGCACCCCCCCGCCCCCGCCGCAGGACGCCTCGCTGCCCCAGGCGCACGAAGAAGCCCTGGGCTACGTGTTGGGCGGGCCACCCACCGCTGCACGATTGACATTCGAATGGCGTTTCGATCTGGTGTTCGGGTCTGCGGCTGTGATCGCTGCTGTCCTGTACATGGTTGCACTGCGACGTCGGCGGCGGGCGGGCCTGCCATGGCGGCGGCGGTGGACCGCGAGCTGGTTGGCAGGTACCGCGGTGCTACTCGTGGCGACGTCGTCCGGAGTCGGTCTCTACAGCCCGGCGGTGTTCAGTGTGCACATGGCGGGACTGACCGCGGTAGCCATCGTCGTGCCGTTGCTCCTGGTCCTCGGCCGACCGGCCACCTTGTTCGCCTCGGTCCTGCCGACCGCATCGGCAGCCGAGGAACCGGGTTTGCGCGAATGGCTCCGGGCTGCATGGCACAGCCGAGCAGTCCGGATCGCGGTCAACCCCTGGGTCAGCACCGCGGTGTTCCTGAGCAGCTTCTACCTGCTCTACCCCGGCGGAGTATTCGACACCGTCGCCGACTCGCATGTCGCACACATGGTGATGAAGGGCTGGTTCCTGATCGTCGGGATGGTGATGTTCTGGGGCACGGTCGGCCTCGACCCAGTTCCGAGACCGATCCCGGGGCTGACGAAGTTGCTCGCGAGTATCACCGCGTTGGCCGGGTTCGCATTCTTTCTCGTCGTGACGATCGATCTCGAGACTGCGCTCGGAGCGAGCTTCTACAGCGGTCTGCGTCTGGACTGGAATGCAGACCTGCTGGCCGATCAGCGCCGCGGCGGCACTCTGGCGTGGGGAATCGGTGAATTACCGTTGCTCGCTGCCGCCGTTCTCGCTGCGGTCCGGTGGTCGGCGGCCGATGAGAGCGCTGCACGCCACCGTGATCGAACAGTCGACGATCAGGGTGACACCGAACTCGAGGCGTACAACTCGATGCTCGGCAGCCTGTCGTCTCGGCGAGATGACAGCTGACACCTCACGAGCACCGGTCGAGATCGCTCCGCGCTACCGGATGTAGGGACATACGGCAACTGTGACCTGCAGCGCGGGGGACAACGGGAACCGAGATGGAAAAACTATGCTCAATAGTAGTAACCTGTGGCCTGACCGTCACCATTTCGTTATCTCGAACGAGACTTTTGCCTCGTAGCCACCCAAGGATTGTGATCTTGGCCCGACACCGCATGCCCGACCCAACAGCCGACGAATGCGCAGTGCCAAGACACAGCGGCGTGGTCCCGACGCCCCACGGCAACGGACACTCGGCGCTCACCGAACGCCCCCGTCATCGACGGGCCGAGTTCACACCCTCGCGCTTCGTGACCGAATCGACCACGGTCGCCCGGTACGCCGAGAGCCGGTCGACACTCGGCCATCTGGCATCGACGAAGACTCCCGCGCACGAGACTCCCGCACACAGCGCACCCGCGCAGGAGGCACTCGGTGACGCGGACAGCGCAGCCGTGAACACCGCTGCGCCGAGGTGGGATGCGCGCGTAGCCGGTTCGGAGCACAGACCGCACGGCCACCCTGACCATGCCGATCTCGGGAACGCATCACAGCACATCGGACGCGGACTTCATCGTCGCCGGATACCCAAGCCCGGTGGCCGCGCCATCGCCGCGTCGGTCGCAGTCGGCGCCTTCCTCTCTGCAGCAGCCACATCACCGAACGCGGGATCGGAGGAGAGTGTCGCCCTGAGCGCCGCCAGTACCGATCAACCTCCCGCCGGCGCCTTACCTCCGAGCCCCATCGCGTCCATCCCGCAGGTGTTACAAGTGCCCGATCTCGACGTGGGCCGGCTCGCACAGCAATGGACCGAGCAACTGGCCGAGGGCGGAGCCCGGGCGGCCGAGCGCGCCGCGCGTGAGGCCGAGGCGCGGCGCCCACTGTCGGTGATGCCGGTATCGGGAACGCTGACCTCCAACTACGGCGCACGGTGGGGGACAACGCACTACGGACTCGACATAGCCAATACGATCGGGACGCCGATCGTGTCGGTAACCGACGGTGAGGTCATCGAAGCAGGGCCGGCGCAAGGGTTCGGACTATGGGTGCGTATCCGTCAGGACGACGGCACGATCGGGGTGTACGGGCACATCGACCAGGCACTCGTCACCGCCGGTCAACGCGTGAAAGCCGGCGAGCTCATTGCTACGGTAGGCAACCGAGGCCAATCGACCGGGCCTCACCTGCATTACGAAGTGTGGCAATCCGATGGGGCCAAGTCCGACCCGACGGCCTGGCTGTCGGCGCGCGGAGTCGATATCACCTGACACGACGAGGAAAGTAGAACTGGCGATGAAAAGGCTCGGCGATCTCGAAGCGGAGGTGATGAACGTGCTCTGGAATTGCGATCGACCACAGTCGGTCCACGATCTGCGCGAGCTCATGGCCGACCGGAATCCCGCCTACACCACGATTCTGACTGTCGTGACCCATCTTCACGAGAAGGGGTGGGTCGAGCGAACCAAACAGTCCCGCGCGTATCTGTACTCCCCGGTGCAGTCGCGAGCGGAGGCAACTTCTCAAGCGCTGCGTGAGCTACTCGACACCAGCGCCGACTCGGCCGCCGTGCTCATGCACTTCGCGAAGACCGTCACCGACGAGGAACTGGACGCCCTGCGGGGAAACCTGCCGGACGTGAACCGATGATTGTTGCACTGACGCTGCTCTTGGCCGCGATCATCGTGGCCGTCGCGGCGCCGACACTGCTCACCCCGATGAGTGGGCACGTGAGTCCCTCCCTTGCGCTCACTGCATGGATCGGCAGCATCGCAGGAGTACTTTTTCTCGTCGGATCCGCAGTGACCGTATTGCTGTGGCCCGGCCACGCGCCGGCCGAGGGGCTGATCGAACTTGCCATCCGTTGTCTGGGGTCGCTGCAACACGCGGCGCAGCCCTGGATAGGAGAAGCGGTCGCCGGCGCATCGGTCGTTCTTGCCGTGTCGGCGTCAGCCCGAGTGCTGCGGTTGACCCGCCGTCAACTTCGGGCACGGTCCAAGGTGCGCGACTATCACCGTGATGTCATCGCCGTCGTCGCGCGCACGGACTCCGGACCCGAACCCATCATGTGGCTGGACCACCCGCTCCCGCTGGCCTACAGCATCGACGGTCGCCCGGGCTACGTCGTGGCCACCGAAGGCTTGCTTGCGCATCTCGATCCCGATCAGCAGCGGGCAGTGATCGCACACGAACGCGCCCACTTGCGTGGGCGCCACCACCGCATCGTCAACATCTGCGAGATCCTGGCCACAGCATTTCCTCGCGTTCCTCTGTTCGCCGCAGCACCGGTGGCGGTGCGGGTTCTGGTCGAGGTCGCAGCTGACCGGGCCGCGGCCGCAGTCACCAGCGCGGAGACCGTGCGGTCGGCGCTGTCGACGGTCTCGCAGGCACATTCGGCGCGTCCGCTGTGGGCGCTAGGCCTGATCGGCGATTCGACCTCCGAACGGTTGTATCACCTGAATACGAGCGCGCCGGTGCTGCGCCGAACCGGGGCAAGCGCCTACGCTGCCGCCGCGGTGCTGCCACTGGTGGTGCCGGCAGTGTTGGCCATCGTCTCGCTCAGTGCGGTCTCTGCAGCAGCGTGCGCGGTCCTGCTGACCTGACCCACCCAAATACTATGCTGCATAGTATTTAAGCTAGGCTATCGGACGCGTCCTGCAATTCGCGTGCGATACGAAGGTGGTTCCATGACGGCGCTGACATCTCCTCCCGCTTCGTCGGCGGTTCGCCCCTATCCACCCCGCAGGGCTCGCAAGGGCGCGTTTCTGCACACCATGGTCACCACCACCGATCCCAAGGTCATCGGACTGATGTACCTGGTGACCTCGTTCGGGTTCTTCCTCGTCGGCGGCCTCATGGCGTTGATCATGCGCTCCGAACTCGCCGTCCCCGGAATGCAATTTCTCTCCAACGAGCAGTACAACCAACTCTTCACCATGCACGGCACGATCATGCTGCTGCTCTACGCCACCCCGATCGTCTTCGGCTTCGGCAACTACATCCTGCCGCTGCAGATCGGCGCACCCGATGTCGCATTCCCGCGGCTCAACGCCTTCTCCTACTGGCTGTATCTCTTCGGCGCCCTCGTCACCACCGCCGGGTTCATCAGCCCCGGCGGCGCCGCCGACTTCGGCTGGACCGCGTACACACCGTTGAGCAGTGCCGTCTACTCCCCGGGAATCGGATCCGACCTGTGGATCGTGGGTCTGCTCATCGCAGGTCTGGGCACCATCCTGGGCGGAGTCAACATGGTCACCACGATCGTGTGTCTGCGCGCGCCGGGAATGACGATGTTCCGCATGCCGATCTTCACCTGGAACATCCTGGTGACCTCGATCCTGATCCTGCTGGCATTTCCCTTGCTGACCGCGGCACTGATGGGCCTGCTCGCCGACCGCAAACTCGGCACCCACATCTTCGATCCCGCCAACGGCGGAGCGTTGCTCTGGCAGCACCTGTTCTGGTTCTTCGGTCACCCCGAGGTCTACATCATCGCGCTACCGTTCTTCGGCATCGTCTCGGAGATCTTCCCGGTCTTCTCCCGCAAACCCATCTTCGGGTACAAGGGCCTGATCTACGCCACCGTCGGCATCGCAGCGCTCTCCATTGCCGTGTGGGCGCACCACATGTACGCCACCGGCGCCGTACTACTGCCCTTCTTCTCCTTCATGACCTTCCTGATCGCCGTCCCGACCGGCGTGAAGATCTTCAACTGGATCGGAACCATGTGGCGCGGGCAGGTCACCCTCGAATCCCCCATGCTCTTCTCCATCGGATTCCTCATCACGTTCGTCTTCGGCGGGCTGTCCGGAGTGCTCCTGGCGAGCCCGCCCATCGACTTCAACGTCACCGACACCTACTTCGTCGTCGCGCACTTCCACTATGTCGTCTTCGGAACCGTTGTCTTCGCCACCTACGCCGGCATCTACTTCTGGTTCCCCAAGATGACCGGCCGCATGCTCGACGAACGACTGGGCAAGTGGCACTTCTGGATGACATTCCTCGGATTCCACGCCACCTTCCTCGTCCAGCACTGGCTCGGAGCGCAAGGAATGCCGCGCCGCTATGCCGACTACCTTCCCTCGGACGGGTTCACCACCCTCAACCAGATCTCGACCGTGGGGTCGTTCGTCCTCGGAGCGTCGACGCTGCCGTTCATCTGGAACGTCTTCAAAAGCTACCGCTACGGCGAAGTCGTCACCGTCGACGACCCCTGGGGCTTCGGCAACTCCCTCGAGTGGGCGACCAGTTGCCCACCCCCGCGGCACAACTTCACCGAGATACCCCGAATCCGCTCCGAACGACCAGCATTCGAACTGCACTACCCGCACATGGTCGAACGAATACGAGCAGAGCAACACGTCGGCGGCCCGCACTCCGATTCGATTGCACCCTCGGAAGTGATCACCGAAGCCATCGCCGGCCGTGAGCGCTCCGATCCGCCGGACCCGGTGAAGTAACACCGCCGCCCACCTCGCACACGCCGACACACGATCCGCCCTACTACTATGTTCCGTAGTTGCAGGGCCGGGCTCGATACAGAGGAGTACCCAACGTGAAACGTCTGATGCTGATCATCGTGATGATCTGCGGGACAGCATTGTTCGCCGCAGCCCCGGCGTCGGCGCACAGTGAACTCGTCAGCTCCGACCCGCCCGCCGATGTCACCCTCGAATTCGCGCCCATCGGTGTCGGTCTCGTGTTCAACCAGGACATCAACGAGTCCTTCGCCACGATCAGTCTCATCGGCCCAGGAGACGAACAGTGGACACAGGGCACGGCCACGGTCGAGGGCCCCGACGTGTCCGTGCTGGTCAAGGACGGTCTTCCGAACGGGCAATACACCGTGGGCTACCGCGTCACCTCCGCAGACGGGCACCCGATCACCGGTACCTACGGCTTCTCCGTCGACGTCGCGTCGACCATCACCCCACAGGACGCCGCTGCGCAGCAATCGCAGGGCAGCGCAGCCCCGATCTCACCGACTCCCACGTCCGCCACCCCAGCGCCGGCCTACGATCCCAACAACCCCTCCGCCAGCGAGGACCGGCCACCGAAACAGAACACCATGATGCTGCTCTCGATCGTGGGTCTGGCTGTTCTCGGTCTCGGCGCCATCGCCCTGACCCTGGTGATACGAGGAAAGAACAGGCAATGACAGGGCACCGATGATCATCGCTGCAGTCGAACCTCCCCAGGCTCCGCCGACTCTGGCAGCGTTGTTGAGCTGGGATCTACCCCCGCTCCCGGTGTTGCCTCTCGCCGGTCTGGTGATGGCAGGTCTGTACTGCTGGGGACTGCACCGCATCCGCCGGCGCGGAATCGAATGGTCGCGGTGGCGCAGCGCGAGCTTCCTGATCGGGTGCGCGGTTCTGGTCCTGGTGACCGGACTGCGCATCGAACGCTACGGCTACAACCTGTTCAGCGTGTTCATGTTCCAACATCTGACCTTGTCGATGACGATCCCTCCCCTGCTGGTGGTCGGATCGCCGGGCAGACTGCTGCTGCGAGCCACCGCGCATCAGGGCGCCGGCCGTTGGCTACTGATCGCCGCTCTCTCGGGTTTACGCAGCCGCGCTGGGCGCATCGCACTTCACCCCGGGGTGACGATCCCGTTGTTCCTCTTCAGCTACTACGGGCTGTATCTGTCCTCGATCTTCGATGTTCTCGCAGTCACCGAAATCGGGCACGTGTCGATGGAAATCTTCTTCTTCGCCAGCGGACTGCTGTTCATCATTCCCGTGCTCGCCGTCGGACCACTACCGGTCCGGCAAACGAACCTGGGCAGAATGTTCGACCTGTTCGTCGAGATGCCGCTGCACGTGTTCTTCGGTGTCATCTTGATGATGACCAGCACCCCGATGCTCGCCGCGTTCGCCTCCCCTCCCCCGCAATGGGGCATCGACCCCGTCGCCGACCAGAAGCTCGCCGGGGCGCTGGCATGGTCGTACGGAGAACCCGTCGCCCTCCTGGTCGTGTTGATCTTCTGCATCCGGTGGAACCGCGACGAGAAGGATCAGTCGGCTGCGGCGGACCGGCAAGCCGAAGAAGACGGGTACAGCGAACTCAACGCCTACAACGATTTCCTGAAAAAGATCGGTAGCGATAGCGAAACGTCTCAACGGACCTGAGCGGTATCGGCCGTCCCGCACTCAGAGGCTGCCTCGACGCCTGATCGCGCACATGGGCAGCAGGGCATGATTGGGCGTACTCATCGCGCAATTCTGCCCGCGCCGACCTTGGCTCCTCGCTCACTGAGCCAGGCTTCCGGATCGACCTTCTGTCCCGCGGGAGATGTCGCTTCGAAATGCAGATGCGGACCTGTCGAATTCCCGCGGTTCCCGACCTCTGCAATCTGATCGCCCTTCCGGACGCGCTGACCCACCGTGACCGAATTTCCGTTGTTGTGCCCGTAGGTGGTAATCGATCCATCGTCATGTCTGATCCGAACCCACAGCCCGAAACCCTGTGCAGGCCCGGCACTGATGACAGTCCCATCGGCTGCTGCGACGATCGGTGAGCCCAGTGAGTCGGCAATGTCGACACCTCCGTGTTGCGCGCCTCCACGGGCACCGAAACTGGACGTCACGATCCCTGCGCTGGGCGCAATGGCACTCGCTGCATTCGGCGATCGAGACGGCTCCGTGCCACTGCCGCGCGGCGGTCCTTCTCCTGCCTCGGATCCGGGCAACGGCGAAGCGGCCGCATCGGGGACGGTTGCCTGATCCGCACCAGCAGAAAAGCTTTGGTCGCGCTCCCCGCTTCGGTCGCCGTCGTGCGGTACTGCGGGGTCGAGTTCGCCCACCTGCAGTGAGGACAGGATGCGTATGCCCAGTAGTGGATCGATCGCGGCCACGGGTGCCAGGCACGAGATCGACTGCGCAGGTGAGGCGGCGGATCCTCGGGCGATGACGTCGACGACACAGTTCAGCGATGATGACACGGGCCCCGCGGTGTCCGCGAGAATCCCGTTCGATCGGGCAGTTTCGAGACTCGACGATGCGAAGCTGGTCAAGTCGGACAACGCGATCGGGTCGGTGCCGATCGTGGCTGCTCGCTCGGCAAGTCGGAGCAACCGGTCGAGGGCATCGACTGTCTGTCGGTTCGTCTCCGCGGAGTCGGCATTTCCGGGACCCTGACCTGGCACCGTCTGTTGGGGGTCGGCCGCAGCCGACGGTGACACCGCCAGTGCGGCACCGATCACCACACTCACGATCGCGCTCGCTCGTGCCCCGTACGAGGACCTGCTTTGCTTTGTCGGCTCTGTCGAATCGACGCTGTTCACCTGACCACCTCTCTCGGATTACTCGACAGCGCGAGGCGCTCATGCAGCGCCCGTCTAGCGGCCGCGGCCCAGTGTTACCTCATCCCAGGAACATCACAAGCCCCATTGGTAACAGCGATCAACCTGTTTCTCAGCACTTTCGAACCGATGTGGTCATGAAAACGACTGGTAGAGAGATCAATCGGCGAGAGTTCAGCGCCAGCGGTCCGGTCGAGGGCGGCGGAGCTCCCCGTCAATCGTTATTACTATGCAACATAGTATTTAGGTAGGGCTCGTCTCATCGGTCGGGTAGCGGATCGACGCCGTGCGCGCTCATCAGCACGTCGATCTGATCGACCTCGGCGCTCTGAGTCGCGGTAATCGACTGCGCGAGTGCTGAGACGGCCGGTACCGACGCGTTGGCAGCGCCGTACTCCGCCATCGGAATCCCTCCTCGATGATGTCGGCGTAAGAGTTGCAGATACATCCCGTCGAATTCTTCACCGCTCATCCGCCGCAGTGTCTGCAGCTCGGCCGTACTGGCCATGCCGGGCATCGACATCGTGCCCGCGTCGGCCGTGTCCATCGAGTGGCCCGCCATCGAACCGCCGTCGGTCATCCAGGTCATCGATGCGCCACTGGGCAGTGTGGGCCTGTCCCACAGGGTCAACCATCCCTGCATCGCCCCGACCTGGCTCTGCTGCGTGGTGAGGACGTCGTACGCGAGGGTGCGTACAACCGCGTCCGGTGACCTGTCCAGGGCGATGGCCGACATTTCGATCGCCTGGTTGTGGTGCACCGACATGTCCTGTGCGAAACCAACCTCGATCGAATCGGGCGGCGGCGCAGCTGGAGACGTGTCCGTCGGTGATACCAGGACGCCGATGAGCACCCCGGACAGGACGAGGGCCAGGGCCAGTAGTGCGATGAGCACCCGGCCGGGACCGGACTTGGCCGCAGATGTGCCGGTGTGCACGGTATCGGTGTCGACTGTCATCGAGGGCCCTCGTCCATCGGTGCGGGGGCGGATGTGGCCGCATCGCTCGGCATCTCGTCGAGCGGAACCGCATCTCGGCCCGGTTCGCTGGCGTCGAACGGCGGAGGGTTGTCCGGATCGAATGCACCGGGAATGGTCGAGCAGCTCGCACCGTTCTCGGGATGAGTCGACGGGTTCTGCCTCAGTGCGGTGATGAACTGCGTGATGCGCCGATCGGAGGCACTGTCGAGTTCGAGTCGATGACCCCACGATTGGAGCGTGATCGGCGATGGAAGGTCCGGATAGGGAGACATCAGCATGTAGGGCTCACCCTCGACACGCGCAGATAGGACGTCGAGGTCCTCGGTGGACACTCGGTTCGGATCGTATGTCACCCATACGGCACCGTGCTCGAGTGAATGGACCGCATTCTCGCTACGAAGAGCCGTCGGATACACCACACCTGTACACGTCGCCCACGTTTGGTCGTGCGCACCTCCGAACGGCGGGCTCTGATCATAAGCCACGCGCTGCGCCGGTTCCACGTGTCGCGCTGCGGCATACTCGATCTCGAACACGCCATCGATACCCCGCGAGGGGTCCGGATCGTCGACGGAGGGCGCGAAACGCTCGGCTTGCGTGCGGTCCACAATCTTCGGCGCCAGGTTGTATCCGATGAGTGAGACCAACGCTACGATGACCGCCCCGGCGCCCAGGACTCCCCACGGAACGCGACTACCACCCGGCACACCTCTGGCCGAGCGTGTCTGCCAGGTCGGCTTACTCGCTCCACTGCTGTACCCGCCAGTTTTACTCTTCTTACTCATACGACCCCTGTCCTAAATACTATGAAGCATAGTATTTAGGAGGAGTCAGTGTTGTTCCGCCCACTATCACAGGACATATCGATGCGACCGTTCCGTCAACCGAAGACCAACAAGGGCCTACTCGTCCTTCATGTGCTCACCTACAACGGCGCACGTCTACTCCTGGTATGCATCGCCGCGGGGATCATCTTTGCCGTCGACGCGCTGACAAGACTCGACATACCGGTTCCGCTGATACTGATCATTGCCCTCGGAGCAAGCCTGCCGTTCTCGGCCTTCGTTTTCCGTAAACTGCGGCGATCGATCAACGAAGACATCAAAGCCGTCGACCTCGAACGCGCCAGCAAAAGACCGACCCCATGAGGCCGCGACGCCGCGTAAAGGTCCGACTGCGCGAAAATGACCGCCAGGATCGCACCTCCGTCCACAGCCGACCGAGTGCCGCCGACATCACGGACTACCTCAATGACGTGTCGTCATCAAGCAAGTCGAGGGTGCGTCGTAGGAGTTGTTCGATGCGGTCTCCGACATCGTCGACCATGCCCGGCACCTCCGCCAGGGCTATGTGCGCGCGGCGTCGTGCATCGACACCCGCGCGGTAGTACCCGGAATCGAGCTCGACTGATGAGGGCTCGGAACGGACGATGTCGACCTGTTCGGCGTCCACGCGTGGTCTGCAGATACGGCGCCGCGGAGTGTGCAGCGGTGAGAGCCCGGTGCGATGCGCGGCGATCACCGATCCGATCTCGGCAGCGGTCATCGGGGCGGCCGGCAACGGTAGGTGACCCCACCGGTCGATCGGCACCGCGACTGGCCCGCCGCGGTGCGGCAACGCGGTCATGTCGGGAAACGTGTTGCGCTGCAGATGCTCTGCGAGCAACGTCGTCGACGGATGCCGGTCGGAGAACCGCAGGACCGTGAGCCAGCGTTCCCATCCCTCGACAGGCTGGAGGCCGGTGAACTCGTGGGGGTCGATGCGGATGCGGTGGCGGCCACCGATCCAGATGCTCTCACCGTCGACGCTGACATCGCCAGTGTCGAGTTCTGCAATAGCGTTGTAGGACAGTCCTGCTCCGGCCAAGAGAAGGAGTACGGCGTCGCGGCGCCCGAAGAGGGCTGCCGTCGACCCCTCGGTCGGCAGTTCGGCGGCAATGGCCTGGTACTGCGCGGCCCGTCGGGTGGTTCGGTCGCTGCGCGCGGAGTCCAACGCGGGACGTAACGAGGTCGTTTGCCCTGGGGCGGGGTGGCCGGCGTCGAGGTGCGCGCGGTTGATCGCGGACACCCGGCGTAGCTGCACGGTGTCGCCGGCGGGGTTCTCGTCGAGGAACTGCGCCAGCGTGATCGGCGTTGCGGGTAGCGGCGAGGTGTCGGCGGCGGCGCACCAGTCGGCGAACAGCGCCCACTGGTAGCGGTAGCTCGTCACCGCGCTGCTTGTCCCGCCGTCATGTGTGCGACGGTACCGGCCTGGGCCGACAGATCCGGATCGGCGCCGCGGATGTCCGTCGAGGATTTTGTCGCCGACAGAGGAAGTCGTCACTGAGTCCCATGGTGAACTTGCTGATCATTTGGCGGGGTCCACGATGCTGGTCGACGACGAGAGCCACAGGACCCGTAGGACCCCGTGGCTCTCGGCTGACGGTGGGAAGCTCGGTACTATTCGGCGAGCTTGGCGATCGACTGCGCCCACAGGAAGTACTTGTTGCGTCCGAGGTCGCCGATGGTCTTGATGTTGAACGCGGCCTTGAGGTGCTCGGCGTCACCGGGGCTGACGCCCTGCAGGGCCTCGACGGGTGCGTCGACGAGTTCGGTGAGCGGCGTGTCTTCGTATGCCTTGTCGAGCTTGTCAGCGATTCCAGCCATGGATATGCCTCCTGGATCTCGTGTGCAGGCGCTCGGGTTCGGGCGCCGCCATCCGAGGGTACGGAATCGACCCTGAGAGCAGGGTGTGTTCACGTGCCCGTCACGATCGACCGGTTCACTTAGTCGGTGACGTCTCCTGCCGCCGGTTATGACCCCGCGTTCCTGTCTGCGACCGATCTCGATGCGCCTACGCGGTCCGGGCTGGTCGTGCTGCCGTACACGCACTTCACGGTCGCGATCGACCCTGAGCGACTTCTCGCGGCGAGCACGGCGGTGAACATCGACGGATCCGAGCTACGCGAGGTCGAGCGTGGTGACGACTGGCGTCTCGATTCACGGCTGCCAGCCACCCAGCAGGCCGGCCCGGAGTTGTATGCCAGCAACGATCTCGACCGCGGGCATCTGGTGCGCCGCCGCGACCCTGTCTGGGGTACCGCCGCGGTCGCCGAGCAGGCGAACGCGGACACCTTTCACTACACGGTGTGTGCGCCCCAGACCGCGACGCTGAACCAGTCGAAAACGTTGTGGCTGGGCCTGGAGGACTACGTGCTCGAGCATGCCCGCCAGTACGGGCAGCGGCTGTCGGTGTTCTCCGGCTGCATTTTCGCTGATGATGATCCGGTGTACCGGGGTGTGGCCATCCCGCGACGGTTCTTCAAAATCGCAGCCTGGAAACAAGACCCCGAGTTGGCGGCGACGGGGTACGTCCTCGACCAGACACCCTCGCTGGGCCCGATCCTCGAACGCCCCGCCCGCGCCGACACCGCTACTCCCCCACTCGGCCCGTACCGAACCTTCCAGGTACCGATCGAAGACATCGCAGGCGCGACCGATCTGTCAATGAACCAACTCGTCACCGCTGATCGGTACGCGCTCCAGCCCGCTGCACGGCTCGAAGCCCAACGGTGGACCGAACTGACGTCCCATGCTGACATCGTCGTGTAGAACCAAAATGCGGCTCTGGTTGACCTACTTGACTTGACCTTGTTGACCTCCGTATCGTAGGCGGCATGAGCACGCCACTGCAGGACCTTGTCGCCGCCGAACTCGCCGCCAGCGGGCTCGACGGGACCGAGCTGAACCCGAGCGATGTCGCGTACGTCGAGAACGGGATCCGCAGCGTGCTCTCCGGCCTCAAGGCGCGACGAACCTGGGAGAACCACATCGGCGCGATCCTCACCCACAAGCAGGTCCTGGACGTGACCGGGTGGACGAAACAAGCACTAAGCCAAGCAGTCCGCGACTATCGCGTGCTGCGACTGGTCGCCGCAGACGGTTCCGTGGGGTACTCCGTCGCCGGGTTCGACGACAACACGCCCGCACGGCCGATCCTCGGAATCAAAGACGCCCTCCGGGTCTGGGCAAGCGCCGACACCGGCGGGTGGATGGCCGCGTCCTGGCTGATGACCGGGCAACCCGAACTCGGCGGCCGCACGCCGCGGCAG
Organism: Rhodococcus sp. (in: high G+C Gram-positive bacteria); assembly: GCF_023264675.1. GTDB lineage: Bacteria > Actinomycetota > Actinomycetes > Mycobacteriales > Mycobacteriaceae > Rhodococcoides. The sequence continues at coordinate 25,917 of NZ_JAHFVG010000066.1, forward strand.
GCATTGCTGGACGGTGACGGGCCGTCGGTCGCCGATCTTGCTCGCGCAGCGACCGAGCAGCTCGCCGCGTGAGCGCTCCGCGTACCGCACTGCACCTACTCGCCCCTCCCCCGCCTGATCACCTCCGTGATCGCTTCCCTGCCTTCACGGTTCAGGCTGGCACGAAGGTGTTTCGCTGCCACAGCGCTACCCGCGGACCGTTGTGGTTCGCGAACGGCGGCCACGGACGCTTCGACCTCGCCGACCCGGACGGCACCTGCTACACCGCCGAATCCGAACAGATCACCCTCCTCGAGACGTGGGGTGGGATGCGGGTTGTCCCGAGCACCGAACTCAGAACCCGCGCAGTCACCCGCCTTCAGGTAGCCGACACGCGTGTACTCGCGGATCTCACATCGAACAGCGCTGCTCAGTTCGGCGTCACCGCAGAGATATTCACGACCGGGAACTACCAGCTGACACAGCTGTGGGCGTCGGCGCTTCGCAGTGCAGGATTTGCCGGGATCCGATACTGGGCCCGGCACGACCTCGCGCATACCCACGCCTGCCTGGCCCTCTTCGACGCTGCCGGCGCCCACACATCGGCAGGCGAGGATCCGCAGAGCTATGCGGTGACCACGACCGACGCGCTCTCCGAACGACCGGACCTGATCGACGCGCTGCAACGCGACACCGGCATCACCGTTCTTCCCGTTCCGCCGTCTCTCTGAGGCCGTCGGACGGGGCTGAGGAGGGCGAACGAGTTGCTCGCATGCCGTTCGTTCATTCAAACGGTATACATGCGCCCTGCCAGAGTCATTCGAACAGCCGACAGTCTCGGCGCAGCGAATGCTGCGTGAACGACAGTTACCGCACCGTCAAGATGTCTTGACGCAAGGCCCGTCAATAGGACGGTTTTACGTCGGGCCACGTAGCCATCTAGGGTCCCGATGCCGACTCCCTCCTCGGGGCGCGCCAGCATCCAAGCTCGAAGCGCGAGCAACCTCGATCTGCGGCTACCTTGTACCCAGTACTGCATCGGCCATCGAGTGGCAGTTGCCATACCGCATGGCGGAGCATGGGCAGATGACAACCAAAATACGTTGAGCGCCGTTCTTCAGTACCGTGTGATTGTGACGTTCGTAATCGCGCAAATCACCGACGAAGACGGCGAGCTCTCACTGATCGCTGACACAAAGTTGATGGTCGAACACGACGATCGGGCAACTCGGCAGATCTACACTCGGCCGTGCCAGAAGGTCGTAATTCTGGATGACGACGTAGTCGCGGGATTCGCCGGAGATACGCCCGAGACATCGCTGCGCCATCTTGCTGGCCTGCGTGGCATGCCGATCGACAAGATCGTCGAGAATTTGGTCGACTACACAGCTCGGCTCAGCAAGATCCGCGATGTCTCGAAATCGTTCGTAATCGCCAATCGAGCACCGGATCCACAACTATGGACGGTGTCCAACGGCGCTGCCGAGAATCGCACCGGGGTTGGGACCGCCTGGGTAGGTGACCGGGACGCGCACCGGGCATACACGAAGAACTCTATGGAGTGGCCGTCGAACATGGACAAGAAGGACCGGTTAGTAGTGCCCCATAGAGTGGTGTAACTCGGTGGCCGAGCCCCTCTACGAATCCGTGTTGTGCACGGATGTAGAGCGGCCATCGTGTGATCCTTCGAGTCAACCGTCTAAAGAATCCTCGA
>NZ_JAHFVG010000016.1 GCF_023264675.1 Rhodococcus sp. (in: high G+C Gram-positive bacteria)
ACCATTGCCAGCGCGCGGAGCGGAGGGCCGGCCGATTCCGGATTGGGACTGCTCACACTCGAAGACACTAGTTGATCAGCCCGGCGCGGTTGAACACCGAAGCCCCGCCGGGGGCCGTCAGACCTCGAACCCGAGCCTGCGTGCGGCCCTGGCCTTCTGCCTGCTCGCACGAAGTCGACGGAGGCGCTTGACCAACATCGGGTCTGCCGCCAGCGATTCCGGACGATCCACCAGCGCGTTCAGAACTTGGTAGTAGCGGGTCGCGGACATCGAGAACAGTTCCTTGATCGCCTCTTCCTTCGCGCCGGCGTACTTCCACCACTGGCGTTCGAAGGACAGGATGTCGTGTTCGCGTCGAGTCAGACCGTCGGCACCGACCTCGTTGATGTTCTCCGAATTTCCCGATTGTTGAGACTGGTTCGAGTCACGCGCTGCTGCGCCGTCCATCTCACTCCTCGACTTCTCGGACCCGCATCAGCGGGTCCCTGTTCTGTGCCGCCATGCCGGTCCCCCTCGAACCGCGCCGCCGCACCGGATGACGATGGGCGCCGACGCGAATTACACACGTGTGTTTCGGTAGTTATTCAACCACGGCGAACATGCCTTCCCCGAGGCTCGCAGCACCGGCGGCGAGTCGCGAGAGTTCACCGTGTGCGCGAACACTCGGCACGCGCCACTATTCTTGTCGACCATGGCAATTCTCCCGATCCGGATCGTCGGCGATCCGGTGCTCCACACCCCGACCGAACCCGTCACCTCGACCCCCGCCGAGATCGCCGACCTTATCGCGGATATGTACGAGACGCTCGATGCAGCCAACGGTGTCGGCCTTGCCGCGAACCAGGTCGGCGTCCCGTTGCGGCTGTTCATCTACGACTGCCCGTTCGAAAACCCGGACGGCACCGTCGTTCGTCGCACCGGCGAGGTCGTCAATCCAGTGCTCGAGACGTCTGCCATTCCGGAGACCATGCCGGATCCGGACGACGACGACGAAGGCTGCCTGTCCGTTCCCGGCGAGCAGTATCCGACGGGTCGTGCCGAATGGGCACGCGTCACCGGCACCGACGCCAAGGGTGAACCCGTCGACATCGAAGGCACCGGCTTCTTCGCACGCATGCTGCAGCACGAGGTCGGGCACCTGGACGGCTTCCTGTACGTCGACGTGCTCATCGGCCGCAATGCTCGCGCCGCCAAGAAAGCGATCAAGCGTGCGGGCTGGGGAAAGCCTGGCCTCTCGTGGATCCCGGGAACTGTCGAGGATCCGTTCGGGCACGGAGACGAGGACTGAGTTGATCGCGCTCGGCACCCGCGTGACCCTGCGGTATCGACTGCCGCCGGGTCACAGTCATCCGATGACGGACGTGATCGGCGAACTCGTCGACAACGGCCACGTCGTATCGGTGCGAGCGTCGGACGGCCGTGTGGTGAGCATTGCCGCCGACCGGGTGATCGCGCTGAAGGCATTGGGGCCGAGACCGATCCGGACGTTGGAGATCAGATCACTCGAACGCGCGGCCGCCGACGGCTGGCCGGGCATCGAGCAGGAGTGGATCGACGGCTGGCTGCTTCGCGCGGGTCGCGGCTTCACCGGCCGTGCCAATTCGGCGACGCCGATCGAACCTCATGCCTCCGCGTCCTCGCTCGAGGCAATCACCGGATGGTTCGCCCGGCGAAGCCTTCCCGCCGTGCTGCTGCTCCCCGATCGACTTCTCGACGTTCCGCCCGGGTGGACCTCGCGCGACGAAACGCTGGTGATGGCGGCCGACATCGAGCGGCTGGAACTGCCGTCCGAATCGATTGCGGTCGTATCGGAGACCCCGGACGACGAGTGGCTCGGTTTGTACAACTACCGGGGCACCGCTCTGCCCGACGGTGCCGTCGAGGTGATCCGTGCCGTGCGCGACGGTGTCGCCGGCTTCGCTCGCATCGGTAGTGCGGCGTCGGAGATGCTCGCGATCGGCCGTGCCGCGGTGACCTGGGGGTCCGACGGCAGACGCTGGGTCGGGTTGACGGCCGTCGAAGTAGCCCGCGCCCATCGGCGCAACGGCCTGGGCACCAGGATCTGCGGCGAGCTCGTCGGGTGGGGCAGAGATCAGGGAGCCACCCACGCGTACCTGCAGGTCGCGGCGTCGAATGTCGGAGCGATTGCGATGTATCGGGGTCTCGGGTTCGTCGAGCATCATGGGTATCGCTATGCGGCTGCGCCGCATGTGAGCGCGAATACATAGCGGGTTGTGTATTCGCGCTCACATGCGCGAAGCGCCTAGAGTTGCCGCCGTGCGATTGGCTACCTGGAACGTGAACTCTGTCCGATCTCGTCAGGATCGGATCGTCGACTGGCTGCAGCGGTCGGACGTCGACGTCCTGGCGATGCAGGAAACCAAGTGCAAGGACGCACAGTTTCCGTACGAGCGATTCACCGACCTCGGCTACGAGGTCGCCCATGTCGGGCTGAGCCAGTGGAACGGCGTCGCGCTGCTCTCGCGCGTCGGTCTCGACGACGTCCGGATCGGCTTCGAGGATCAGCCGGGTTTCAGCAAGGACCCCGAGGTCGAGGCAGTCAAGGAAGCACGGGCGATCGGCGCGACGTGCGGCGGCGTCCAGGTGTGGAGTCTCTACGTCCCGAACGGCCGCGAGCTCGCCGATCCCCACTACACGTACAAGCTCGAGTGGCTCGCCAAGCTCCGCGCCGACGCCCAGGCCTGGGTCTCGTCGAACCCGGACGCGCAGATCGCTCTGGTCGGAGACTGGAACATCGCCCCGACCGACGACGACGTCTGGGATCCGGCTCTCTTCGAGGGGAAGACCCACACCTCCCAGCCCGAGCGTGACGCGTTCGAATCCTTCGCCGAGATCGGTTTCAGCGAGGTGACGCGGCAGTTCACTCCCGAGCCGAGAACCTTTACCTACTGGGATTACACCCAGCTTCGCTTCCCCAAGAAGCAGGGTCTGCGCATCGACATGGCGTTGGCGTCCCCGGCCCTCGCAGCGCGGGTCACCGGCGCTTCGATCGACCGCGAGGAACGCAAGGGCAAGGGCGCAAGCGATCACGCACCGGTCATCGTCGAAATTTCCTGACGCGCCGGCCGCATCGATGCGGCCAGCGCCAGAGAGCCGACGAGAATCAGCAGCCCGTGGGCGATGCGCAGGGCCGGCGGGGCGTAGAACTGCGGTAGAAACAGCACGAATCCAGCCGCGAACACATACGCCTGCCATGTCCCGATTCGCCGAGCGAGCACGACGGCTCCCACGGCGACGAGGATCAGTCCGGCGCCGAACATGACCATCTGGACCGGGCCGTAGCGAATCGGTTCGGCGAGGTCGACGAGTGCGTAGTCACCACTGTCGACGGCGTCGCTGCCCAGCGCGCTCAGCGCGAACGTCTCGGCCCCGTAGTACGGCAGAACCAGCCCGACGCCGATCCACGTCGTCACCTCGGCAGCTGCGCCACCGTGCAGTGCGCGCACCGCGAGCGCCAGCGTGAGGAAGCCGAGCATCGCGGTTGTATGGGCGGCCACCCACAGGGGTGAGGCGAAGGCGTCGGCGCCGTCGATTCCTACTTCCGACGAGTACGGCCGGAGGATCGGGTACAGCGCGAAGAGAATTCCAGTGGCCAAGAGCAGCCCGATCGATGATCTACGTCCGTCCATGAGCTCGCCTCCCATAATGGAGAGCGGCGCTCTCCCGTGAGAGCAGTATTCACCGATAGCAGAGTCAAAGCAAGAGCAGTGCTCTCATAAATTGGTGAACTTCAGGCCACGAGGCCCAGAAACTCCGGATTCCGCGCCAGGTAGCGGCGTACGTACGTGCAGATGGGAACGATCTGCCAGCCACGATCCCGGGCGGTGTTCATGGCGCCGCGCACCAGGATTCCAGCCCAGCCACGGTCACCGAATTCCTCTTTGACCACGGTGTGCATGAACGCGATCGAGCCGTCGTCGAGTTCTCGGTACCCGAGGATTCCGATCAGCTCATCGGCGACGAAGAGATCGAAGCGGGTGTGGGCAGCGTTGTCCTCGATGCAGACTGTCGCGGCGACGTCGATATCCGGCGACGGGGTTTCGGTGTCCGCCTCGTCCAGCGCGGAACGGGTGCGATACAGCGGCTTGTGGTGCATGTATCCATGACACCAGCGATGCGCACGCCGAGCGAGGGGATGTTCGGTTCGGATAGCAATTCGACGCAGCGCCGAGTTGCAACCGTTACGTCAGAGCGGAACGACGACGTCCGAATACTCTGGATTTGCCGAGAGAAAGCGCTGCACATAAGTGCAGACGGGCTTGACTTTCCATCCGTACGATCGCGCACTGTCGAGCGATCGGCGCACGAGGATGGCGGCCAGACCCTGATGGCCGAAGTCCTCGGTGACCACCGTGTGCATGAACGAGACGACATGAGTACGAGGACTGCGCTTGGTCGCACTTTCGACCTCGTAGTAGCCGACGATTCCCACCAAATCACCATTGAGCCTCAGTTCGAAGCGGTTCTGGTCGGTATTGATGGAAACATCGGCACTCGGCGTACTGGCTAGCATTGAGTCACCTCCTGTGCTGATACGGACTGCGCTGAATTACGGGTCCCGACGATCACTTCAATGTGACCTGCACCACTATTAAACATGCGGCACGGGTGGTTGTCATCCGTTTGTAGCAACAAACCTTCGGTTCCGTAGGTATGCAACGTCGTTGCAACACGAACGCTGGTAAACGTCATATAGCAACGTGATCGCCCTTGTGATGCAACAGCATTCATTCGCCCTTGCGCATCCGTCGCTGTGAGTTACACCCATGCCGGTACTGTCACCTCGTGAAGTTTCTACCGCTGACTCCGAACGGTTCGACCCCCGTGCGCGCGCTCACGATCGCGGGCACCGACTCCGGCGGAGGTGCCGGAATTCAAGCCGACAGCCGGACGATGGCGATGTGCGGAGTTCACGCGTGCGTGGCGGTAGCGGCGGTCACCGTGCAGAACACCGTCGGCGTCAGCGGCTTCCACGAGATCCCCCCGAGCGTCGTCGCGGATCAGGTCCGTGCCGTGGTCGGCGACATCGGAGTGGGTGCCGCCAAGACCGGCATGCTCGCGTCCACTGCCATCATCGAGGCCGTCACCGCCGTCTGCACCGAGGTGGGAATCGGCCGAGATCAGGCCGTCCCACTCGTCGTCGATCCGGTGTGCGCCTCCATGCACGGCGATCCGCTGCTGCACGAAGAGGCGCTCGATGCCATCCGCACCACGTTGTTCCCCATCGCGACGCTCGTGACGCCCAACCTCGACGAGGTCCGGCTCATCACCGGGATCGACGTCGTCGACGACGCCACTGCTCACAGCGCCGCCGAGGCACTGCACGCGCTCGGAGCCCAATGGGTGCTGGTCAAGGGCGGACACCTTCGGACGTCCACCAGCAGCACCGACCTGCTTTTCGACGGTGATAAGTTTCTCGAGTTCACCAGCCCGCGCATCGACACGGGCAACGACCACGGTGGGGGCGACACCCTCGCGGCAGCGGTCGCGTGTGCGCTCGCGAACGGATACACGATTCCCGACGCCGTCGCGTTCGGCAAGGAATGGGTGACGAAGTGCCTGGCCGCGTCGTACGACCTCGGCGCCGGGCACGGGCCCGTCTCACCGCTGTGGCGTCTGCACCAGTCGTAGGATCTTCAGGTCCTCGGGGACGCCGTTGAGCTTCGGAGCGAAGAAGCCGCGGCGGTAGGGACGGCTCGCGAGATCCAGTCCTTGGAGTGTTCCGTCGGGCATGGCTTCGAGGGCGGTGTGCGAGATCATCAGATTGCCGTTGCCACCGGTCTGCATCACGCGCGCCGCGACGGTGACGTCGACGCCGAGCCAGTCCGACCCGATCTGACGGGGACTTCCGGTGTGAATCCCGACGCGCATGGTCGGGGTGTAGCCGTCGACGTCGACCTCGGCCAGCGCTGCTCGTGCCGCAACGACCGCTTCGAGCGCCTTCTCCGGCCGGTAGAAGTCCGCCATGATGCCGTCGCCGAGACGTTTGACGACGTGACCACCGCCGACCGCCACGGCGGGTTCGACGGCTTTGGACACTTTACGCAACAGTGTCAGGGTGTCGACGTCCCCCGCCCCGAGCGACCATGTCGAGAAGCCGACGAGGTCGGTGAACACGATCGTCACGTCCCGCTCGCCGCGCCCTCGGCCGGTGCGTTCGAGAACTGCCTGCCAGAGCTGAAGCGCGCCGAGGCCCATCTCTCGGGATGCGCCGGGTTCGTCGTCGAGGAACTTGTCGGCCACGCGGGCGATTGCGAGCGCGGACCCTGGCCCGGCCATGGAGAGTGGGTCACCGAACGTCGGGTCGCCCGGCAGCACCCGCCGCATCCGCCGGACGGCGCCGACCACCGCTGGACGACGGTTCACACCGCGAACCCAGTCGAGGGTCGACGCCACGTACGGGTTCATGAAAACAAGCGTAACCGACAGTTACAGATACTTGGAGTTCCGTGCACGGTCACTTCACCGTTCGCGCCTCGGTGCGAGCGGCGCCGACCGGTACACCGTTGGCCCCCTCCACCGACTGGGCATACGTCCCGATGCCGAAACCGATGGCCGACGCATTCTTTGCGAGAGCCTCGCGATCGACGTTCGCGAGAGTGTCCTCGGCTGTGTGATAGTTCTGATCGAACGTTTCCTCGGCCGTACCGCCCCACTTCTCGGCCTGGGCAGGGGTCTTCGTCTCGTCCGCGCCGCTGAAGACGCCGCCGGCCGGAATACCCACCTCGATGAACGGGCCGTAGTCGGATCGACCGTCGAAGTCCGTTCCATCGGCCGCGATGCCTTCCTGCTGCAGCCGCTCCACGAACACGCGCTCGATCGCGTCCGATCCGGCAGGGCCCGCGGGCGAGCCGACCTTGTCGGAGTCGTCACCGTCGTAGGCGAGGTAGCCGGCGTTGTGCGAGCCGATCATGTCGAAGTTCAAGTAGAGCGCAATGTTCGCCTTGTCCTCGTCGCCGAGGCTTTCGACGTACTTCGTGGATCCGACGAGCCCGAGTTCCTCGGCACCCCAGAACGTGAAGCGCACGGCGTTGGTGACCGCCGGTTCCGCGCCCATCTGAAGCGCAGTCTCGAGCACGGCCGCGGTTCCACTGCCGTTGTCGTTGATGCCAGGCCCTTCGGGAACGCTGTCGAGGTGAGCGCCGGCGACGACGACGTTCGCGGTGTCCCCCGTCTTGGTCTGTGCAACGATGTTGCGGCTCTTGGTCGTCGACGTCTCGGCGTCGAGAGTCAGCGTGAGTTCCGGTGCCGCGGCAACGGCTGCACCGTCTTCTTGACTGACGCCACCGGTCGGAATCTTCGCGCCCTCGGGATCACCGAGGGTGCCGCCGTCGAGCGGTCCGGGTTCGTTGTTGACGACGATCACCGCGACCGCGCCGAGATCCGCGGCAACGGTCTGCTTCGCGCCGAACGGGCATACCCCTCGGTCCACGACGACGATTGCACCCGCCAGGTCGAGGCCGTCGTAATCCGTTGCCTCACAACCGGGTGAGTCATCCTTGGGGGCGGCAACGACGCGGGCGGTGATGCCGTCGTCGGGGGTCGACGGTGAGTAAGTCAGCGCGCTGACCGAGAGTTGCCGGTCCCCCGCCGAGAGCAGCTGAGTGTCCGCGGTGAACTGGTCGAACTCGAATTCGGGTGTCTCCACGTCGAATCCCGCCGACTCGAGTTTGCCTTTGACGTAATCGACGCTTGCGTCGTACCCGGATGTGCCTGCCGCGCGATTTCCGTTGTTGTCGGTGGCAATTCGTTCCAACTCCTGGAGGTGGGCGACGACGGCATCGCCGGTGACGGCATCCGCGAGCCCCGGCCCGTCGGGCGTCGCGACGGGTGTCGGTACAGAACTGGCCGGTTGCTCCTCACCCCCGGACGAATCCGAGGAGGAGGAACAACCGGCCAGAACGAGAGCGCCGACTGCGAAACTTGCAAGTAGTGTCATCCGTCGCATGAAAGCACCCTAGCGGGATCGACGTGATGCGTCTTGGTGATTCGACATCCACCGTGGCGACAACGGACGGGCAAGCACCCTAGCGGGATCGACGTGGTCCGTCTTGGTGATTCGCCGGTGCCGAGCTAACTCATGCGTCCCGACGATTGACGACGAAGACTGCTGCGCCGAACACGATTGCCGTGAAGACGATGAAGTAGATCAGCGATCCGATCGGGCCCCAGTGGAAGTCGACGCCGCCGTCGGATCCGAGAAAGTGACTCGCGTTGAGCCATGGAAGAAATGGCTGGATCGCACGGCCGACCGATCCGAACAGGCCGAACAGATTTTCGACGACCAGCGGCCACAGCAGGAGTAACGCGATGGCACCGGCAGATTGACGGAGCAGGGCCCCGACTCCGACGGCGACCACGATCTGCAAGAACGCGAGAATCGCGGTTCCGTAGATGACGCGCCAGGTGCCGTCCACGTCGAAGCTGAGCAGCACGCCGGCATCGGCTCCGGCGAACACCTTCGCCAGGTAGAACGCGCCGAGGCCGAGAACGAAACTCAGAACGAAGCCGAAGATGCCGATCAGCGCAGCCTTTGCGACGAGCACGGAAGCGCGGTTGGGAATTGCCTGGAACGTGGTTCTGATGACACCGAAGCGGTATTCGCTGGTGACGGTCAGTGCTGCGAGGATCATCAACACCATCACACCGAATCCACCCACACCACTGCCGACGGCATCGAAGACCGACGGAATGTAGGGGTCGAAATCGGGCTTGTTGCCTTCCGCGACCTGGTCGTTGTACGAGCTCAGCCCGAGCTTCGAGGTGATGCCGACGATCGCGCCGAGTCCGAGGCCGAGCACGACGACTGCGATCGTGCACCACCACGGTGACTTCGTCGACGTGATCTTGATTCGTTCTGCTGCCAGGACTCCCATCAGAGAGCACCACCCATCGCTTGCTGAATGTTGGGATCTTCGGCTCCCGCGCCGTGGTATTGCACTGTGTCTCCGGTGAGCTTCATGAATGCCTCTTCCAAAGATCCTCGCTGCGAGGCCAATTCGTGAAGAACGATTCCGGATCTTCCCGCGATCTCGCCGATGGCGTCGGTCGTGGAATTCGTCACGACGAGTGCCGGTTGCAATTCTTCGGTGGCATTGGGCTCCCGCACGGTCAGACCGGCAGAGGTGAGCGCACTACGCAACGCGTCGAGCTGCGGGCTGCGAACCCGCACCGAGGCCTCGGATGCGTGGTCGATGAACTCCTGTACCGAGGAGTCGGAGATCAATTTCCCTCGGCCGATGACGATCAGTTGCTCTGCAGTCTGCGCCATTTCGGAGAGGAGGTGGCTGGACACGAGGACCGTACGCCCCTCCGATGCCAGACGCTGCATGAATTTGCGAATCCAGACGATGCCCTCGGGGTCGAGGCCGTTGACCGGCTCGTCGAACAGCAGGACTTTCGGGTCCCCCAGGAGGGCGCCTGCCAGTCCGAGCCGCTGAGACATTCCCAACGAGAAGCCGCCCGCGTTCTTCTTGGCGACCTCACTGAGGCCGACGAGGCGTAGGACCTCCTCGACACGCGATTTCGGAATGTTGTTGGATGCGGCCATCCACTCGAGATGGGCGCGTGCCGATCGATTGGGGTGCACCCACTTGGCATCGAGGAGAGCCCCGACGCTGCGCAGTGGCTGCTTGAGTTGGTTGTACGGTTTGCCCTCGATGAGCGCCGTCCCGCTGGTGGGGCGGTCGAGTCCGAGGATCATCCGCATGGTTGTCGACTTGCCTGCCCCGTTGGGTCCGAGGAAGCCGGTCACGATTCCCGGCTTGACGGTGAACGTGAGGTTCTCGACCGCCGTCACCTTGCCGTACCGCTTGGTCAGTCCTGTCACTTCGATCATGTGACCACCATCCCGCAGCCGGGGGTGCCCGCACATCGCCCGCGAGTCTCGACCTTTGTCATCCTTTTGGATGATGGGCGGCGCCGCCGCATGTGCGTGCGAATACATAGCCTGTTATGTATTCGCACGCACATGCGCGAATCGCCTACATCGGCGAACTTGCCTGCGCCCAGAATCTCTTCGGGATACGCCCCGCCCGACGCGCCTCGAAGCCCGCGGCCACCGCGTGCCGCATCGCCGACGCCATCAGTGCGGGATCTTTCGCGCGCGTGACGGCGGTGGCGAGAAGAACCGCATCGCAGCCGAGTTCCATGGCCAGCGCTGCATCGCTGGCCGTCCCGATGCCCGCGTCGAGGATCACCGGAACGGTTGCGGCGTCGACGATCATCTCGATGTTGTGTGGGTTGGAGATACCGAGCCCGGTGCCGATCGGGGCACCGAGCGGCATGACGGCGACGCAGCCGATGTCTTCGAGCCTCTTGGCGAGGACGGGGTCGTCGGTGGTGTACGGAAGAACGTTGAAGCCCTCGTCGACCAATTGCTCTGCCGCCTTGACCAATTCGATGGCGTCGGGAAGCAGAGTCCGCTCGTCGGCGATGACTTCGAGTTTCACCCAGTCCGTCTCCAGTGCTTCACGGCCGAGCTGCGCGGTCAGCACCGCTTCGGCCGCGCCGCGGCAGCCTGCGGTGTTGGGAAGCGGTGCAATGTTCAGCTTGCGTAGCAGGTCGAGCACCCCGGTGCCGCCCGCGGCGTCGACGCGGCGCATCGCGACGGTGGTCAACTCGGTGCCGGAGGAGACGAGAGCCTCTTCCAACACCGTCAGGTTCGCCGCTCCCCCGGTGCCCATGATGAGCCGCGAATCGAAGGTCCGGTCGGCGATCTGCAACGGACTAGCCACCTTGCACCGCCGTGAGAATCTCGATGGTCCAGCCTTTTTCGACGGTAGTGACGTCCCACCGACTCTTCGGTAAGACCGTGCCGTCGACGGCGACGGCGATTCCCTTCTCGGGCATCGACAGTGTGCCGAGAAGCTGACGCATCGTCAGTCCCTCCGCCAGGCTGTGCTGTTCACCATTGACCGTGATCATTGTTTTCCCTGCCAATCTGAGAAGCGGGCTGGATCTGCAGCCTTCGCTTCGGGGAGTGTGTCGCCGGCAAGGAGCGCCGAGACAGCGTCGGTGGTGATGGGCGTCAACAGGATTCCGTTGCGCCCGTGTCCGGATGCCACGATCACGCGATCGGAGATCCGGCCGATGAGGGGAAGACCGTCGGGACTCGTCGGGCGAAGTCCCGCGGCGGTTTCGTGCAGCTCGTATTCGCCGATGCTCGGCATGATGCGTTCGGCGTCGGCGATCAGGTCACGTACCCCCGCGACGGTGACCTGGGTGTCCTGCCCGGATTCGTATTGGGTGGCGCCGACGACGAGCCCGTCGCCGCGGGGCACGAGGTAGATGGGGCGTCCGTGGACGCTTCCGCGGATGGTGCGCGTCGGCGTGGGCGCTGCGCTCGGTCGCCGGCGCAGCCGCAGAATTTCGCCTTTGACGGCGCGCACCGGAACGCCGGGGAGCAGCGACGCCGTCTGCGCGCCCGCCGCGACGACGATCTGGTCGGCATCGAGCCCAGCCAGGTCGGTGACGGCCTCGGCGACGAAGCGGACCGAGGACGCTGCGGCCCGCAGACCGTTCACGAGAGCACGATTGTCGACGGCCGATTCGGTGGGAGCCAGCAGGCCGAGGCGGATGTTCTGGGCGAGCGACGGCTCCAGCTCGCGGATACGTGCACGGTCCAGAATCTCGAGCTCGTGCCCCTGCTGCCCGACGAATTCAGCGATGGTCCGTAGGTCGGCGGCGTCGGCGGCGTCCAGGGCGACGGTGAGCGAACCGGACGCGGAGAACACGTCGATGCCGAGGCTGCGGGCGAACTCGGGCCATCGGTGCAGCGACTGTGCGCCGAGGGCCAGCAGCTCGTGTTCGCCTGGCCATCCTTCGGACAGCGGGGCCAGCATTCCGCCCGCGACCCACGATGCTCCTGATCCGACGTTCGGGTCGTACAGGGTCACCGACCAGCCGTCTCGGGCTGCGCGGCCTGCCGCGGCGAGGCCGATGACACCGCCGCCGACCACTGCAAGGGTCTTGGACATACTCGAACCGCCTCACTCCCTGCGCCGGCATGATCCGGTTCAGGTATTGACGGTAAGGACTGGCGCGTCCACTCTCAGCCCTGCGTACCCCAGGACTCCCGTGTCTCGACTGACTTCGAACAGACTACCGTTCGAGACGTGCCTCCTACTCAGAACTCCCGCGAGCGTTTGAACTCTGCCCGCTTGTACCTGTGCACCGACGCTCGCCGCGAGCTCGGCGACCTCGCGCAATTCGCCGAAGCTGCGTTGTCCGGCGGCGTCGACATCATTCAGCTTCGCGACAAGAATTCCGCTGGTGAGCGCGAATTCGGTCCGCTCGAAGCGAAGGATGAACTGGCTGCGTTGGCCATCCTGTCCGCGGCGACTCGACGCCACGGCGCGTTGCTGGCGGTCAATGATCGTGCCGACCTGGCATTGGCGTCGGGCGCCGACGTGCTGCATCTCGGCCAGGGCGATCTGCCCGTGCACTATGCGCGGCAGATCCTCGGCCCCGACGTGGTGATCGGCCGGTCGACGCAGAACCGAAGCCAGGCCTCGCTCGCCGCCATCGAGGACGGTGTCGACTACTTCGCGACGGGCCCGGTGTGGGCGACGCCGACGAAGCCCAATCGCAAGGCCGTCGGCATCGAATTGCTGAAGAGCACCGCCGAGGCAGCGCCGTCACGGCCGTGGTTCGCCATCGGCGGCGTCGACGCCGACAACGTCGACGAGGTTCTCGCGACGGGATGCGAGCGCATCGTCGTGGTCCGTGCCATCACCCAGGCCCGAGATCCACAAGCAGCAGCCAGGGAGCTGTCGGCGAAGCTGCGAGGAAGCTAGCCGAGCCAGCCGAGCACGGTCGACGGCGAGAGCACCTGCACCGCTGCAGGCAGTCTTTGTTGGAGGCCGCGGTCGGCGGTGACGAGAGCGGTCAGTGCATCACCCTGGCCTGCGCGGCGCGCGAGTTCGTCGTCGCCGCTTCCCTCGGCGTGGATGACGGGCACTCGCGCGTCCTCGAACTGGGCTGCGCGCGCGTCACCTTCGAGAACTGCTTCGATTCGGGTGAGCCATCCGAAGCTTCCACCGGCAAGCTCTACGGTGCGCGGCAGGGCGTCGGACAACGAGGTGAGCAGCTCGGCGGTGGCGCCGCTGCGGTCCTTCCACCATCCGTTCGGCCGTGAGCCCAGAACGTTCGCGGTGTCCAGCAGCACGCGGAGTGGGCTCGTGCGCAACTCAGGCCAGCTTGCCGCGAAACCGGGGTGAAGGGGCAATTCCTCCACCAGCTCTTCGGGGACCCAGCGCAGTTCGGTGCTCTCGCCGTTGATGGTCGTGCTCAGCTGCGACTCGGTATCGGCGACGACCGTGGTGTAGGACCAACCGCTCTCGGCCCGAGCGGTCACCTTCTCACCTCGCACCTGCAACCGCGCGGATCCGATACCGGCTTCCTCGTCCGCCTCACGGATCGCTGCGTCGACGCTGGATTCGTGGCTGTCCTTGGCGCCGCCGGGCAACGCCCAGGTTCCGCCCTGATGGCTCCACAGCGCGCGGTGTTGGAGCAATACCGTCGGTTGGCCGTCGGCCGCGGGTGCGCGAAGAAGCAGACCTGCTGCGCCATGCTTTCCCCAGTGCCGTGTGCCGTTGTCACCGAGCACCCATCCGTCACCGTCGCCGCGCACAGCTCACCACCCGCATAGGTCACCACCTTAGGGGAACCGGTCCGCAGTGTGTTCCTGGTCCGCAGTGTGTTCCTGGTCCGCAGTGTGTTCCTGGTCCGCAGTGTGTTCCTGGTCCGCGTGTTCCCCGTCCGCGTACGAACGCGGCTCGGGAACTTATATGCTCGAACCTGTGAACGTGGTCGGCACTACACCCACTGCTGCCGTGCCTCCCACAACGGCGGCTTCGGCCTCGTCGAGCGACTCTCGCCGCGAAGTGCGACGCCTGGTGCGTTCGACGCCTGCGCGGATGATCTTTTTGGGTTTCGTGCTGATCCTGGCGTCGATTCTCACCGGAGTCGTCGCGTCGGGCGCGGTGTCCGATCGCGAAGACACGCTCGACACGCTCCTCGTCCGCACCGAACCGCTCGCCAATTCCGCTCAGAATCTGTACGGGGCTCTCTCGGTTGCCGATGCAGCGGCATCCACCGCGTTTCTTGCGGGCGGGCTGGAGCCTCAAGAGGTACGGGATCGGTACTCCCAGGCGATCGGTGACGCCGGAACCGAACTCATTCGGGCGTCGGCAGGACTCGGTGACACCGACGACGACGCGCGCGCCGCGCTCTCGGAGATCGGGGCAGGCCTTCCGGTCTACACCGGCTTGGTGGAGACCGCACGATCGAACAACC
This sequence comes from Rhodococcus sp. (in: high G+C Gram-positive bacteria), assembly GCF_023264675.1. Taxonomy (GTDB): domain Bacteria; phylum Actinomycetota; class Actinomycetes; order Mycobacteriales; family Mycobacteriaceae; genus Rhodococcoides. The sequence continues at coordinate 14,320 of NZ_JAHFVG010000016.1, forward strand.
GACTCGGCAATCCCGTCGGTTCTTCGTATCTCGGTGAAGCGTCCGCGCTCATGCAGACATCGCTTCTCCCGCGTGCCGAGGGCCTGTACACCGACCAGGCATCGCGGGTGTCCACCGATCAGGAACCGTTCGTTCGCCCTCCGGTCCTCGCCATACTGCTGATCGTTGCGTGCCTGATCGTCATCGTTCTGGCGCAGGTGTTTCTGTCCCGGCGGACTCACCGCACGCTCAACTGGGGCTTCCTCGGTGCTACAGCAATGGTGGCTGTGCTGCTCGTGTGGATGCTCGTCGCCGGTCTGATTTCGGCGACGGCGACCGATCGGGCACTGAATCGCGGCGTCGCGCCGCTGCAGACGTTGACGACGGGGTTCATACTGGCTCAACAAGCTCGATCCGACGAGACCCTCAACCTCGTGCGCCGCGGAAGCACACGGGAGTACGACGCCGAATTCAACGAGAACACACGCAAACTCATCGAATTGTTCGACGGGAACGACGACATGACCGACACGCTGAGCAAGTGGCAGAGTGCTCACGCGCGTATCAACGGTGCGCTGAGCATCGGCGATTTCAACACCGCGGTCACCGTCGCCACCGGCAGTGGTGTCGCCGACTCCGCCGCTCAGTTCCGGGCACTGGACGACATGCTCGCCGACGGCATCGCCCAGGCCAGAACCGAACTACGCGGCAACATCTCGCGCGGCAAGACCGCACTGGTCGGATTGTCCTCCGGTGCAGTGGTACTCACCATTGCGGCGGCAGCGGCCATCGGCGCCGGGCTCCTTCCGAGGTTGCGTGAGTACCTGTGAACCGGTTGCTCGCCCTTCTCGTCCTCGTTCTCGTCTGCGTTCTGACGACGAGCTGCGTCGGTCCGGAGCAACTACCAACGGAGTCGCAGACCAACTACACCGATCCACCGCTGCCCGACGGTGCGGGCCCGGTGACCGACGCTCCCGACCCGTCGACCACCGAGCAGCAGTGCACCCGGCCCACCGCGAGCCTGCGTCCGACGCCGGCCAACGTCGCCGCCGAGAACGCGCCTCCGATGCGGACAGTCGACGCGATCAGAGCCCGCGGACGTCTCATCGTCGGGCTCGACACCGGGAGCAATCTGTTCAGCTTCCGCGACCCGATGACGGGCAAATTGGTCGGCTTCGACGTCGACATCGCCCGTGAGATCTCGCGAGATCTCTTCGGGAATCCCGATCGCGTCGACTTCCGAATCCTGACCTCCGCCGAGCGCATCGAGGCGTTGAAGGACGGCGACGTCGACGTCGTGGTCAAGACGATGACCATCACATGCGCCCGCAAGCAGGACGTGTCGTTCTCCACGGTGTATTTCCAAGCCCAGCACCGGGTGCTGGCAGTCCGCGGCTCCGGAATCAACGGCGTCGCCGACCTCGCGAACCGTCGGGTGTGCGCGGTGGAGGGGACGACATCGCTGTATCGCCTGCAGCGCATCGTGCCGACCGCGCAGATCGTGAGCGCCGCCATGTGGTCGGATTGCCTCGTGGTGCTCCAACAGCGGCAGGTCGACGCCGTCAGCACCGACGACTCCATCCTCGCAGGCCTTGCCGCCCAGGATCCGTACCTCGTCATCGTCGGAGACAGCCTGAGCCCGGAGCCCTACGGCGTCGGGATCAAGAAGGAGAGTGAGGATTTGGTCCGGTTCGTCAACGGCACTCTGGAGCGCATCCGCGGCGACGGTACCTGGAACCGGTTGTACAACACCTGGCTCAGCGTCATGGGTGCCTCGCCCGGAGCGCCGTACCCGCAGTACGTGGACTGACGGACGGGACTTGGCATGAGTTCGAAAGACCCACAGACCCCGACCGGCCGGAGTACCGCTCCGTCACCGAGAACCGAAGCAGCGCCGCCTGTTCAGGATCCCGAACGTACCCAGGCGACTCTCCGCCCGAGCGACACCGAACAAACGCAGGCAGCACTGCGTTCCCCGGCAGCCGACCGAACTCAGGCATCACTGCGTACCCCGGCGACCGAGCAAACCCAGGCCGTCGAACGCACGCGGGCCACCGCCGCCCCTCTCGCGCGATCCTCGCGGACCTCGGGCCGAACCAGGTCGAGCCGTAGCCACCGAACGGACACCAAGCGGCGTCTGGGCGCCGGGCTCGTCGAGGTTCCTCGGGTCGATCCGGTCGATCCGGCGACGGCGGTCATGTCGGATCCGAGTGTCCCTGCTCGCAAGCGGTTCTGCTGGAAGTGCAACTCACCGGTGGGACGCAACGCCGACGGCGAGCCCGACGCACCGTCGGGAACGTGCCCGCACTGCGGCTCGCGCTACGACTTCACGCCGCTGCTGGAGCCGGGCGATCTCGTCGTCGGCCAGTACGAGGTTCAGGGCTGCATCGCGCACGGAGGTCTCGGCTGGATCTATCTCGCCATCGACCGCAACGTCAGCGATCGATGGGTCGTACTCAAGGGACTCTTGCACTTCGGTGACGACGAGGCGCATGCAGTCGCCGTGGCCGAACGTCAGTTCCTGGCCGAGGTGGCGCATCCCGGCGTCGTGAAGATCTACAACTTCGTCGAACAGCCGCGCAGCGACGGAACCAAGATCGGCTTCATCGTCATGGAGTACGTCGGCGGTCGTTCCCTTCGCGACATACTGTCCGCGCGCCCCGATCACAGCCGCATGCCGGTCGAGCAGGCCATCGCCTATCTGCTCGAAGTGTTGCCCGCGCTCGCGTACCTGCACTCGATCGGCTTGGTCTACAACGATCTCAAACCCGAGAACATCATGGTGACCGACGATCAGATCAAACTGATCGATCTCGGTGCCGTCGCGGGCATCGAGGACTACGGGTACCTGTACGGGACGGCCGGCTATCAGGCACCCGAAATCATCGAGACCGGGCCGACGGTCACATCCGACGTCTACACCGCCGGCCGAACCCTTGCCGTGCTCACCCTCGACATGCCCTCGACCAAGGGCAAGTTCGACCCAGGCATTCCCGGTCCCGAGGATCACGAACTTCTGCGAAAGTATCCGTCGTTCCATCGATTGTTGGTGCGGGCGACCAATCCCGATCCATCGCAACGCTTCTCCTCCGCGGAAGTGCTGGCGAGCCAGGCCACCGGCGTGCTGCGAGAGATACTGGCACTGCAGACGGGCGCCGAACGGCCGGGGCTCTCGACGGCCTTCAGTCCGCCGCGCACCACGTTCGGCATCGAGGAGTCGGTCGGCCGGACGGATACCTACGTCGACGGCAAGGTCCGTGGCGACCGAATCAGTGCACGCGAGGTTGTCTCGGCATTGCCCGTGCCCCTTGTCGATCCGAGCGATCCGTCGGCGCCGCTGCTTGCCGCTGCCGTGCACAGCGCACCGCAGCAGACGTTGGATTCGTTGGCTCATGCTCGCCGCAACGGCATCGAGCGCTTCGCCGACGGCTCTCCCGGCGGTTTGGAGATCACGCTGGCGGAGGTCAAGGCTCACATCGATCTGGGCGATACCGGCACCGCCGAGTCGGTGCTCAAACAGGTACGTACCGCAGGGAACGACCCATGGCGCGTCGAGTGGTACGCAGGCCTGCTCGAACTGCTCAAAGGCGAATTTCCCGACGCCTCCGATCATTTCGAGAAGGTACTCGACGCCATGCCCGGTGAATTGGCTCCGAAGATCGCATTGGCGGCCAGCGCCGAACTGATCATGGAAAGTACGGCGCAGCCCTCCACCGACGAGCGCGAGAAGTGGCGCGAGTGCGCGGAGACTTATTACAAGTCGGTGTGGCGTACCAATCGGGCGGTGGTCAGTTCGGCGTTCGGGCTCGCCCGCCAGATGATGTATCGCAGCGATCCCGCCGCGGCCGTCGCTGTGCTGGACCAGGTTCCGATCAGCTCACGCCACTACGCGGTGGCGAGGATGACGAGTGTGCTGACGTTGCTGATGGATCGTCCGTCCCCTGATCTCGAAGAAGCCGACTTCCGCGAGGCAGCCCGCCGTGTCGCGATGCTGCCGCGCGGGGAGAGCCGAGCTCTGCAGATGCGCACCCTGGTGCTCGCGATGGCCATGGACTGGGTTCGATCGGGCCACGCGGTGGAGGCCGAACGCGAACCCATACTGGGGGCGCAGTTCACCGAGACCGGATTGCGCTCCGGAACCGAGGCCGGACTACGGTCCCTGGCCCGCAACGCCACCGATCGGGCACACCGCTACACCCTCGTCGATCTCGCCAACGCCATCAGGCCTCAGTCGATGTTCTGAACCACGATCTCCGCCGCGCGGGCAATGGCGAGTTCCTCGTTGGTCGGCACCACCAGCACGGTCACGGTCGACGAATCGGTGGAGATCACCCGAGCTTCCTTGCTGCGCACCGCGTTTCTGGTCTCGTCGATCTCGATGCCGAATCCTTCGAGTCCAGCCAGTGAATCGGCGCGTACGTTCGCAGCGTTCTCGCCGACGCCCGCGGTGAACGTGATGACATCGAGCCTGCCCAGGTCGATCATGTATGCACCGATGTACTTGCGCAGTCGGTGGATGTAGACGTCGTACGCGAGGCGCGCGTTCTCGTCGCCGCCGGCGATGTGCTGGCCGAGCACTCGAAAATCGTTGACCCCGGCGAGCCCTTTCAGGCCGGATGCCCGGTTGAGGAGTTGATCGATGGCGTCGACATCCATATCGGCGCTACGGCGCAGATGCATCACGACGCCCGGGTCGATGTCGCCGCTTCTCGTTCCCATGACCAGGCCTTCGAGCGGCGTCAGCCCCATCGACGTGTCGATCGGGACACCGCCGGCGATGGCGGACGCCGAAGCGCCGTTGCCCAGATGCAGAACGATCTGGTTCAGATCGCTCCGCCCGAGAAACTCGGCGACACGCTGGGACACGTACTCGTGCGAGGTGCCGTGGAAGCCGTAGCGCCTGATGCCGTGCGCCTTCGCCACGTCGCGGTCGATGGCGTAGGTCGACGCCGCCGCGGGAAGCGAATGAAAGAACGCGGTGTCGAACACTGCGACGTGCGGCACGCCGGGAAGCTGAGCGCGTGCCACCTCGATCCCGAGAACGTTCGGCGGATTGTGCAACGGCGCAAGACTGCTGAGGTCCGAGATCTGCTGCAGCACAGCATCGTCGATCAGCGTCGGCTGGTAGAACACCTCGCCGCCGTGCACCACACGATGACCGACTGCTGTCACATCGGACCCGAGATCGATGCCGGCGTCGGCGAGCATCTCGAACGCCGCGGCGAGTCCGACGCCGTGATCGGCGATCTCCCGACGGATCTCGGTGTCCTCACCTCCGATCTCGAGCACCACCCGGCCCTCGGGCTCACCGATCTGCTCGACCAGCCCCGACGCCAACGCCTCACCGTTCCGCGTATCCACCAGCTGGAACTTGACCGACGAGGAGCCGGAATTGACGACGAGGACGCTCATTCTGCGGTTCCCTGCGCTTGAATCGCCGTGATGGCGACGGTGTTGACGATGTCCTCGACGAGCGCTCCTCGCGAGAGGTCGTTGACGGGTTTACGCAGCCCTTGCAGCACCGGGCCGACGGCGACTGCCCCGGCACTGCGCTGCACTGCCTTGTAGGTGTTGTTGCCGGTGTTCAGGTCGGGGAAGATGAACACCGTCGCACGTCCGGCGACGTCGGAGTCCGGCAGTTTCGATTTCGCGACGGACGGTTCGATGGCGGCGTCGTACTGAATCGGCCCTTCCACCAACAGTTCCGGACTCCGTTCGCGTACGAGGCGCGTTGCCTCGCGAACCTTGTCCACATCGGCGCCGCTACCGGAATCGCCGGTCGAATAGGACAGCATTGCGACGCGGGGTTCCACGCCGAACTGCGCGGATGTCGTGGCGGACGAGATAGCAATGTCGGCCAGCTGCTCGGCCGTCGGATCGGGCACGATCGCGCAATCACCGTAGGCCAGAACGCGATCGGAGAGGCACATCAGGAAGATACTGGAGACGGTGTTCACGCCGTCGGCAGTCTTGATGATCTCGAAGGACGGCCTGATGGTGTGCGCGGTGGTGTGCGCGGCACCGGAGACCATTCCGTCGGCGATTCCCTTGTGCACCATCATGGTTCCGAAGTACGAGATGTCCGACATGATCTCGCGGGCCCGCTCGATGCGCATGCCTTTGTGCTTCCGCAGTTCGGTGTACTCGGCCGCGAAGTCCTCGGCATGGTCGGAGGTCTTGGGGTCGAGTACCTGCGCGTCGCCCAGGTCGACGCCGAGTTCGGCGGCCCGTCGGCGAATCGGTCCTTCCTCGCCGAGAATGGTCAACTGCGCGACCTGACGTTGGATCAACCGTCCGGCAGCGCGCAGGATCCGATCGTCACTGCCCTCCGGCAGCACGATGTGCTTGCGGTCGGCGCGGGCCCGGTGGATCAACTGGTACTCGAACATCTGGGGCGTCGTGATCGACGGTATGGCCAGCTCGAGTCGGTCGAGCAGCGCTCGGGCATCGACCCGCTGTTCCATCAGACTCAGCGCTGTGTCGACCTTGCGCTGAGAGCCGACGGCCACCCTGCCCCTCGCTTTGGCTGCGGCCGAGGCGGTATCGAACGTTCCGAGGTCGGTGGTCAGGATCGGCAGCCGCGGACCGAGGCCTGCGACAAGGCGAGCGATGGCCGGGTGTGGTTCGATGCCGCCGTTCATGATGATGCCGGCGAGCGACGGAAAGCCCTCTGCCTCATGAGCATTGACGAGGGCGAGCAGGACGTCGGATCGGTCCGCAGGCGCGATGACCACGACGCCCTCGGTCAAGCGCTCGAGGATGTGCTCGGCCGTCATACCGCCGACCATGACGCGCAGCGCCTCGCGCTGCATCAGTTCCGCGTCACCGCTGTAGAGCTCACCGTCGACGGCGACCAGCAGCTCGGCCATCGTGGGCGCAATGAGAAGCGGGATCTCCGGCAGACTCCACGCGGGTACGCCGAGAGGTGCGAGGGCAGCGGTGATCTCGTCGAGCTTGTCCGGGTCGCAACGGTTCGCGACGATGGCGGCAAGATGGGCGTGATGCTGACGGAGCTCGGCCTGACACAGCTGGCCCAGCTGCACGATCTCGTCCGTCGACCTCTCCGACCCACGAAGCGCGAGCAGCACCGGAGCGCCGAGGTTCGCCGCGATCCGAGCGTTGAAGCTCAGCTCGCTCGGACTACCCACATCCGTGTAGTCACTGCCGACGATGACCACGGCATCGCACTGCGCGGCGACCTCGTGGAATCGCGAGACGATCTCGCCGATCGCTGCCTCGGGGTCGGCATGGACCGCCTCGTACGTGACGCCGAGGGACTGCTCGTAGGACAGATCGGCCGTCGTGTGATCGATGAGAAGTTCGAGGATGTAATCGGTCTCGGTGGTCGAGCGCGCGATGGGACGGAACACACCCACTCTGGCAGCGGACGCGCACAGCATCTGCAGCACTCCGAGTGCGATGGTCGATTTTCCGGTGTCGCCTTCGGGTGAGGCGATGTAGATGCTCGATGCTGGCTCGGCCATGACCGCCAGCGTAGCGGTTCGACGGTTGACAGCGGACGACTCGTAGCGGTCAGATGGGTGATGCCAGAATCACCCTTCCCCGATGTTCGGTGGGGCAGCGACACCAGCTTCATCCGTAAGCCTGCGATCGCATTCGCGGCGACGAAGCCCGGCTCGTGGGTGATCAGAAATCTCGCCGGGGTCGACCGCCGGTTGTTGGAGCGGACCAACGGGCGGTTCACCATCCTCGGTCCCATCGCCGCGCCGGTCGTTCTCTTGACGACCACGGGCTGCAAGTCAGGAGCACTACGCACCTCGCCGCTGCTGTACTACCGCGAAGGAGTCCAGCTGTTCGTCGTCGGCAGCAACTTCGGCCAGCAACACCATCCGGCGTGGACGTCGAATCTGCTGAAGGAGCCGCGGGCGACCGTCGCCATCGGCGGCAAGAAGATCCCGGTGACGGCCACCCCGGTCACCGGTCCCGAGAAGGCTCGCATCTACGACGCGTTCAACGACATGGTCAAGGTGTACGGGGAGTACAAGAACCGGACCGACCGAGAAATGCGAATGTTCGCGTTGTCGGCGGACTGAATTTGCACCTTCGCTTTTTCCGCATGAATGGACCACTGCAACCGTCTAGCCGTTGTGATGGGCCATTGATGCCGACGGCCCCTCCCGCATCAATGGACCACTGCAACCGTCTAGCCGTTGCAGTGGTCCATTCATGCCGAACGAGGGTGCCGACGAGAGTGCGGAAAAACTAGCCGAGCTTCCGAAGCCTCGGAGCCAGATCGCTCTCGAACAGCTCCAGGAACCGCTTCTGATCGTGCCCCGGCGCGTGGAAGACGAGGTGGTTCAGCCCGGCGTCGGTGTACTGCTTGACCTTTTCGACGGCTTCGTCAGGATCGGAGGCGACGATCCACCGCTTCGCGACCTGCTCGATGGGTAGTTCGTCGGCTGCCTTCTCCATCTCGATCGGATCCTCGATCGAGTGCTTCTGCTCCGGCGTCAACGACAGCGGGGCCCAGAACCGGCAGTTCTCGAGCGCCAGGTCCGGGTCGGTGTCGTACGAAATCTTGATCTCGATCATCTTGTCGATCTCGCCGGCGTCGCGCTCGGCCTTGCCCGCGCCTTCTTCCACAGCAGGCAGCAGCTTGTCGGTGTAGAGCTCCATGCCCTTGCCCGAGGTACAGATGAACCCGTCACCCGAACGCCCGGCGTACCGAGCAACCACCGGTCCGCCGGCCGCGATGTACACCGGAATTCCGCCCTCGGGGACGTCGTAGATCGAGGCGCCCTTGGTCGTGTAGTAGTCACCCTCGAAATCGACTCGATCACCGAGCCACAGCTCACGCATCAGGCGCACCGACTCACGCAGACGTGCGAATCGTTCCTTGAAATCCGGCCATTCGCCTTTGAACCCGGTGGCGATCTCGTTGAGGGCTTCGCCGGTTCCGACGCCGAGCATGATGCGGCCCGGGTACAGGCATCCCATCGTCGCGAAGGACTGGGCGATCACTGCCGGGTTGTACCGGAACGTCGGCGTCAACACCGAGGTCCCGAGTTGGATCGTCTTCGTGCGTTCGCCGACGGCGGTCATCCAGGCAAGCGAGAACGGCGCGTGGCCACCCTCGTGGCGCCACGGCTGGAAGTGGTCGCTGACTGTCGCCGAGTCCATGCCGTGCTGCTCGGCGAGAACACCGAGTTCGACGAGTTCGCGGGGACCGAACTGCTCGGCCGACGCCTTGTATCCGAGTTTCAAAGCCTGTGCCACGCGCTACTCCCTCGTTAAATGTCACTAGTACTTCGATTGTGCACTCTCCGTGCAACCGAGCGTCCTACTGGATACCCAGAACGGTCACCACAGCAGCGAGGACGGCAATTGCGCCGATTCCGACGGCGAAGATCCACAGTTCCTTCGCCTCGGGCATCGGTGCTCCTGCTTCGAGAGCTCGCCGCACCTGCAGCCAGCGCCGCAAACCCACCATGGCCGCGGATGCTGCCATGAGGATCAGGACCAGGCCGAGCGTCGTCCTGACCCAGCCCGTGCTGAAGTCAGGAACCAGATGGACGACGGCGATGCCGCCGGCAAGCAGGCCGAGGGATGTCCTCATCCACGCGAGAAACGTGCGCTCGCTGGCGAGGGTGAATCGTTCGTCGGGGCGTTGGGCATGTTCGTCGGGAGATTGGAGGGGTTCGTCGGCCACGGCTCCATCATGCCCACACTGTTCATCGACGCGCATGTCCGATGCATGGCCGCATACCGGCCATCCGCCGCGACGAGGCCAGATCGTGAGCCCCCGACGTCCGCAGGCACGTACGCGCGACCCCTATTTCGCGAGCCGAAGCACCGTCCCGTGCACGCCGTGCTCGTCGATCGCCGCGAGCTCGTCGTCGGAGAGATCGGCAAATCCGGTCGACGCCAGGTTGTGCTCGAGCTGGGCCGTCGAGCTGGCACCGATGAGTGCCGTCGTGACCTCGGGGCGACGCAACACCCATTGAAGTGCCAGCTGCGCGAGTGACTGTCCGCGTGCCGCGGCAATCTTGTTCAGTGCTTCGGCACGCGCGAGGTACACATCCGAGATGTCCTCGGCAGAAAGGAACGCCGAGTCGGCTGCCCGTGAGTCCGCGGGCACCGAGCCCTGCAGGTACTTGTCGGTGAGCAGGCCTTGAGCGATGGGCGAGTAAGCAACGACGCCGGTCCCGTCCTGCGCCGCGGTCTCGAGGTGACCATCGAGTTCGACGGTGCGATCGAAGATCGAGTACTTGGACTGCAGCACCAGGAGCGGTGTTCCGAGACGCTCGGCGATCACGGACGCATCGTGTGCCCGCTCGGCCGTGTAGTTGGAGATTCCGATGTAGAGCGTCTTGCCCTGCTGAACCGCGGAGGCCAATGCACCGATCGTCTCTTCCAGCGGAGTTTCGAGGTCGGGACTGTGGGAGTAGAAGATGTCGACGTGATCGACCCCGAGGTCGGTCAGGCTGATGTCCAGCGAGTCGAGCAGCGTCTTCCGTGAGCCGCCGGACAGATACGGGCTTGCCCCGATGGGGTTTCCGGCTTTCGACGCGATCAGAATCTCGTCCCGGTAGCTGCCGAGCCCGCTGGCGAGAACCCGTCCGAACGCCTTCTCGGCGGCGCGAAACGGTGGGCCGTAACGGTTCGCGAGATCGAAGTGGGTGATGCCGAGATCGAAGGCGCGCAGGATGATCTCGCGCTGCGTCTCGAAATTCCGGTTGTCACCGAAGTTCTGCCACAGACCGAGCGAGAACTCCGGCAATTTCAATCCGTTCTTCCCGCTTCGGCGGAACCGAGCGTCGTCGTAACGATCTTCGGCGGCCGAGTAACTCATGATGCTTTCTTCTTCGCTGCGGAATTCTCGGTGAGGCCGAGGTGTCCGGCGAGTGTGTCGCTCGTGTACTCGGTGCGGTAGACGCCGCGTTCCTGTAGTGCCGGAACGAGTTTGTCCACCAGGTCGTCTATTGCATCCCGTAGGTGATAGGGGTTGATGTTGAAGCCGTCGACCACGCGGTTCCGCACGAGATCGGCCCATCGATCGGCGACCTCCGCGGGAGTGCCCGAGTGGAATCGGGATGCAGGCGATATCTCGAGGACCAACTCGCGAATCGACAATCCCTTGTCGACCGCCAGCTTTCGCCACTGTGCGATCTGATCGAGCTTGCCTGTCCGAGCGCCGATAGCCAACGTTCCGCGAGATGGATCCAGTTCGTCCTCCACCGGATCGATCTCGGGCAGCGGGCCGTCCGGATCGTAGGCGGACAAGTCCTTGCCCCAGTAGTGTTCGAGGAACGCGATCGCGCGAACTCCGTTGTAGGAGTTCGACCGTAGCCAGCGAACCTTCTCTTCCGCTTCGGCCGGGGTATCGCCCAGTACGACGGTGACACCGGGAAGAATTTTCACCGCGTCGGCCGCTCTACCGAAAGCCGCCGTCCTCGCACGCAGGTCACGGGCGTAGGCGACGGCGTCGTCGTAGGCGTTGTTGGCCGAGAAGACGACATCTGCGTGACGGGCAGCGAGATCGCGGCCGCCGGTGGAGTCGCCTGCCTGGAACAGCACCGGCCGACCCTGCGCGCTCGCCGCCACGGAGGGCACGGCGTGTGCCGTCAGCAGGTCGGTCACGGAGTCGATCGTCTCGCCTGCCCAGTACTTCATGGCCAGTTCCACTACCTGCGTGGCTCGTTCGTAGCGACGCTCGTGTTCGAGCCATCCGCCGCGTCGGAAATTCTCGCCCGTCCACGCGTTGTCGGTGGTGACGATGTTCCAGCCGGCTCGGCCGCCGGACAGAACGTCCAGACTCCCCAGCCTGCGAGCCAGCTCGACGGGAATGCTGTACGTGGTGTTCTGGGTGGCGACGAGGCCGATGCGGTCCGTCACTGCGGCGAGAGCGGACAACTGGGTGATCGCGTCGGGACGGCCGGCGATGTCGGTGGACAGAATAACGCCGCGGTTCTCGCGTACCCGCTGGCCGTCACCGAGGAAGAAGGCATCGAACAGTCCCCGCTCGAGGGTTTTCGCGACCTCGACGAAGGTGTCCGTCGCCACCTGATCGGGTGCGTTCGGATCTTCCCAGACGGTCTGTGCGCCGATACCGGGGTAGAACACGCCGAGGTGAACCTGGGCGTTCTCGTCGTAGGGAGCACCCGTGTCCGGGTGGCGATCGTTACTCGACATTGCAGACTTCTCCTAGTTCTGGGCGGCGTAGCGGCTGGCGGGGCGAGCGAGTCCGAGGTTCTCTCGCAACGTGCGACCGATCGTCGGACGACGCAGCAGTCCGGCGGCGGCGAGGGCCGGGACGGTCTCACCCAGGAGCACCGTCAGATCCTCGGCGGAGGACGGACGGAATCGCACGCCGTCGACCAGGCCTACAAGAGACGCAACGTCGTCGGCGCCGTCGACGAACACCAGTGGTGCACCGTCCCCGCGCGCCTCCTGCGCTGCTGCCAGGTCCTCGACGAGCGCAATGTCGAGCAGGTCGGTGACCCCGAGTCGTGCATCACCGACGACGACGGGCTGCCCCTGCGGGGAACGAGGCGTGATCAGCGGGCCGACCACGTCGAAAAATTCACCGTCGAACCGAACGTGATGCACCTTCTCCGGGTCGAGATACCGGCCGGTGTCCGCGTCGCGGATGACGGCGCCGTCCTCCCAGGAATCCCACAGTTGGCGAGAGACCTCGATGACATCGCGAATCTCACTGATGATCGACGATGGTTCGCGCACAGTCGATCCCGCGGCGGCATGCGCAGCCGGGCTGTTGTCGCCGCCGACCACCCACGCACCGCGTCCGTGCGAGGTGTGATCCAGGCTCGCGATCTGAGTGGCGAGAAAGAAGGGTTCGGTGGTCAGTGTGTGCACCGCGGGCGCGAGTCCGACGGTCGTGGTTGCCGAGGACACGAAGGCCGCACGGGTTCCCGCATCCAGCCGATCTGCGCCGTCGACGAGTTCGCCGAAGGTGACGAGAGTGAATCCCGCCGATTCCGCGGCTGCGACGCTCTCACGAAGCCGGCGAGGAGATTCGTTGCGGCCGTCGAGTTCCAAGGCGAAGAACAACCCGGTTTCATTGCTTGCCACTGTAATTCAGCCTTTCTGCGATCGAGAGACAGTAGCGAGGCCCTGTTCTTTCCAGGCCGGGTAGCTGTCGTCGATCAACGTCGCCGTTCGGTCTGCAGCTTCCGCTGGAGTGATCGACGTCGACTCGTTCGAACTCATGACTGTCTGCCCGCTTTCCGACCATGAAGAGAAATTGCATGCCTGACGCAACTATCTTTCTCTTCACCCGCGTCGGAAAGAAGACATCTGTTCACGATGAATGGAAGGGAATATTTATCGGGCCGGCGTGCGTGCCAGTGTCAACTGCGAGCGTTGGCGAAGCTCGAAACCGATCGACAGGTACAGCCTGATCGCATTCTCGTTCGACGCTGACGCATGAAGGAACGGCTTCTCCCCACGCTCACGAATGCCATGCCCGACGGCTCGCACGAGCTCGGTGGCGAGTCCCCGGCCGCGGTGTGCCGGGTCGGTGCACACGGCGCTGATCTCGGTCCAGCCCTCCGGATGCATCCGCTCCCCCGCCATCGCGATGAGCTTTCCGGATTCTCTGATTCCGAGGTACGTACCCAGCTCGAAGGTCCGCGGCAGGAACGGTCCCGGCTTGGTGCGCTCGACGAGGTCGAGCATGTCCGGCACGTCGCCCGCGCCTAGATGCACAGCGAACGGGTAGGGCCGGGTCTCCAGATGTGTGCCGACGAGTTGGACGAGCCCGAACTGATCGATCAGTTCCCAGCCGGCGGGGAGCTGGTGACCGATGCCGCGCAACGACACGATCTCCCCCGGCCCGAACAGCTCCGCGATGTCGTCCCAATCTTCGTTCTCGATGACGGGTGGATGGCCGAGGAACGGCGCCACCTCGGGATCGAAGCGGAAGCTGCGGCCCACGGTCCGCGCGAAGCGCGCGTGCGCTCCCAGCAGGGAACTCCGAATCGGGTCGTCGAGGGGGTGGACGTCGGAATGCGTGCTCAACGGGTTCTCGTTTCTCCTGTAGCGACTGATCTGGTTCAACCTCGGGAACGTGGTCGGGATTCCCCTCGGCCGATCAGTTCGCAAACGCACGTGCCTTTGCGCCCGACCACCCGCCACACCCCACCATCCACGCAAACGCACGTGCGTTTGCGCCCGACCACCCGCAAACCCCACCATCCACGCAAACGCACGTGCGTTTGCGCGGGACCACCCGGCACACCTCCGACGACAACGAGCGTCGTCATCGACTCTGCAGAACCTCCAACACCCGGCGCACCAGGTCGTCGATGTCGGCGCCGGTGGTGTCGATGGTCAGATCCGGCGACGTAGGCGGCTCGTAGGGCGCGTCCACTCCGGTGAGCCCCTTGAGCTCGCCTGCTCGCGCGCGGGCGTACAAACCCTTCGGATCTCGTCTTTCGCACTCGGCGAGAGGTGTGCTGACGGCGACCTCGACGAATGTCAGTCCCGCGGCGTCGTTCAACGCTCGCGCGATGGCTCTGTCCGATGCGAGAGGAGAAACGAGCGACGCGATGGCGACGACACCGGCGTCGGCGAGCAGCCGGGTGAGATGGCCGACGCGGCGGATGTTCTCGGCGCGGTCACCCGGTGTGAACCCGAGATCGTCGGACAGTCCGTGCCGGACATTGTCACCGTCGAGAAGGTAAGCCGCGCGGCCTGATTCGACGAGCGCACGCTCCAATGCCACAGCGACCGTCGATTTTCCGGAGGCAGGCAGTCCGGTGAACCACACCGTCGCACCGCTCTGCCCGGTCGAGCTCCAGCGGTGCGCTCGATCGAGCGCCGAGGGATGCCACTTGATGTCGTTGCGGGTCTGCTCGCCTGCCTTGACCTCGCGCGCTTCCAGGATGGTGCCTGCGCCGACCGTGTCGTTCGACGTCTCGTCGATCAGGATGAATGCACCCGCGTCCCGGTTTCCCAGGTACGGATCCGCGACGATCACCGACGATGTCCGGAGCGTGATGGTTCCGATGTCGTTGAGCGCCAACTCGACCGGTCGATCCTGCTCATCGAGCGTTTCGGGATCCAGCCGTGACTGCAACGATTGAACCGTTGCCCGCACCGTGGATGCCGTGTGCTTGAGGGCCACTCGATCGCCTGCACGCAGTGGCGTTTCCCCGAACCAGCAGACCGTCGCTTCGACCTCGCGGGCGAGGACGGGAAAGTGAGCGCCGTCGGCGCCGCTGACGATGACGTCGCCTCGACCGATGTCGATATCGTCGGCCAGAGACACCGAGACCGACAGCGGCGCAACGGCAACCGACCGCGCATCGTCGAGCGTGTCGAGAGCGGTCACGGTGCTCCGCGAACCGGACGGCAACGCTACGACGGTGTCGCCCACCTGAAGCGTGCCTGCCGACAACCTGCCCGTGTAGCGCCTGCGCTCGTTGCCTGCCGGTCGGGACACCCACTGAACGGGAAGACGAACCTCGCCCGGAACAGCTGCCGGTGCCGCTAATTCGATCGACTCGAGGTGCTCGAGCAGCGTCGGACCGGCGTACCAGGGTGTGTTCGCGGATCGGTGCACCACATTGTCGCCGTCTTTGGCGGCCAGCGGCACCACCGTGAGATCGACTCCGCCGAGGCGACCGGCGAGCTTCTGCAGCTCGGCCTCCACTTCAAGGAACCGGCCTTCGTCGTAGTCGACCAGATCGATCTTGTTGACGGCAGCAACGAGATGCTCGACGCCGAGGAGCGTGGAAATACGGGCGTGGCGGCGGGTTTGGCGTAGGACGCCCGCGCGAGCATCGACCAACAGCACCGCGACGTCCGCGGTGGAGGCGCCGGTGAACATGTTGCGGGTGTACCGCTCGTGACCAGGGGTGTCGGCCAGGATGTAACTGCGCGACGCCGTCGAGAAGAATCGATAGGCAACATCGATGGTGATGCCCTGCTCCTGCTCGGCGCGCAGACCGTCGGACAGCGCCGCGAGGTCGGGAACACCGTCCGCACGGGTGACCGCCTCCAGGTGGTCGAGCGGCAGACTGTCGGTGTCGAACATCAACCGCCCGATGAGGGTGCTCTTGCCGTCGTCCACCGATCCCGCGGTGGCCAGTCTCAGGAGTTGCCGTGTCATCAGAAGTACCCCTCGCGCTTGCGATCTTCCATCGCGGCCACCGAAGTCCGGTCGTCGGCGCGCGTCTCTCCGCGTTCGGACACGGTCGCCCGGGAAATCTCGTCGATGACGCCGGCAATATCGGTCGCCTTCGATCGCACCGCGCCGGTGATGGTCAGGTCGCCGACGGTTCGATACCGAACCCATTCGGTCGCAGCCTGCTCCGATTCGGCGGGCGAGGTGAACTCCGATGTGGCGAGCAGAATGCCGTCGCGGGCGAACACCTCTCGCTCGTGCGCGAAGTAGATCGACGGCAGCTCGAGGCCTTCGAGCTCGATGTAACGCCAGATATCCAACTCGGTCCAGTTGCTGAGCGGGAATACACGAACCTGCTCGCCGCGTCTGATCCGCCCGTTGTACAGAGACCACGGTTCGGGCCGCTGTGCGCGAGGATCCCACTGCCCGAATGCATCTCGGAAGCTGAGTACGCGTTCTTTGGCACGTGCGCGTTCCTCGTCGCGGCGAGCTCCGCCGAACGCTGCGTCGAAACGCCCCGCTTCGAGGGCGTCGAGCAAGGTCCTGGTCTGCAGCCGGTTTCGGGAGCCGTTGGGGCCACCTACCTCGTTGGACCGGCCGGAGTCGATCGAGTCCTGTACCGAGGCGACGATCAGCCGATGGCCCGCGGAGTCGAGGCGCCGATCGCGGAATTCGATCACCTCGGGAAAGTTGTGACCGGTGTCGACGTGCATCACCGGAAACGGTAGCGGAGACGGCCGAAATGCTTTCTCCGCCAAGCGCAGAAGCACGATCGAGTCCTTGCCTGCCGAGAACAGCAATACCGGGCGTTCGAGCTCGGCGACGACCTCACGGATGATGTGCACCGCTTCGGCTTCGAGAATTCTGAGTTCGTCCACATGCGTGACGTCGACGGTCATACGCTCACCCTTTCTGCGCGGTATCGCTCGATCCAGTCGTTCGACCGATCGTTGCCCTGACGTTGCAATGCGGGCGGCGGCGCCAAACCCGGATCCAGCCCGAGGGCGTCGAGAACCCGGCCGACCTGCCCGGCCGTATCCGCCGTGAGATCGGCGAAGTCGATGATCAGTGGTGCCACGCCGGCCTTGGTGAACCACTCCTGCCATTGCGCTTCTTGCTCCTCGAGAATCGCCTGCAGGTGCGCGATGCCGTCGGCGTTGTATTCGGCACGGGCGTCGACCTCAGGGGCCGCATGCCCCCTCCACACCTGGGTCTGGACGGCCCGCCACATCGACACAGCCTGCGCGACGGTGTCCTCGCGTGAGACGTGCACGAGCAGAACATCAGGCCCGAGCACAGCGTCGATAGCCGAACGCAGATCCGTCGCTCCGCCTGGCAGACCACGTGCCCAGTCGGTGAGCAACGGGGTCTGGTTCCACATCAGCTTGCCGCCCCAGATGCCGTTCGACGTCCGTCCGGCGGCACGGATGCGATCGCGCCATTGCTCCGATGTCTCCGTCGAGCGAGTTCCTGTTTCGAGGGGAGCGAGCAACCGGAGAATGCGCTCGTCGGTGACACCCTCGAACCACTGCCGTGGCTGAGGCGCCAGCGACGTGCTGGGCAGGTACTGGAAGAACTCTTCCGGTTCCCCTGCGCGGCCGGTGGCGCGCAGAGACTCGACGAGGAGCGTGCTGCCACTGCGTTGCGACGCAAGCACCAGGTACGAACGTGGATGATCGCTCATGCACGAGATACTAGACACAACCCAATATGGGCGCACAACAGGGATTTTCAGTCTCGCTGCGTGGATGTATTGCCAACAGGCTTCGAATGTGTAGGTCAGGGGGCCTGATCGACGTCGATTCCGCGTTCGGCGCTGATCGGCGACCGCGAGGTCGGCTTCAGTCCGTGCACCACGATGTAGTCGCGGGTGTATCGATCCGAGATTCGCGACCCGACGAAGTCCGACGGAATCACATCGCCCGTCTTCTCGCGCCATCGATGCAACCTGAGCGCAAGATCCTCGCAAATTGCGCGATACTCGGCGTCGTCGTGCAGGTTGACGGTTTCACCTGGATCGGACCGCAGGTCGTAGAGCTCGTGCTTGGCACGCGGAGAGGAGACCGATGCCGCCACGGCACGCCCGGAAGGGCTCTCCTCGATATCCCACGGCAGGTCCAGCTCGGGCCGCTCGGCGTAGTTCTCGATGTAGCTGAATTCCTTCGTGCGCACGGCGCGGATCGGGTCGAAGGAGTCGTGGTAGGTCTTGGACGTGTAGACCTCGTCGCGCACCGTCGAAGATCCGCCGGTGAGGTTGTCCGCATGCGAGAGACCCTCGACGTCGTCGGGAATCGGCACTCCCAGCAGGTCGAGCAACGTCGGTACCAGGTCGACGCCACTGAACAGATCCTCGTACTCTCGCGGCCGAATCTGCCGGTCGAGTGGCGGGCGCACGATCAGGGCGATCCCTGTCCCCGGCTCGTACAGCGTCGACTTGGCACGCGGAAATGCCGGTCCGTGGTCGGTCATGAAGACCACCCAGGTGGTGCGGTCGAGACCGGTCTCGGCGAGGGTGTCCAGCAACTCACCGACCGCGGCGTCGGCCACGGTGATCGAGCCGTGGAACTCCGCCAGATCGGCGCGCACCTCGGGTGTATCGGGCAGATAGTCGGGGATCTCGATGACGGCGGCGTCGTCCGGTGTGTAGCGCTCGGCCGGGTAGGGCCGGTGGGTCTCGAAGAATCCGGCGGTGAGAAAGAACGGTTCGGTGTGGTCCTCGCGCAGCCAGGCGCCGGCTTGTTCGGTCACGTATTCGCAGAACGAGTTGGATACGTCGTATCGATCGAAGCCGAGTCGAGACGGGAACGAGGACTCGTGCTGCATTCCGAACAGAGTCGTCTGCCACCCCGCGTTCGTCAGCAATTCCGGGAGTGTCCGAACACCGGGCCGATACTCCCAACCGTGGTGTGCCAACCCGACCAGACCGTTGCTGTGCGGGTACCTGCCGGTGAAGAGAGATCCTCGCGACGGCGAACACAGCGGTGCCGTCGCGTGCGCATGCGTGAACAGAAACCCTTCCGCAGCAAGAGAATCCAACCGCGGACTCGTTACCGATCGGTGTCCGTAAGCGCCGAGGTGACGTCCCAGATCGTGCCAGTGGATCAGCAGGACGTTGTCTTTCGTCATTGCTATTGCCTAGCACATCGCTGTCGATGGCAGCATGGGTTCATGACTGGTGGTTGTTGCGCGCCCGATCGCGGGCGAGGAGATGTACCCGACGAACGCGCGCCGGTGTCGGGCGGACCTGACGCTGCGGCCTCGCTGATTCCGCTGACCGGCGGCCACTTCTCGATGGGCTCCGAGAGCACGCTCGCCTACCCGGCCGACTTGGAGGGCCCCGTCAGGCGCGTCACCGTCGCGCCGTTCGCGATCGCGGCAACCACGGTGACCGTGTCCGAATTCTTCTCGTTCGTCGAGCACACCGGATACGTGACCGATGCCGAACAGTTCGGCGACTCGCTGGTCTTCGCCGGGTCGTTGCCGCCGGCGGACTCCTCGCCCGAGGTGGCCGCCACTCCGTGGTTCCGAGTGGTCGAGGGGGCAACGTGGCGGGCGCCTGCCGGACCGCGTTCCACGCTCGCGGCCGTCGCCGATCACCCGGTCACCCACGTCTCGCGACGGGACGCGCAGGCGTACTGCTCGTGGTCGGGAACATCGATCCCGACCGAGGAGCAGTGGGAGTACGCCGCCAGAGGCGGCCTGGAGCACCAGCCGTTTCCCTGGGGCTCGGAGGAGGATCTGGACCAGATGAACACCTGGCGAGGAGAATTCCCCGGTTCTCATGTCGACACTCTCTTCACCGCGCCCGCTCGCTCGTTCGAACCGAACGGCTACGGGCTCTACAACTGCACGGGCAACGTCTGGGAATGGACGATGGGGATGTTCGACGCATCCCGCCGTGACACTCGGGCCGTGATCCGGGGCGGGTCGCATCTGTGCCATGCCAGCTACTGCCGTCGGTATCGCACTTCGGCGCGATCAGGGGTCACCGAGGACACGTCGAGCAGTCACATCGGGTTTCGGGTCGGGGGCTAGAACACCTTCTCGAACGTATTCGAGAAGGCCATTTCCTCGTACGGCGGGAAGATCGGAATTCGGGTGTACCCGCTCTTCTCGTAGAGCCGCACGGCATCGGGCTGACGATCCCCCGTCTGCAGGATCAGGCGTGGCAGTCCCTGCTCGCGCGCAGCATTCTCGGAGGCGACGAGCAATGCCGTCGACACCCCGGTGCCGCGGTGCTCGGCGTGTACGAACATGCGCTTGAGCTCGAGGTCGCCGTTGTTCCAGCGTACGGCGGCGTGCCCGACGGCCTTCTCTCCGGCGTAGACCAGGATGGTTCGGTGCACCGTCTCGGTGTCGACGTGGTTGGCTTTCGTCCTGGCCATGGCCGCCGCACGGTCGGCGTATCGAGGCCCGACCTCCGCTGCCATCGCAGCGCGAAGCGCCTCGGCGTCGGGGTGGTCCCAGTCGACGTTCACGACGGTGAGAGCACCGCTGTCCACTGTGCTCACTGCTGAACTCTGCTCTCGACATTCACGCCGACGAGTCCATCACCGACCGGCAGGCATCGTCAACGGTTCGAATCAGCGTGAGTTTTCCGGCGACGGTGGTTCGAATCAACTCGAGCGAATACCTTCCTGTTCGGCGCCCGATGCGATTGCATCTAGGTCACGGTGGAGGACGCAGCTGGATGTGCACTCCGCTCGGGACGAGATCGGACTGCGAGGGGGAATCATGACCGCCGAAGACACTGTTGTGCTTCATGTTTCGGACTCGGGCACGCCGTCGCTCGAAGGGCTGACGCGATCTCAGCTGCATGCGCTTGCAGAAGCGTTGCGGGAGACCGCCGCGGAATTCGCTCCGAGCGCCCGCATTCTGACGCGCTTCGACGTGCGGTTCAGCGATCGAAACTCTCCGCTGGTCATCGATTTACCTGCTCGCGATGTGATCGTGAGCGGCCGAAGCGTCCCGCTCAGCCACACCGAATTCGAGATCTTTTCGTACCTGGTTCGCAACCCTCGTGTCGTGGTGAGCCGCGCGGATCTCACCGCAAGCGGTGGCGGCCGCAGTGTCGACGTCCACCTCTCGCGTGTGCGCACCAAACTCGGGTCGTTCGGCCGTTTGGTGACCACTGTCCGCGGTACGGGATACCGATTCGACCCCGAGGCGGGCATTCGCGTCATCACCGACCCGGTGGTGCTGCGTAGCGCCTGAGCGCTACGCAGCGGTCCCCGGTCAGCCTGCGGTCAGCCTGAACGCGTCGGCGAACCTGGTTGCACCCTCGACGAGGTTCTCGGTGCTCTGGTTGCTGAAACCGAATCGGGCGCTTCCGAGATAGCCGACCGGGCCGGTCGGATCGAAGTAGCGGCCGAGGGAGAAGTCGACGCCGAGTCCGCGTGCCCGCGTCTGCACGTCGGCGAGATCGACCGACGGATCGGCAGCTGTCAGCCACAGGAAGATGCCACCCTCGGGCCGGTCGATGCGCAGCTGACCCGGCAGGGCCGTCTCGAGCGCGTCGACCAGGGCGGCACTACGAGCAAGGTACAGGTCTCTACCGCCGGAGGTGATTCTGTCGAACGCCCCCTCGGTGTTCAGCAGGTGCGCCACCGCTGTCTGGGTGACGAGCGAACTGTGCTGGTCCTGGGTGCTTCGGATGCGCGACAGTGCCGGGATCAGCCACTGCGGAGCCGCGATCCAGCCGAGACGAAGCCCCGGTCCGAGCGTCTTCGAGAACGTGTTCGCTCGAATGACGTTCTCGCTCGCCAGATCGAAGTCGTCCACCGCGGCCCCGCCGAACCGCAGTTCCTTGTACGGGTTGTCCGAGACGATCAGGAAGCCGTACCGCTCGGCGAGCCCGACGAGTCGCGTGCGGGCGGCCGCCGACAGTGTGCTGCCCGTCGGGTTCTGGAAGTCCGGGATGACGTAGAAGAGCTTCGGCCGAGCGCCGCCGCGAAGCTGCTCCTCGAATCCGTCGAGGTCGAGTCCGTCCTTCGACGTCTGCACCGGCAGGAACGTCGCACCGAAGTAGCTGGCTTCACGCAGAGCGAGCGGGAACGTCGGGCTCTCGACGGCCACCACGTCACCGGGTTCCAGAATCGCGTCGAAGATCAGGTCGAGTGCATGCAACGCGCCGTTGGTGACGAGGACCCGGCCCGGGTCGACGCCCTCTCGTCGTCCGATCCAGGATCGCAGGGGTTCGATACCGGGAAGCACCGAGTAGTGCAGCGCCGACGGCTCGGCAAGGGCATGCCGAAAAGCGTCGGCCAGCTCGGCCGTCGGGAGTGCCTCGTCGGCGGGGACGCCGCCGAGAAACCGGATGGTGTTGTCTGCCAGCCCGGTCGCCGGAGGTCCGAATCCGCCGGCAAGCTGCCGATCCGTTCCCCGCGCCGACAGCAGAGCGTGCAGATCGCTCCGCTGGGCCTGGTCGAGTGTTTGTGTCATGAGTTTCCTTTTCGTCTACGGCGAGCTATTGCAATCGTGAAGCGTCGATCGACCCCATGTGAGCGCGAATACATAACCCTCTATGTATTCGCGCGCACATAGGCGGCACGCCTACGCGAAGCCCCTCGCCGACGGATTCGCATGGCGTCGCGAATGACTCGCTCGTGAACACCGTTCCCGGCGAAGCGATCTCGTCGATGCGATCGAGGATGTCCGTCGACCACATGTCGTCAAGCGCGAGTCTGCGCTGCGATCGCGAACCTGACCACCTTTTGAATCGCGGTGATTCTTTGATTTCGCGATCGCCGCCACATCGGGTCGAATCGAATCCGGGAATTCCGTTTCGAATCGAGAAAGATCGGTGAATCATCGAATGCACGGCGTAATCACCACCGCCTGCACGAAGTGATCACCATCGACTGCAAGGGAGCAGCACCCATCATGAGCGACAACATCTACCGAGTGACCGAGATCGTCGGAACATCGACCGAAAGCTCGGACGACGCGATTCGGAAGGCGATTGCTCGTGCGAACACGACACTCAAGAATCTCGACTGGTTCGAGGTCGTGGAAACTCGTGGGCATATCGAGAACGGCTCGATCGAGCACTTTCAGGTGACGGTGAAGGTCGGCTTCAAACTGGAGTGACCACGTTCCGGGCTCGACCGACGCGCCCACGCACGCCGACTGACTTCGGCTGCGTGTGCGCGTCTATTCGTTCCACCGAGCGTGATGCTCGGCATGAGTTTTCAGGTAGGCACCGGGCGCGAAGTGGGTGTCGTAGAAGTCGAGATCGATGTTCTGCGCTTGCAGATACATCAGCGCATGCACCGTCGGAACGGTGCCGGGGATCTTCCCGAATGCGTCGTACACGTACGACGCCTCCACCGTCACCAGTTCCTGCACCGCCTCCGCCGGAAGCGCCGCCGATCGCACCTTCCGGTTGTCGGCCCACGGACCGTCGGTGTCGGGGTGGAACGGCCCGCCCGGTCCGTACTTGCGTTCGATGTACTTGGCGACGCCGTCGGCAACCGATGCCACGTGCGGCGGCGACAGCGTCTCGAAGTGTCCGTCGAGGCCCGTGGCGTTCGGAAACGGCCATCGCGGGTCGGTATCGGACCTGAACCCTAGACCGGGTGCGCGAGGATCGCCGGATCCGCCGAGTACCGAGAGCCGGTCCAGACCGTCGAACATCCATCCGCCGAGTCCGAGAGCCTGCAGAACCAGGACTCCGTTGTGCGTCGCCGTCGCCAGTTCCGCACTGGCCTCGGTCAGGGTGTACTGCTCGACGAACGACAGCGGAACCGGATCGTCGAAATGGGTCAGGGACGCGAATTTCTCGACACCCGGTATCGGCCGGTCGTGCACGTCGTCGAAGATCACGTAACCGTTGGCGGCGAAGAACGACAGGTTGGCGATGAAATGTTCCGCGAGATCGGCGACGGGAAATGCCAGCAAACTGCCCGGATGGTTGGCGATCCAGGTGTTGTGGCCCTCCATGTAGGGCTCCTCGCGCGGTAGCTCCAACCGGGTGTCGGACAGTCTGACGTACTGGTCGACGGTGTGGCCCAGCCAGTCCTCCAGATCGAATTCGCCGGAAAGGGGCGGTGCGTCCCGCGTCGGAAGCATGTACGTGCCGGAGTCGTCGGTGAAGAACAGTTGGCTCGTGTGAAACCCCGCGGCCGACGGAAACGTCCTCCCCACAGCACTTCCGGAATAGTTCGGGAAACTCGGTGCATAACCACCGTGGCGAGTGATGCCGTAGTGCCATCCGGTGACGCCGCCGACCACGGACAGCAGCAGTGCCCGTTCCACCTCGGTCAGCGGGGTGACCGGGTGGCGACTCTTGAATGCCAGTGGACCGTCGGGAATTTCGCCGCCGAGAGGGAATCGCCGCGAGCGCCTGCCGGCGATCGCGTCGAGCAACGAGTACGACGCCACATCGGCCAGGGCGTCGCGTTGCGACTGCGAGATGGTCAACCGTGCCATGACGACTCCTCCTCGTAAGCGCGATTCGCCACCGAATCCGCCTGCTCCACTATGAAATTGGCGATGACAGCGGCCGTTCGGCGATGACCGATCTCGTTGAGAACGTCGTGCCGCGCCCCGGCGATCTCACGAAGTTCCAGCTCGGGCACTCGGGCCAGCCAGCGGCGAACTCCGTCGACCGGTGAGATGCGATCGAGCTCTCCGTGAATCGCGAGGACCGGTACCGCGAGGCTTGGCAGATCGGCGTCGAAGCGCGCCCACGCTCGTGGGAATTCCTGGGCGAGGAGCTGTCCCGAGTCGCTGCTGACGAATGCAAACGGATCGTTCACCAGCGCGTCGAGATAGAACGGGTCCGAGGACAACTCGCTCGGATCGAGATCGAACTGCTCGGTGCCGTCGTCCAGCCACGGCAGCGGCGACAACGGTGCGCCGGAGATGACGGCGGCGTCGTAGCGGGCAGAGTCGTCGAGCACCGCGAGGGTGGCGACGACCGACCCGAGCGAATGCCCGACGATGATCGACGGCACGTCGGGAGTTGCCATGCGGGCTATCGAACCCAGGGTCGACGCGTCGGCTCCGAGTTCTCTCAGCGAGCCGAAGTCTCCTCGGTCGCCGGTGGTGAGTCCGTGGCCGATCTGATCGAGGGCCCAGACGTCGATCCCATCCGCGCTCAGCGAATTCGCGAACCGATGATAGAGACCGGAATGCTCTCCGTACCCGTGCAGGAAGATCACGGCGGCTCTCGGGACTTCCGCAGCCCAGTGCCGGTAATAGACAGGCCCCCGCGAACCGTCGAAGAATGGCATGAAGACGAGTCCATCACCGCTGGTGGGCTTCGTCAATGGCTAGGATCGGGGGTCCGGATCGGCCAGGGCATAACCCGGGACCCGAACGCACGCGGAGGTAGCGTCGTGAACGAACCCATTCGATGCAGGAGGCCATCATGTCCAGAGCGCTGAGCCATGCGAAGGCAGTACAGAGCACCGCGGGCAACGGCACCGTCGCGACCGAGCCCAACCCCCGGCGGATTCGCGCGTACTTCGGAGGCGAAGTCGTCGTGGACACCACGGAGTCGGTCTATCTGTTCGAGAAGGACCACCTCCCGGCGTACTACATCCCGTGGGCCGACGTACGGACGGATTTGTTGACCGAAACTGCGACCACGACGGTGTGCCCGAGGAAGGGAACCGCAACGTACCGCACGATCGAGGCGGGCGGGAGGACGTCGGTCGACGCCCTGTGGACCTACCCTGAGGCGCTCGACGATGCGCTCGACCTGAGCGGCTACGTGTCCTTCTACTGGGACCGGGTCGATGCATGGTTCGAGGAGGACGAGCAGGTATTCGTCCACCCGCGGGACCCCTACGTCCGCATCGACGTCCTCCCCACCTCCCGTCATATCGAGGTCTACCTCGGCGAAGTCCTGGTCGCGGAGACACGCCGCGCTCAGGTTCTGTTCGAAACAGGACTTCCCCCGCGGTACTACATCCCCCGCATCGACGTGAAGAACTGGCTGTTCACCGAATCGACCACGACGACGGCGTGCCCCTACAAGGGCACGGCGTCGTACGTCTCGGTCCCCTCCGGCCCGCAGGACGTCGCCTGGTTCTATCCACAGACTTCGGCCGCGGTGTCCGGCATCGAGAACCATCTGTCGTTCTACTCGGCGCGCGGGGCTCGAATCCTGGTCGACGGGGTTGTCCTCGAAGATTGAGGTCTGATCGGCCCCATGGTGACCCTGTCGCACGCAAACGCACGTGCTTTTGCGAACGATCTTGGCCCGCACGCCCCCGTTCAGCGGTGTAGAGAAGTCTGTATTCGTTCGGCAAACGAAGTCGCAGTCGCGTTGTCGACGCGATGGGCGCCCGGTAGGTCCGGGCGGGGTTGGCCCGATGACGATCGCAGTGCTTCTCGATCAGACGGTACAAGCAGCGGCTGCGCTCCAGGGCGTGCGCACCTGACCCCGCCCACGCAACCGCGCTTTCCTTCCAGTGGCGATACGCGGCCGTAAAAAAAAGTATGACACGACGCCGGTGACCTAAGCTGACGCCATGATGGGCGACCAACCGGCGTTGATCCGGCCAGCATCGACCATGGAGGCTGCCGAGATCGCGGCCGTCCAAACGACGGTGTGGCGCAGCACGTACGGCGGCACCATCCCCGCTGCCTTTCTCGATGCCGATGCACAAGACCGGCGAATCGCGCATTGGCAAACAGTGCTCGAATTCGCGAGGTCGGATCATACTCTCGTTGTTGCTGAACGTAATTCGTCGATCGTCGGATTCGTTCATGCCGGGACCGAGTTGGATCGACGAAAGATCTTTGCGCTGTACGTCCTGGAGCCTCTCCACGGAACGGGAATCGGTCAACTCCTACTCGACTCCGTGCTCATCGATGAGCCTACCGAACTGTGGGTCGCGTGCAACAACCATCGCGCGGTTGCGTTCTACCGTCGCAACGGGTTCGTCCCCGACGGTACTGCCGAAGACTTCCCGGGAATCAGTGGGTTCGTGACGATCAGAATGATGCGCAACAACAACTTTCATCTTGACGACGACTAACTTGTCCAGTACTCTCGAACATACGTTCTACACACGGAGCCGGGGGGCGACAGTGCGAAAAAGTCTCACAGGTGCATTCGCGGGCTACACCGGCCCACAGAACAAACCCGTCATCGACCAGACGCTCCTCCAAGAAATAGCCGACGTCGCGATCCTCGAAAACCAAGCATGCGCCCGTAAAGTAGCTCTGGTAGCGCGTATGTGGGACTCCTGCATTCACCAAACCATCCAGGTCGGTGAACACATCACCGACGCCGGCAACTACGCAGCATCCGAGACAGCCGCAGCCCTCGGATGCTCCAAAACGGTCGCCGACACCCTCGCCGACATCGGCATGGACCTCCGGTTGCGACTACCCGGCATCCGAGCTGCCTTCGACGCCGGCGAACTCGACCTTGCGCGCGTACGCACCATCTACCGCACCACATGCTGGCTGACCGCAGCTGCGGCAGAACGAGTCGAGACCGAAATCCTCGCCGCCGCGCTGCGCCTCTCCTCAGGTCCACTCGCCGCCGAGATCAACGCCATCATCCAACGCACCGCACCCGACGAAGCGGCCGACAATCGCAAGTCGCAGACCCCACTGACACGAGTCCGTTACCGCGACAAAGACGTCCTCGCCACCATCGAAGCCGACCTCGAAGCCGGAGATGCAGCAGCATGCTGGCAACTGATCACCGAAATGGCCGCCACACTCTGCCCCCGCGATCCCCGCACCCGAGGACAACGCCACGCCGCCGCCTACATCGCACTCATGCACCGCGAATCACACCTGACATGCACCTGCGACATCGACGACGACCACCCCTGCACCGCCAACCGCGAACTCCCCAGCCGCCGTACACCACTCACCACCATCACCATCGACCTCGAAACACTCGCCGGCCTGTCCGACCTTCCCGCATATCTCGCCGGACACGGCCTCATCGACGCCGAATACGCCCGCGAACTCACCGCCAACGGCAACCTACAACTGCTCCTCACCGAAGCCATCGACCTCGCCGACAGCCTCAATGTGCGCGAGAGCAACTCGAACTCCGCCGCATCCACCGAAAACTGGACAAGCGCTTCATCGACTGCCGATCCCCGGGACACCAACGCCGGTGCCGGCGCCAGGGACACCAACGGCAGTGCCGGCGAGCGAAGCCATTCCCCTGCCCATCTGACGTTCCATCCGCTCGGACGCGGACGACGCCGAGGCGCACTGACATTCCCGAAACGCACCACCACACAACGAGCAGGAAAGACTGCGCCTATGTCTGCGGCCGTGCCAGCGGACACCGGAAAAGAGTACAAAGGTTCCTACACCCTCATCGCCGCACTCGAGAAAGCCATCGCAACCAACCCAGCGTTGGGCGTCGCGCTGTATCCCGATGGACACGGCGGCTTCCTCGAACCCTCCGACAGTGCACTGGTCTACCGCCCCAGCGCCTCACTCGCCGAGTGTGTGCGGCAGCGTGATCGGACGTGCCGCCACCCCGGATGCGACGTCGCGGCAGCCGGGTGCGAGATCGACCACGTCATCCCCTATCTGCACCGCGCTCCGCGCAGAGGCGGGTGGACGATCCTGACGAACCTTCAGTGCCTGTGCCGCTACCACCACTCGCTCAAAACGATGGGTGCCTGGAATCCGGTAATGCTCGCCGGCGCCGTCCTCTACTGGACCTCGAACTCGGGCACCACCGCCGTCACCCTTCCCGGAAGCACCATCGGCACCGCAGACCTGGCACCCGAATCGTTGATCCCTCACATACCGAGGAAACGCCGATCACCCGACGCCATCGCCGACGAAGCCGACACGCCACGTGATGACGA
Organism: Rhodococcus sp. (in: high G+C Gram-positive bacteria); assembly: GCF_023264675.1. Lineage (GTDB taxonomy): Bacteria > Actinomycetota > Actinomycetes > Mycobacteriales > Mycobacteriaceae > Rhodococcoides. Next base: position 43,216 of record NZ_JAHFVG010000016.1, read on the forward strand.
CAAGCCGGCCGAAAACAAGACAGCCGAAAGCAAGACGGGTGACGACTGCGACGCGCAACAACCTCCCGAAGCGACTGCCACAACCGAAGTCGACATCTCGATGGGTACGTCGATCGGAGTGACGGCAGGAATCGGCCAGGCAATCGACAAAGTTGACGCCGGTGACGTTGCACCATTCTGAATGGACGCTGCCTGTCGCACCCAGCAAGCCAGACCTGATGGCTGTTCGGCTCAGTGAAAGGATCGATCGATGACCGACGGTGGAGACCACACCAGAGCGATTGCCGACCAACTCTGCGCCACACGGCTCGGCCATCCGGTTCGAGTCGCGGTAGACGGCATAACCGCGTCCGGAAAGACGACCATCGCAGCCGCCGTCGCCTCGGCCGTCAATGCGATCGGACGGCCGGTCATCCACCTGACGATGGACGGCTTTCACCATCCGCGAGTCCACCGGCACCGTCAGGGCCGAATGTCCGCGGACGGTTACTACGAAGATGCCTACGACTTCGACGCTCTCATTCGCCATGTGCTCCGACCGCTCGGACCGGACGGATCCGGCCGCTATCGCCGCAGCATCATCGACCTGGCATCGGACACACCCACCGCGCCCGACACGGTGCTCGCTCCGTCGAACGCGGTCCTCGTCGTCGACGGCACGTTCCTTCACCGACCACCGCTGACCGAGCACTGGGACCGAACGGTGTTCGTCGACACGGACTTCGACACAGCGCGCGCCCGCGGAATCGAACGCGATGCCGACCTTCTCGGCGGCCCCGACAAGGCAGCGGACGCCTTCGATCTCCGCTATCACGCTGCATCACGTCGGTATCTCCGCGAGGTTCACCCCTGGTTGTCGGCCACCTTCGTGGTCGACAACCGCGAGTAAGCGAACAACACCGTCAGCCGTGAACCGACCACTCGACGGCCGCACGCGCACAGTCGAGGCCGCAGTCCGCGTGATCGTCGAACCACCGCACATCGAATACTCGCCTCAGCCATGCCATACCCAGCAACGTAGACCTCGCCGAACGAGAACGTCACCCTTCGAATCACGGTGATTCGAAGCGCGACGATTCGAAGGGTGACGGCCTACTGAACCCAGGTATCGAAGAACTGCAACCGGGCGGACGCCTCGAACTTCAGATCGTGCACCGACGGGCCCGCACCAATCGCTTGAGAGAGCTCGATCGTCGGGACGATGAGCGCATTGTCGGCGACCAACTGCTGGGCATCGGCAAGCACGTCTTTGCGCTCCTGCGGGTCGGTAGTCGCCAACTGTGCCGACAGAACTGCATCCAAGTCCGGGATCGGTCCGCGGCGGTTGGTGTTTCGACCGTCGAGCGCGAACGACGTGCGCAGAATGTCGCCGTCCGCCCGCGTGCTGTTTCCGTAGGTCGAGTCGTAGTCGCCACTGTTCTGCCGCGCCGTGAACTCCGAGCCCGACACCAGATCGAGCACCAGCTCCACCCCGACCTCGGCGAACTGTTGCTGCGCCAGCTCGAGGATCGCTTGGTTGCCGGCGAACACGGCGCTGAACGTCACCGAGAACGTCAACCGCTGACCGTTCTTCTCCCGAATCGCGTCGGCGCCCGGCACCCACCCTGCGGCGTCGAGAATCTCACGAGACTTGTCCGGGTCGTAGGTGACGTCGTCCAGTTTCGAGTACTGGGGAGTCTTGCTCGCCAGCGTGCCCGTCGCCGGCTTGAAGTCCGGACCGAGGACGGTATCGACGAGTTCCTGACGATCGAGGGCAGGGATCAGCGCGCGACGTACCTCGACGTCGCCGAGCACCGGCCGAGTCACATTGGGATAGAACCCGAACGGCGTCCCCGGGTTGGGAGTCGTCAAAATCGTTCCCCCCGCGGCCTCGATCTGCGGCGCATCCTGAGGCAATGCGTCGCTGATCGCATCGAGCTGATCGGAGGCAAGGCTTCCGGTCCGAACACCTGACTCGGGGACGACGGTGAAGTCGATCTCGTCGAGATACGCCTCTCCCTCGTGCGCGAAGACATCCGAACCCCACGAGTATCCAGCCCGCTTCTTCAGCGTGACCGAACGGTCCTGCTCATAGGAGGCATAGACGAACGGTCCGCTGCCGATGTTGTCGCCCGCGCAACGCTCCTCGGCCGTCTTGCTCGTCGTGGACGCGGCAAGCAGTCCGAGCTGCGGGGTCGAAGTAGCTTGCAGGAACTGCGCATTGGGAGATGTGAAGTTCACCTGTGCTGTCAACGGATCGACGACGGTTGTGCCGGTGTACCCGGCGAGGTAGCTCGCGCCGAGCTGCGCCTTGATCGCCCCGAGCGTGTTCACGATGGCATCGAAGTTGGTCTTCACCGCGGTTGCGTCGACCACCGACCCGTCGCTGAAGGTCACTCCGTCCTTCAGGTGGAACGTGAACGACGTTGCATCGGAGTTCACGTCCCAGCTCTGCGCGAGCCAGGGCGTGATCTCACCGCTCTCCGGGTCCTGGTCGGTGAGCGAGTCGACGATCTGCCGCGCAACATAGATGGTTTGGTTCGATCCTGACTGCGCCGGATCGGAGCAGGTGGGCGCCTGGGACAGCGCGTAGCGCAACGTCCCACCAGCCTGTGGCTCTCCCGCGTCGGATGTGGCCTCGGACGAGCCTCCGCACGCCGACAGCAATGTCATCGCAGCGGCGATCAGTACTACCGGTGTCGAACGTTTCATTCATCCCCCAAGATTGTGGAATCCAGTTCTCACCGCGGCGGCGGGAGTTCGAGATTCTCTCTGAATGTGTTTCCCAGATAGTCGTTTCCGATGACACCGCGGCGCCGCAGTTCCGGCAGCAGGCCGTTCTCCAGAAAATCGCGCGTACGCGGCTGCCCGAGCCCGCCGAGCGAGATCACGTCGAGGACTCCTGCGTCGTAGCGTTCCTGGATAGCGTCGACAAGCTGTTCCGGGGTACCGGCCTCGGCCCAGTGACCGGTGTCCTTCGATGCGATGATCAGCTCCCGCAGCGTCTTTCCCTCCGCGGCGAGCTTGCCGAAGATCTCGACCCGTCCACGGCGCCGGTTCACCGACTTCGGATCGGGCAGCAGCGACTCCGGGATCGGCTTGTCCAGCGGCAGCTCCGAGAGATCGACTCTGCCGCCGAGCATGTCCTCCAACCGAACCCGGCCGGCAACGAAATCCGTCGACTCGTGCTGCTCATTCACCAACTGACGCACCTCTGCCTCGGTCGCACCGAATGTGGCGTGGAACGAACTGAAGATCAGCGGAAGCTCGTTGCCGCGGCCCAACTCGGCGGCCCGTGACCGAATGGCCTTGGTGTAGGTGACGGCATCTTCCAGCGTCGCCAAGGATGTGAAGGCCACCTCGGCGAAGCGCGCGCCGAGTTCGATTCCCCCGGCAGACTGTCCGGCCTGGAACTGCACCGGCCGTCCCTGCGGCAGTGACGGAATGTTCAACGGGCCGTCGACCGTGAAGTACTTGCCGCGGTAGTCGATCGGTTGCACCAACGCGGGATCCAGCACGGCGCCGTCGGCACCCGGTACCAATGCGCCGGGCTTCCAACTGTCGAACAGCGCGTTGACCACCTCGAGCGACTCGGTGGCGCGCGCATACCGTTCCTCGGGGCTCGGCAAATCCTGATCGCCGTAGTTCTCCTCGCCCAACGACGACGTGACCGCATTCCACGCTGCACGCCCGTTGCTGACGTGATCGAGTGTTCCGAACAGCCGCGCAAGGTTGTACGGGTGATGGAACGTCGTCGTCACCGTCGCGATCAACCCGACGTGCGAGGTCACCGCGCTCAGAGCCGCGAGGTAGATCAACGGCTCCTGGGCGCCGATCGCCCCTTGCGCACCGAAGCTGAGCAGGTCCGCGGCGAACAACGCGTCGATCTTGTTGGCTTCGGCGATCTTGGCGATCTCGATGGACGACGCAATGGTCGATCGCGACGGATCGACAGCCGCGTCGTAAATGTCGGTGCCACCGCTGACTCCGGTGACCGTTTTGAGTGTGCGACGACGTTCCGTCACTGTGTAATCACGCATTTCACGGCATCGACCTTTCCGTCACCGGGGAAACATCGGTGACCGAAGAAGCTTATGAATACGGCGAACCGGACAACAGAAATAGAATCACCGTGATTCTGCGTTGGGCATGAATGGAAAGACCCCGAATAGCAAACCCGGCGCGACGCGGTTATGGTCGTGTCAACCATCCAGAGCGGCCTAGAGTCCTGGCTCCGTGAAGCCGCAGCAACCCCCGACGCAAGTAGGTGCGGGTGCTTCCGCCAGGTTCGATGGAGAGGCACCACCAGATGACCGGCACGTCACCACACCGCACCTCACCCCACCGCACCTCACCCCACCGCATTGCCATCGTCGGCGCAGGCCCGCGCGGCACCGGAGTCCTCGAACGCCTGCTCGCGCATCTCGCCACGCGCGACAGCGACGACGTCGTCGCTATCCACGTGTTCGATCCCTTTCCTGCAGGCGCGGGCCGGATCTGGCGCGGTAGCCAGCCTCCCCTGCTGTGGATGAATTCGGTCGCTGCGGACGTGACCATGTTCACTGACGACACCACAGTGGTCGACGGTCCGGTCGATCCGGGGCCGACGCTCGCGGAATGGGTAGGCGAGAACATCGAGACACTGAGAGAAGATCCCGAACTCAGCGAGGAACTTGCGTCGTTCACCGCGCACTCGTTCGCCTCCCGCACGCTGCAGAGCCGGTACCTCGAGTGGGTCTTCGCCCGCGCAGTCGCCACGGCGACGGCGGAGGTTCACCTTCATCGAAACCTCGTTGTCGACATCGTCGGCGACGACGTGCAAACACTCACGCTCGACGACGGTTCGACCATCGACGTCGATGTGGTCCTGCTCGCCCAAGGTCACCCCGACGCCCTTCCGTCCGCCGCCGAGACCTATCTCCGCACCTTCGCCGAGACCAACGACCTGACCTACGTCGGGCCCGGTTACACCGCAGATCTGGATCCGGATGTCATCCCCGAAGGCGAACCGATCCTCGTGGCAGGCCTCGGTCTTGCATTCATCGACTGGATGGTCCTGCTTGCCGAGAGCCGCGGGGGAACCTTCTCGCGCAGCCCGGACGGAACGCTGGGTTACATCCCGTCAGGTCGCGAACCGATCATCTACGCGGGATCGCGGCGGGGAGTTCCGTACCATTCGAAGATCGGCTACGACATCGCTGCGGCCAGGCCTCCGCTGCCGAAGTACTTCACCGCGGACTCCGTCCCGGGCGACGGATGGCTCGATTTTCGACGCGACGTCTGGCCACTGGCCGCGAAAGAGGTTGCGGGCGCACACTTCTACGAGCTCTTCCGCTCACATCCGCATCGCACCAATGGCTCCTGGTCCGACTTCGAGGCCCAGTTCGCGGATCTGACATGGGGTTCCGCCGCATCCATCGAACTCGTCGAAGCCTTCGTCCCGAAGGACGAGGACCGAATCGACCTGGAGCGAATCGATAGGCCGCTCGCCGGGGAATCCTACGAGGGCATCGACGACGTGACCACGCGCGTCATCGGTTACGTCGACGCCGATCTCGCGCGCCGCGCCGATCCTGCATATAGCAGTGATGCCGCAGTGTTCAACGCGCTGCTGTCGGTCTACATGACCACCGGAGAGTTGCTGCGCCGCGGACGAATTCCCGCGGAGTCGGTGGCCGCCGACATCGAAGGATGGCTGCACTCGTTCTTCAGTTTCATCGCCAGCGGGCCTCCCCCGCAGCGACTCGAACAGCTCCGAGCTCTCGCATCGCACGGAATCGTGCAGTTCCTCGGCCCCGACACGACGTTCAGCGCCGACACCACCGCTGGCCTGTTCACTGCGCAGAGCGCGTCACATTCCGAGGTGATCACGACCCGCACGCTGGTCGACGCTCGTCTTCCGGTCGCGTCGATCCGGTCGAGCGGTGATGCTGTGCTCCGCTCGTTGCATGCTCGTGGCGAGATGGTGGAAATACGTGCGAACGAACGAAGTTCGGCCAAGATCTCGGTGGACGGACGGTCCCGTGTTGTGCATTCGGACGGCACTGTCCACCGCTCACGCTATGCCGTCGGCCCGTGGGTGGCCGGCCACAACTGGTCGTCCGCGTTCCCCCGGCCGCGCACCAACGCGGGCTTCTTCCGTCACAACGATGCGCTTGCCGCCGAACTACTGTCCGACACATCACGCTGATTCCACAGGTTCTCTCCGCTGAACATCACACCCCTGAGCCGACCTCGATCAGCAGCACCCCGCCGATGATCAGCGCGATCCCCGCCGTCATCAGGGCGGTGAGAGGCTCCTTGAACAGCAGCTTCCCAGCGATCGCGGTCAGCGCGACACCACTCGCTGCCCACACGCCGTACGCGACACCCACCGGCATTCCGGCCGACAAGGTCGAAGCCAGGAAGACGAACGAAACGCCGTAGCCGAGGACGACCGGAATCAACCAGAGCTTCTTCCGGCCTCCCTCCGACGCTCGCAGGGACAGCGTCGCCGCAACCTCGGTGAGGATCGCCCCGACGAGCAACCACCACATCAGAGATCGGCCTTCCGTGCGCGACCCGCTCCGAACTCGACCAGGACGACGCCCGCGATGACGAGCACGATCCCACCGATCATCGTGGCGGTCAACGGCTCGTCGAAGACGGCGGTACCGAGGATTGCCGTCAGCGCGATGCCCACCGCCGCCCAAATTCCGTAGGTCACCCCGATGGGTGCACCCGCGCGGAGGATCAACGACAGCAACACGAACGACGCCCCGTAGCCGGCGACGACGAGCGCGTACCACCCGGCCGAACCCAGAGCCGCTTTGAGCGACAGCGACGCCGTGACCTCGGAAGTGACGGCGGCCGTCAGCAGCAGCCAAATCCTCGTGCTCACGCTTGTCTCCTCTGTGACGGTTCCCGTTGATTCTGCCGCACGGATTCTGCCGCACGAATCGATGCGAACCATGCACCGGTCAGGGGATGAGCACGAACTTCCCGCGGGGATGATCGGTCTTCAACTCGGCGTGCGCCGTAGCGGCGTCGTCGAGAGGAAACGTCTTCGCGATCGGTACCGAGAACTCACCTGCGCCGGCCGACTGAACCAGCGCCAGACGGGCCTTCTTTCGTCGAACCGGGCTGTTGGGATTACTCCCACCGACCGCTGGAAAGCCGTCCTGCGCCGCCCGGCCGAACGCCGCGATGGTCACGATACGAGACTTGTCCGGTACCAGCGTCAGCGAAACATCCACTGCCTCATCGGTTCCGGCGGTGTCGATCACCGCATCGATGCCGCCCGGCGCGAGTGCCTTCACGCGATAGAGCAGACCCTCGCCGTATTCGATCGGCTCGGCGCCGTAGTCCTTCAGCGCATCGTGGTTGACCGCACGCGCCGTCCCGATCACGCGGGCGCCCAGCGCCTTGGCCTGCTGCACGACGATCGATCCGACGCTTCCTGCAGCACCGTGGACGAGGAGTGTGTCGCCTGCCGCGACGCGAACTTCCTCCAGTGCATCGTGAGACGTGCCGGCGACGACGAGTAGACCGGCGGCCTCCTCCCAGCTCAACGACGACGGCTTCGGTAGCACGGCATCGGCGGGAACGAGGAGTTTGTCGGCGTAGGCGCCCTTTGCACCCGTGACGATCACCTCGTCACCGACCGCGATCGGTCCCGCTTCGCCGGAAGTAGTGTTCCCGACGGCAAGCACGACTCCGCTGGCTTCGCTGCCGAGATGCAACGGCAGTGTCGATTCGTCGGTCCCGAATGCTCCGCTGTAGAGCTTGTAGTCGATCGGATTGACTCCGATGGCCTTGACCTCGACCAGCACCTGGCCTGCCGCAGGTTTGGCCAAGGCCTCCTCCACGATCTTGACGACCTCTGGACCACCGAAACTCGTTGCTACCGCTGCGCGTGTCATATGTACTTGAACTCCGATCGAGTGTGAATTCTTCCGCCCTGGCCCATCCCTCCAACTAGACCCGCAGCCGTGGCAGTCCCCATTCCTTACCGAGCAGCTCGTACGACCGCAGTCGGTCCTGGTGATCGTGGGCAACGGAGGTGACGACGAGTTCGGCTGCGCCGGTCGCGCGCTGAAGGGCGTCGAGTTTGTCGGCGACCGTTGCGGCCGACCCGACGAACTGCGTCGCGACGCGGTCGTGCACCAACTCGGCCTGCTCCGGTGTCAGCGGCACATTCGTCTTCGGGTCCGGATACGGAATCGCGCCGTGGCCGCTACGGATGCTGTACACCCACTGCCCGAAGGACGATGCGAGATACTCGGCGTCCGAATCCGATTCCGCCACTACTGCATCAGCGGAGACGACCACATAGGGCTCGTCGAGGATCGACGACGGAACGAACGCGGCACGGTACGCCTCGACGGCGTCGAGGGTGGTTCCCGGACTCACGTGATAATTCGCGACGAAGGGAAGACCGCGCGCGCCCGCTACCTGGGCGCTCTGGCCACCACTGCTGCCGAACAGCCACAGTTCCACCTCGGCGCCCGCGCCGGGAGTGGCTGTCAGGGGAACTCCCGACGGGGTGGTGAAACGGCCGTGCAAGAAGGCCACGATGTCGTCGAGCAGATCCTCGAAGTCCGGAGCCTTCGCACCGGGCTGTTGAAGCACCGAGGCCGACGCCACCAGACGTTGCAGGAGAAGGCGTGTGCCGAACTGGAACGGTTTCGGAAACAGAATCCCCTCGACGACCTTCTCGTCACGCTCGGGTTCGGGCTTGTCTGTGCCCGCCAACGCTTCTGCTGCTCGTTGCCCTGACCGACCGATGCCGAGATCGACGCGACCTGGGTAGAGCGCGTCGACGATGCCGAACGACTCCACGATCGACGCCGCAGTGTGGTGGCCGACCTGCACAGCGGCCGAACCGACACGAATTCGATTGGTGGCCGCAGCAATCAGGCCGACCAACACTGCCGGATTCGAACTGGCTGCTGCGACGAAATGATGCTCGGCCACCCAGTAGCGCTCGTAGCCCCACTCCTCGGTCTGCCGAGCTAGATCGATCGTGTTCCGCAGAGCCTGCGCCGCCGTCGACCCTTCGCTGATGGGCGACAGGTCGAGTACCGACAGTGGGACTCGTGTCACTTCGACGTCTCCTGGCCCAGGTTCGGACGCGGGTTCTTCTCCCCTGCCTCCACGGCGACGGGCAGCTTGTTCTCGGCAGGAGCGACGGGGCACGTCGCATAGTCGGTGAACGAGCAGGGCAGATTCGACGCCCGGTTGAAGTCGAGAACCACCGAACCGCCGTCGACGGGATCGGCGACGGCCAGCGACCGAGCGGCGGGATAAGTGGTGACTCCGCTGGTCGCATCGGTGAACAGAATCTGCAGTCCGCCGGACTTGCCGCCGAAGGCGACCAACTGCCGGGCCTCGCCGCCGAGCTCGAAGTCGACGACACCGACGGCGGTGTGATGGTGCTCCAGCCCTTCGACGACGGCACCCGTCGTGACGATCTTCGATTCCTCGAACGATGTGAACGTACCTGTGACGCTCCACTGCTCGGACGGCGCGTAGGCCGGAATTCCGGTGAAGGACTTCAGATGCGGGGACTTGGGGTCGTGGACACGCAGTGCCACCGAGCCGGTGCGACGGATCACCTCGATGCGGCGGTCACCGTCCTCGACGAGGATTCCCGGTGCACCTTCGATCGGTTCCACGGTGGTGTTCTCGCCGAACCCTTCGATGTAGACACCGTCGGCGTCGGCGCGCCAACGACCAGGCAGATCGGCGACGGTCTCGAACTCGTCGGTCAGCCAGTACAGGCCGGTCAGCGACACCCAGCCGAGCGGATCGCCGTAGTAGTTCTCACGCTCGGTGTGCCAGTCGCCCCATGCGGCCTCGAACGTATCGACATTCACAGTGCTGGTCATGATGCTCGCACTCCTTCTCGCTTGTCGTAAGGGTGAGTCGAATTCAGATGATCTCGCAACGTGGTTCCGGTGTACTCGGTGCGGAAGCTTCCACGCGACTGAAGCTCGGGAACGACCTTGTCGACGAATTCGTCCAAGCCGGCAGGGGTGATGTGCGGTACCAGGATGAAGCCGTCACACGCGTCGTTCTGTACGTAACTGTCGATCTCCTCGGCCACCTGCGCCGGCGTGCCGACGAACTGCTGGCGCGTGGTGACCTCGATGATCAACTCACGGATGCTCAGATTCCGCGCCTCGGCGCGCTCGCGCCAATCCCGGGCCACAGCAGCCGGATCACCATGACGCACCCGACCACGGGTGATGTTGACGTCTTCGGCCGGGTCTTCCGTCGGCAACGGACCATCAGGATCATAGTTCGACAAGTCTCGTCCCCACACCTGCTCCAGGAACGAGATCGCCGTCTGCGGACCGACCTGCTGGTGACGGATGGTGTCGGCACGTTCGTGCGCCTCGGCCTCGGTATCCCCCAGGACGAAGGCCGCTGCCGGGAGAACCTTCAGATCCGCGTGTTCGCGGCCGTACTTGGCCAAGCGCCCTTTCACATCGGAGTAGAACGCCTGTCCCGCTTCGAGAGTCCCGTGGACGGTGAAGATGGCGTCGGCCTTCGCGGCACCGAATTCGCGGCCTTCGTCGGAGTCACCCGCCTGCAGCAACACCGGATGTCCCTGCGGACTGCGCGGCACGGTGAACGCGGCATCGATGTCGAACTGCTGACCTGTGTGACGAACCTGAGCGATCGACTCCCGGCGCGCGAACACTCCGTTCTCCCGGTCGAGCACCAGGGCGTCGGGCGACCAGCTGTCCCACAGTTCCCGTGCGGTATCGATGATTTCACGGGCACGCACGTAACGGTCGTTTCGATCGAGATATCCACCGCGACGGAAGTTCTCACCGGTGAACGCGTCCGAGGACGTCACCATGTTCCAGGCCGCACGGCCGCCCGAGAGGTGATCGAGGGAGGCGAACTGACGGGCGAGTTCGAACGGCTCGTTGAACGTGGTGTTGATGGTTCCGGCGAGACCCAGGTGGGTGGTCACCGCCGCGAGGGCATTGAGCACGATGAGCGTGTCGGGGCGCCCGACGACATCGAGGTCGTGGATCTTTCCCTGGTGCTCGCGTAGACGCAGGCCCTCGGCGAGGAAGAAGAAGTCGAACAGTCCACGTTCGGCGGTCTCGGCCAGGTGAACGAACGAGTCGAAATCGATCTGGCTCTTCGACTCCGGGTCGGCCCACACCGTCGTGTTGTTCACCCCGGGGAAATGAGCGCCCAGATGGATCTGCTTCTTGCTCATTTCACTGATTCCTTTGCTGCATAACGGTTGACCGGGCGAGCAAGTCCGAGTCGATCTCTCAGAAGGCCGGTGCGCCGCGTCGGGTTCCAGGACAATTGGGGCACGACCTGGGCAATCGCTCGAAGCGACGAGGTGAGAGCGAGCGGCCGAAGGGTGATGCCGTCCACCACGCCCGAGGACGCCAGTCCTTCGAGCAGTGCAATCAAACCGGCACCGTCGCCGACATACGAAGCCGAGTTCGGAGTGTAGGTTCCCCAGTCGTTCAGCTGCGCAAGATCCGCTTCGGCCGAGTCCGACACCAGCACCTCCAAGTCGAGCAGGACGTGAACACTAGAAGGATCTCGGCCCTCGGCAACCACGGCGCGACGCACCCTCGTTGCGATCGCCGACGCCTCGTCCACGGTCGGTGCCGCGATGCGCACGATGTCGGCACGCGTGGCGGCGACCGTCAGCGAGTCACTGCTCGCGCGAACCACGATCACCGACTGGCCCTGCGGTGACCGCGGAGTGATCGACGGTCCTCGCACCGAGAAGTGCTCGCCCTCGAAGTCGATGTAGTGCAGCTTGTCTCGATCGATGAACCGGCCGGTCGACGCGTCGCGAATCTCGGCGTCGTCCTCCCAGCTGTCCCACAATCGCGTCACGACCTCGATCGCATCGTCGGCCTCGGCCCACAGGCTTGTCGCGGGCTGAACGTCCTTACGCCCGAACGACTTCGCTTCCGATGCCGACTCGGACACGGCCACTTCCCACCCTGCTCGCCCGTGCGAGGCGTAGTCGATGCTGGCGATCTGCTTCGACACGTGGAACGGCTCGGTGTGCGTGACGGTCACCGTCGGCACGAGACCGATCGACCGAGTGAGCGCGGCCACGCGAGCCGCAATCGATGCGGCGTCGAGCCTGCCGAGCTCGCGGCCGCCGGACTGCAACGCGAACGAGTCGGCGATGAAGGCAAGGTCGAGCCCGGCACCGTCGGCCTGCTCGATCAGGTCAGCCCAGTATTGCGCGGAGAACAGTTCCTCCGCGCGCGAGTCCGCACGCCTCCAGGCCTGCGGATGGACACCGGCGCCTTCCAGATCGACGGCGACGATGAATGTCTTCTCAGGCACGGACTGCCTCCTTGTCGACCGAAGTGCCGGGAATAGCCGCCAGCAACTCGCGGGTGTATTCCTGCACCGGGTTGTCGAATATCTCGGCGACCCCGCCGTATTCGACGATGGCGCCTGCCTGCATGACCGCGACGGTGTCGCTGATCTGGCGGACCACCGCGAGGTCGTGCGAGATGAACAAATAGCTCAGATCGAGTTCGCTCTGCAAACCGGCCAGCAGGTCGAGGATCTGCGACTGAACCGAAACATCGAGAGCCGAGACCGGCTCGTCGAGTACGACGAGATCGGGCCTCAGCGCGAGGGCGCGGGCGATGGCCACGCGCTGACGCTGGCCGCCCGAGAGTTCCGACGGCTTGCGTCGTAAGTACAATTCGGGCAGTGCGACCTGATCGAGCAATTGCGCTGCGCGAGCTGATCGTTCGGCCTTGGACCCGATCTTGAACGCGTCGAGTGGTTCTTTCACGATCTGTTCGACGCTCAGTTTTGGGTTCAGCGAGGCGTAGGGGTTCTGGTACACGATCTGCACCCGTCGACGCAGCGCACGAAGCGCCGATCCGCGCAGTGTACTCACCTCGGTACCGTCGAATTGGACCGAACCGCTGCTGAGTGTCTCGAGTCCGATGGCGATCCGTGCGAGTGTCGACTTGCCCGAACCGGATTCGCCGACAATCGACAACGTGCGTCCGCGTTGGACGGTGACCGACGCCGATTTCACAGCATCGAGAGTGACGCCTCGTCCGATCTTGAACGTTTTGGACACCTCGCTCACGGTCAGGATCGGCTCGGTGGAGGGTCGCTGCGGCCGCAGTTCCGTGCCCAGACTCGGTGCCGCGGCCAGAAGCGATTTGGTGTACTCGTGCTGCGGGTTCGCGAGTATCTCTGCAGTTCGGCCGGTTTCGACGATCTCGCCCTTGCTCATGACGATCAATCGATCGGCTCGGTCGGCGGCGACGCCGAGATCGTGAGTGATCAGCAACACCGCAGTTCCGATTTCGGCGATGCGCGCATCGAGATGGTCGAGGATCCGTCGCTGCACGGTCACATCGAGCGCACTGGTCGGCTCGTCGGCGATGACCAACTCGGGCTTGCATGCCAGCGCGATTCCGATGAGTACACGTTGCCGCTGTCCACCGGAGAGATCCTGGGGGTACTGCCGGGCACGTACCTCGGGGTTGTCGATGCCTGCCTCGGTGAGTATCCGAATGGCGTCGAGGTGAGCCGATCGCTTGGTGGCGAGTCCGTGCACCCGCAGGGTCTCGGCGACCTGATCGCCGATGCGGATGACCGGGTTCAGCGACGTGGACGGGTCCTGGGGCACGAGCCCGATATGGGCGCCGCGCAACCGATCGAGTGTCTTCTCCGATGCGTCGTCGATGCGGTTTCCGTCGAATCGCACCTCGCCGGCGGTGACGTGGCCGCTGCCGGCGAGAAGGCCGATGATCGCATGCGCCGTCGTCGATTTTCCCGATCCGGATTCTCCGACGATGGCAACGACCTCGCCCTTGTCCACCGTGAGGCTCACACCGCGGACGGCTTCTTCGTCGCCGTAGTCGACGCGGAGATTCTCGACTTCGAGGATGGGGCTCATGATCGTCCTCCGTCGATGGCATGACCGACTCGGTGAGCCGACAACACGACGGCGACGATCACCAGACCGGGCAGCGTCGTCATCCACCATGCGGTGGCCAGGAAGTTACGTCCCTCGGAGATCAGCGATCCCCATTCCGGGGTCGGCGGAACCGCACCGAACCCGAGGAAGCTGAGCGAGGACACTGCGAGCACAGCCATACCGAATTCGACGGCGGCGAGCGCAATTACGGGCGCATACGAGTTGCGCAGAATGTGCTTGCGAAACACGTCGTACCAGCGCACTCCCGATGCGTACGCAGCTTCGACGTACAGCGACTGGCGCACGCGCAGCACCTCCGAGCGCATCACGCGGGCGAAGTTTGCAATCAGGGAGACACCGACAGCAATCGCGACGTTGACGGTACCGAATCCGAGAGCTGTCACCAGCGCGAGCGACAGCAGCAGTGCCGGGATCGACAGCAGCACATCGACGATGCGCATCAGCGCGGCATCGAGAACACCGCCCACAGCTCCGGACAGTAGGCCGATGAGCGAACCGACCACGAGAGCGATCCCGACGGCGAGGAGAGTGGCCGTCAGCGACAGGCCTGCGCCGTGCACGACGCGCGTGTACAAATCGCGACCGATGTTGTCGGTACCGAACCAGTGCGCCGCACTCGGGCTCTGCAACTTGTCCGCCGGTACGCCTTTGAGTGGATCACCGCTCGCGAACCCCGACGGGAACAGAGCGAACCCGACGGCGAGAAGTAGAACGACGATCGCGACGGCGAGCCAGATGTTCTTCAGGATCACGCGACCGCCGGACAGTCGACGCTTCGGCCCAGTGGTCGCCGGTTCCGCAGCTACCAGAGTCCCGTCCGACGTGATGTCACCGACGTCACGAGTCAGGATGTCAGACATGCGCTTTCTCCTTCTCTACGTCGGTCGCTGTCTTCTCCGCAGCGGGTGCAGTCTTCTTCGTCGAGTACTGGCCGACGATGCGCGGATCGATCAGCGGGTACACCAGATCCACCGCGAGATTCACGAGCACGAACACCAGCGAGGTCAACACGACGATGCCCTGCACCACCGGGATGTCCTGAGCCATGACCGAGGTCTGTGTGAGCCGCCCGACACCGGCACGCGAGAACACCGTCTCCACGACGACCGACCCCGCCAACAGGTTCCCGACGAGCACGCCGGCGATGGTGAACGCGGGGATCGACGACAGCCGGACAACATGCCGTGTCTGCACCCGAAGCCGCGAAACTCCCTTGGCTCGCGCCGATTCGACGAACGGTTGCTTCCAGGTGCTCGACATCGAGGTAGCCAGCACCTGCGCGATGACGGCCCCAGTTGGTAGAGCCAGCGTGATCGCCGGCAGTACCAGCGAGGATGCTCCTTGATCACCGAAGGCGGGGAATATCCTCAGTTGGAACGAAAACACCTGAAGCAGTAGCAGACCGACCCAGAACGTCGGGACCGCGACGCCGAGTGGCGGGATGGAGAACAGCACCGTCCGCAGCCAGCCGATTTTCGTGTACGTGGCCAGGAATGCAATGGCGCCGCCGAACAGCACCGCGAGCACCAGCGCCGTGCCCGCCAACGCCAGCGTGCTGGGCACCGCGTCGAAGATTGCGGTGGTCACGGACTGGCCGGTGGAGATGGAGTACCCGAAGTCACCTCGCACAGCGCCGCTCAGCGAATGCCAGTACTGAACCCATACCGGCTGATCGAGCCCGTAGCGGGCCTGCAGTTCGGCGATCGCCGCGGCGTCGACCGGCGTGCCGGACCCTGCCGCGTCGGCCGCGATGCTCACCGGGTCCGATGGGAGCAGGAACAGCACACCGAAGGAGATGGTGAACGCGGCCCAGAGCACCACGATGGCTTGGAGTACGCGCTGTGCGAGGTATCGAGTCATGGTTACTGTCCGCTCAACCAGGTGTCGAAGAACTGCAGACGGGCGGACGCCTCGAACTTCAGGTCCTGGACGTTGGGGCCTGCGCCGATCGCCTGTGACAGTTCGATGGTGGGAATCCACAGGCCATTGTCGAGGACCTGCTGCTGCGCTGTGCCGATGACCTCGTTACGTGCCGTCGTATCGGTGGTCGCGAGTTCCTTGGTCAGCGATGCGTCGAGATCCGGGATCGGACCACGCGCGTTGAGGTTCCGTCCGTCGACCGCGAACGAGGTACGAAGGATGTCGCCGTCGGCGCGGGTGCTGTTGTAGTACGTCGACTCGAAGTCCTTGGCGTTTTGGCGCGCAATTGCTTCCGGAGTGGAGACCAGCTCCAGTTGGAGATCGACACCGACATCTTTCAGCTGCTGCTGCGTCAATTCGAGGATCGCTTGGTTGCCGGCGAAGACCGCGCTGAACAACACCTTGAAGCTCAGCTTCTGGCCGTCCTTCTCGCGGATGCCGTCGGCTCCCGGTACCCAACCTGCGGCGTCGAGGATCGACTTGGCCTTCTCCGGGTCGTACGTGACATCGGCCAGTGCGGTGTAACCGGGAGTCCGGCTCCCGAGCGTCGACGTCGCCGGCTTGAAGTCGGGCCCGAGCACGGTGTCGACGAGTTCCTGACGGTTGATCGCCGGTACGAGCGCTTTGCGCACCTCCGGATCCTGCAGGACACCACGGGTGACGTTGGGCTGGATACCGAACGGCGTCCCCGGGTTGGACGTCGTGAGGACCTGCCCGCCCGTGGCCTCGATCTGCGGGGCGTCCTGCGGGAGCGCATCACTGACGGCGTCGAGCTGATTCGACGAGAGGCTGCCGGTGCGTACGCCCGATTCGGGGACCACCGTGAACTCGATCTTGTCGAGATAGGCCTCACCGGTGTGACCGAACGCATCCGAGCCCCAGTTGTATCCGGAGCGCTTCGCGAGCGTTACCGACTTGTCCTGCTGGTAGTCGGCGTAGGTGAACGGGCCGGTGCCGATGTTGCCGCCGAGGCAGCGTTCCTCGATTGGTTGTCCAACGGTAGCGGGCGACTGTATTCCCAGCTGAGCCGTCGAAGTTGCCTGCAGGAACTGCGCATTGGGGCCGTCGAAGTCGATCTTCGCCGTCAACGGATCCACGACGGTCGTGCCCGCGTAGCCGGACAGGTAGCTGGCGCCGAGCGGCGCCTTCACCGCGGTGAGATCGTTCACGATCGAGTCGAAGTTGGCCTTGACCGCGGCGGCATCGAGCGGGGTGCCGTCGCTGAACGTCACTCCGTCCTTCAACGTGAAGGTGAACGACTTCGCGTCGGGGGATACTTCCCAACTGTCGGCGAGCCACGGTGTGATCTCACCGGTCTCGGGATCCTGATCGGTGAGCGAGTCGACGACCTGACGGACCACGTAGATGGTCTGGTTGGTGCTCGACTGAGCGGGGTCGGAGCACGTCGGCGCGCCCGAGAGCCCGTAACGCAGCGTCCCGCCGGGCTGCGGATCGCCTGCGTCGGCGGTGGACGACGTCGATCCACCTCCGCAGGCGGTCAGAACGACGCTCAGGACAGCGACAGCGCTGGCTCCGGCAAGTAGGGAACGTGAAGACACCGAGGTACTCCGGATCTCGAGAAATGCCCGAACAGCGCAGCGCAGGTGAATTTCTGGCAGCGGTGACGAGCTGAAGGGGGGTGGTGAAGAAGGTCGAGGTGTTCGGCTCAGCCGCGACAGATTGCGCCGGTCAAGCGGCACAGGTCCACGTGGATACGACCCCACGAGGTGACAAAGCCTGCACCCAGCACTGGGTTGCCTGCTGTTCTCATAGTTCCTCCATCGGTCCCGGCGGTAGCACCCGCACCTTCCGTGAGAAAGGGGGTTGCTGCGACGTCGTAGAGCCAGGTCTCTCGGTCGCTCTGGATGGTCTTGCTGAAATCGAGTGTACGAGCAAGTACGCCTCGATCGCCAATTGGGGTCTTTTCCTACTGGATAGCGGGGGAATCGCCCATCAGAGGTAACACCCCGTTTCCGAAATGTTCGGCTTCTTCGAGGTGCGGATAGCCGGAGAAGATGATTTCCTCGATGCCGGCATCCTGATATTCACGGATGCGTGCAGCCACCTCCTCATGGCTTCCCACCAGCGCCGTACCGGCCCCGCCTCGCACGAGACCGAAACCGGCCCACAGGTTCGGAGAGACTTCGAGGTTGTTGCGGTCACCGCCGTGCAGGTCGAGCATGCGGCGCTGCCCTTCGGACCCCAGACTGCGCAGTGCCTGCTGACGGCGGGCGATCAACTCGTCGTCGAGCCCGGCGATGAGCGAGTTCGCCACCGCCCACGCTTCGGTCGCTGTGTCACGAGTGATGACATGCAACCTGATTCCGCCGCGGATGGTTCTGCCCTTGGCATGTGCGGCTTTCTTCACTGTGACGATCTTGTCGGCTACCTCGGCGGGCGGTTCACCCCATGTCAGGTAGACGTCGGCGTGCTGGGCGGCAACTTCGATTGCGGCGCTGGACGATCCACCGAGATAGACATCGGGAAGCGGCACGGGCGAGTGCCCACCGAACCCGGCCCCACTCGGACGGTCGACGGTGTAGAACTCGGTGTCGGTCGACACCGGCTTCCCGTCGCCGACCGCCCGCGCGATCTCGAGAAACTCCCCTGCCCGACGGTAGCGGTCGTCTTTCCCGAGAGTGTCTCCGTAACTGCGCTGTTCGACGTCGTCGCCGCCGACCACGACGTTGAGCAACGCGCGGCCGGCGGAAAGCCGCTGAAAGGTGCTGACCATCTGCGCCGACAGCACGGGTGCGACTGCGCCCGGCCTGAAGGCGACGAGAAATTTCAGGTTCTCGGTGGCGGCGATCAACGCCGCGGTGACCAGCCAGGCGTCCTCGCAGTGGCCGCCGGTGGGCGTCAGGACGGCATGAAATCCGAGCCTGTCGACGGTCTGCGCTATCGCCGTGAGGTATTCGAGGGAGGCGTCGCGGTGGCCGGTGTCGGCGGCCGCGGTGCTGGTACCCCCGATCCCGACGCCGTGCGATGCACCGCCGAGGCGTTCGTCGTCGCCGCCGGTGGGGAGGAACCACGAGACTTTCGGCACCGTCACGGCAGGAGCGGAGCCTGCGGAGTGACCGGAGTTCATGGCAGGAGCGGAGCCTGCGGAGCGACCAGGTATCACGGCAGGAGCGGAGCCTGCGGAGTGACCGGAGTTCATGACCGTCTCCTTCTGCCGTCGGCGACGGCGCATGCGAGTGAGCAGAGCAGCATCAGGGCACACACGCCGAGTCCGAGGGCGACGGCTCCACCGAAGTTTGCGCCGTCGGCGGCGAGTACACCGAGATAGATGCCTGATACCGCGGCCAGGGAGATGGTCGCCGACAGTCGTTGCGAGAGCTGAAGAAAGCCGGCGGCAACTCCGTTCGCGCCGGCGGGGGCGTATTCCAGCGTCATTCCGCGGTTCGGAGCGTCGACGAATCCGCTTGCGATGCCGGACAGTATCGCGAGCACGACGAATGCGGGAACGGTGTGCTCACGCGGCAGGAAGTTGATCGTGCCCACATAGCCGGCCACCACGAACAGCTCGAGGACTACGGCACCGATCACGGCGGTACGTCCGAGTGCGAGAACGACGCGCCAACCGAACGCCGAGGTGACGGCCATCAGTATCGAGCTGCCGACCATGATCAGCGCAGCCTGCAGTGCCGGGTATCCAAGGCCTTCGATGAGGTACAGGCTCAGCACTGCCTGCAGTGCGAGAATTGCACCGAACCAGAACGTCGCCACCATGGTTCCCAGCGTGTAACCGCGGGAGCGAACCAATGCGGGCAGCAGCACCGGGGTGCCGCCGCCTGCCGCGAACCGCTTCTCCCAGAACCAGAATGCGACCAGCACTGCTGCCGATCCGAGCACCGATGCCACCGAGAAGGCGGCACCGAAGGAGCTGACCATCGGCAGCAACAGAAGCAGGGTCGCGACGCCGAGGGCGAGCAAACCGAGGATGTCGATGCTGGCGCCGGACCGTCGGGCCTGATCCTTACGCAGTACGAACACGGCTGCGATCAGGGTCGCGACAGCGAACGGGACATTGAGCAGCAACAACAGTCGCCAACCGAGGTCGGGTGCCGCCACTCCGAGCACGACTCCCCCGAGCAACGGACCGCACAGTCCGGCCAGGCCGCCCGCGGTGCTGTACACCCCGAGCGCTTTCGCTCTTTCTCTGCCGCTGTACCTGTCGGTGATGATGCCCAGCACTTGCGAGCTGACCGTGCCTGCACCGATCCCCTGCCCGAGACGAGCGGCGACGATCATCCACGGCTCACCCGCGAACGCACCGACCAGACCCATCACCGAGAACAGACTCAGACCCGTGAGGAACAGGCGTCGTCGCCCGATCACATCGCCCAGCCTGCCCGCGGGGACGAGCGCAAGCCCGAAGGCCAGCGAGTAACTCGCCAGAATCCACTGAACTTCCGACGTCCCTGCATCAAGCGACGACCGGATCGCCGGGACACCGATGCTCAGGACCGCCGAATCCAACAGAGTGGTGAACCCGGCTGCCGCACAGACGTATACGTCCCTGCGCGATCCGAGAGCCGCGTCGGCCCGAGCCTCAGCCTGCAGCGCTGATATCGGTCTCACCGATCTTTCGGCGAGACAGTGGCTCGCGCAATCCGAGGTGTCCCCGCAGCGTGGTCTCGGTGTATTCGGTTCGGTAGGCGCCGCGTTCCTGGAGTTCGGGAACCAGCCAGTCGACGATCTCGTCCAGGCCGCCCGGCACGATGTACGGCGAGATGTTGAATCCGTCGGTTGCACCCTCGCGGACCCAGCGGGTCAACTCGTCGGCGACCTGTCCCGGCGTGCCGGCGAATCCGGAACGCGCTGTCGTCTCGATGGCGACTTCACGCAGCGACAGATTCTTTGCCTCGGCGAGCGCACGCCATTCGTGGGCGATCTCGACTGGATCCTTGCCGTCACGGAAGGCGCCGCGAGTGGCCGAGATCGGGGCAGCCACCGGATCGTCGGCGGGCAACGGCCCGTCGGGATCGAGATCGGACAAGTCGCGTCCCCAGACCAGTCCGACGAGAGACAGCGCGGTCGGACCGGTGAACTGCCCCTCCCTGACCCAGCGTTCCTTCTCTTCGACCTCGGCAGCGTTCTCCGCCAACACGATCTGTGTTCCCGGCAGGATCTTGATGTCGTCCTCGGGGCGACCGGCAGCGCGCAGCCTGCCGCGAATGTCGTTCGCGAACGTCAACGCCTCGTCGAAGTCGGTGCCGTGCCGCGAGAAGATGACGTCGGCGTTGGCAGCGGCGAAGTCGCGGCCGGTCGGCGAGTCACCGGCCTGGAAGATGACGGGGTGCCCCTGACGGCTACGCGGAAGCGTCGAGTCCAGGTCCACGTCGAATTGGGACGTAGCACGGGTAACACGCTGAACCGCATCCTTCTCGGCCCAGAACTCGCTGTCGCGAGCGGGTGCGAGTGCGTCGTCCGCCCACGAATCCCAGATGGCCCGCGCGGTGCGGATGAACTGCCCCGCACGCTCGTAACGCAGCTCGTGGTCGAGGAATCCACCGCGTCGAAAGTTCTCGCCCGTCCACGCGTTGTCGGTGGTGACGGCGTTCCATCCGGCCCTGCCGTCGGAGAGGATGTCCAGTCCGGCGAGCCGCCGGGCAAGATCGCCCGGCTCGTTGTAGGTGGTGTTCTGGGTGGCGACGAGCCCGATGCGGTCGGTGATCCCGGCGAGAGCCGACAACTGCGCAATGGCGTCGGGACGCCCGGCTATGTCGAGGTCGAGGATCTTGCCCTGCTGCTCGCGCAACCGCAGACCTTCACCGAGGAAGAAGGCGTCGAACAGACCGCGTTCGGCCGTGGTCACCATGTGGCGAAACGTCTCGAAGTCGATCTGCGAGCCGCTCTGCGGATCGGACCAGACGGTGGTGTGATTGACGCCCTGGAAGAACACACCGAAGTGGACCTGGGCATTCGGTCGGTGAACGGTCATGTCAGACACTTTCGTAACGGTTTACGGGACGGGTCAATCCGAGGTTGCTACGCAAGGTGGCTCCGGGGACGGGTCGATGCGCGACACCGGACTTGAACAGCGACGGCAGAACGTATCGACCGAGCGCGGGAAGGTCCTCGTCGACGACCGTCGGGAACAGACGGACACCGTCGAAGCGGGTCGCCACGTCCGTGAGCAGATCCACCAAACCGGCGGCGGTGCCGGTGTACCGGACACGGGAGCTGTCGGCGGCGACCGAGTACGAGTTCAGATCCTCCAGCCGGGCGGAAGCTGCAATCCCGGATGCGTCGAGGGTTACGTCGATTTCGAGGAAGGTGAGACCTTCGCGCCGATGGTCGTCCTGGACGAGCACGACGTCCACCTGCTCGCGATCGGCCTCGGTGCCGAACACGACGAGTTGACCTTGAGGAGGTCTCGGCACGATGGACGGGCCCTTGACGGTGAAGGATTCGCCTTCGAAGTCGACGTAGTGCAATTTGTCGCGATCGAGGAAACGTCCGCTCGCGTACTCGCGAACAACGGCGTCGTCCTCCCATGAGTCCCAGAGATCGCGAGCAACGGCGATCGAATCACGTTGTTCGCGATCGAGATCGGCCTGCCCGGTAATTTCCGGTCGCCCCCAGGCACGTGCCGCTGCCGGGTCCGATACGCGCGCCGGAATCCAGCCGGCTCGACCCCGCGAGGAGTAATCCAGAGTCGCCAACTGCGAGGAAGTGTGGAACGGCTCGGCGTAGGTGGTGCCGACGACGGGAACGAGACCGATGGTCGAGGTGGTGGCGGCGACGAAGGATGCGCGGTTGACGGCGTCGACTCGACCGCGCACATCACCGCTCGGTGGAACGATCGAATCGTCGAAGGTGACGTAGGTGAAACCCGCGTTCTCGGCAGCCGCTACGCGACGCTTCAGCACTCTGCCGCCGAGAGATTCACTGGGTGCATGGCCTGCACGACGCCAGGCTGCCGGATGACTTCCCTCCCCGTCCAATTCGATACCCAGGGCGAAAATGCTCATACCAGAACCTCTTTCGGTAAGCCGTGTGTTGTCAGCGGGCGACTCGGGATCCGCTCCCTCAGAACGGGAGCAACCTCCGACTGGAACAGTTCGAGGCTTCGTCGCTGCTGGAGGGCAGTCACTCCGTCGGCGTCCGCGCTGAGATGGATCACCTCGTGGCCGAACTGTTCGTGGTATCGACCGACCTTGTCGATCACCTGCTCGGGACTACCGATCAGGGCCGAACTACGCTCGACCAGATCCTCGACGGTGTCGAAGACGACCGGTAGGCCTGCGCTACGCTGCGCAGCCAGGCGAGCCTCGAACGAGAACCGATATGCCGCAACGGCTTCTTGCGACGTGCGTGCGATGTGAAACCCGGCGGTGCCTGCCCCGACGAGCGCGTCCTCGGGTCGGCGGCCGTAGAACTCCCAACGCTCACGGTAGTGCCGGATCAGCTCGGCATACGGCTCGATCGTATTGGTCACGTTCGCCGAGAAGATCGGATCACCGTAGCGCGCCGCCAGATCCACGGACTCCCGGCTGGTGGCGCTTCCGTGCCAGATACGCACGCGTTCCTGAAGAGGCCTCGGTAGGGCCTTGGCCTTGGTCAGCGATGGACGGAATCGCCCGGACCACGTGACCTCGTCGTTGCTCCACAGTTCCCGAAATAGCTCGTACCCTTCGCGATTGCGATCCCACTGATCGTCGGGAGTCACGTGGAAGAGTTCGGCCTGCGCCGTACCGTTGCCCTTTCCGATGATCAGTTGCAGACGCCCACCCGAGAGGTTGTCCAGCGTCGAGTAGTCCTCGAAGGCCCGGACCGGGTCCAGAAGACTCAATGTCGTCACCGCGGTGAACAAGCCGATGTTTCTGGTTCGAGCGGCAATGTTGCTCAGCACCACGGGCGGCGAGGACGAGAGGAACGGATCCTCGTGCCGCTCCCCCACGGCGAACCCGTCGAAACCCAGTTCTTCGGCGAGCACGGCGGTATCGATGACATCGGCAAGCCGATCGGCCGCGCTCTTCTTCTCCTGCGAGATCGGATCAGGGCGATGCGAGATGAGGGTCATCAACAGAAACTTCATACTGTGCCCTCACAGTCGAGCAGTTTTTCGAACGGGTGAACGCCGACGTCCTCGGACGGCAACGTCCTGTCGAACAGTGGTGTGTAGCCGGTGGCCAGATACAGCGCCACGGCCTCGGGCTGTCGCCATCCGGTGGTCAGATAGACCCGTCGGTAACCGCGAGCAGCGGCGATGCGTTCGAGTTCGGCGACCACGAGCGTGCCGTATCCCTGCTTGCGGTGCGTTGCCGCCGTCCAGATGCGCTTGAGCTCGGCAGTGGTGTCGTCGTACTGACGAAACGCGCCTCCTGCAACCGGCACGCCGCCCTGGATCGCTACCACCAGCGCGCCGCCCGGAGGCTGGAACTCAGTGGCCGGGTAGGCGCGGAGTTCGCTGTACTGCTCGCCCGGTGTCCTGCCGTACCGGGTGGCGTACTCGAGAGCCAATTCTTCGATGAGCGGCGCCGCGAGCGGATCGTCCTGGTGCACGGCGACGAACTGCAGCGCAGTCGGTTCTAACGAGGTAGTCACAAAAGTTCCTCCATCGGTCCTGGCGGGAGCACCCGCACGCGCGAAGCGTGGTGGTTGCTGCGACGTCGTCGAGCCAAGGTCTCTCGGTCGCTCTGGATGGTTGTGTGAAGTTGTCGGACGGGCTTTTCAGTTGTACGAACCGGGTCCGATGCTATTCCATTCCCGATCGCTAGGAAATTCTTTTCGTCAGCGAGAACCGAGACGAAACAGCGATGTGGACGGGGAACGACCGTCCACCAGATCGGCCACCAACTCGCCGACCGCCGGGGCAAATTTGAAGCCGTGGCCGGAGAAGCCACCGGCGACGGTCAGGTTTCCGGTGCGGTCGATGATGAAATTCGAGTCCGGTGTGGTGGTGTAGAGGCACGTCAGCGGGTCAGCCGAGTCGGCGTCGACTCCGGGTATCCATTCGCGCGCGTACGCCCGCAAACGCTCCACACCGTCGGGCGACGGGATGAAGTCGCGTGCATCCGGATGGACGACGGGACCGGTGCCGTGCTCTCCGATCTTCACACCCTCCTCGCCCTGCAGGCCATAGATTCCCTCGGACTGCAGTTCGGCACCCGGATGATGAATGAAACTCGGCCAATTCGCGTCGAGTGCCGGCGCGAAATGGGCAGGCTGCTCCTGAGTGGTGACGAGTTCGGGTAGAGCGATATCGGTCGAGAGCACCGTGGAAGTCCACGCGCCTGCCGCGACGACGATCTGGTCTGCCGAATACGTTCTCGCGTCCGTCGACACGTCGGTTCCACGAATTTCCCTCACGGGACTTCCGTATTCGATCGTGGCGCCGAGTGCCTGCGCCGCCGCGATGAAGGCCGCCACGCTACGGTCGGCATGCAGCCTTCCTGCGTCGGGGTGGTAGAGCACCGTCGTGTCGAACTTCAATCCTGTCCAGCGGTTTCGAGCAGTGCCGGGATCGAGAACCTCGCTCGCGAGACCTGCCCGCGTCAACGCCTCGACGCGAGGTTTCACGATGTCGGGCAGTCCGTGATCGACGGCGCCGGTCAGCGTGAGAAGTTCTGTTGCAGTATCGTTTTCGAGCTCGCGCCAGAGTGCGTACGCACGGGCGGCAAGTCCGACGTGGTAATCGTCGGCATAGGCATGACGGAAGATACGGGACGTGCCGTGCGATGCCCCGTTCTTGTGCCCTGGCCCGAACTGCTCGACCAGCGTGACGTCGTGTCCACGCCGCGCGAGATTCCACGCGGAGGCGGCGCCGATCACGCCGCCTCCGACCACTACCAACTTCATGCGACTACCGAGTTCATGACTGCTTTCTTACCGGAAGAGAGAGTTACGGAGCCTTGCGGGGCAGGCCGGGAGGGTTGATGACCGACTCGGTGACAGCCTCGGACTGCAGGCCCCACTTCTCGAGGACCTTCTCGTAGCTTCCGTCTTCGATGACGTGGTTCAGCGCTTCCTGGATGGGCTCGATGAGCCCGTTGTCCTTCTTCGTGAGCACGGCGATCTCACCCTGCAGTGCGTCCCCGGCGCCGGAGAAGGTGCCGATTACTTCACTCTCACCGGTGCTGGAAGCGTGGTATACAGCCGACGGGTTCGGCCCGAGGTAGGCATCGATTCGACCTGACCCGAGGGCGAGGTAGTAGTCCGACGCGTTCTGGTAGTACGCGATCTCTGTCGGCGCGAGACCCTCGGCGACGTTTTGTGCATTCCAGTCCACCAGGAGCTGTTCCTGATTGGTGCCGGAGCTGACACCGATCTTCTTACCCGCAACGTCCTTTCGTCCCCCGACGGTCCAGCCGCTGTCCTTCTTGGCCTCGAACGCGAGGTTGTCCAGTCGGTAGGTTGCGAAGTCGTACTTGTCCTTGCGCTCCTCGGTGACCGTGACGTTCGAGATGAAGACGTCGGCACCACCCGAGTCGATCTGCACGAAGTTCTGCGCCCAGTCACCGCTCTGACGCTCGTAGTTCAAGCCGAGAGTGTCCGCGACCAGCCACGCGATGTCGATCTCGGAGCCCGCGACGGTCTTGTCGTCGGTGGCGTAGAAGCCGAGAGGTGGGAGGGTGCCCGGTGTTCCGGTACCGAGCAGTGTTCCGCGGTCGCGGATCGCCTGCGGAACCTTCGCGGCAATGTCGTCGACCTTGTCGACGCGGATGCGGCTGGCCTGTTCCGGAGACAGATCGTAGGTGACACCGTCGGATGCGGTGACGGTGTCTTCGGTCTCGGGCTCGCTGCAGGCGGTTGCAGTCAGGGCAACGGCGACGAGCGCCGAGGCGATTACCGCGAGACGTCTGGTGGATCTGGGCATGGTTGTTCCTTGATTTCGGGGTAGCGGTGGATTCAGAGAACGTGCGCGAGGAATGCGCGGGTGCGTTCCTCGGTGGGGCTGTCGAGAAGTTCTGAGGGCGTGCCCTGTTCGATAATGAGACCGTCGTCCATGAACACGATGGTGTCGGCGATCTCGCGAGCGAATCCGACCTCGTGGGTGACGATGACCAACGTCGCACCGTCGCGAGCGAGCCCTCGAATCACCTCGAGCACCTCGCCGACGAGCTCGGGATCGAGCGCCGAAGTCGGTTCGTCGAACAGAATCACTTTGGGACGCAACGCAAGTGCGCGAGCAATGGCAACGCGCTGCTGCTGTCCACCGGACAGGCGTCGGGGGTAATCCTGAGCCTTGTCCTTCAATCCGACTCGTTCCAGCAACGCGAGGGCTTCCGGCTCCACATCGGAACGCTTGCGCTTCTGTGCCGAGATGGGTGCCTCGATGACGTTCTCGAGGGCCGTCAAGTGCGGGAACAGGTTGAAGTTCTGGAACACGAAACCGATCTGGGACCGCTGACGAAGGATGTCCTTGTTGCTCAGCTCGTGCAGCTTGTTGCCCTTGCGGCGGTATCCCACCAGATCGCCGTCGACCCGGACAGTGCCCTGATCGACCTTCTCCAAGTGATTGAGCGTGCGGAGCAGTGTGGACTTGCCCGATCCCGACGGACCGATGATGACGGTCACTTCACCCGGTCGAACGACGAGGTCGACGCCCTTCAGAACTTCGAGCGGACCGAACGATTTGTGGATTCCGCGAACCTCGACCGCGTAGGCAGAATTTTCCGGCGCAGTGGTCATCGTGTTGCTCCTCGCGGCGCGAGCGTGATCTCGGCCAGCTTCTTACGAAGTTTCTGAATCGGCGTCGACGGGATGTTGCGTACCGCGCCCTTGGAATAGTGCCGCTCGACGTAGAATTGAACCACCGAGAGGATCGACGTCAGCACGATGTACCAGACGGTGGCAACCAAGAGAAGCGGTACAACCCGACCGTTGCGGCCGTACACGACCTGGACCTGGTAGAACAGCTCGGCGATGGCCATCACCGAGACGATCGAGGTTCCCTTGAACAGGCTGATCACCTCGTTGGCGGCATTGGGGAGAATCCCTCGCATGGCCTGCGGCAGCACGATCTTGAAGAACTCACGGCGCTTCGGAATACCCAGTGCAGCAGCAGCTTCGAGCTGACCTTGATCCACCGAGATGATTCCCGCGCGCACGATTTCGGCCGAGTATGCAGCCTGGTGGAGCGCAAGGCCGATGATCGCGGCCGTGGATCCGCTGATGACGGAGTTGACGTTGAACTCGAAGAACGACGGACCGAACGGGATTCCGAGAGAGAGCGTTTGGTACAGATACGCGATGTTGAACCAGAAGAGAAGCTGAACGATCAGCGGAATCGACCGGAAGGCCCAGATGTAGAACCACGAAATGATCTGCAGAACCGGATTGTTCGAGAGCCTGGCGATGGCCAGTGCGATGCCGATCGCAAAACCGATCAGCGTGCCCCAGAAGGTGAGCTGAATGGTCAACCACAGTGCCGCGAGAATCGATGGGGCCGTGAAGTAGTCGGCGAACGTGCCCCAATCCCAGCCGGGGTTGGTGACGAATCCGTGAAGGAACTGGGCCGCGAGAACCAGTGTGACGATGCTGACGACCCAGCGCCACGGATGCCATTTCTTGGCGACGACGAGTTGTTCGTCGTCCACCTGTTCGGCGTCGTCCTTCTCCGTCGATGCCAGACGTGCGTCGAGTTGAGTCACCGGGACCACCGGGGCTGTGCGTACATGATGAAGCCTTTTGTCGAAGATGAGGTGTGTGGCGTCCGGCGGTCAGCCGGTTAGGTCGGGGGCGCACGATGCACGAGTACTGCCGAGGAGCAGGCGGAGTACTAGTTGTGAACGGTGCCTCGGGTGCAGGTGGTGGTTCGACTACAGACGCACGTGCCCACTCGGCACAGGTCGACGTGAAGACGTCGCCAAGTAGCACTGATCATTGAAAGCTCCTCCATCGGTCCTGGCGGTAGCACCCGTACCTTCCACGAGGAAGGGGGTTGCTGCGACGTCGTAGAGCCAAGGTCTCTCGGTCGCTCTGGATGGTGAGAGGAATGTATGCGGTCGACAGTCGAACCGTCAAGTCAGCGCAATCGATTTACGTTGCAGGACTGCGGTTTCGACTTGAAATCACGCTGATTTCAAACATTGCCAGCGCCACGGTCACCCGAGCCGGTGAGACGCGGGACGCGGGACGCCTACACTGCGATCACCGTAGCCAGGGCAGGAATCCTGATGTTCACCTCATCATTAGACGCTCGATGATTCGAAACCTTCTCACTGGTCTGTTGGGGTTGCATCATCGATGCATGGCACCCCCAACAGAAGCGTGGCAGTGGCAGCTCGACGCGGTATGCCGCGGCAACGGTCCCGCTGGTCACTCCGCGGGCTCCGATCCAATCTCCGACGTGTTCTTCTCGCCGTCCGGGGAGGGCCGCACTGCGCGGCGGCAGCGCGAGGACACCGCAAAAGTCCTGTGCAACACCTGCCCGGTGCTGGCGCAGTGCCGACAATTCGCCCTGGCGACCAACGAACCGTTCGGAGTCTGGGGCGGCCTGACCGCCCGGGAACGTTCACTGCGACGAACTGCCCTGAGGCAAGCCGGGTAGTTCACCGGAGGGCGAGTGAGACACTGGAGGGGTGAGCTCACCGGATGCACCCCAGAAGTGGACCTACCTGATGGACATGGACGGCGTGCTCGTCCACGAGGATCACCTCATACCGGGCGCCGACACGTTCGTCGCCGAACTGCAGGCCAACGAGATCCCGTTCATCGTGTTGACCAACAATTCCATCCGCACGCCTCGTGACCTGCGTGCACGCCTCGAACGCACCGGCCTCGACATCCCGGAGAAGTCCATCTGGACCTCCGCGTTGGCGACGGCCAACTTCCTGGGCAACCAGCGCCCCAACGGCAGTGCCTACGTCGTCGGCGAATCCGGTCTGACGACGGCGCTCCACGACATCGGGTACGTACTCACCGACTCCAACCCCGACTACGTCGTTCTCGGGGAAACCCGCACGTACTCGTTCGAGGCGATCACCACCGCGATCCGACTCGTCGAAAAGGGCGCGCGTTTCATCGCCACCAATCCCGACGCCACCGGCCCCTCACGAGAAGGCTCACTACCGGCGACAGGCTCGGTCGCTGCGCTGATCACCAAGGCGACCGGAAAGGAGCCCTACTACGTCGGGAAACCGAACGCACTGATGATGCGGTCGGCGCTCCGGGCGATCGGTGGACACTCCGAGAGCACCCTGATGATCGGTGACCGTATGGACACCGACGTACTGTCCGGACTCGAAGCAGGCCTGCAGACCATCCTCGTTCTGACCGGCATCTCGACGACCGCATCGGTCGAGAACTACCCGTTCCGACCGACAAAGGTGATCAACTCGGTCGCCGACCTCGTCGGCCGGACGCAGTCGCCGTTCTGATGCACTTCGTTCTCTCCCGCAGCGACTACAACATCGAGGCGCACGGAGTCAGGCGCACATTCGGTTCCGTTGCCGATGCGTCGGAGGCCAAGTGCGCCGTCGTCGGAGCAATTCCGTTCGACACGGCCGAGCCTGCCGCACTCACCGAACCGGAAGAACTTCTCCGACGGGACGGGCCGTGGCGACCGAGTACCCCCTCGGCACCGTTGCCGAAGGTGACCGTCGGCGCGATGACACCGTCTCTGGACGTCCATGTGGACAGAGTTCGGAGTTTGGTCCGCGACATCCGCGGCGGATCCGCCCAGAAAGTCGTGTTGGCGCGAGCTCTCGAACTGCAGGCCGAGTCGCCGATCGAGCCTCTCGCGTTGCTCGACGCGTTGGTGAGCAAAGATCCCCTGGGAAACGGATTTCTGGCCGACCTGTCCGACGCGCGACCCGGACAGTTTCTGATCGGTGCGAGCCCCGAACTGCTGGTGCGACGCCGGGGATCCTCGGTCACCTGTCACCCGTTCGCCGGCACAGCGGCGCGATCCACCGACCCCGAGCAGGATTCCCGAATCGCCGAAACACTGCGGGCGAGCGCCAAGGACCAGGCCGAGCACCGCTTCGTCGTCGACGAGATCCGCGGTGTGCTCGAGCCTCTGTGCACCAGCATCGACCATCCACAGCACCCGCAGTTGAGCAGCACACCGCAGCTCTGGCATCTCGGTACGCCGATCAGCGGAACCCTGCGCGATCCGTCGACCACCGCCCTCGACCTGGCACTTGCTCTCCATCCGACGGCCGCGGTGGCGGGCATTCCCCGCGCGGCGGCGATGGACGCGATCGCCCGAATCGAAGGCCCACGCGGCTTCTACGCCGGTGCCGTCGGCTGGACGGACGAGGCCGGAGACGGGGACTGGATGGTGGCCATCCGCTGCCTCGAACTCGCAGCCGACGGCTTGTCGGCCGTCGCCATGGCGGGCGGAGGCATCGTCGCGGCCTCCGACCCCGACGCCGAACTCGCCGAGACCACCGCGAAATTTAGAACGGTGCTCTCGGCGTTCGGGCTGGGCTGACATCGAAAGGCGTCGTTCTTTGGGAAGCGTCGCCGCCGAGGTCAGCCGAGCGCCTGCTCCAGGTCCGCGATCAGATCCTCGGTGTCCTCGAGCCCTACGGAGATACGCACGACGCCATCGGAGATACCAACGGCCGCACGACCTTCCGGGCCCATGGCACGGTGCGTGGTCGTCGCGGGGTGAGTGATCAGCGACTTCGCGTCGCCCAGATTGTTCGAGATGTCGATGATCTTCAGACCGTCGAGCAGTTCGAACGCCCGCTTCTTACCTTCGCCCTCGGGCGCGTCCAGCTCGAACGTGACCACGGTGCCGCCGCCGCTCATCTGGCTCTTCGCCAACGCGTGCTGCGGATGCGATTCCAGGTACGGGTACTTCACCCACGACACCGCCGTGTGCTGCTCGAGGAACTGCGCGACCTGCAGAGCCGACTGCGTCGAATGCCGAACGCGCACGGGCATCGTCTCCAGCCCCTTGAGCAACGTCCACGCATTGAACGGGCTCAACGCAGGACCGGTGTGACGCATCAGCGTCTGGACCGGACCGTCGATGTACTCCCGGCTGCCCAGGATCGCACCGCCGAGAACCCGGCCCTGACCGTCGATGTGCTTGGTACCGGAGTACACCACGACGTCGGCGCCGAGCTCGAGGCTCTTCTGCAGCAGCGGAGTCGCAAAGACGTTGTCCAACACCACGGTTGCGCCCGCAGCATGCGCCAGTTCGGACACACGACGCACGTCCACCAACGACTGCATCGGGTTCGACGGAGTCTCGAAGAACACTGCGGTGGTCGGGACCGAGAGTGCCTCTTCCCACTGATCGTTGTCCTCGCCGTCGACGAAGACTGTCTCGACGCCCCACCGCGGGAGGATCTCGTTGCACACCACGAAGCAGGACCCGAACAAGCTACGCGCAGCGACCAATCGGTCACCCGCCTTCAGCAGAGCCCCGAGCGCGGTGAACACCGCGGACATTCCGCTGGAGGTGCCGAAGCACGCCTCGGCACCCTCGATCAGACGGAGACGTTCCTCGAACATCTTGACCGTGGGATTGCCGTAACGGGAGTAGACGAAATGATCGATCTCACCGGTGAACGCCTGCTCGGCAGCTCCGGCGCTCTCGTAGACGAAGCCCGAGGAGAGATACAGAGCCTCGGCATTCTCGTCGAACCCGGAGCGCATCAACCCACCTCGAACCCCCAAGGTTCCCTGGCCGACACCATCAGGCAGATCTTTCTTGAAACCACCGCCCTTCGGGATGTGACTCCCCGAGTCGCTGCGCTCCTGCCCGCCGCCCGGAATGTTGCTCATGCCTGCCTCCACGGCAAGCCGACCGCACGCCAGCCCACGACACCGCGGTGACCGTCGGCGTCGGTTGCACCTTCGAAGCCGTCGAGCACGTTGTACGACGGGCCGATACCGGCAGCCGTTGCAGCCTCGGCGGCGCCGATCGAACGCTGACCGGACCGGCACAGGAACACCACGGGGCGTTCACCGTCGACGCCCGCTTCTTTCAACTGTTCGACGAAGTTCTCGTTCTTCGCGCCGTTCGGGTAGCTGACCCACTCGACGAGGTGCGTGGGGCGATCGATCGAGGATGTGTCCGGAACCCCGACGTACTGCCATTCCGCGTGGGTACGCACGTCAACCAGTACCGCGTCCGGATCGTCGCGAAGCAGCTCCCAAGCTGCCTCGGGGGTTATGTCACCTGCGTAAGTCACGGATTCTTCCCTTTCATACGTTGCACACCAGCCACTTGTCGTCCACCCGAACGAACTTCCACTGACTCGACGACGTCTCGCCGGACTTGTCCAACTTGGTCGGAACATCGACCACACCGCGGTCGCCGTTGATCTCGTAACCGCTCGGGGCTCCGTCGACGACGATCTTGCCGTTCTCCGCCACGTCGGCGGCGCGGGCCGACGAGTAGTCCTCGTCGCTACCGGTGACGAGGGTCGCGACCTGGTCGCTGCACGTCGTGGCCCGCAGTGCGTCCGCGTCGCCGTTGTTCTGAGCGTCGACGAACTCCGTGATGCTGTCGGTGAGTAGCTGCGCCTGCGTCACATTGTTCTCTGCCGGCGCGAACTTCGCAGCGAGAAAGATCGCCGCGAGGATGACCGCAACGATGCCGACGGCGATGACGAACGGCCACGGCGTCGCCGGACGACGCTCACCGGCGTCGGCGGCCGCATCGGATGCGTTGTTCTGCGCTTCCTCACGACTGTCGACCCAGTGCTGTCTTCGTTCACGCCACGACGCCATGCGTGCAATCTTCCCTGGCGCGCCTGCGCCTAGTGCTCTTGGGGTCCGACCGGAATATCGCCGCGCAGCGTGATGCGGTGCATGACGCGATGCTCGGTGCCGTAGTCACGATTGGCGTAGTGCGAGGTGCTGCGGTTGTCCCACAGCACCAGGTCCCCGAGACGCCAGCGATGCCGCACGACGTGCTCCGGCTTGGTCAGGTGGGCGTAGAGGAAGTCGAGGATGCCCCGGCTTTCGGCCTCGGACACTCCCGCGATGTGAGAGGTGAATCCCGGGTTGACGAAGATTCCCTTGCGGCCGGTTTCCGGGTGGACCCGAACGACAGGATGCTCGACGGGTACCAGCGCGGTCACCTCTTTTCCGTCCCACAGGTTGCCCTTGCCGCCGCGCTTCTGAGCCAGGTAGTAGCCGAACTCGCGGTTGCCGTCGTGCACCGCCGTGAGCTGATCGATCATCTGACGCACCGGCGCTGCGAGGGATTCGTAGGCGAGCTGGCTGTCGGCCCAGTTCGTGTCACCACCGTGCGGAGGCAGAACCACGGGCCGCAGAATCGAACCCATCGGCGGACGCTCCATGAACGTCACGTCGGTGTGCCAGATATCGGCGAACCCGTTGTCCTGGCTGTCGAGGGCGTAGACCTCGGCGGCGACGTGGCCACTGTCATGAACCGGATGCCCGGCAGTGAGTTCGCCGAGGCGTCGACCGAATTCGATCTGGCCGCCGTCGTCGAGGGACTGCCCGCGTAGGACGAGAACCTTGTTTTCGACGAGCGCGTCACGAATTGCAAGCACCTCGGCATCGGATGCCGTCGCGACATCGAGTCCGATCACCTCGGCGCCGAAGCTGGGTCCGAACTTGTCGAGGGTGAGCGATACGCCTGTGTCGATGACCGTCATGGGTTCTCCTCGGCCGTTGCCGGCATTGAGCAAAGAAAGATGGGGGACGGCGCTGTGAACCCGTTGCGAATTTTCGCACGAATGTTGGGGTTCAGCGCAGTGAAGAGGTCGGGGCGAAAGTCACCGACAGCGCATGGTGGTGGCACGACAGAAGTCGACGTTGAGACGTCGAACCAGGAATGCCGTGTACACGGAGCAAACCCTACCTGAAAGAGGGAAATACCCGAAAGGGCCGGGGACTACCGTGTAGGCAAGACCACCAGCACAGATCAGGTAACACTTAATTTATGCTGGGGTGTCCGCACATGCCCTCGACGAAGGTAGTTCGCTGCACATGACTGATCAGACTCGTCCACTCCGCGTCGCCATCGTCGGCGCGGGCCCGGCAGGTATCTACGCCGCCGACGCGCTCATGAAGTCCGATACAGACGTGAGTATCGACCTGTTCGAGCGCATGCCCGCACCCTTCGGACTCATCCGCTACGGCGTCGCCCCCGACCACCCCCGCATCAAGGGCATCATCACCGCCCTCCACAAAGTGTTGGACAAGCCGCAGGTCAGACTCCTCGGCAACATCGATTACGGCACCGACATCACCCTCGATGACCTCCACCGCTTCTACGACGCCGTCATCTTCTCCACCGGCGCGAACGCCGACCGCGCCCTGAACATCCCCGGCATCGACCTCGATGGCTCCTACGGCGCCGCCGACTTCGTCTCCTGGTACGACGGCCACCCCGACGTCCCCCGCACCTGGCCCCTCGACGCCGAAAAAGTCGCCGTCCTCGGCGTCGGCAACGTCGCCCTCGACGTCGCACGCGTCCTCGCCAAAACCGGTGACGAACTCCTCCCCACCGAGATCCCCGCCAACGTCTACGACGGCCTCAAAGCCAACAAGGCCATCGAAGTCCACGTCTTCGGACGACGCGGACCCGCCCAAGCCAAGTTCACTCCACTCGAACTCCGCGAACTGGACCACTCCCCCAACATCGAAGTCATCGTCGCCCCCGAAGACATCGACTACGACGAAGGCTCCGAACAGGCTCGCCGCAGCAGCAAGCAGGTCGACATGGTCGCCAACACCCTCCAGGACTGGGCCATCCGCGACGTCGGCAACCGCCCCCACAAACTGTTCCTGCACTTCTTCGAATCACCCACCGAAATCCTCGGCGAGGACGGCAAGGTCGTCGGACTACGCACCGAGCGCACCGAACTCGACGGCACCGGCAACGTCAAAGGCACCGGCACATACAACGACTGGGACGTCCAAGCCGTCTACCGCGCCGTCGGCTACCTCTCCCAGAACATCGCCCAACTCCCCTTCGACGAACAAGCAGGCACCATCCCCAACGAAGCCGGCCGCGTCGTCGAATCTGCTAGCTCTACCGTGACAGTGCCCGCCACCTACGTCACCGGCTGGATCAAACGCGGACCCGTCGGCCTCATCGGACACACCAAGGGCGACGCCAACGAAACCGTCGCCAACCTCCTCGAAGACGCCCCTACCTTCACCGGAGCAGAAGAACCCGCACTCGATGCCGTCACCACCTTCCTCGAAGGCAAGCAGGTCCCCTTCACCACCTGGGACGGCTGGTACCGCCTCGACGCCCACGAGCGTTCCCTCGGCGAACCCGAAGGCCGCGAACGCGTCAAGGTCGTCGAGCGTCAGGACATGCTGAAGGCGTCCGAGCCCGACAAGGCGTAGGCAGCTCCGCTGCCCGTGTGCGCGTGGTCGGTACCCGCGCCGACTACGCACACACGGGCGGCGAAGCCGCACTACACCCGCACTGCCAGCAATTTTCCTTCCGTCGCGACCTTGCGCTGATGCTCGTCGAAGTCCGGCGCCGCGCATACGAACAGGGTTCGGCCGTCCTCGCCGCCGAGCCCGCACGCGAAGACACCGGTATCGAACTCGAGCTGATCGACCATGCCTTTGCCGGGGACGATGTGCACGATCCGCTGACCGAGAGCGTCGGCGGCCCACAGTGATCCGTCGGTGTCGATGCAACACCCGTCGGGAGCAACCACGAGCTGCCCGAGCGCCGTGGCCATGTCGCTCATATCGGGTACTTCGGCGAACTTGGCCCAGTCCCGTCGCTCTCCCAGCGAGCCGTCGGGGTGCACCGCGAACACGCTCACCCGGTTACCGACGGTCTCGTCGACCAACAGTTCGCCGTCCGGCGTCAACACCATTCCGTTGGGGAAGTAGAGATCCTTCGCAACGACGTGCGTGGATCCGTCCGGGTCGACCCTGATCAGATCGGCAGTCTCGGGCGTGGCCTGATTCATCAGATCGAAGCCGAAATTGCCGACGTACGCGCGGCCCTTCGAGTCGACCAGCATGTCGTTGAGGTTGGCGTCCACCTGCGAAGACAGGTCCGCGTGTACGACGAGCGAGCCGTCGTCCTCGCGCCGCAGGACGGTCTTGTCGCGCATGGACACGATCAGCAACCTGCCGTCGGGCAACCAACCGAGTCCCGACGGCTGCTGCGGCACCTCGGCTTCCACGCGCACGTCGGAGCCGTCGGCGTTGGCAGACAGAACCTTGTGACTGTAGAAGTCGGACACCCAGATCCGGCCGTCGTGCCAGCGTGGACATTCGAAATACGTGTATCCCTCGAGGACAACTGTGACATCGGGTTTCATGTCTGGCATTGAAACACCGGGCCGGGTCTCGGAGAGCGGAAACGGTGGAGCTGGCATGCTGTCACTTGTGTTCGATGCCCATCGCTACATCCTCGACCCGCGCTTTCCGCTGGTCGAGAATCAGGGGTACCCCCCTGAGCCGTACACGATCGAGGACTACGAACGCGACACCGACGGACTCGGAATCACCGGCGGTGCGGTCATCAGCTCGTCGTTCCACACGACGGATCAGGCGTATCTGGTTGCGGCTTTGAAAGCACTCGGTTCCAGCTGGGTAGGCGTCGCACAGTTGGATCCGGACACGACGGACGACGAGCTCGCGGCCCTCGATGCCGAGGGCGTCCGCGCGATCCGGCTCAATCTCAAACGCGGCGCGACCGATGTTCAGACGCTGACCGCCCAGGCCCGTCGGACTCACGATCTCTTCGGATGGCACGCCGAGCTCTACGTCGAGGCATCGATGCTGCTCTCCCTCGAGCCGATCCTGTCGAAGCTGCCCGCGGTGAGCATCGATCACCTCGGTATGTCGTCGCACGGCTTGTCGTATCTGCTCGATCTCGTCGATCGCGGAGTTCGGGTCAAGGCCTCGGGGTTCGGCCGTGTCGACATGGACATCGTCGAGACGATGCGCCAGATCCACGCGGTCAATCCGTCGGCCTTGATGTTCGGCACCGATCTCCCAGGCACCCGGGCACCGCGGACGTTTCTGGAATCCGACATCGATCTGGTCGCCGAGGCCGTGGGCGGCGATCTTCCCGCCGTTCTCGACGGCAACGCCCGGGCCTGGTACCGGGTCAAGTAAGGACTGCGGCTCCGAGCCACACTCCGCTGGCAAGGAGCGCACCGAACAGTTCCACGAGTATCGACAGCCCCGCTGCCTTGGTGGCGTGGACCGTCGATCGCCATGCTTCCGAATGTCTACGGTGCCTTGGCAGTTCGGCCAGGTAGACACCGAGGACGAATCCGACGAACAGACCGACGATCGGGATGACGAAGAATCCGACGATGCCGAGGAGACCGCCGACGATCAACGAGCGACTCGGGATGCCTGCATCCTTGAGCTTGCGGCCCGGCCAGGTGTACTTCACCACGCCACTGGCCACCAGCAGAACCGCCGTGACCGCGAAGACCGTCCATGCCGCACTTCCCCCGGTCACGAAGGCCCACACCGCGATTGCTGCGAAGATGGCGATGGTCCCCGGCAGAATCGGCACCACGATTCCGACGAGTCCGATCAGGATCACCAGTCCGACGAGTACTTCACCCCACGCGTTCACTCGGAAAGTTCACGGGTTGCGGCCATTTGACCTGCTGCGGCCTCGGTGAGAAAGCGGGCGACCACTCCCAATTCGTTGTCGGTGAAGCCCTCGTAGACGGTGTCGAGATGTCGGAGCAAGCCGTCGAACAGATGCACGTTTCCGGTCAGGAACCCAGGGTCCAGTTCGACGAGGACCTTACGACCGTCGTCGGGGTGCGGGATCCGGCGAACCGCACCCTTGGCCTCCAGTCGTCCGATCACACCGGTCACGGACGCGGGCGCGAGGCCTGACCGTTCGGCCAACTCCCCCGCCGTCATCGGGCCGAATCTCTGCACCAGATCCATCGCCTTCTCGTCGGTGGCACCGAGGCCTTGTTTCGCGGCGAGCACCGTGTGGAACAGGACGGCTGCCGTGCTCAGCTCGCGCCCTGCCATGGACACCCGCCCGAGAAGTTCGCCTCGGCTGGGATTCTGCTCGTCGTTCACGGGACCGAGTCTAAGTCGTTGACAGTGCCGGACCGATCCGATTATATTTCTTTCGGCCGAACGAAATATATTTACGGAGGCTCACAATGACACCCTGTGTCGAATCAGCGATAGTCGTCGGCGGTGGAATCGCCGGAACGGTCGCGGCGATGGCGCTGCAGCAAGCCGGGATCGACGTGGCGATCTACGAGCGGAATCGCCGCGACGAAGCCGACATCGGAGCCTTCCTCACGT
The DNA here is from genome assembly GCF_023264675.1 of Rhodococcus sp. (in: high G+C Gram-positive bacteria). Classification (GTDB taxonomy): domain Bacteria; phylum Actinomycetota; class Actinomycetes; order Mycobacteriales; family Mycobacteriaceae; genus Rhodococcoides. The sequence continues at coordinate 82,244 of NZ_JAHFVG010000016.1, forward strand.
TCGCCGTCAACGGCATGGATGCGCTGGCATCCATCGGTGCCGCCGACGCGGTTCTGGGCCACGGCTTTTCCACTCCCCTACTGTCGTTCACCAGCGGCACCGGCAGGCACCTCGGAACGGTCCCGCTCGGCGGTGAGCTGCACGACGGTACGAGCACACTGACGATCAAGCGAGCCGACCTCTGTTCGGCACTTCGGGCCGAGGCCTCACGTCGCGGAATCGAGGTGGTACACGGCGCACACCTGATCGGGGCCGACACCACCGGCGGACGCGTTCGTGCCGAATTCGCCGACGGAAACCACGCCGACGGCGACGTGATCGTCGGCGCCGACGGCATCCACTCGTCTCTCCGCGCGATCATCGACCCCGCAGCTCCCGTACCGCGCTATGTACCGGTACTCAACGTCGGCGGTTATGCGCGCCCGGCGGGCCTCGAACCCGATTCCGGCACCTTCCACATGACCTTCGGTAAGCGGGCCTTCTTCGGCTACTCCGTCGCACCCGACGGTACGGCGTGGTGGTTCGCCAACCCACCTCGCCGCCGAGAACCCCAGCCGGGCGAACTCGGTGCGATTTCCGATTCACAGTGGCGCGCCGAGCTTCACGAACTGTTCGACGGCGATGCCACACCCGCCGCGGCGATCATCGATGCAACCCCGGACGAAGTGGTGGGCTGGGCAACCTACGACCTTCCGAAAGTTCCTCGCTGGCATCGCGATGCGATGATCGTCATCGGAGACGCCGCACATGCGACATCACCCTCGTCCGGCCAGGGTGCATCGCTCGCGATCGAGGACGCGGTGATTCTGGCGCAGTGTTTGCGCGATGCCTCCACCGTCGACGCAGCGTTCGGCGCTTACGAATCGAAGCGGCGCACACGCGTCGAGAAGATCGTCGCGGCGGGCGCACGATCGAGCAACAGCAAAGCCGCCGGCCCCATCGGACGACGCCTACGTGACGCGTTCATGCCGATGTATCTGAAGAAGCTGTCCTCAGGAGATCCCAAGGCAGCCTTCATGTTCGACCACCACATCGAATGGAGCAGCCCGGTCAGGTGACCGGGTGCACCTTGCCTGCCGCCTCGGTGGCCCTGGCCCGCGCGGTCACGATGTCGCCCGCGGTGGACACCGCGACGCCCATCCGGCGCCGCACGAAGCTCTCCGGCTTTCCGAACAACCGCAGATCGGTCTCCGGCACCGACAGAGCGTCGGCGACCCCGTCGAAAGCGATTCCCTCGGCATCGACCCCGCCGTAGATCACCGCGGACGCCCCCGGCGAGACGAGCGTGGTGTCCACGGGAAGTCCGAGGATGGCGCGCGCATGCAGTTCGAACTCCGAGAAACGTTGCGTCCGAAGCGTCACCAGGCCGGTGTCGTGCGGTCGCGGACTGACCTCCGAGAAATAGACGTCGTCGCCCTTGACGAACAATTCGACACCGAAGAGGCCGCGCCCACCCAGAGCAGTCGTGATCTTCGATGCGACGTCCTTCGCTGCCGCGATCGCGGCGCCTGACATCGGTTGCGGCTGCCACGATTCGATGTAGTCGCCTGATTCCTGCAGATGGCCGATCGGCTCACAGAAGTCGGTACCTGCCGTCGACCTGATCGTGAGAAGTGTTATCTCGTAATCGAAGTCGATGAATCCCTCGACGATGACGCGCCCCAGATCCACGCGGCCGCCCTTCAGGGCGTACTCCCAGGCCTGCTGGACGTCGTCCGGTCCGTGTACCACCGACTGACCCTTGCCCGAGGACGACATCACCGGCTTGATCACCGCGGGAAAGCCGATTGTCGCCAACGCGGCTTCGACCTCGTCCAACGATTCGGCGAACGCGTACGGAGAGGTGGGCAGGCCGAGTTCTTCGGCCGCGAGCCGACGAATCCCCTCGCGGTTCATCGTCAACTGAGTGGCGCGAGCCGTCGGGATCACGACAGTGCGCCCCCGCGCCTCGACCTCTGCCAATGCATCGGTCGCGATGGCTTCGATCTCAGGGACCACGAAGTCGGGTTGTTGCGTATCGATCAGGGCGAGCAACTGCTCGGGATCGGTCATGTCGATGGTGAACGTGTGGTGGGCGACCTGATGACCCGGTGCGTTGTCGTATCGGTCCACCGCGATCACTTCGACGCCGAGACGCTGGAAGGCGATGATCACTTCTTTGCCGAGCTCACCGGCGCCGAGCAGCATCACCCGCGTCGCTCCTGGTGTCAGTGGTGTACCGATTCGTCCAGATTCCGTCGCTGCGCTCACGCACTCACATTATCGCGCCCCCCACTACTTTGACGTCCACCCTTAAGTTAACCTCGATTCACATTGTCGGCCCGAAACGCGTCGTCGGCATCACCGGAACGAGGTATTACGTGTCGAACAGTGGTGGACCGCTCACAGGACTCCGTGTCGTCGAGTTGGCGGGCATCGGCCCCGGCCCGCACGCAGCGCTCTTGCTGGCCGATCTGGGCGCAGACGTCGTCCGTATTCAGCGGGCTGGGCAGATCGCCGAACACGACCAGCAACTCCGCAGCCGAACACTGGTCGAAGCGAACCTCAAGGATCCCGCGGACATCGAGAAGGTACTGACCCTGATCGAACGAGCCGACGTTCTCATCGAGGGCTTCCGCCCCGGAGTCACCGAACGTTTGGGTCTCGGCCCCGACGTCGCTCTCGCACGCAACCCGCGCCTTGTCTACGGCCGCATGACCGGCTGGGGTCAGGAAGGGCCGTGGTCATCGGCAGCGGGCCACGACATCAACTACATCTCGGTCACGGGCGTCCTCCATGCCATCGGCAGGCAGGGCGAACGGCCGGTACCACCGCTGAACATGGTCGGCGACTTCGGCGGCGGCTCGATGTTCCTCATCTTCGGCATTCTGGCCGCCCTCTTCGAGCGTCAGACCTCGGGGCAGGGCCAGGTGGTCGACGCCGCGATGGTCGACGGCACCGCGGCTCTCTCCCACATGATCTGGGGCATGCGCGGGGCAGGCGGTTGGTCCGACGAGCGGGGCGTCAACATGCTCGACACCGGCTGGCCCTACTACGACACCTACGAGACCGGCGACGGCAAGTACATGGCTGTCGGTGCTCTCGAGCCGCAGTTCTTCGCCGAACTACTCCGGCTGCTCGAACTCGATCCAGCGACCGTACCCGGCCAGGGTGACCGTGCCCGATGGCCGGAGATGCGCGAAATCTTCACCACCACATTCAAATCCAAGACCCGCGACGAGTGGGCCGGCATCTTTGACGGCACCGATGCGTGTGTCTCGCCGATCCTGACTTTCGCCGAGGCGCCCGAGCAGGAACATCTGAAGGAACGCGGAACACTCATCGAGGTCGACGGAGTGACGCAGCACCGGCCTGCGCCAAGATTCTCCCGCACACCCAACGGGCTGCCCACCGCGCCGCCTTCGGTTGCGACAGATGCGGATTCCGTCTGGCGGTAGTGCGCCTGCGGCGCCCGTGCGTGCGTAGTCGGTCCAGGGACCGACCACGCGCACACCGGGTGGGGGGATTTCAGAAAACGACGGCCGGCTGCTGGGAATCGGCGATCGGGGCCAACGCCTGGTAGGCCGCCGCCGTCGCGGCGACAGCGGTGGTCAACTCCGCAGGCTCACGGGTGTACGGCATACGAAGGAATCGTTCGAACGCGCCCTCGACGCCGAACCGCGGCCCCGCCGCCAGGACCGCGCCGAAGGCAGGCACCGTCGCCGCGAGCGCACTCGACACCGGCGCCGGAATTTGCAGCCACAACGACATCCCGCCCGTCGAGCGTCGGTACTTCCAATCCGGAAGATGCTCCGCCAGCGCAGTTTCCAGCACTTCGCGTCGCTCGCGCAACTGCTCACGCCTCGTCTCGAGAATCGAGTCGGCATCCTCGAGTAGAAAGCCTGCGGCAAGTTGATCCATGATCGACGTGCCCAGGTCGTGGGCGGCGCGCGAGCCGGCGAGTCGACTGATGAGCGACGGATTGGCTCTGATCCATCCGATCCTCAGACCGCCCCAGTACGACTTCGACGCCGATCCGATCGTGACGATGTCGGTTCCCGATACTCGGCCGAACGAGGCTACGGGCGGCGGCGGCGGGGAGTCGAGCCACAGATCCACCATGGTCTCGTCGACGATCAACGTCATCGAGGTATCCCGCGCGATCTTGGCAAGTTGGGCACGACCGTCGGCGGAGAGGCATCGTCCGGTGGGATTGTGGAAATCCGGAATCATGTACGCGACCTTCGCCGCGGTCTGGCGGGCCGCACTACGGATGCCATCCAGGTCCCACGGCTGATTGTCCGGCGATATCGGCACGGGCACGGGACGGGCGCCGACCCTTCTGATGGCCTCGAGCGCATTGGGATACGTCGGATGGTCGATGAGCACTCGGTCTCCGGGAGAAGTCAGGGTCCCGAGGAGAAGTCGCACGGCCTGCTGCGCTCCCGACGTGACCATGATCTGGTCGGGCGTCGTGGGGAGTCCTCGTTCGGTGAACCGCCGCGAGATGGCTTCGCGGAGCACCGCGATCCCGATCGGCTCCATACCGTGATTGGACAGGTACGCCGGAAGTGCTTGCAACGCAGAGTTGTACGCCGACATCATGGCCTCGGTCGGTGCAGCCATCGCCGCATGGCTCATGTCGACGACCGGTCCTGTCGAGTTGCGCGTCTGCACGAGCAAACCGTTGGGACGCGCGATGTCCGGTAGCGCCACAGTGCTTCTGGCGCCCTGCTTGCTGATCAGATAGCCCTCTTCACGAAGAACGGCGTACGACGAGGTGATGGTGGTCCGGCTCAGATCGAGCGCCGCCGACAGATCGCGCTCACTCGGCAACCCGACTCCGAGCGGGATTCGGCCGTCGTGGATCAGCAATCTGACACCGTCGGCAAGGGCGCGATACGTAGGACGCGACGTACGCTTGCGGCCCGGATGATCCTCCGCCTCGGTACGCCAGCGACCGAGGTCTCGTGCGAGCGACGGTGCGTTGAGAACTCGGATGGCCATGGCCCCAGTATCCGTCCACTGGTATGCAGAAACAAATCCAGTTCGATGTCGGCGGCCTGGTCCATACTGGACCGATGCCGTACGCACTGTTCGACACCGCCCTCGGTCGCTGCGGTCTGGCATGGACCAGTGCAGGCATCACCGCCGTCGGGCTGCCGGAATCGGACGAAAGCCTGGTGAAGTATCTCTCGTCGTTCGATGCCGTCACTGCCGTTCCGGACGGGGTGGCTCGTGAGGCCGTCGAGGCGATCACAGCGCTGCTCGACGGTTCGGCGGTCGATCTCTCCGCGGTACCCGTCGTCCTGGATGTGTCGGACTTCGACAGAGCGGTGTACGACGTCACCAGCTCGATCCCCCGCGGATCCACTCTCACCTACGGAGCGGTCGCGACTCGACTCGGCCAGCCAGGTGCAGCTCAGGCGGTCGGCGGAGCCTTGGGACGCAACCCCGTACCGATCATCGTTCCGTGCCACCGAGTGCTCGGCGCCGGCAGAGAAGTGGGCGGCTTCTCAGCGCCGGGAGGTGCGTCGACGAAGCAGAAAATTCTCGCTGTCGAGGGCGTCGCAGGCTTCGGGGAACCGACACTGTTCTGACCAATTCGGTCAGATGACGACTGTTGCCTTTCAGGACATCAAGACAATTCAATTGAATTCGCCATTATCGACACTCAGTGCAATTAGCCGCTATTAAAATACAATCGAATGGTCGGGATATCGCCATTGAAAACAACTCCGAGTTTCTTATGCAGAAACCGGCAAGTTTTCGGTGGGTGCAGCGACAACGGAGACGATGTCGGCATCCGGCCCCGGAGCCATCGACTCACCGTCGGTGGTACCGCCGATCGTGAACGCTCCCGATTCGGGGAGCCATCCGATCGAGCCCCGCTCGAACATGTTGTAGCGACCATGACCCGTTGGAGTGGGCTTTTCGTTGCTGATCGGGTATCCGAGGGCACCGTACGGGCCACCGTGAGTGAGGTACCAGGCAAGGATTTCGCCGTGCACCTCGTGCGCGCCGCCTTCCGGGAGGGCGAAGACGGTCGCCTTGCGGTACTCGAGCATTCCGCCGCCGCCGGGACCGAGCATGAATTCACCGACCTGCTCGCCGATCCACGGATGTTCGTAAGCAAAGCGATCGAATTGATAACCAAAGACTTCGAGACCGCTGTATGAAGTGGACATCGACCGACCTTCCGTCGCTTTACCTGGCGCCCATTCTCCGCCTTTGCGAGCGATAAAGCACGTCGATTTCCGAATATTTAATTCATACCGATGAATCAGTTCATCCGGGCGGCGATCTCGTCCGGGATCTCGTCCGTCGCCGAGGGATCGACGACACTGCGCGACCATCCCGACCCGGTCCTGTCGAGTCTCACCAACTGGTCGGTTCCGAGGAGCCAGAGCTGGTCCCCCGACGCCCACGCCACGCCATAGCCGTACTGACTGTCGGACACAGCGGGTGCGCTGTACTGAACGGCGCCGGCGGAGTCGGTGATCTGCAGCGTCGGCGAGCCCTCGACCTCCACGACCTTGGCCACCGACGAGCCCGACGGCGACGACTGGGGTGAAATCAAGTTCGCCGGGGCGGGCGGGGTCGTGGTTGTCGCCGGAGCGGGAGGTGGTTCGACGGCGGCAGGTGAGGGTTCGGGCACATCGGCTGACGGTGTGGTGGTCGTAGCTGTGGTGGTCGTCGTGGTGGAAGTCGGAGCGTCCGTTGTGCTGGGCGTAGGCACTGCGCTTGCCGTCGTCGTTTGGGTCGCCGTTGGAGATGCCTCGGTGGCGGTGGTTGGAACATCTGGAGCGCGTCGCGCCGAGGCACCGGATGTAGCAGCCGTGAAAGAAGTACACGTCGAGAACAGGAACGTGGTGAAGGAAACATTCCACGTCCCCGCGGGCGCCGAAAGAAAGGTGCCTGACCTAGCTCGAAGGGTGAAAGGCATCGACCCCAACGAAAGCAATGCCCCGGCATCGCCCGTGTTGTAAGTTCTGGTCGCTCCCGCGGCCGGAGCGAGCACGATCGGATTGGGTGACGTTCCGACAGTGATTTCGTAGCTGTAGGCCGGGTTGTTCGTCCAACTCAGCCTTGCGGTGGAGAGAGCTCGGTTCGCGCAGGTGTAGTTGACCGGCGCCGGCAAGATCGTCGAAATAGTTCCACTCGTCGCCGTCGAGGTATTCGTCAGCGGTGCCGCCAGTGCAACCGGCGGATTCGACGACGCGATGCCGACGGCCCCGATCATTGCCAGGGCTGCGAAGATCGAAAGAGGCATCTTGCCGTGCTTACCGCTGGTGGAGTCGTCGGACGACGGTTCCGGATCCGTCCGCCCCTGCGGTTTCCACGCGATCATGAGAAGAATTCCGACCAGAACACCGCCGACGAACACTGCAACCGGGCCACTGAGCCATGTCACGGCATAGCCGAGCTTGGGAACACTGAACAGCACACGCCGAACTTCGGAGACAACGTACGGCTCGGCGTCGGGATCGGCGTTCGCATCACCCTTCAGGTTCAGCTCGACACTGCCGCTTGCGCTCGGTCCGATCTCGAAGACACGGTGCGTGATTCCATTCCCCGACGCATTGGTCACGTTGACAACATCACCCACCTGAACATCGACGGCCGGTGTTGTCTTGCTCAGCGCCAACGCTCCGGTCTCGATTGCCGGTGCCATCGAACCCGATCTGAAGACGAGCGGAGTGATACCGAACAGAAACGCGGACAATGCCATCAGAACGCAGAGCAATCCGGCGACTGCGCCGACGGTGAGCGCGACTTCCCGTACCCATCGCCGCCTCGAATGTGTCGAGGTGGATTCCGAATCGCTCGAGTGGGTGCTCATCTAGGTCGACGTCGCGACGAGTGAGTAGGTGATCGTTCCTGTTGCCGGCGTGGCCGGGGCGGTCGCCGTGCTCGGCATGATGACGCTGATGCAGAGTTGGTCGGTTGCGCCCACTGCGATTGGACGGGTGAGGTTGCCCGCCGGCGAGGCCTGCTGAAAGAACTTCGAAGAAGATAGACCCGTTACAGTGCTCAACGCGGTGGCAGTGCAGGAATTGCCCGCATACACAGCAGAATTCAACAAGGCCCCTAAGCCCGTCGTGCTGTTGGCGACAACCGAAATGGTGTAGTTGAACGCGACCGATCCCGAGTTCCTCACGAGTAGCGGCGCGGTGACGGTATTTCCCGGCGCAATGGCCGTATTGGTCAATGCGGTGGCGAAGGCAGGGGGGTTGTCGTCGACGGCAGGGTTCCCCACCTTGATGTCGATCGTTCCCGTGGTGAATGTTCCCGAGGTCGCCGTCGACGTATCCGACCACGCCGCAAGGGTTCCCACTGCTCCGATCCCGAGGACGATCCCGATGGACATGACGGCGCGGGCACGAGCGCTGATCAACGCCGAGCCGACTCGACGCAGCACCCTCGATGCGCCGACATGTTGTTCATGGCCCGCCATCACGAATTCGTTCCTTCCAGCTCATCGTTCGCGCCCGATGCGAGCCCGCACCCGACGCTCTCCCGATTGTCCCACTGCACAACGATGTCCACGTCGGACAAGGCGTTCTGAGTTTCGTTCCCAGCACCGAAGGCCATGTCGACTGTTGCTCCTACTATTATCTTCTCGTGCGGTCCGACCATTACGACTCCGCACTTCTCCGCTGACGCGGCGCCGTCGATCGACACGGTCAGCGCATCGGCGAAGTAAGAATTGTCGCTGTGCACGAGTACCTGGATCCGGCCGTCGTCGTCGGTGTCGTTGAAGACGTGAAACACCGCCCCGCGGCGATCCCCCGGGACCCATCGAATGTCTTTGTCGAACAGAGGCGTAGGTAACGCGGAGTTCCACGTCTCGCCGTCGTAGCTGTAAGTCACCGTCTGCGCCGGGCGTGCCGATCCGGTACCCAGCAACACGACGATCGCGAGGGCAGTGACGACGACCGCGCATGGGATGGCGACGCTCGAATTCACGACGCCTCCCGGCGTTTCTTTCGGTAGTCCACGCCTGCGCCGACGAACATGAACAGTGCGTACCCTGCGAGTCCGATGACTATGACAGTTACCGTGATTCGACGCTGGTCACCGTTGAGCCAGTTGTTGACGTACCCCATGTACGGGACCGCATACCAGACTTTTCCGCGGATCTGACCGATCTGCACGGGGTTCTCGTCGTCGGAACCGTTGTTGTCACCGCGGGTGATGTAGGTCGTGACACCGCCACCTGTCTGCTGAGTGGCAACGATCCGGTGCGTCACGACGTCTGGTTCCCCAGACTTGATCTGATAGGTGATCGCTGTTCCCACAGTAAGTTCGGATCGATCTGCGGGCTTGATCACCACCAGCGACCCCGGCGGATACGTCGGCCTCATCGACGACGTGAGGATCGTGTACGGCGTCGCCCCCGAGACTCGCGGAACCACAACGGTCACGGCGAGCACGAAAAGCATTGCCGCAAGGAGTGTGTAGGACACGATGCGACTCACCCACCACGACACGCCCGTGTGCTCGTTCTCCGACTTCTCGGGCGGAACAACAGGGATGACGTCGGTGTCTTCGGTGCTCATGTCTGGTCCGCTCGGAACGAGAATTTCACGGTGGAGGACTGACTCTTGGGAGGGTCGCTACCGACTGCTACGCGAAAACACCACACTTCGGCGGCATTCGGAGCCAGTAGCCGTGCTGCGGGTGCCGTCGGCGCCTGCGCGCCCGCGGCATTGCCGGTGAACAACTGCGTTGCCCCTGTCGGCGGCGTTGTCGCCGGGCAGTTGGAGCTCGACGCCACCAGGCTCGCAGTCAGAGTCAGCGGCACTGTGCCCGTCACTGTCGTGGTCTGCAGTCGATAGTCGAACGGAATGTTCCCAGCGTTCTTGATGCTGAGTGGCGCCTGTGAAAAGCCGTCCGGGCCCAGGTTCGTCGAACCGAGTGCAGTGAGAACGTAATCGTTCACTTCGGCGCCGGAAGGACCTACCTTGATGTCCAGGGTGCCGGAGTTGATGGTCCCACCGCTCACGATGGCGTCGTCACGCCACAGCGCGCCCGTCGTCTGTGCTGATCCGAAGATCACCACGACGACGGACGCGGCTGCGAGTGCCCAATACCGGCCGTACTTTGTGCTCACCAGGGACAGATCAGGGACGAACCTGATCGAGTGTGAGGGTGAAATCGTTCAGATTGACGGTTTCGTTCTGAGCGATGAGATCTGCCGTCGCCTGATCGAACGTGATGGTGACCTCGACCGAAATCGTCTGTGGCGACGTCGTGAGCGGCAGCGGAACTGCAGAGGCGTTGGGCAGCAGTGTTCCGCCGTTCACCGAAACCTGCGTGTTCAGAGCGTTTGCGAGCGCGGCATCACCGGCGACGTTGGTGAAATCCGCAGTGATGCTGGCGCGCAGGTTCGGTCCCGCCCAGTTGACCACGTAGTCGGTCGAGTACTCCAGGACGTCACCCGGCACGATCAGGAAGCCCGATGGATCGGGTCCGAGATTCGCATTGGGAGTGACCGATGTTTCCGTCCAGTTCGCCGTACCCGCGACCGGATCGAAGTTCAATTCGCCCGAGTTGATGTCGCCGCCGCTGACGGTCTCTTCGTCACTCCACAGAGCGTAGGATCCCAAACCGCCGAGCAGCAATACAGCTGCCGCCCCCGCGGCTATGGCGCCTTTGGTTGCCTTGTTCATAGAGGTCTCTTTCTTCGGTGGGCCCGCGTTCGTACAGGCCGTTGAGGGGACCCGAATTCGGGCCGTGTGGGGCCGTCGATGGCCTGCGCAACTGGGTGCGACGTCCATTGTTTCGCAAGTACCGTCCGGTCTGTTACCCGAGAAAACGGAAAAGTCCTCAAGTATTTTTAACGGCCGTTTACTATCCCTGAAGACTCTCACCCTTTACACGCCGAGTTCGCGTGTAAAGCAGAGATTCAGTTGAACGGGCTGCAAAATCAGCGCCGAGTTCCATGTGAAACGAATCGAAAAGAACTGTCGGACATAGAATTCGATCAAAGACGAACTTGAAGTATTTTTCGGCCCTCGGCGGCATCGATACTTCTTCGTGACCGTTTACGAGCTCTGAAACGGTGGAGAAAACGGAAAGGCCCCGGGAACCGTGAAGGTTCCCGGGGCCTTTTCGAATCTCGAATCAGCCGAGGATGTCCCGACGCACGATTGTCTGGTCGCGGCCCGGACCGACACCGATGCACGACATGTGAGCACCCGAGAGCTCCTCGAGACGCAGAACGTAGTTCTGCGCGTTCTGCGGAAGATCCTCGAAGGTGCGGGCGTGAGAGATGTCTTCCCACCAACCGGGCATTTCCTCGTAGATCGGCTTCGCGTGGTGAAAACCGGTCTGCGTCATGGGCATCTCGTCGTGGCGTTCGCCGTCGACTTCATATGCCACGCAGATCGGCACGGTGTCGAGGCTCGAGAGCACGTCGAGCTTGGTCAGGAAGTAGTCGGTGATGCCGTTGACGCGCGTGGCGTAGCGGGCGATCACGGCGTCGAACCAGCCGGTGCGTCGCGCACGCCCGGTGGTGACACCGACCTCGCCGCCCTGCTTCGCGAGGTACTCGCCGTAGTTGTCGAACAACTCGGTCGGGAAGGGCCCTGAGCCGACTCGCGTCGTGTACGCCTTCAGGATGCCGAGGACGGTCGTGATCTTGTTCGGACCGATGCCGGACCCCACTGCCGCGCCGCCCGCTGTCGGATTCGACGACGTCACATACGGGTAGGTGCCGTGGTCGACGTCGAGCAAAGTGCCCTGCGATCCCTCGAGCAGAACGGTTTCGCCGCGCTCGAGCGCGAGATTCAGCTCGAGACGCGTGTCCGCGATCCGGTGCTTGAACTTCTCGGCCTGGCCCAGCACCTCGTCGACGACCTGCTGCGAGTCGAGAGCCTTACGGTTGTAGATCTTCGAGAGCACCTGGTTCTTGAATTCCAGCGCCGCTTCGACCTTCTGCGTCAGGATCTTCTCGTCCAGCACATCGGCTGCCCGGACGCCGACGCGAGCGAACTTGTCCTGGTAGCAGGGCCCGATGCCGCGGCCGGTGGTGCCGATCTTCTTCGCACCGAGGAATCGCTCGGTGACCTTGTCGATGGCCACGTGGTACGGCATGATCAGGTGCGCATCAGCGCTGAGCAGCAGACCCGAGGTGTCGACGTCGCGCTCTTCCAGCCCGGCGAGTTCGGTGAGCAGCACACCCGGATCGACGACGACGCCGTTGCCGATGATGTTCTTCACACCGGGCGTCAAGATGCCCGACGGGATCAGGTGGAGCGCAAATTTATCTCCGTTGGGAAGCACCACGGTGTGGCCTGCGTTGTTGCCACCCTGGTAGCGAACGACCCACTGCAGTCGCTCTCCGAACAAATCGGTTGCTTTGCCTTTGCCCTCGTCGCCCCACTGGGCGCCGATCAGGACTATCGCCGGCATGTGCTCTCCTGGTGCTTTTCGTGCAGGGTGTTTTCTCGTGCAAATGACATAACTCAGGTTGCTGCCGGCTTGCACGGCAGACCGGGGGGTCAGTCTAGCCGAGACAACTGTGTCACCCGTCATGGCGCTACGGTGGAGTCGACGCGAGAGCACGCCGGCCGACTATGGGAGCACAGTGACACCGTTCGTCCTGCAGTGCGGAAACCCGCTGATCCCGATCTCGTTGACGGACGTGCCGCTGACACCGGCGTCGACGGTTCCGACCAACGACGAATGCGACACCTTGTTTTCCGACATCGGCAACAGCAACAATCCGCGGATCATCGTCCTCGGCGACGACTCGTCCCTCGCCGCGGTGCTGACTCGGCTCATGCGAACCGAGCGTCTGCACTTCGAGATTGCATTCGTTCCCGAAGCTGCGACCCCAGCGGGGCACATCTATCGACTCGGTACGGGTTCTCGCGCCGCGAAGATCGCGATGACGGGAACCGCGACCCCGGTGCCCCTCATTCGAGATGACGCAGGCAAGGCAGTCGTCGGAAGCGCCCTCGTGAACGGCTCCCCCGGCGCGGAATTGGAAGGCGAAGCGTACGTCGACGACACCAAACTGTTCTCCGGGGCGGTCTCGGGCGTCGAGGTGGTCCCGACCCCCGACTTACCGGGCTTGAAAGCGCGCGTGACGGGTCGACGACGATTGTTCAAGGCGCGGTGGGTAGCCGGGCGGGCGATGCAACTCGGCGCGATAGCAGCCACCCTGACCCGCGACGGTGTGCCGGGCGATCGCGAGGTCAAACGCTCGACGTTCTATCGCCACGACCGCGAGTGGTTGTTGGTCCGGTGAGCATCCCTCTTCGCCGAGCGCCCGTCCGACCGAGCCCTGTCTTTCTGGGGGTAGTCGCACTCGCAGCGGCAGGCGGCGTCATCGCCTGGACCAATCCGCTCTCCTCGATTCCGGCTCGGCTCGGTGTTTTCGTTCTGGTGTTGGCCGGCTGGATCGCGACGGTGTGTCTCCACGAATTCGGCCATGCGTTCACCGCCTATCGAGCAGGCGACCGAGAAGTGGAACTGCGCGGTTACCTGACGCTGAATCCGCTCAAATACTCGAACCCTCTTCTCTCGGTGATACTTCCGATAATTTTCATCGCGATCGGCGGTATCGGCCTTCCCGGCGGTGCCGTGTATTTGCGCACGGGCATGTTCGAGCCGAAAGTGCAGCGCCGCATCTCGCTCGCAGGTCCGGCAGCAAATGCACTCGTCGCGGTGATCTTGCTGATCGTCATCCGACTTCTCGGCACGGACGGCAGCCACTCCGCATTCTGGTACGGCCTGAGCTTCCTGGCATTTCTGCAGGTCATGGCCACCATCCTGAATTTACTCCCCGTACCGGGCCTCGACGGTTACGCCGCGATCGAGCCGTACCTGTCCTACGACACCCGCCGCGCCCTTGCGAATTTCAAGGGCTACGGCATTCTGATTCTCGTCGCATTCCTGTTCGTGCCGCAGGTGAACAGCGCCTTCTTCGGCGCGATCTACTGGATCTTCGGCCTGTCCGGGGTGCCCGAGATTTTCGCCCAGTACGGCAACTACCTCATGAGGTTCTGGGCCTGACCACCAGTTCCTCGGCCGCCACCGGCGACCCGTCCTCTCCGCGGATTTCGACGCGGGCAGGTCGGCCGTCAGTGGTGACCTCGAGCGGGCCGCCGCCGCGCTGTAGATGCTTGTCGCCCCACTGCATGAGTCCGAGGACCACGGGGAGCAGATCGTTTCCCATCTCCGTCAAGAGATATTCGTACCTGGTGCGCTGGCCCGCCTCGCGATACGGCGATTTCTCGAACAGTCCAGCCGCGGTCAAATCCTTCAATCTCGCTGCGGCCACTGCCTCGGTGATACCCACCCGACGAGCGAAATCGTCGAATCTGGTCGTGCCGTAGAACGCCTCACGAAGGATCAGCACGGCCGACCTCGTCCCGATGACGCCCATCGCCTTGTCGATCGAGCACTCCGTCGCGGTCCAGGCAGTTCTGTCGGCCAAGCCGCCCTTCAATGTCATTGCAGCCACGCGTTCGAGCTTACGCTGGCTTCGCATTGCAGTAGCCAGGAGAAGTAGGCGCTGTGTCGGAGGGACTTTGCATAATCGGTACATGGCTACCTGGCGAGAGTTCGAGAGTGCTGCCCCCGACATGGCGACGGGTGTCGCCGCACGATTCTCGGCGCACAAGCATCACGTACTCGCGACCATCAGAAAGGATGGTTCACCACGCGTCAGCGGCACCGAAGTGGAGTTTCACGAGAACGGAATCCTACGGCTGGGATCGATGCTCGATGCCATGAAAGCGCTTGACCTGCAACGTGATCCACGTTTCGCAATCCACAGCAACCCGGGCCACCACTCGATGGACGGCGGCGACGCGAAGATCTCGGGCCGTGCCGTCGAGCTGACCGACGCCGATGAACTTCAGAAGATCTTCGCCGCCGCTCCACCCGAGCTGTCGCCGTACAACGTGTTCGATCTCGACATCGACGAGGTCGTCCTGACCTCGATCGTCGGTGACCACATGCACATCGACCTGTGGCGGCCTGGGCGCGACATTCAGAACTTCACCAGGTGAGCTCGTCCTTGCACGTCGCCCCCTGAGCGCTCGGCTCCACCTGAACCGTGGCGTGATCGAGCCCGTACGTTCCCAGTACCGCCTTGGCGCGCTCGAGCAACACCGAGCTCGAGCCGTCGCATTCGAGGTGGACCGTGGCAACGTCCATCCCGGTGGTCAGCGTCCACACGTGAAGATCGTGCACCCCGACCACTCCCGGCAATGCCGCGAGATCTGCCTCGACGGCCTCGACGTCCACGTGGCCCGGGCTCGCCTGAGTCAGGATGCGTAGCGCCGAACCGGCGAGCTTGAGCGCCCGCGGGATGACCCACAGCGAGATCAGAACGCCGATGACGATGTCCGCCCACGTCCAGTTGAACACCAACAACAGAAACCCTGCGACCAGAACGCCCACACTGCCGACCGCGTCGGCGAGCACTTCCATGTACGCACCGCGCACCGCGATGCTGTCCTTCGCATCACCGCGAATGAGCAACATGACCACGAGATTCGCGATCAGCCCGGCGGCAGCGGTCAGAATCAGCGCAAGACCGGGGATCTCCGGTGCATCGCCGATTCGGTCGATGGCCTCGTACATGATGAACGCAGCGACGCCGAGAAGCAGTACGGCATTGGCAATGGCGGTGAGCACCTCGGCGCGATGCCATCCGAATGTTCGAGCGGCGACGGCACTGCCTTTCTTGGCCAGCAACAGCGCCACGAGGCCCATCGACATGCCGAGAACGTCGGTGAGCATGTGCCCGGCGTCGGCGAGCAAACCGAGCGAGTTGATCAGCAGCGCAACCGTGGCTTCGAGAATCAGGAACACCACGAGAATGCCGAGAGCGATCACCATGTTCCTGATCCGCTTGCTCGACGGTGCCGCCGGTTCGCCGGTCATCCGGTGACTGTGGCCGTGCCCCGCGCCCATGATTCCCCTTTGCTCGGTCGATTCAGGGACTCACCATATGCGTACATGCGCATATGTGCAACGACTTGCGTCGGCGCCACCCGAAGGGCTCGAACCTCAGAGCGGGTCGGGCGTCACGTCGGGCTTCTCGACGGTGGGCGGGAGGGTCGCGAGCGCTGAGATTCGCTTCAGACCCGCCACCTGCAACAGGTCGACGATGATCGACCTCAGCTGAGCGAGCACCACCGTCGCCGACAATCCTGAATCGACGATCAGCTCGGGCTTCGCGCCCGCGGCCACCGTGCGGAGAACGCGCGCAGCCTCGGCCGCGTCAGGCTGTTGCCCCGGATCGGCAAGCACCATGCGCCGCAGCACATCGAGCGCCTGCGCCAACTTCTCGACTTCGTCGACGAGTCTCGGATCCAGAATCTCGTCGTCGCGCACGAGTGTCAGCGATCGCCGGGCCAACACTCTGATATTTCGGATTGCGTTGTCGATCGGATCGGCTGTCTTCGCGAGTCCGGCAAGTCGATTGCGGTGTCCCCAATACAGCGGGGATATCCGCGCGATTTCACGACCACCCTTGAGATCCGTGCGCAGCGTGTCGATGTCGGACTGAGTCGCGCGGGCTCGGCGAAGCGCCTCCTCGATCGGCTTGGGATCGTTCGCGACAAGACCGTCGGCAACCTTCTGCAGCACGTCGGACGCCGTCCCGAGAACCTTCGCCGCGTCCTTCCGAGCTCGCCACACCGGATGCGTCGGGATCAGCGCAACGATCGCGATTCCGACGAGACCACCGGTCAACGCGTCGACCATGCGGTCGATTCCTCCCGAATTGCCGGGCGGAATCAGCGTCGCCACCAACACGGCCGAAGAACCCGCCTGCATCGCGATGATCGGCCCGCCGTCGAGGAACACGGCAGTGGACATCGCCAGGGCGACCACCAGGGCGATCTGCCACGGACCGCTACCGATAGCCGAGATGATCAGATCGCCGACGCCGATGCCGACCGTCACGCCGACCACGAGTTCCGCCGACCGCCGCATACGCGCGCCCAGCGACACCCCGAGCGAGACGACGGCCGCGATCGGGGCGAAGAACGGACGACTGTGCCCGACGATGTCGGTGGCGACGAACCACGCGACGCCTGCAGCGAGCGCGCACTGCACGATCGGCAGCAACGACAGCTGCAGCCGAGCGCGACCTGCTCTGATTCGCGCCCTACCCCGACGAGCCGTGGGGCGAAGTCGGTCAGCCGAGACCGAGGGCTTCCGCCGCTTTCGGGTCACTGTCTTCGAGGAGATCGAGGCAGCGGGCGTACTCGTCGTTCTCCCCGATATCGCGCGCAGCCTTCGCGAGAACGGCGACGCAGCGGAGGAATCCTCGGTTGGGCTCATGGCTGTACGGGACCGGCCCGAATCCCTTCCATCCGTTGCGACGCAGCTGATCGAGCCCGCGGTGGTAACCGGTCCGTGCATACGCATACGCCGTGATGGTCTGGCCGGCGTCGAACGCAGCCTCCGCCAGATACGCCCACGCAATGGACGCGGTCGGATTCGCCGCCGCGACCTTCGCAGGATCCTCGTGGTTCAGCAGGGCGGACTCAGCCTCGTCGTCACCGGGCAGCAATGTCGGCTGCGGTCCGAGAAGGTCACCGAATGAAGTCATGACCACCATTGTGCCCCGACACTCCATGCAGTTGCCTGCGGCCACCCCATAGCTCGATAAGCTCGACGCTTCGCAGAAGTCTCGGTGAGTTGGGAGCCAGCGGTGTCGGAGGACAAGAACGAATCGAAATCGGGAGAAGGCGACCCCGCTACCGAGGCGATTCCATCGCAGAAGCCTTCACCGGTGAAGCACCCGAAGCCGCCGAGCGTTCCCGGCGCGGCGCGCGCGAATCCGACTGCCGCACCTCCCAGCAAGCCTGCAGCCCCGGCGACGCCGAGGAAGGCGCCGCGCCCGCCTGCCGAGCCGACCGGAGTTCCCGCCGAAGCCGGGCCTGCTGCCAAGCCGGATGCTGCCAAGCCGGACGTTGCGAAGCCGGATGCTGCCAAGCCGGACGTTGCCAAGCCGGACGTTGCGAAGCCGGACGTTGCCAAGCCGGACCTTGCTGAAACCGAAGCAGGGAAGAAGTCCGACCCCGCCGAGAAGCCGACCGACGCCGAGAAGCCGACGGAGGCGATATCGACGACGCCTGCTGCCGAGGTTGCCGAGTCGCCGACGGCGGTTGCCGTCGAAAATCAGGCGGACGGCGACGAGCCCCCACCCGGCGAAGCCGAGAGCACCGAGGCCGGGAGCGCTGAGGCGAATCCACCGACCCCCGACGCGCCGACGACGGCAATTCCGAAGGTCGCACCCACTCCTGATCGACCGGAAGCTGATCCGACGCCGGCCGAATCCGACGCAGGGGCTGGATCCGACGCCGAGACCGTGGCGATCGAGGCCGTGCCCGCGGCGATTCGTCCACCAGCCAAGAAGCCGCACGCCGAACCCCGACGAATTCCGGCCCGAGGCGAGGACGCGTCGGTCGATGCGCGCACGGCCCTGCCGCAGCCGCGCAAAACTGCGCCGCAGGCGAGTCCTCAGCGCGTCGGACCACCACCCGAGCAGCGCCGCCGCGGCGGACGTCGCTGGTTCGGAGCGCTGGCCGCCGCGCTCGTGCTGATCGTCGCCGCGGGCGTGGCCGGGTATCTGTACCTCTCGCGCGACACCGAGGACACCTCGCCGGAAGCCGAGATCAGGACGACGATCACCTCGTTCACGCAGGCACTCTCGTCGGGAGATCTGGCGACGCTGCGAACATCGTCGTGTGGCGACCTCGCGGCGTACTACCGCGACATTCCCGACGCCGAATTCGCCGACGTGCATCGCGTGGCCGTCGAGCAAGGGAACATTCCGGTGGTCGACGGGGTCGACGCAGTGCAGATCACCGATGACACCGCAATCGCTCAGGTCATCGCCTATACCGCGGCCAACCCGAACGAGCGCTCTCCGCGGACCTTCGACCTGCGTCTCGACGGGGACGTCTGGAAGGTCTGCAGTCCCGCCTAGCACCACCCACCCCGCAAACGCACGTGCGTTTGCGTGAATCACCACCTCGAACGCACTCGGCCCCGCAAACGCACGTGCGTTTGCGGGGCCGAGTGGGTGAAACGAAAGACTAGCCGGCCGACACGCTGCGTCCGGCGGACTTGAGGTCGTTGCACGCCTCGATGACACGGGCCGTCATACCGGCCTCGGCCTTCTTGAGGTAGCTGCGCGGGTCGTAGACCTTCTTGTTGCCGACCTCGCCGTCGACCTTCAGCACACCGTCGTAGTTGCTGAAGAAGTGTCCGGCGAGCGGACGACTGAACGCGTACTGGGTGTCGGTGTCGACGTTCATCTTGACGACGCCGTACTCGAGAGCTTCCTCGATCTCGCTCTTGGCCGATCCGGATCCACCGTGGAAGACGAAGTCGAACGGCTTCGAGCCTGCGGGCAAACTCAGCTTCTCCGACGCGACTTTCTGGCCATCGGCGAGCACGGACGGCTTGAGCTTGACGTTGCCCGGCTTGTAGACGCCGTGGACGTTTCCGAAGGTGGCGGCGAGGAGGTAGCGCGAACCGGCGTCGCCTGCTCCGAGAGCTTCGACGGTCTTGAGGAAGTCTTCGTTCGAGGTGTAGAGCTTGTCGTTGATCTCGGCCTCGACGCCGTCTTCCTCGCCGCCGACGACACCGATCTCGATTTCGAGGATGATGCGCGCAGCAGCAGCCTTGGCGAGCAGATCCTTGGCGATCTCGAGGTTCTCGTCGATCGGCACCGCGGAACCGTCCCACATGTGCGACTGGAACAGCGGGTTACGACCAGCGTCGACACGCTCCTGCGAGATGGCGAGCAGCGGGCGGACGTAGGTGTCCAGCTTGTCCTTGGGGCAGTGGTCCGTGTGCAGGGCGATGGTCACGTCGTACTTCGCGGCAATGACGTGAGCGAACTCGGCCAGCGCTACTGCACCGGTGACCATGTCCTTGACACCGAGGCCGGACGCGAACTCGGCGCCACCGGTCGAGAACTGGATGATGCCGTCACTTCCGGCGTCGGCGAAGCCCTTGATTGCGGCATTGACGGACTCGGAACCCACGCAGTTGATTGCCGGAAATGCGAATTGGTGTTCCTTGGCCCGGCCAAGCATCTCGGCGTAGACCTCGGGAGTTGCGATCGGCACGGCGTCATTCCTCCAGTGAAGAGATTGATTGTCCTGTGCAGTATGGCAAGCCATCGGCGATCGTGTCGCCGGTACCCATCAGTGCACCGCGAGTACCGACACTCCCGAACGTGACGAATCGGACATCGTTCTCGCAGGGTTCGGACACCTGTTGTTCAGGTTCTCCCAGGTTCGGCCGGTAGTGTGATCGCCGTGAGTCTTCTTGCCGCCTCGGAATCCGTGACGACGAACCTGGCATTGCTGCCCGGGTTTCTCGATCCAGTGAATTTGCTCAACTCGTTCGGCACCTGGGTGCTGGTCGGGTTGCTGTTGGTCGTCTTCATCGAATCGGGGTTGCTCTTTCCGCTGCTTCCCGGTGATTCGTTGCTCTTCACGGCGGGATTGATCGCGGCATCGAAGTCCACGGACATCGAACCGTTCGCGCCGATCTGGCTGCTGCTGATCCTCATTCCGATCGCGGCAATCCTCGGCGATCAGGTCGGTTTCTTCATCGGCTCCAAGGGTGGCGCGGCCCTGTTCAAGTCGAACGACGCGAAGTTCTTCAAGAAGAAGTACATCGACGAGTCCCACGCGTTCTTCGAAAAGCACGGTCCGATCACCATCATCCTGGCGCGTTTCGTGCCGATCGTGCGTACGTTCGCCCCCGTCGTCGCCGGCGCGTCCAAGATGAAGTACTCGCTGTTCCTCACATACAACGTCGTCGGCGGGATCCTCTGGGGTGCGGGCGTCACGATGCTCGGCTTCCTGCTCGGGCAGATCGACTTCATTCGCGAGCACGTCGACATCATCTTCATCATCATCGTGCTCGTCTCCGTACTCCCGATCGTCATCGAAGTAGGCAAGCGCATGATCAAGGCACGCAAGACTCCGCTGGCCGAGGCGAACGATGCCATCGACGCCCAGCAAGACCCCGCCTCCTAGACCGTGTACGTGCAACCGTGATCTCGTCGATGGGCTCGTTCGGCCCCCTTGAAACCGCAGGTCCACTGGCCGTGTGGCTCGTGGTCGTTGCCTTCGTGTTCATCGAGTGCGCGGTCATCATCGGGCTGTTCCTACCGGGCGACTCCATGTTGATCACCGCGGGCATCGTCATGGCCACGCACGCGTCGGGAACCGGGCACATCTGGGCGCTGTCCGGCGGGGCGATGGTTGCCGCGATCGCAGGCAATCAAGTCGGGTACGTCGTCGGCCACCGCACCGGATCCACTCTGGTTGCACGCAAGAACGGCAAATACCTCAACACGAAGAACCTTCACAAGGTCAATCTGCTGCTCGAGAAGCACGGCTTCTGGGCTGTTCTCGTCGCACGCTGGATTCCGTGGGTACGGACCCTGTGCCCGATGGTTGCGGGCGCGGCGAAGATGAACCACCGCCGCTACACGATCGCGAGCACTCTCGGCGCGATCATCTGGGCGCCGGTGTTGCTGCTGATCGGCTTCTACTTCGGCAGCTTCATCGAAAGGGTGCCGTGGCTGATGCCCGCCGTCCTCATCTCGATGATTCTGCTGCTCGTCGTCGGCACCGGCGTCGGAATCTGGCAGTACCGCAAAGAGATGGCCAGGCCCGAAGAGATCATCGAGGTCGAAGAAGTCCTCGAGTGACTCAGGACTTCCGGCCGACGACGAAGATCCGACGGAACGAAAACAGCGTTCCCGACGCGGTCGACGGGTAGGCCTCGCGCAGCAGCGCCGCGTACTGTTCGACGAATTTCGGACGCCGTTCGTCGTCGAGGACATCGAGTACCGGGCGCAAACCGGTGCCGGTCACCCATTTCAGAACCGGGTCCTCGCCCTGTAGGACGTGGACGTAACTTGTTTCCCAGGCATCGACGTCGAGGCCGGTCGCCTGTAGTGCCGATGCGTACTGGACGGCGGTGTCGACGCTGTCGCCGCCGCGCAGGACCCCGGCCAGCAGCGGTGCCCATTCAGGCGAGTCCGCGAGTTGCCGCATCAGGACGTGGGACGGAGCGTCGAAGTTTCCGGGAACCTGCCACGCCAGCGTGCCGCCGGGCTCCAGCTGTTCGGCCCACCGCGGAATCAGATCCCGGTGCTGCGGCACCCACTGCAGCGCCGCGTTCGACACGACGACGTCCGTCCCCGACGCATCGAAGTCTGCGATGTCGCCGCGCACGACAGTCACCGTCGACGGCAGGTCGACCGGCTGGCCCTCGACCATGTCGGGAGAGGAATCGATTCCGGTAATCGTCGCCTCGGGCCATCGTTCGGCGAGGGTCGCCGTCTGAACACCGGTCCCGCAACCGAGATCCACCACCGTCGCGGGCGAATCGTGGCGCACTCGCCCGACCATCTCGTAGAACGGCCGCGACCTCTCGTCGGCATAGCGCTGATAGACGGCCGGATTCCACGAAGTCCCCATGCCGATACCCTAGCTAACGAAAACCCGCATCGGCAACGACATATGCCGCCTCCATCAGCATCCAGCCACTCAGTTGCACGGCGAAGTCGCGTTCCGGCACGGCCGACGAGCGGACGGTGCCACCGCTGAACGTCGCAATGCTGCTTCCGGCGCCGGGCAGACGTGCTTCGGTTTCCCACGCAGCGCCGAACAGCGGGTGGTCCTCCACTTCCAACCGGTTCTCCCACGCAGCCTCCGCCGACGCGAGGACGATCGATGCCGCACGAGAACGAGCCGCTTCGTCCTCGTCGGAATCACCGGGAAGCGTCGCCGCGACGAGGGCCAGATTGCGAGCGAGGATGCCGTCGAACAGCCCGCCGTCGCCGCCGCCACCCCCGACGATCACGGAGTCTCGACACAGCTGGTCTTCCACCGCCGCGACCAGTGCATGAACGCGCTCGCTGTGACGCGGTGCGCCCAGACGGACCGCAAGTTCGGTCTCGACTCCCAGAACCACGCCCTGGCAGTAGCTGTAAATCGCCCGGTCAAGCACGCCTCCTCCTGGGGTCGTTCCGCGGGCTCCACTCCCGCCCGTGCGAACTCCGTCGAGGATCAGACCGGTCTGCGGATCTTTGAGCGTGGCATCCATCCAGTCCGCCATCGCTTGCGCGCGCCACAGCCTGCCTGTACGCGCGAGCAGAATCGATGCCGGGCCGTTCGCGGGAGTGTTGAAGAAGTCGTCGCCCTTCCGCCACGGAATTCCGCCGCCGGCCTCGGGAGCCCAGGCGTCGAACAGCTCCATTTCGATCTTGCCGATGCCGGTCCGGTTGTCCACACCGTGCACGCGTTGAGCACGCTCGAGCGCAAGCCCGAGCCACGCCATGTCGTCGTAGTAATTGTTGGTCCAGCCGGTGATGTTGCGGATTCTGTGCGCGCGAGCGATCTTGGTCAGACGCCGCCGCCGCTTTGCCGTCGGTTCGCGACCGGCAGCATCGACGGCGCAATCCAGCAGATGCGCCTGCCACCAGTAGTGCCACTTGAAGAACAGCCGTTCGCGCCGGACCGGAGGCCATGCGACAACACCGAGCGAAGTTCCGGGCAATGCCCACAAACGGCGCACGTGCCGCGCGAGCACGGCGCCCTCAGCAGCATCGGCGCGCTGCGCCCATTTCTCCGCCATACCTGCAGATCCTGCCATCTCGCCCGACGACCGGTCGTGCGCAGGCGTCAGGTCCAGGCTGCCGAGAGGTCCGCATGCCGTCGGATCCACGAATGCATGGCAATACCGGCAGCGACGCCTGCATTGATGCTTCGAGTCGATCCGAACTGCGCGATGGACACTGTCATCGCTGCTCCCGCCCGGGCATCCTCGGTGACCCCAGGCCCTTCCTGACCGAACAGGAGCAGACACTCGCGAGGCAGTTCCGCTGTCTCGATGGGAACCGAACCAGGAGTGTTGTCCACCGCGACGACAGTCAGACCTTCGCTTGCCGCGTAGGCGAGGAGGTCCGCGACGGTCTCGTGGTGGTGAATGTGCTGGTACCGGTCGGTCACCATCGCGCCACGGCGATTCCAACGACGTCGTCCGACGATGTGAACAGCCTGCGCCGCAAAAGCATTGGCGGTCCTGACGACCGTGCCGATATTGGCGTCGTTGGCGAAGTTCTCGATCGCGACATGCAATGGATGCCGACGGGTGTCGATGTCGGCGACGATTGCTTCCCTGGCCCAGTATCGATAGGCGTCCACGACATTGCGACGGTCACCGGCGATCAGCAACTCCTGGTCGTACTGCGGACCGGTCGGCCGCGGAGTGTCGTGCTCGTCGTCCCACGGCCCGACGCCGTTGGGATTGTCACCCCATTCGGTCGGACCGACATTCTCGTCCGTGATTTCGTTGTCGCTCAATATGTTTCATTACTGTCGCTGGCTATACGAAAGCCATGGCCGGTCTCGTCGTTGGCGCAGGAGATGCCGTCGGGAGTGGAGGTGCACGTGTAGCCGTCGGCGGCGATCTGTGCACCGACCGCGAGCGGCGGGTCGATCTGCTCACCACCGGATGTGTAGACGGCACCCCCGGAGCACATGAACTCGGCGGCGCCCTCGTTCGTGACTCGAATACCGTTGCCCCAACTGATCAGGCAACTCTCGGGTGCCGGCGGAACCGGAGACGTGGTTCCCTGGCAGCCCGCCTCGGTACGGCTGGCCAACGGGACGATGCCGCACTGGAACTGGCCGTCGGGCGAACTGAAGTAGTAGGCACCGCCCAACGCGGCGTAGGTGGTCTGGGGAGTCGGCACCGGTGCTGGTTCCGACGGCGGAGGTGGAGGCGGAAGCGCTTCGCTGGTGGTGACCGGCGTCGGCGCCTCGGTCGTCGCCTCGACCGTGGTGGTCGAGGGCGACGCCGAGGACGAACTTGGCGCTGCTACCTCTGCACCCGATTCGCTACTGCACCCCACCAGGACGGTCGAGAATGCCGCCATTGCAGCCAGCGCCCAATATTTCTTCGCCCGCTCGTTCACCATGTAGAAACCCGACCCACTTTCGCTCACACGTATCGCTGAGCGACCCTACCGGCCAATCCGAAGCGGTGCCCGCGGGTGGGCGAGGGGTGGTGCCTATGTGTGGCTGAGACGTCGGTTGACCTCGCGCGTGAGCCACGCGGGAGAGAATCTCGACCCCAGCGAGAGCGCCTTGGACTGCAGGCCGACGGGGAAATGTACCTTGTGTACCAATCGTTTCGACGGTTGCGTGGCGTTGAAGATCGCCTCGGACACATCGTCTGCCGTCAGCTTGATACCCAGCGAGTTGGTGGTACCGGTGGAGACATCCTTCGTCATCGCGGTCTGCACGAACAGCGGCCACATTGCCTTGACCGAGATGTCGTATTCGGCCCACTCCAGATCGAGCGCCTCGGTGACGCCGCGTACGGCGAACTTGGTCGCGCCGTAGGTGACGAGCTCGGGCTGGCCGTAGATGGCCGACGCCGAGCAGAGGTTGACGACCTGCGCGCCGCGGGTGGCCTTGAGATACGGGAACGCCGCGTGCGTTCCGTAGACGACACCGTTGAAGTTGATGTCGATCTGTCGCTTGTGCAGCTCGAGGGGCATTTCCTCGAAACGACCGGCGACCAGGATGCCTGCATTGTTGACGAGTACGTCGAGCCGTCCGTCCGCCTCGACCGCGAACTCTTCGAGCCGCTCCGTCCACTGCTCGGGCTTGGTCACGTCGAGAGTTCCGGTGACAACGCGTCCACCGGCGGACGTGATCGCCTTGCTCAGTGAAGCCAAACCGGTTTCATCGATGTCGTAGGCACCGACGAGGTAACCCGAGCGAGCGAACTTGAGGGCAGTTGAACGTCCGATCCCGGCGGCAGCGCCGGTGATGAACACAGTTGGTGAGGACACCTCGACAGACTAGGCGTTACGCCGATTATCGGTAAGGGCCTCGAATACATTTCAGGACTAGCCTGAACATATATCGAGGAGATTTTGGGTGGATCACGAAAGAACGCTGCGTTCGGTGGCCGTCGTCACAGGCGGCTATGTGATCGTGTTGGCGGTCTGGGCCGGGTGGCTTCGCCCGCACACCCCACCGGGAACCCTCCCCTATCAACTCGTCGCACTCGTCGCCGGATTCGCCTCGGCCCTCGGCCTCGCGATGATGATCGCCAATCGCAGCACCTCCGCCGAGCGCCGACTGACGAAGAACGGCGTCGAAGGATGGGCGATGATCGAATCCGCGCAGCCGATCGATTCGACGACCACCGAGCTCAGGATGCAGTTCACTATCCCGGGCTCACAGTCGTTTGCCGGGCGCATCGTGTACTCCATACCCCCGTCCGAGGCCTCGCGGTTCGCGGCGGGCAACGTGGTGCCGATCATGGTCGACCCGACCGATCACCACCGCGTACTGCTACTCCCCGCTCAATCCCTCGACCAGTAGAGCTTGAGCGAGAGCGTAGGTCGCGAGGATCGAACCTTCGGCGATACGCCGGTGCACCACCCGACGCAGAAACAGCCGCCGGACCACGATCAACGCATCCGAGATCGTGAACAGCATCCCGCCCACCGCCAGACGCGAGCGCGGATCCGTTCCAGGCACCACAAGACCGGCCACCGTTCGGGCCTCCGGAGCCAAGGCCGGATCGGCGGCGAGCGTCGACATCGCGGCCAGCGTCGATCCGTACGCGGACAGGCCGGGCGCCACCCCGGGAGACCGGCGAGCCATGGAGGCCGCGGCGGCAACCCAGCCGACCAACCGGGGAACGGCGTTGGACACCGTCGGGCGCGCACCACGCTTG
This sequence comes from Rhodococcus sp. (in: high G+C Gram-positive bacteria), assembly GCF_023264675.1. Lineage (GTDB taxonomy): Bacteria > Actinomycetota > Actinomycetes > Mycobacteriales > Mycobacteriaceae > Rhodococcoides. The sequence continues at coordinate 109,001 of NZ_JAHFVG010000016.1, forward strand.
CGAAGCAACTCCGCGTAGATCGCCTGCATCACCGCAAAGGATGCCGCACCCTGCAGGATGCGAGAGTCGTCGTCCGGGTCGATGAGCAAGACGTCGCCGACGGTTGCCGCTACCATCGCGCCGCCGAGCGCCGATACCGGCTTCGGGAGCCCGATCAACAGCGCCGGGACCATCAAGGGCTTTGCAGCGCGGTGAAGCCTCTCCATACCGGATGTCGCGCCGACAACAGTGGCTGTAGCAGCGGATATGAAGAGGCAACGGGACAAAACGGACCTGTCCATCACGCGAATCCATGATTTGCGGAGCTAACTAAATATGTGATGCTGACCCCTATCACTTGATGGATAACCCTGAACCTTGTCATCGTTGAAAGGTAAACACGAGTCACGACACGTTGGGACGACTATGCGCCGCAAAAACACAGACCATGCTTGGTCGTCCCGAGTCGACCCCGCAGTGGGCAAGAATCCACTGATTCGACCGGCCGATCGAATCCAATCCAGGGTCAAGAGTGCCGTCGTGACGCTCATGATCCTGATGCTGCCGCTCGCAGTGTGGTGTGGAATGTCCACCATGTCGAGCCAGCAGGATCGCGTGGTGGAGCAGCAGGGCTCCCGGCACGCCGTCACTGCGGTCACCACTGCCGACGCCGACGCCCAATCGCCCCTCGTCCAATCGGACTTCACGTCACAGAGCAGCACGTCGGTCGACTCGACCTGGACGTACCGCGGCGTCGAACACCACGATCAGGTGTCTACAGCCACCGGGTCACCGGTTGGCACCACGGTGCCGATCTGGGTGGACAACAGTGGCGCGCGGTCGACACAGCCACTCACCCATGCCGACGCCGTCGCCGCCGGGATCTTCACCGGAGCAGGCTCGCTGTTCGCCGCAGGCCTCATCCTGGTCGGACTGTATTCTGCGGTGCGGTTCAGGCTGGATGCGAAGCGCGACGCCGATTGGAACATGGCGATCAAGAACTTCATGGATTCGAACAGCCTCAGCTGAGACCGACGGTGTCGGTGCACGCCGGCCGACACCGTCGAAGACTCGTCCAGAAAGCCGTCGGGTTGAATAAATAGTTAGCTTATGTAATATTAATGGAGTGTTGTCCTCCACATCCGAACAGCAATTGCGTGACCTACTTTCCGAGCTGGTCACCAACTCCTCGCGCTTCGTTCGGCTTGCCGCGCAATTCGGTACCGGCGACAAACCCAAAGCGTGGATGCGAGCGCTCTCGCTTCTCGAGGAATACCAGCCGCTGAGGATCAGCGAGTTCGCTCACCTCGACCGGTGCTCACAGCCGTCGGCGACGTCGTTGCTCGGAAAGTTGGCCGCTGCCGGCCTCGTCGAGCGCACGGTCGATCCCGCGGACTCGCGCGCGATCATCGTCGCGATGACCGACGCCGGAATCGAGTGGCTCGCCACGGGACGACAACAGATCGGCGACGGACTCGTCCCTTATCTGTCCGAACTGGACCCCGAACAAATTCGAAAACTGACCGATGGACTGAGCGAGCTTCGCAGCGTGCTCAAGTCGTCGATCACGGAATGAGAGGAACCTCTTTCGTGAGTACAACCACTGCCGCGGCACCCACCGAGAGCCTGATGAAGCAGCCGAAAGCCGTGTGGGCAGTCGCCTTCGCGAGCGTCATCGCCTTCATGGGCATCGGACTGGTCGACCCGATTCTCAAGCCGATCGGTGAACAACTCGACGCATCACCGTCACAGGTGTCTCTACTCTTCACCAGCTACATGCTCGTCACCGGCGTGGCGATGCTCATCACGGGAGTCGTGTCGAGCCGATTCGGCCCCAAGCGCACGCTCCTGCTCGGCCTTGCCATCATCGTCGTATTCGCCGCTCTCGCAGGCATGTCCGGCTCGGTCGGTGAAATCATCGGGTTCCGCGCAGGCTGGGGACTCGGCAATGCGCTGTTCATCGCAACTGCTCTGTCGACCATCGTCGGTGCAGCGTCCGGTGGCGTAGCGCGCGCCATCATCCTCTACGAGGCAGCTCTGGGAATCGGCATCGCCACCGGACCCCTCGTCGGAGGAGTACTCGGCGGATTCTCCTGGCGTGGACCCTTCTTCGGCGTGGCCGCGTTGATGGCCGTGGCCTTCATCCTGCTGATCGTCATGCTCCCGGATACCCCGAAGCCCGCGCACACCACATCGATCCTCGACCCCTTCCGCGCGCTGCGGCACCGCGGACTGCTCACCGTCGGCATCACGGCACTGCTCTACAACTACGGCTTCTTCACTCTGCTCGCCTACACACCGTTCCCCCTCGACATGGGCACCTACAGCATCGGATTCATCTTCTTCGGCTGGGGACTGTGCTTGGCTGTCTCGTCGGTGTTCCTGGCACCGCGCCTGCAGCACGCCTACGGAACGCTGAACATGATGATGCTGTCGCTTCTGCTGTTCGCCGTCGATCTCGGCGTGATGGCCATGTTCACCGAGAACAAGGCAGTGCTCGTCGTCGGCACCGTGATTGCCGGAGTGTTCCTCGGCGTCAACAACACTCTCATCACCGAGACCGTGATGATCTCGGCGCCGGTCGAACGGTCGACGGCATCCGCGGCGTACAGCTTCGTCCGCTTCGTCGGCGGCGCGGCAGCGCCGTACCTCGCGGGCAAGCTCGGTGAAAGCAACGCTCACGTACCGTTCTGGGTCGGTGCAGTCTGCACCCTTCTCGCGATCGTCGTCCTCTCGACCGGGCGCAAGGTTCTGGCCCACGTCGACGACCACGATCCGGCCCCGCACAGCGTCGACGAAGCGCAGGCCGTCACCGTCGGCGACTGAGCACCGTCGCATCACACGTAGGCCCTGGTCGAACACCAGGGCCTACGTGCGTTCTCGAGCAGATTCGGGCGTCGGGTCACGTGCCGTGCAATCCGCACATATTCCAGCAATCTGCGCACGTTGCCGCACCAATTCCCGCTGAAACCTGCGCGAATCAGCGCTGAAGACGCCCCACGAGTGACTCTCAGTCACACAGACCTCACACGTAACACTCCTATAACTAAACGCTCAGTAAACTCACAGTTAGACCATCTGGTCCGTTACGGTCCTTGAAGCACAAGTACGTGTGCCTCACTAACAGCATTTCCGGATCGGGACGGAGGTGTCGGCGGCCCCGGCCGCCACCGACCGAAGGGCCAACAGATCCATGTCGCAGAAGTCGATCGCACGATCACGGAAAATTCGAATCGCTGCCGCCGGTGCCGCGATTGCACTGTCTTTCGCCGTCGCAGCACCGGGAACCGCACTGGCGCAGGAAACACCGACGCCGTCGGAAAGCGTCGTCGAAGAACCGTCACCTGAACAGAGTCCGGAAGACGCGCCCGCACCAGCGGAGGGCACCGAGGGATCCGCAGCGGTCGAAGGTTCGGCCGAGGGAAGTGTCGAGGTCCTTCCGCCCGCACAGGTCCCCACCGCCCTGACCGGCGATGCAGTGGCAGCTGCCGTACCGCCGCCCGCAGCGCCGTCGACCGACCGACCGCTCCCCCAGGTATCCGCCGGCGTGGTGATGAACGACGACGGAACCGCGACCGTCAATGTCGAGATCGTGCCGCAGCTGTCCGAGGCGGAGAAGAAAGCACTCACCGATGCCGAAGCGGCCAGTAAGGCAGCTGTGGCGGCATCGACAGCGGCGCAGCTCGAGGTCGACAAGGCAAAGGCAGCCGACACCGCGGCAAGTGACGCCGTGACGAAGGCCAAGGTCGCATCGACCGAAGCCGTCGCCAAAGCCAAGGCAGCGGATGTCGTTGCAGCCGCAGCAGCCGTCGACAAGCTGGCCGCAACGGCCGCAGTGAACAAGGCGAAGACCGACACCGCGGCACTGCAGGCCGACGCCACCGCCAAGGCCACCGCGAAGACCGAAGCGGACGCTGCAGCCAAGGCCGCAGCAGACGAGGCGGACAAACTCGAAGCAGCAGCGCAGGCTGCCGGTGACCCGGAAGCGGTCGAGGCCGCAACGGCAGCCAGGGCCGACGCCGACGCCAAGGCCGAGCTTGCCCTGACCGCAAGCGCCGACTCCGAAGCATCGGCCAAGGCCTTGCAGGATTCCGTCGTCGCAGTTCAGGATGCATTCAAGACACTCAACATCGCGAAAGTGACCGCTGCAGTTCGTGCGGCGGCGGCAAAGGCTGCAGCCTCGCTGTCCGCTGCGATCGAGGCACGCACTGCACTGGACGTCGCTGCGGCCGCCGAAGCGAAGGCAAAGGACCTCGAAGCCGCCGCCGCAACGTCGAGTGACGAAGCCATCGCCGCCACGAAGGCAGCCACCGAGGCCCGCGCGGCCGCGGACGCGGCCGACGCGAAAGCCACTGCCGCCGCAGAAGCTTCCGCGAAGGCCGACGCCGATCTCGCTGCAGCGCCGTCGGACGCGGACATCGCGAAGCTCGAAGCTGCGGCCACAGCCGCCGCAACGGCGCTCGACGAGGCGAACGCCGCAAAGGCCGACGCCGATGCCAAGGTCACAGTGGCAGCGACTGCCGTGACAGAAGCTCAGGCAGCCGCCGACACCAGAGCAGCCGACCTGAAAGCTGCTCAGACGACGGCAGCGGAAGCGAAGACTGCCGCCGACGTCGCGACCAAGGCCGAAGCCGATCTGAAGGCAAAGGCTGCTGAACTCGCCGCCAGCGGACCGAAGTTCAGCTGGACCATCAACCTCGGCGACACCGTCAAGGAAGATGTGCCGGTCACCCAGGTCGACGACACCACTGTCGTCGTCGACAAGACTGGCGTTGCACTGGTCGGCGTGTCGAACGAGGACGGCTCCTTCACCGTGGCGGACTACTTCACCACGAACGAAGACGGAGTGACTGTCGTTGCCGGCGAACTGCCTGCCGTCGATCTGGCTCTGGGAGATTCGTCCGCGAGCCCCGCGTCGGACAGCGGATCGAGCAACCTGCCCGCGATCTTGATCGGAGTCGGCGTTGTCGGCGTCGCCGCCGTCGGCACCACGGTGTACCTCCGTCGCCGCAACGGTGCAAATGCGTCGTAGCGTTTTCGCGTTCGCGGTTGCGGCGCTGGTTCTCGTATCGGGTTGCACCGGTACGGAATCGGCGCCGCTTCCGGCGGCCGACAGGTCTGCAGTGGACGCCCGAATCTCGGTGACTCCCCAGGCGTCGGTGGAACCGGCGCAGCCGGAATGGATCGAACTCCGATCCGCCGACGGTGTCACGTTCCTGAGCAGCCCGGTAAGCCCGGACGGCATCTACCGAAACAGCGATCAGGTGCTGAATCCAGTCGACGAGTTGCCTGCGTGGTGGGCAGAGAGCGGGCTTCCGGGAACCGACACGGCACAAACCGTCGTCGTTGCCGGACACAACTATTCGAAGCGGGACGCACCGTTCAAGGTGCTGGCAGTGGTGAAGCCGGGCGACACCGTGGTGTTGAAGACGGCAGCAGGCACGCTCGAATACGCGGTGGAGTCCGTCGGACCGCTCCCGAAGGGATCACTGCTGGGAGACAACGACTTACGCCAACAGGTTCCCGGCCGGCTCATTCTCGCCAACTGCGACGTACGGGACGGCGAGCCGACCAACGACAATTTCATCGTCGTGGCGCAGTTGAAGTAAGCGCTCCGCTCATGTGAGCGCGAATACATAGAGGGTCATGTATTCGCGCTCACATGGCCGAAGGCCACTACAGACCCAGATCCGCCAACCCGAGGAGCGAGCGGTACTCGAGCCCCTCAGCCGCGATGACATCGTCGGCACCGGTTGCACGGTCCACTACCGTCGCCACACCCACCACCGTTGCCCCGGCGTCACGAAGAGCCTTCACCGCGGTCAGCGGTGAATTTCCAGTGGTAGTCGTGTCCTCGACGACCAGAACCCGCTTCCCGACGATGTCGGGACCTTCGATCTGACGCTGCATCCCATGAGCTTTCGCGGCCTTGCGGACGACGAATGCGTCGATCGGTCGCCCCGGCGCATGCATGATGGCCATCGCGACCGGATCGGCGCCCATCGTGAGGCCACCGACCGAAACGAAATCCCAGTCCGAGACCAGCTCGCGCATCAGCGTCCCGATCAATGCTCCGGCGCGATGATGGAGCGTCGCGCGCCGCAGATCGACGTAGTAGTCAGCTTCCTTGCCCGAGGACAAAGTCACCTTGCCGTGTACGACGGCGAGTTCTCGAACCAGCTCGGCCAGTTCGGCGCGTTGGGCACTGTCGGCCATTACGGTTCCCTTCGGTCGATTCAGTGCACGAATCTACCGTCACGCTAGGCGGGCACGTCCTCCGGCTGTTCGTCCGTCACGAGGGAGGAGTGCTCGGCGAACGGTTCGGGGTCGGTTACCTTGAGCGCCTTGGCCATGAACTTGGTGGAGAAAGAACTACGCAGCAGCGCCAACTTGTAGGCATTGTCGTTGTACACGCGGACGGCTCCGGCGATGCGCTTCTCGGTTGTCTCCAGATCACCCGCTGGACCTTGGAACGCCCAGTTGGACTTCAGCTTCGGATGCGTGTCTGCCTCCGAGAGAACAGTGTGAACGGCAGCCGAGAGCGCGTTCTCGGCAGCAGCCTGTGCACCGAGCCCCAAACCACGGTCGCGCACGGCCTTCGACCACGACCGCGCGCCGACGAGCTGGCGAACCGCCTCCGGATCGAGGCCGGACGAATCGATGGCCGCAATGAACGGCTCTAGCTGGATGTACCGGCGCTCGACTTCGACGGTGACGAGATGTCTGCTGGCCGCCGTGTTGGATCTATATCGCCTCACCCGACGCTCGATCGTCGACGCGTAGACGAGAACTGCAAGTACGAGGATCGCCACGATCACGAAAACAGTCACAAGGTTTGAATTTATAGGTGATCGAGGCAACTCGCTCGGAGGCACGCCACGACGGGCGCTCGGAATGTCGTTCGCTACGTGCGTCCGCGCCCGCGGCCGACGATGTTCGTCAGTTTGCGCACTGCGCTCTTGGGAACCTTGGTGCCCAGTGCGGTCAGCACCTTGTACTGCACGCCCGGCACACTGATCACCTTGCCTTTGCCGAGATCACGCATCGAATCCCGCACGACCTGCTCGACGTTCAACCACATGAAGCGCGGGATCGTGGACATCTCGATGCCGGCCCGCTCGTGGAACTCGGTCTTGATGAACCCCGGGCACAATGCCTGCACCTGGACACCGGTACCCGCCAGTCCACCGGAGAGCCCTTCCGAGAACGAGATGACGTACGCCTTCGAGGCCGAGTAGGTCGATCCGCGTCCCGACAGGATTCCGGCAACACTGGCGACGTTGACGACGGTTCCCTTCGCGGCGGCAACCATGGAGGGCAATGCGGCACGCGTCAACTGCATCACCGCCGTCACATTGACGTCCAACTGTGACTGCAGAAGTTCCGGTTCGGCAGTCCAGAACTCGCCGGAAGTACCGAATCCGGCATTGTTGACCAGAAATTCGACCCCGCGGTGCAACCGCTCCGCGGCGGCGTCTCGCCCCTGCTGTGTCGACAGGTCGACCGCCAGAATTTCCGAGTCTGCGCCGAACCGAGAACGCAGATCGTCGGCGAGCGCCCGCAGTTTGAGTTCGTTGCGTGCCACGAGCACCAGGTCGTAACCACGGGCGGCAAGGTGGCGGGCGAAGCCTTCACCCAGACCAGATGTGGGTCCGGTGACGAAAGCAACCGGACGAAGGGTGACGGGGGACGCAGGTTCGATCTGCTCGGCGGTCATGAAAGTGAAGCGTACGGCTCGCGCGCGTCGGCGTGCAGGCTCAGGACTCGGTGGGTCGCCGATCCGCGTCACGGTTGATCGGCGTCGGGCGATTCTGCTGCTCCGCCCGCGACGCGGACGGCGGTCGTGGTCCTGGGCGTGCACCCGGGTTCTGCCGATTCTGCGCAGGACGCGCGGCGGGGCTGGCTTCGGTGCGCGGCTGTTCGGGGCGAGCAGCTTCGGTACGGCGGCCGGCATCGGCGTTCTGACGCTGCGATTCGGGCCGAGAAGAGGCGGGACGAGCACCGTAGGCAGGGCGCTCGTCTCGGCGCCGCTGCGGCGCCTCGGCGCGGGGACCACCACCGGGTCTTCTGGTGACGGGCGGTAGCACGTGCAGCATGCCCGACAGTCGCGCGACAGCGTCGATGGCTGCATCCCAGTCGCGTCCGCTCGAGCCGAGCGGCAGTGCACCGAGCGTCCAGTCGTTCTCGCTCCACAACAAGGACACCGCGGACGGCACGGATTCGGTGAAGGCGGCCATCCTCTGATCGCACACTCGGCGAGCAACATCCACCTCGGTCGCGAACACGACGCGCGGCCCGATGGAACCGAGCAATTCCATGTCCGGATCGCGCGGCGGTGGGGTCGACTTCAGACGAAGGTCGATATCGACGTCGGAGCCGACGGGTCGCTGCACCGCGACGATGGTGGACATCTCTTCAACGTCGAAGAGTACGAACTTCTCTCCACGTCGTACACCTCGAACGATATCGATTGCTGTGGTGTGCTCAGGCTTGGCCAGCGCCGCGCGGCGGAACTTCGAAACGATGTCCTCGTCGTAGGCGGTGTACGTGTAGCCCTGAGCTTTCGCCCACATCTGACGTACGCGGCCGAGCTGGTCCCGCCTGGACCTGTCGATATACAGAAGGGCGACCGCGCCCACGAGAGCGATCGCTGCAAGTCCGAACCACATAGCCGTCATCGGACGTCAGCTTATAGCGTCAGGAGTGGAGCCTGCGGAATGACCCGAGTGCGTCAGGAGTGGAGCCTGCGGAATGACCCGAGTGCGTCAGGAGTGGAGCCTGCGGAATGACCCGAGTGCGTCAGGAGTGGAGCCTGCGGAATGACATGGCACCCGGCCGGCTCATCCGCCGAGATCCGGCGTTTCCACGATGACGTCGGCGGTGATCGTCCCGTTCTCCATGGGACTTCCGTTGACCACGACGAGCGAACCGACTTTCAAGGATGCGACGTCGAAACCCGAGAGCGAGAGCACCTGTGTCTGCGGCGTCACGAGCACGGTCACCGGAGCACCGTCGATGCCGTTGATCGACAGTGTCGAGCCGTCGATTGCGGTGATCGTGCCGATCGCTGCGCCCGAATTGCCGAGTGCCTCCGGGATTCCGCCCGGGATCAGTCCGCCGGGAACGGAGGGAATGACGGGCGCCTGACTCGACGGCGCCGGTGCGAGCGATGTCGGCGCCGGGCGCGCGGTTGTCGGTGGCGCAGCGGAACTGGGTTCCGACGAACTGTTGCTGACGAGCAGAATTCCGCCGAGAACAAGGACGGCAAGACCGGCCAGGACGACAAGGGCGAGAATCCACTTCGTCGAGGAGTTTCCGCCGGAGCCGGAATCACCGCTGGTGTACGGCGTCTCGCCGGTGTAGGTGGGCGGCTGGCCGTACTGCTGATTTCCGGGGTACTGCTGGTTTCCGGGGTACTGCTGGTTTCCGGCGTACTGCTGGTTGGCTGCGTAATGCTGATTCGGATCGTAAGGCGGAAGGGCCTGAGTCGGATTCGGCTGACCGTACTGCTGGGGCTGACCGTACTGCTGGGTCGGTTGATCCGGGTACGGCTGAGACTGCCCGTACTGCGGTGCCGCTTGCCCGTACTGCTGCGTGGGGTAGTGCTCGGTCGGCTGGTCAGGAAGCGGCGGCGAGTCCGGGTACTGCTGCCAGGCCTGCGTCGCCTGCTCCGCGTCAGGCCGGTCCGGCGGCGGGTTGGCGGTGCCGTCGTCCCAGGACCGGTCGCGAGGATCATCCGGATTCGTCATGTCACGAGGGTACGTCCACGACGAGGCCCACCGGCTGTTGCCGGTGGGCCTCGTTCGATCATCCGTCCCGCCTGTTATCCCAGGATCAGGCCGTCACCGTCCGGTGTCACGTTGACCGGAACGATATCGCCGTCGCGCACCTTGCCCGCCAGCAGCAACTTCGCGAGTTGATCACCGATTGCCTGCTGGATGAGCCTACGGAGCGGACGAGCGCCGTACAGCGGGTCGTAGCCGCGCGCCGCGAGCCACATCTTCGCCGGTGTCGACACCTCGAGCGTCAGCCTGCGCGCTGCCAATCGGGTCGACAATGCGCCGAGTTGGATGTCGACGATCGACTCCAACTGCTCTTCGGACAAGGCGTCGAACACGACGACGTCGTCGAGTCGGTTGACGAACTCCGGCTTGAATGCGCGCCGGACCGCGTCCATCACCTGGTCCTTGTCGCCACCTGCACCGAGGTTGGACGTCAGGATCAAAATCGTGTTCCTGAAGTCGACCGTGCGCCCTTGACCATCGGTCAACCTGCCCTCGTCGAGCACGGCGAGCAGAATGTCGAAGACGTCGGGGTGAGCCTTCTCCACCTCGTCGAACAGCACCACCGTGTACGGACGCCTGCGGACCGCTTCGGTGAGCTGACCGCCTGCCTCGTACCCGACGTAGCCGGGAGGTGCACCTACGAGTCGCGCTACAGCGTGCTTCTCGCTGTACTCGCTCATGTCGATGCGGACCATTGCTCGCTCGTCGTCGAACAGGAAGTCCGCGAGAGACTTCGCGAGTTCTGTCTTACCGACGCCGGTCGGACCGAGGAACAGGAAGGACCCTGTCGGACGATTCGGGTCGGCGACGCCTGCCCGGGCTCGTCGCACGGCGTCGGACACCGCTTGGACGGCATCCTTCTGTCCGACGACTCGCTTGCCGAGCTCGTCCTCCATCCGCAGCAACTTGGCGGTCTCGCCCTCGAGCATCCGGCCCGCGGGAATGCCGGTCCATGCAGCAACGACGTCGGCGACATCGTCGGGACCGACCTCTTCCTTGAGCATGACGTCGTCCTGCGCAGGAGTCGCTTCGGTCTTCTCGGCGAGCTCCTTCTCCAGAGCCGGGATCCGGCCGTATCGAAGCTCGGCGGCCTTGCCCAGATCACCGTCGCGCTCGGCCCGCTCGGACTCGCCGCGAAGATTCTCGAGCTCCTCCTTGAGCACTCGCACCGAATCGATGGCGTTCTTCTCGTTCTGCCAGCGAGTGCTCAGCTGCGTGAGCTTCTCCTGACTGTCCGCGAGTTCTGCGCGGAGCTTGTCGAGCCGAGCCTTCGACGCGTCGTCGGTCTCCTTCTCGAGTGCCATCTCTTCGATTTCGAGACGCCTGACGGCACGCTCGACCTCGTCGATCTCGACGGGACGCGAGTCGATCTCCATACGCAGACGCGATGCGGCCTCGTCGACCAGGTCGATTGCCTTGTCGGGAAGAAATCGAGAAGTGATGTAGCGATCGGACAGCGTTGCCGCGGACACGAGCGCCGAGTCGGTGATGCGAACGCCGTGGTGAACCTCGTAGCGCTCCTTGAGCCCGCGCAGGATTCCCACGGTGTCTTCGACCGACGGTTCGCCGACGTACACCTGCTGGAATCGACGCTCCAGTGCCGCGTCCTTCTCGATGTACTTGCGGTACTCCTCCAGCGTGGTGGCACCGACCAGTCGGAGTTCGCCTCGCGCGAGCATCGGCTTGATCATGTTGCCCGCATCCATCGCGGACTCACCGGTGGCCCCTGCACCCACGATGGTGTGCAGTTCATCGATGAAGGTGATGACCTGACCTGCGGAGTTCTTGATGTCGTCGAGCACGGACTTGAGCCGTTCCTCGAACTCGCCGCGATACTTGGCGCCGGCGACCATGGAACCGAGGTCGAGCGAGACGACAGTCTTTCCGCGCAAGCTCTCCGGGACATCGCCAGCGATGATGCGCTGCGCGAGCCCCTCGACGATGGCGGTCTTGCCGACACCTGGCTCACCGATGAGCACCGGGTTGTTCTTGGTGCGACGTGAGAGAACCTGGACGACGCGACGAATTTCGGTGTCGCGGCCGATGACGGGGTCGAGCTTGCCTTCGCGGGCCTGAGCAGTGAGGTCGGTGCTGTACTTCTCCAGCGCCTGGTAGGTGCTTTCGGGGTCTGCACTGGTGACGCGCGCACTGCCGCGGACGGTCTGGAAGGCGTCGCGCAGCTCGTTCGCGCCTGCGCCGCGACCTGCCAGGAGCTTGGCGACGTCGGACTCACCGGTCGCGAGGCCGACCATCAAATGCTCGGTGGATACGTACTCGTCGTCGAGTTCGGTGGCAAGGCTCTGCGCGGTGGTGATCGCCGCGAGAGCTTCGCGTCCGAGCTGGGGGGTCGTTGTCGACCCGGTTGCCGACGGGAGACGGTCGACCAGCTTCTGTGCTTCACCGCGCACTGCCCCAGGATCGACGCCGACAGCCTTCAAGAGCGGGGAGGCGATGCCGTCGGTCTGATCGAGCAACGCCACCAACAAATGAGCCGGACGAATATCCGGGTTTCCAGCCGCCGATGCGGCTTGCAGAGCCGCGCTGAGTGCGGCCTGCGTCTTCGTGGTGGGGGTGAAACTGTCCACCGGTCACCTACTTTCTACTGGAATTATCGAGTGTTGCTTCCTACAACCATACTGAAGTTGAGTCTGTTCCGCTCAACCCTGAAAATCTTGAAAAATCTTCTGTGGCCTGCGACGGACAAACGGGATACCCTCGGGCGGTCTACTTTGGAACCGTCTAGCTATGGCGGAGGTTGATTGATGCTCGATGCGCGAACAATCTCCCTGGTTCGTGCCGGTTTCAAGTCCGTTTTGGCTACCGAAGACGGTCCGGCGCAACTCGCGCGGTCCTTCTACGCCCAGTTGTTCGTCGAGAATCCGGACTTCCGCGCTTTCTTTCCCGCTTCGATGGATCAGCAGCGCGACCATTTCGTGCGAGCACTTGCTTACGTGTTCGACAACCTCGACAAAGACGAGCGAGTCGAACCGTTCCTGCGACAGCTGGGGCGCGACCACCGCAAACACGGCGTGGACGGATCCCACTTTCGCGCAGGCAGCACGGCGTTGATCGCTGCGTTCCGTAACTTCGTCGGGAACGAAGTGTGGACGGACGAGGTCGAAGTTGCATGGCACGAGACTCTTGCACTGATCACCGACAATATGGCCGTCGCCGCCGATTCCGACGAGTTACCGCCCTTCTGGGGCGCAACCATCGTCGAACACCAACGCGCCCTCGACGACCTGGCGATCATCAGGTTGCAACTCGACGAGGGCATCCACTATTTCCCCGGCCAATACGTCAGTGTGCAGATTCCGCAACGTCCCAAGTTGTGGCGATACCTGTCACCGGCGATCCCCTGCAACGCGCAGGGTGAGATCGAGTTCCACGTCCGCCGCGTCTCCGGCGGCTGGGTCAGTCCGGCGATGGTGACCGAATCGGCGGTCGGTGACCGATGGGCGGTGAGCCCTCCGCTCGGCGGACTTCAGGTCGATCGAAACATCCCCGAGGACGTCCTGATGATCGCGGGCGGTACCGGGCTCGCTCCCCTGCGCGCGCAGATCATGGACATGGCCAGGCGTAGTCGGAACCCACGAGTTCACCTCTTCATGAGCGGCACTTACCCACGCGACCTGTACGACGCGCACACCCTGTGGCAGCTCTCGCTGTCCAATCCGTGGCTTACCGTCGTTCCCGTCACCGAGGAATACGAGGACCCATGGTGGCATTCGGGCCCGACGCCCGAGTTGCCGTCGGGGATGCATCATCAGTTGCACGGTTCGATCGGCAAGGTCGTCACTCAGTTCGGGTCATGGGCGGATCGACAGATCCAGATCAGCGGTTCACCGTCGATGGTGCGCACCACTCTGTACGCGCTGCGCAAGGTAGGGACTCCGATGACGCACGTGCAGCACGATCCGTTGTAGCGACGTCCTATGTGCGTGCGAATACATAGCCGGCTATGGGCGGATTCGAGCGGTTGTCGCAACGTGCCTGATCATTGAGGGATGGTTGCGGTGGTTTATCGGTTTTACACGCACGAGGTGCGGATGACGTTTTGGTCGCTGCGGAGCTCGGGT
>NZ_JAHFVG010000096.1 GCF_023264675.1 Rhodococcus sp. (in: high G+C Gram-positive bacteria)
CCGACCGACCTGGTCGACAGCATCGTCGGGGTCCTCTCCGACAGCCTTCAGCAGTACCCGCTCGATATGACTCCGACGGCGCTGACGGTCACCGATGCGGGTATCGACCTGACGCTGCAGGGCGGCCAGTACGCCATCCCGTCCGCTCAACCGGGGCAGACCACCGAGACCCCCGAAGGCTGCGGGCTGCTCGCCTGAGCAACCTGGCGCAGGTCTCTCGGGGTCAGAGACCCTCCAACACCGTCCGGGTCCCCGAGAGGCCGAGCCGCGTCGCGCCTGCGTCGATCATCGCCAGCGCGGCCTCCGTCGTACGAATCCCGCCGCTGGCCTTGACACCGAGACGGCCACCGACGGTCTGCGCCATCAGTCGAACGGCCTCGACGCTCGCACCGCCCGAGGGATGGAACCCGGTGGAGGTCTTGACGAAGTCGGCTCCTGCCTTCTCCGCCACCAGACAGGTCTCGACGATGGCGTCGTCGGTCAACGCGGCCGATTCGATGATCACCTTCAGCACGGCCGTCGGACCTATCGCTTCGCGGACGGTGAGAATGTCGGACAGAACGGCGTTGTAATCGCCTGCCACGGCAGCGCCGACGTCGATCACCATATCGATCTCGTTCGCGCCCTGATCCATCGCGAGACGGGCTTCCGCTCCCTTGACCAGCGAATGATGCTTGCCCGACGGGAACCCGGCGACGGCAGCCACCACCAGCCCCTCGGCGTGCACGGGGAGCATCGACGGCGACACACATACCGCGAGCACACCCAGTGCACGGCCTTCGTCGATGAGTGCATTCACGTCCGAGGGGGTCGCTTCGGGCTTGAGCAACGTGTGATCGACCAGGCGGGCGAGCGCGGCGCGTGTGAGAGACATGAGACCACCCAACCACAGCGCCGAGCGGCCTAAACTTTTCGGTTATGTCTGATTCCAGCCTTGCCTCGACGTTCAACTCGACCAGCGAGTACTTCGATTCCGTCACGCCCGTCGTCTGGGGACCGGCAGGTCGGTCTCTCGCATTCGCGCTCGACCTCGCCGCAGGCGAATCGGTGCTCGACGTCTGCGCGGGTACCGGAGCTTCGGCATTGCCTGCGGCCGCAGCAGTCGGTCCCGGTGGCATCGTCCATGCGATCGATCTAGCCGACGATCTACTGGAGGTAGGACGCGTCAAAGCGACGGATGCGGCACTGA
This sequence comes from Rhodococcus sp. (in: high G+C Gram-positive bacteria), assembly GCF_023264675.1. Classification (GTDB taxonomy): domain Bacteria; phylum Actinomycetota; class Actinomycetes; order Mycobacteriales; family Mycobacteriaceae; genus Rhodococcoides. Next base: position 1,190 of record NZ_JAHFVG010000096.1, read on the forward strand.
GGAACATCGAGTTCGTCTGCGCCGACGCGACGCAATGGGAGCCGCCGAGCACGATCCCCGGCGGATACGACGCTCTGTCCTGCTCGTACGGAATCTTCTTTCTTCCCGACATGGACGTGTCGTTCTCGCGGCTCGTCGGATTGGTTCGCCCCGGTGGCCGCGTGGGCGTCACGGTGTGGCGCAAAGGTGCGGTGGAGCAGTTCGGCGGCGCCTTCTTCGAGGTTGTCGCCCGTCACACATCCGAGAACTCGCGTACCGGTCCACTGTCGAGGGACGGATACGATTCCAATCCGCTTCGACGGGTCGAGACCGACGAAACACTCCGCGCCTGGCTGCTCGATCAGGGATTGACGGACGTCGTGGTGCGAACGCTGTCCAATCATGTGCCCGCCACCGAGGAGTTCATCTGGAACTTCGTTCTCGGCAGCGGTTTTCGTGGCGCGCTGGTGAGTGTCGACGATTCCACCCGCGAGACTGTTCGTCGCGAGTTCGCCGAGTTGCTGACTGCCCGCGGTATCGATTCGGTCGACGCGACGACACTGGTGGCGACCGGCGTGCGGGCGTCCTGAGACAATCTCCTCATGAGTTCTGCTGGTGTCGCCGACGACCGTCGCTTCGTTCTGTCCCTCGGATGCCCCGACCGCACGGGCATCGTCGCCAAGATTTCGACGTTCCTCGCCGACATCGGCGGCTGGATCGTCGAGGCCGCGTATCACGCAGACCCGGACACCGGCTGGTTCTTCACCCGTCAGGCCGTCCGCGCATCGTCGGTGGACATGACCATCGACGAACTTCGATCACGCTTCGAGGCCATCGCTGCCGAGATCGGCCCGGAAACCGAATGGGCACTGCATGATTCGGGCGAACGTAAGCGCGTCGTCGTCCTTGTCAGCAAGGAAGCGCACTGCCTTCACGATCTCCTGGGGCGTGCCGCGGGCGGCGAACTGCCGGCCGAGATCTCGGCAGTCATCGGCAATCACCGATCACTCGAACCCATCGCCGCAGCTCACGGAATCGAGTTCCACCACGTCGAGTTCGCGAAGGACCCGGCCGAGCGCGGCCCGGCATTCGACGAGGTCAAATCGCTCGTCGACTCCTACGATCCGCACGCGGTGGTCCTCGCGCGTTTCATGCAGGTACTCCCGAAGGATCTCTGCGAGCACTGGGCCGGCCGGGCGCTGAACATCCACCACAGCTTCCTGCCGTCGTTCGTCGGTGCGCGGCCGTACCACCAGGCCTTCGCCCGTGGAGTCAAGCTCATCGGCGCGACATGCCATTACGTCACCGCCGAACTCGATGCCGGGCCCATCGTCGAGCAGGACGTCATTCGCGTCGACCATTCGGACGAGATCACCGACATGGTCCGTCAGGGCCGCGACATCGAGAAGTTGGTCCTCTCCCGCGGACTTCGCTGGCATCTGGAGGATCGCGTGCTCGTCCACGGCAAGAAAACCGTCGTGTTCAGTTGAGGGCGTCCCGCCCATGTGAGTGCGAATACATAGTGGGTTGTGTATTCGCACTCACATGCGGCGAAGCCGCATCACCTCGGCATTGAACTCGTCGATCGACTCGACCGAACTCATGTGTCCGATACCGGGAAGTTCGATGAGCTTGCTCAGATGATCGTGAGCCGCGAGCGCGTCGGCCAGCTTGCGCGCATGCACTGGCGGCGTCAGTCGATCGGCAGTTCCGACGAGCACGCTGGTCGGAACGCTCATGTTCGCCAGCGCCTCGTGGATGTCGAGGTCCGAGAGGGCGGCACCCCAGATGCCACGCGTCCGAGGCTTGCACTCGAGAACGATCTTTTCGCAGAACGCCACCTCGGCCTGCGTCGACCCGGGTGCCATCGAAATGTACTTGATCGCGTGGCGCGTCACCGAAGACGGACGAAGTGGAACCGCCGAACCGAGCACCCGACGCCCGAGCGGTACCGGCAGACGAGGGAAGTTCTGGGGCAATGGAATGACGGTGGTTTCACGCACAAGCGAATCCGTTGCGGTACTGGCCAGGAGTACGGCGCTGACCAGTTCGTCGACCTGCTCGGGGTAACGGCCTGCCCACGCCATGATCGACATGCCGCCCATGCTGTGGCCGACGAGTACGGCCTTGTTGTCCGCGGTGACGGTAGCGGCGAGAACGTCGGCGAGGTCGTCGGCCAGAACGTCCGGTCCAAGCGCTCTCGACCCGACGTCGCTACGACCGTGTCCACGCTGGTCGTAGACGATCACCTGGTAGTTCTCGGCGAACGCATTGATCTGCGGAATCCAGAAGTCGGCCGAACACGTCCAACCGTGGCTGAAGACGATGGGCTGGGCGTCGGGGTCGCCGTAGACACGGACATGTAGTTCGGCGCCGTCGTCGGTCACCACAGGAACGATCCGGTAGTCGAAGGGCGGCGCTCCCAGCAGTGCGTCCGGCGACGTGTCCGTAGTCTTGGTGAACGAGGAACCGCGACGACGATGCCGGATCAGGGCACCGACACCGACGGCTGCCGCCAGCCCGCCAAGTCCGAGGATTGCACTGTCGACTGTTCTCCGCGTGACCACGAAATCGTTCTCCTTCTGATCTAGCTGGCCTGGTCGGTTGCCGAACCAGGGTGACGCCCGTACTGCGCGAGAATGTCGTCCATGGTCGACGTGATCCGTTTGTCCATTGCTTCCACCAGCAGTGAACTCACTGCTCGATGGACCAGCGGACGCAAACTGTTGACCAGTTCGGCAATCTCCCCCACCGTGTGCGCATCGGTGTCGAATGGATCTTTACCCTCTGAGATAAATCTGTCTGTGACCAACGCGACAAATCTACGAGCGACATCGTCGAGATCCTGGCGGACGCCCTCGGTCTGCTCGAGGATACGACCGAGGGGAATTCCCGCTCCGGCGAGCAATCTCGCCGCGTCGAGAAGCACGGGATTCTCGACGAGATAGCCGTCGTCGATCTTCGTCGTCACGCCGAGATCGATCCCGCGCTGCAGATCCGAATCGGTGAGATCGGTCCCGAACATCGTCTCCAGTTCGGCGCGATCGAGTCGAGCCGTTGTGCCGAGTTCCTTCGCCGCTCCGCCGACATCGTCGGTGGTGAGCACGTCTTCGATGCGTAGACCCGACTGCGCGGCCGTGAGCAGCTCACTGATGGTGGCGAAGGTGTATCCGCGATCGAGCATTCTGGTGATCAGCCCGAGCCGTGTCAGATGGGAGTCGTTGTACCACCCGGTGCGGCCTTCTCTTCGCGGCGGCGGCAGCAGTCCGCGGTCCTGGTAGACCCGGACATTGCGCACACTGACACCTGCTCGACGCGCCAAGTCGTCTACGCGGTACTCGATCATTCCTAAACGATAGGCGGTTCTTGCCGACGAATGCGGTCTCCGCCGCTGTTACCAGCGCGGGCCGCGCTGGATCCCGTCGACCTTCGGGCGAACATCGACGAGGTAGACGCACACCGCGACGATGCCGATGATCCCGATGAAGTTGATGCCGAACGCCAGGATGACCAGGAGCGCGACCACGAGAATGCCGAGCCAGATGGGCTTGGTCAGCTTGTCCACCGCGGTGAATGCGTCGGAACGCTGACGTACTGCGTGGAACACTGCAAAGGCGGCCCCGACCAGCGCGATCAGCTGGAGAATCTGGAGGACGATGTTTTGGGCTGCGAATGCGGACGACACGACGCCCATACTACGCAAAACGCCCCCTGCACCGCTCGATGCAGGGGGCGCCGACGAAGTTCAGGTTCAGCTGGTCGTCTTCTTGGCCGGAGCCTTCTTGGCGGGCGCAGCGGTCTTCTTGGCAGCGGTGGCGGGGGTGGCAGGGGTCGCCTTCTTGGCCGGAGCGGCCTTCTTGATCGGCGAGTTGTTGGTGCCGCGAGTCTTGGACTCGACCTTGCCTGCGGTTCCGCTGACCTTCTGCGACGCATCGGTGGCGGCGGACTTGGCGTTGTCGCCTGCCTCGTCGATCTCGTCGGCGAGATCCCCGGCAGCATCCGAGAGATCGTCGGCGGTGTCGCGGACCTTGTCGGAGGCGAGACCTGCGAGTGCCGCGGCACGCTCACCGACTGCGCGAGTCTGCGATGCGACGGTGCCGAGAGCCGATTCCGTCAGGTCGACGACATCGTTGGCGGCCGCGTTGGCGCGCTCGATGCCCTCTTCGACGGCGGGGGTGCGACGGATGCGCTCGACGGTCTCTTCGCCACGCTCGGCGAGCGAGGTGTACAGGTCGGATGCGACCTTGAGGTACGCCTCGGCAACCTTGCGCAGCTCTTCCGGAGTGAAGCGCTCACGGAGGTCGGCGATCTCGTCGGGCAGCTCGGCCGGGAGGCTGGAGAGGCGCTCGCGAAGGGATTCGACGCCCTCGGTGACGTCCTCGGAGAGATCGGCGATGCGAGCGCGTGCGCCCTCGACGCGGTCGGTGACCTCGGTGCTGCGCGACTCGGCGCGCGAGCGAACCTGCGAGACGACGTCGGCGACGGCCTGCACGACTGCATCGCCTGCGCCGACTGCTGCGTAGAGCGGCGTCTGGAGGTCGAAGTTCTTGGGATCTGTCATGGGGAAGACTCCTGTATGGGTGATTCCGGTGTTTGGGTAAGTCGCTGGTCGATAGATGGATCTGGTTCGGGCGTGGCGACTCCTGCGGATTCGCCTGCCTTCTGCGTTTGCTCGTTCTCGCGACGGAACGAGTCGTAGATCTCGATCAGCACGTGCTTCTGCCGTTCGGTGATCTCGGTGTCCCCGAGCAACGCATCTCGAACTGGACCGTGTGGACGTTCTTCCAAGAACCCGGCCCGTACGTACAAAGCTTCGGATGACACGCGCAGACCCTTGGCGATCTGCGTGAGCACCTCGGCGGACGGTTTGCGGAGTCCGCGCTCGATCTGGCTGAGATACGGATTGCTCACCCCCGCCCTCGACGCGAGTTGACGCATGGAAACTTGCGCGGCCTCGCGTTGACTGCGGATGTAACTGCCGATGTCCGACGCCGCGGTGGTGACGACGCTTGCGACGAGATCACTCGCCTCGGCGACAACCTCCGTCGCCTCGGACACCTTGGCGACTATCCCCTGACTGTCGGGATGATCGTCGCTGTTGGGGGTCATACTCACCACTCGATTCGCTTCTCGAAACTTGTGGTTCGGCCTGCGTACAGGACCGAGGTTACCCAAGGGTGCTAGCTATTGCAAGCACTCTGCTAGCACTCGCTCGACCAGCGGCATGAATGCGCCATCACAGCTGGCTGAGCTTTGCTGTGGCCCATTCAGGCCGGCCAGGGTTGTTCGTGGGTATCAGAACAGCAGATTGGACAGCGAGTAGATCGCGAGGCCTGCGAGCGACCCGACCACGGTGCCGTTGATGCGAATGAACTGCAGATCCCGTCCGACCTGGAGCTCGATCTTGCTGCTCGCCTCTTCGGCATCCCAGCGGGCGACGGTGTCGGTGATGATCGTGGTGATCTCGTTCGCGTAGTTGGCGGCGATGTACCGGGCGCCGCCGAGCAACCAGCCGTCGACCTTGCCCCGAAGTTCGTCGTCGTCGCGGATACGCGCACCCCATGTCGCGACGTTCTCGCTGACCTTGCGACGCAGCGTGCTCGTCGGGTCGTCGACGGATTCGGTGATCAGTCGCTTGGCGACCTTCCAGGTGGCGGCCGCAAGTCCGGTGATCTCCTCGCGTCCCATGATCTGTGCCTTGAGGGACTCCGCCTTTTCGATGGTCTCCGGGTCGTGCTGCAGATCGTGGGCGTAGTCGACGAGAAACTTGTTGGCCGCCAGCCGCAACTCGTGTTGGGGGTTCGATCGAATTTTCCAGGTGAACTCGACGAGTTCCTTGTAGATCTTCTCCCCGAGCAGTGTGTCGACGAACTTCGGCGACCACGTCGGTGAGTCGCGCGAGACGACCCGCTCGATCGTTTCCTCGCTGCCGAGCGCCCACTGATGCGCGCGCTCGGCCAGCATGTCGATGAGCGGGAGCTGGCGGTTCTCCTTGATCAGCTCGTCGAGCACTCGTCCGATCGGAGGACCCCACTGCGGATCTCCGAGCCTGCGCACGATCGTGCTGTCGATGACCTGGGTGATGTCCTCGTCGTTGAGCACTTCGACCACTCCGTGCAACACGGTTGCCGATTCGGCAGCAACGCGTTCGGCATTCTCCGGCTGCGCGAGCCACGTGCCGAGCCGCAGCGGAATCTGCGCCGACTGCACCTTCTCGGAGACGACATCGGGCGCCAGAAAGTTGTTGCCGACGAACGACCCGAGCGAAGACCCGAGCTGGTCCTTCTTCTTCTTGATGATCGCCGTGTGCGGAATCGGAATCCCCAGGGGGTGCTTGAACAAGGCCGTCACCGCGAACCAGTCCGCCAGCGCACCGACCATGCCCGCCTCGGATGCCGCTCGGACGTAGCCGACCCATTCCCCCGCACCCCGTGACTCCTGCCAGCGGCAGATCAAATAGACCACCGTCGCGAAGGCAAGGAAGCCGGTGGCCACGAGCTTCATCTTGCGAAGGTCTCGCCGCTTCGTGGCGTCGTCGAAATTCATCAGTTGCACACACGCCATTGTGCCCGTGATGCCGAGTTACAAACTTCGGCGAACGCACCCCCACGTCCACACTGGCCGACGCCTAAGCTGACGACATACGAATTCGATGGGATACGGCGGGGCACACGTGGCGAGAAATGCGACATCAGCGGAAAAGCCCGAGACAGGTTCGGAGGAGAAGGTAGAGAAGCCCGACGGGCGCAAACGCCGGTGGCGCGAGCACAAGATCGCCCGCCGCGAGGAACTGGTCGACGGCACGCTCGCCGCGATCCGCGCGCGCGGACGCGAGATCGGGATGGACGAGATCGCGTCGGAGATCGGGATCTCGAAGACCGTCCTGTATCGCTACTTCACCGACAAGAACGACCTGACGAACGCGACGATGACGCGGTACGTCGAAACGACGCTTGCGCCGCGCATCTACTTCGCCATCTCCGGTGACCTCGACGAATATCACCTCACGCAGGCCGTCATCCGCGCGTATGTCGAGACGGTTGCCACCGATCCCGAGGTCTACCTCTACGTCATGGCGAACAACGCCGGCAGCAATCGCGACGTCGTGGCCGAGTCGGAGCGGATGATCGCCGAACTGCTCGCCACCGTTCTCGGCGAGCGCTTACGGCTCCGTGAGATGGATTCCGGCGGTTCGGTTCCCTGGGCGTTCGCGATCGTCGGCGCCGTCCAGCTGGCGACGCACTGGTGGATATCCAACAAGTCGATGTCGGCCGAGGATCTGATCGATTACCTCGTGATGATGACGTGGGGCGGCATTCATGGTGTCGCCTCGGCCAACGGTTCGCCGTCGAAGTTCAAAGCGCAGCCGCATCCGCTCGTCGACGAATCGTCCACGTCCGAGACATGACGGACCTCACCCCGCGATCGACCAGTTCTCC
>NZ_JAHFVG010000017.1 GCF_023264675.1 Rhodococcus sp. (in: high G+C Gram-positive bacteria)
GACGATCTCGACAGCTTCGGCGTGAGTGCCGTGGTTACGGTAGGTTGCGTTGTCGACGTCGCCGCCGGAGTAACCGACGCGAGTCGAGAGGACGCCCGGCCGATGCCGAATCAGTTCCTGTGCTCCCCAGAAGCAGCCTCCGGCGAGGTTTGCGGTCTCGGTTGTTGCAGTCACTTCTGCGCTCCTTCTGTACTTCCGTCGCTCGTGGTGTCGAACTGTGCGCGATATTCACCGTAGCCCTCGGCCTCGAGGTCGGCCACCGGCACGAACCGCAGAGATGCCGAGTTCATGCAGTAGCGAAGTCCTCCGTCGTCCTTCGGCCCGTCCTTGAACAAATGCCCCAGGTGAATGTCGCCGACCGCCGAACGGACTTCGGTGCGCACCATGAGGTGGCTGAGATCTCGCTTCTCGACGACTCCGTCAGGGTCGACCGGCTTGGTGAAACTCGGCCATCCGGAACCCGACTCGAATTTGTCGGCCGAGGAGAACAGGGGCTTGCCCGTGACGACGTCGACGTAGAGACCCCGTTCGTGGTTGTCCCAATACTCGTTCGCGAAGGGCCGTTCGGTTCCGTTCTCCAGCGCCACATGGCGCTGTTCGGGTGTCAACTTCTCGACCGTCTTCGGATCTCGTGATTGCGAGCGCGACATCGTGTGTCCTTCCCGTGCGTGTGAGGGCAGTGGCCCCATGGGACTAAACGCTGTGGCTGCCCCGATATTCCTCCGCGGTTCGTCCGGTGAGCGGCCGATGGTGCGCGGACCTGGAGCGGTGTGCATGTGCCAGAAAGCATCCGCATCGGGGGCGAGTGTCGGCATCGGGGTCGGGTCGACTTCAGTAGGCTGACCCGAGACGGTGCGCTGCCGTCGCGGCTCGCGTCGTACTCATGGATTGGTGGATGACATTGGGTTCCGATCGGTTCTGGAAGGTCCTCGGACGTTCGGCTCAGAAGGGTCAGACGCGCTCGCGTTCCCACGTCGAACAAGCCGCGGATCACGCCGACTGGGCAGCAGAGAAGTCCGACGCAGACTTGGCGATCGCCGCGAACGACCTCCGCGTGCAGCGATCCGGCTCCCTCGACGAACCCCGCTACCTCGCCTTGGTTCGTGAAGCCGCGACGCGCTCGCTCGCGATGACTCCCTTCGACGTCCAATTGCTTGCTGCCGTGCGGATGCTCGCCGGCGACGTCGTCGAGATGGCAACCGGCGAAGGCAAGACCCTCGCCGGCGCGTTGGCTGCCGTGGGGTATGTGCTGTCGGGCCGTTCGGTCCATGTCGTGTCGATCAACGACTTCCTCGCCCGCCGGGATGCCGAGTGGATGGGTCCGCTGTACGACGTCCTCGGTGTCACCGTCGGTTCCATTTCCGAGGCATCGACGCCGGACGAACGCCGCGCCGCCTACCAATGCGATGTCACGTATGCATCGGTCAACGAGATCGGCTTCGATGTGTTGCGGGATCACCTCGTCGACGACGCCACGCAACTGGTGACGCCGGTGCCGGACGTCGCGCTCATCGACGAGGCGGACTCGGTTCTCGTCGACGAGGCGTTGGTCCCACTCGTCCTGGCCGGTTCGGTGTCCTCGGATGTTCCGACCGAGAAAGTGTTCGACGCAATCCGTTTGTTGGACCAGGACACTCATTACGACGTCGATTCCGATGGGCGCAATGTGTTCCTCACCGAATCCGGGGCGGAACGGCTGGAGAAAGAACTGGGCGGGATCGACCTCTATTCCGAAGAGCATGTCGGGACGACGTTGGTTGCCGTCAACGTGGCGCTGCACGCTCAGGTTCTCGTCAAACGCGACGTTCACTACATCGTCAGGGACGGTCGAGTGCAACTCGTCAACGCATCTCGTGGACGCGTGGCCGAACTCCAGCGCTGGCCGGACGGACTTCAGGCTGCGGTGGAGACGAAAGAGGGCCTCGACCCGACCGAGACCGGAGAAATTCTCGATACCATCACCGTCCAGGCCCTGGTCGGCCGTTATCCGACGGTCTGCGGCATGACGGGTACCGCGCTTGCCGCGGGCGAACAACTCAAGACGTTCTACTCCCTCGGCGTCTCGGTGATTCCGCCGAATCAGCCCAACGTTCGTGTGGACGAAGAAGACCGCGTCTACGACACTGCGTCGAACCGAGATGCCGCTGTCGTGGCATATGTGGAAGAGATTCACGAGACCGGTCAGCCGATCCTGATCGGAACGCACGATGTTGCCGAATCCGAATCTCTGGCAGCGCTTCTCGAGACCGCGGGTGTATCTCATGTCGTCCTCAACGCGAAGAACGACGCCGAGGAAGCCGACGTCATCGCCCGAGCGGGGGAGCGGGGCGCAGTGACGGTCTCGACGCAGATCGCCGGTCGTGGAACCGACATCAAGCTCGGCGGTCCGAGTGGCGCCGGCGTAGCGAAGGACGAGGTGGCCGAACTCGGCGGACTGCTCGTCGTCGGGACGGGCCGTCACACCACCGAGCGTCTGGACAATCAGCTGCGCGGTCGAGCTGGAAGGCAGGGGGATCCTGGCCGTTCGGTGTTCTTCTCCAGCTGGGAGGACGAGGTTGTGGTTTCGTCGCTCGGACCCAAGGACCTGCCGAGAAAGCACGACGACACCGGGCTCGTCGAATCCCGCGGCGTAGCAGGCAAGTTGGATCACGCGCAGCGGATCGCCGAGGGTTCCATGCTCGAAGTGCACGCTCGCACGTGGCGCTACAACCAGTTGACCGCCCAGCACCGGGACATCCTCGATCGCCGACGTGCATCGTTGTTGGAGACGTCCGAAGCGCTGGGTATTCTCGCGGCGGCGGCCGCGGACAGGGTGGCCGAGCTGCGCGAGACCGTGGACGAGGAGACCCTGGTCGTCGTGGCACGCCGAATCGTGTTGTTCCATCTCGATCGGTCATGGTCGGAATACCTCGCGCACATGGCGGATGTTCGGGAAAGTATTCACCTGCGTGCGCTCGGCCGAGAGAATCCGCTGGACGAATACCACCGGATCGCGGTCGAGGCATTCGCCACTGTCTCCGAGAAAGCGGTCGAGCTCGCGACCGCGACGTTGGAATCTGCCGACGTCACCGGCGATGGCATCGACCTGGACGATGCGGGACTACAGCGGCCGACATCGACGTGGACGTACATGGTGCACGACAATCCATTTGCGGGCAACGCTGCGAACAGCGCAGGGCTCGGTCCGATTTTCGGCGGCTAAGCGCGCGCTCGATCCCCGAGTCGCTGTCGAATTCCGTCCACGAAGAGCTCGAGGCCGAAGTCGAATCTGCTTGTCGGGTCTGGCTGTTCGAAGAGTGGTGACGCCTCGTCGGTGAGCGCGCCTGCGGAGTCCATCTGTAGGCGCGCTTGTTCGTCCACCGTTCGTCCGAGGATGTAGTAGAGCAGTGTGTCGGCGGAGAGCTCGGCTTCGGCGCGCGAAAGTCCGGCGCGGATGCATACCGCGGCAACACGTTCGCGGATTCGATTGGTCACCAGCCGCGACGCGTAGGTCGACGCGATCAGTTCGGCGGCATCGCGATGCGACAGCAACGCGTTTCTGAGTCGATGCGCGAGTTCGTCGATCTGTTCGTGCCAATCGAGGGCCTGTGGTGGCGAGTCGATGTCGCGTAGGACGGTGTCCGCGACCGCACCGAGCAGGGTCTGCTTGTCCTTGAAATGCCAGTACAGCGCGCCCGGTTGCACGTGAAGCGACGTCGCGAGGCGCCGCATTGTCAGGTCGGCGAGACCGTACTCGTCGAGGATCGAGATCGCGCCTTCGAGGACGTCCGCTCGTCGCAGTTGCACGCGTTCTCCTTCTCGATGGGTCGGCTTTGACAGTAAACGACCCCGAGTATAGCTTGAACGGCGTTCAACTTGAACGGTGTTCAAGTATTGGGGAAGCGACCACGGAGGACCTGTTCATGACGCTGGAAACGGTAGGAACCGACATTCTCGCCATCGCACGGTCGCAAGTACTGACCGACGGCGTCGGGCTGACCGAGTCTCAGACGCTCGAGGTGTTGAGGCTCGGCGACGACCGACTCGACGAGTTGCTCGCGCTCGCCCACGACGTGCGCATGACATGGTGCGGGCCCGAGGTCGAGGTCGAGGGAATCATCAGTCTCAAGACCGGGGGATGCCCGGAGGACTGCCATTTCTGTTCACAGAGCGGCTTGTTCGAATCTCCGGTTCGCGCAGTACGTCTCGACATCCCCGGCCTGGTGGAGGCAGCTAAACAGACGGCAAAGACCGGGGCGACCGAATTCTGCATCGTCGCCGCAGTCCGCGGCCCCGACGAGCGCCTTCTCGAGCAGGTAGCCGCTGGAATCGTCGCGATTCGCAACGAAGTCGACATCGACATCGCCTGCTCGCTGGGGATGCTCACTCAGGATCAGGTCGATCGACTCGCGGCAATGGGAGTTCATCGCTACAACCACAATCTGGAAACGTCGCGGTCCTACTTTCCCAACGTCGTCACCACACACACGTGGGAGGAGCGCTGGAACACCCTGCGGATGGTGCGCGATGCGGGGATGGAAGTGTGCTGTGGCGGAATCCTCGGCATGGGGGAAAGTCTCGAGCAGCGAGCCGAGTTCACCGCGGATCTGGCGTCCTTGCAGCCCGACGAGGTCCCGCTCAACTTCCTCGACCCGAGGCCGGGCACCCCGTTCGGCAATCTGGACGTGCTCCCTGCCGCCGAGGCCTTGCGCGCTGTGGCCGCGTTCCGTCTGGCATTGCCGCGGACCGTATTGCGCTTCGCGGGAGGTCGCGAAATCACGCTCGGCGACCTCGGTGCCGAGAAGGGCATCCTCGGCGGAATCAATGCGGTCATTGTCGGTAACTACCTCACCACGCTCGGACGACCTGCGGAATCGGATCTCGATCTGCTCGAGTCCTTGCGCATGCCGATCAAAGCGCTGAATTCGACCATCTAAGGTGGAACAGGTGACCAGTGACGCGCAGTACAACCCCTATTCGGGGAAGGTTGTCGTGCCGGGAGTCGTGGACACGCTCTCGCGCGGCGCGTCGCTCGGTCTGGAGCCACCCCGGTTCTGTGCACAGTGCGGTCGCCGTACCGTCGTACAGGTCACACCGAACGGCTGGACCTCGGTGTGTTCGCGACACGGGCAACTCGACTCGTCGATGCTGGGCAGGCGATAGCGGAGATGGCGCTTGCAGACGAGGGGCCGCCGATGAATCCATCGAAAGTTCTCGGATTCGCCGTCGCGGTGTCGGTGGTGTTCGGAGTGATCTGCGGGCTGGTGTGGGCGCTGCTCGCACCCGCCGAGCACTTCGTGGTCGTGGAGCCAGGGGTCGGCTCGGCTCTCACCGGGGAGAGTCTGCACCGGTTCGATTCGCTCGCGCTCCTCGTGTGCGGTGCGCTGGTCGGCGGAATCGTTGTGCCCGTGGCGGTATGGGCCTGGGTCCGGTTTCGGGGACCGGTGCTGTATCTGGGGTTGCTGGTCGGCGCTGCGTTGGGCTCGGCGGCCATGCTCGGGGTCGGGATTCTCGTCGCCGGATTCATCCATTCGCGTCCGGACGATCCTCCGCCCGGGAGCGTCGTCGCACTGGCGCCGGGAATGGAGACGCCCCTGATTCTGCTCGTGCAGCCGTTGGTGGCCTCGTTGGTGGTACTGCTTCTCGTGGCGATGAATCCGCACGACAACCTACGGTTCACCGTCGATTCCGAACTCGATGTCGATGCGCATCTCGGGGAGCATTCGTTCGAATCCGACCGCGCCTAGGTCGGCGGACGCAGCGCCGCGAATTCGTCCGTGACTCGAAGTGCCGATTCCGCGAACCGGTACAGGGCGGGTGGGCGACCTCCTGCTCTGCCCGACGGTGACGTCTTCCCGGTCGGCTCGATGACCTTTCGGCGGCCGAGTACCCGCTGAAGGTTGGTTGCATCGACCTGATATCCGAGTGCGGCAGTGTAGATCTCGCGCAAGGTGGACATCGCGAAGTCCGCCGGCGCCAGTGCGAATCCGATGTTGGTGTACGACAGCTTGGCGACAAGTCTCGTTCGAGCGTGGCGTACGACGGTGCCGTGATCGAACGACATCTCCGGCAACCGTGCGACTGGATGCCATGCGGTGTCCGGCGGCAGTTGCGGATCCGAATTGATCGGAACGAGACCGAGGAAGTTCGATGCGATGCGCCGATCGCCCGGAATGCGGTTCGGATCGCTGAAGATCGACAACTGCTCGAGATGAGCCACTTTTCGAACATCCACCTTCTCGGCCAGCTGTCGTCGAGCAGATGTCGGTAGGTCCTCGTCGGCTTCCAGGACGCCTCCGGGGAGTGACCAAGATCCCACTTCGGGGTCGAGAGCGCGTTGCCACAGCAGCACTGCCAGTTCCGGTGCCTGGCCTGCGGAGAAGCTGCGAACCTGGAATACCGCGATGAGTACTTCGTGCACAGTGCTACGATGTGTCATGTTTTCGATCATAAGTCGAAAACCCCGACGAAGGAAATCCGGACCGGGACGGGAGCTCGTGGGAATACCCGACGAGTCCGCTGGACCCGGACGATCGATGAAGGAGTACCGCCATGGCGATCAGTGCAACCCGCCTCGCAACCGACAGCTCGGTAGTGGTCGACGCCGTGTGGGCAGGAGCGGCGAACATCGTCGACGGACCGGGCGGATTCGGGGGAGTCGAACCGACCGAGGAGTGGGCAGCCGAGGTCAAACGTTTGGCACGCAAGCGGGGCGCGACCATTCTGGCGCACAACTACCAGCTGCCCGCGATCCAGGACGTCGCCGATCACGTCGGTGACTCCCTTGCTCTCTCGCGTCTCGCGGCCGAGGTCCCCGAAGACGAGATCATATTCTGCGGCGTGCATTTCATGGCCGAGACCGCCAAGATCCTCAGTCCGTCGAAGACGGTCTTGATTCCGGATCAGCGAGCCGGTTGCTCGCTCGCGGACTCCATCACCGCCGAGCAACTTCGAGAGTGGAAGGCCGACTATCCAGAGGCGATCGTCGTCTCCTACGTCAACACCACAGCGGAGATCAAGGCGCTCACCGACATCTGCTGCACGTCCTCCAACGCAGTCGAGGTGGTCGAATCGATCGACCCCAACCGCGAAATTCTCTTTCTCCCCGATCAGTTCCTCGGTGCTCACGTCAAGCGCAAGACCGGGCGCGAAAACCTGCACATCTGGGCAGGCGAGTGCCACGTGCATGCAGGCATCAACGGCGACGAGCTTGCCGCGAAGTCGCGTTCGCATCCTGACGCCGAGCTGTACGTGCACCCCGAATGCGGCTGTGCCACATCGGCTCTGTACCTCGCCGGAGAAGGCTTCGTCAGCGCCGACAAGGTCAAGATCCTCTCGACCGGCGGGATGCTCGACGCAGCGCGCACGACCGGCGCGAAGCAGGTCCTGGTCGCCACCGAGATCGGCATGCTTCACCAGCTGCGCCGTGCCGCGCCCGATGTCGATTTCCAGGCTGTCAACGACCGCGCCTCCTGCGGCTACATGAAGATGATCACGCCCGCAGCCCTGCTGCGCTGCCTGCTCGAAGGCAAGGACGAGGTGCACGTGGACCTCGAAACGGCGAATGTCGCCAGTAAGTCCGTTCAGCGCATGATCGAGATCGGTAATCCTGGCGGCGGGGAGTGACCGTACCCTCGGGGGTGAGCGTGGCGTGGGAGGCATCGGCCGACCTCGTCGTGGTGGGAGGGGGCGTGGCCGGTCTCAGTGCCGCGGCGGCAGCTCGGCGAAAGGGTCTGCGAGTCCTCACGGTCTCGAAGGGTGGCCCGCTGGACACCGCAACCCAGTACGCGCAGGGCGGCATAGCCGTTCCCGGCTTGGATCACGGTGATTCCGTCGAGTCCCACGTAGCGGACACGTGCGATGCAGGCGGCGGGCTGTGTGTGCCGTCGGCGGTGCGCTCGATCGTGGCCGGCGGTCTCGGTACGGCCGCGACACTGCAGTCCCTCGGCGCCCTGTTCGATCGCGACTCCGGCGGTGATCTTGCCCGGACTCGGGAGGGCGGGCATTCGGTACGCCGCATCATCCACGCGGGAGGCGATGCGACCGGCGCCGAAGTTCAACGCGCTCTCAATGCCTCCGCAGGCGCCGAGGTCGGCCACGGAGTCTTGTTCGGTGCCGCTGCTGTCCGGATTCTCCTGAATCGCGGTGAGGTTGTCGGGTTGCTCGTCGTAACCGACCAAGGTTTCGGAGTGGTACACAGTCCAGTCGTGTTGCTGGCGACAGGCGGTCTCGGCCAACTGTATTCGTGCAGCACGAACCCTCCCGGCGCCACTGCCGACGGCATTGCGCTTGCTCTCGACGCCGGTGCCGAGATCGCCGATCTGGAGTTCGTCCAATTCCATCCCACCGTGCTTTTCGCCGCAGGCTCGTCCGGGCGCAGGCCACTGGTGAGTGAAGCAGTGCGCGGAGAGGGAGCGCACCTTCTGGATCAGGACGGAGTGCGATTCATGACGGGTGTCCACCCGCTCGGTGATCTCGCTCCGCGGGATGTGGTTTCTCGCGCGATCGCCGAACGACTACATGCCACCGGAACCGACCATGTACTCCTCGATGCACGCTCGATCGACAACTTTCACCTTCGGTTTCCGACGGTCACGGCGTCATGTCTCGCTGCGGGGATAGATCCTCGGGAACAGCTCATACCCGTCGCGCCGGCGGCACATTACTCGTGCGGCGGAATCGTCACCGATGTGTGGGGCCGTACCGAGGTTCCCGGTCTACTCGCGGCCGGGGAGGTCGCGCGTACGGGACTGCACGGGGCGAATCGACTCGCGTCGAACAGCCTCCTCGAAGGCCTGGTCGTCGGAGAACGGGCAGGCACCGCAGCGGCCGAGCGATTGGGTCGACGCACCGGCGATGGGGATGTGGACCTTCCGCGCACGGCCAGTGTCCCGCGGGATCGGTTGCAGCACATGATGACCGAGCTTGCGGGGGTCGTGCGCGACGGGATCGGGCTCGACCGGATCGCCTCGGCTGTCGAGGCCGAAACGTCGGAGGCGGGACACCACGGCGGCACGGTGGACGACACCGCGCATTACCGCCGGGTGCTGGAGGACAGGGCGCTGACGCTCACCGCCTCGGCTCTCGTCGGAGCAGCGGCATCGCGGCGTGAGAGTCGAGGCTGCCACACGCGTCGGGACTTTTCGTCCGCCGACAACGACATGCGGCGAAGTATTCGCACTCGGCAGGCTCCGGACGGCCAACTCGAGTCCAGGTTCGAGTCGCCGTCGTTCAGGGACGAAGTATCGCGCAATTCGATGGTAGGAGTGAACGGATAGTGAACGCACTGACGGCCCAGGGGCTCGATCCAGAGGAAATTCGCGCGATCGTGCGCACCGCGCTGGCCGAGGATCTGAAGTTCGGACCCGATGTGACCACCACGGCCACGGTCCCCGCCGATGCGGTCGCATCGGCGTCGGTCGTCAGTCGGCAGTTCGGCACCGTAGCCGGGATCGACGTCGGTCTGGTGGTGCTCGACGAAGTGATCGGTGCGGGGTCCTACGAGGTCACCCATCGCATCGGTGACGGTACCGCCGTCGAGCCCGGTGACACCGTTCTTGCGGTGACTGCGCCGACCCGTGGTTTGCTCACGGCCGAACGCACGATGCTGAATCTGATGTGCCATCTTTCGGGCATCGCAACCGCGACGGCGGCGTGGGTCGCCGAGGTCGCCGACACCGAGGCCAAGATCCGTGACAGCCGAAAGACGTTGCCGGGGCTTCGGTCTCTGCAGAAGTATGCGGTACGGGCAGGCGGCGGTGTCAATCACCGCATGGGTCTCGGCGACGCAGCCCTGATCAAGGACAACCACGTGGCCGCAGCCGGTTCGGTCGTCGCAGCACTGAAAGCAGTGCGGGCAGCGGCGCCCGATATCGAGTGCGAGGTCGAGGTCGACAGCCTCGAGCAACTCGACGAGGTGCTCGCCGAGGATGTCGAGTTGGTGCTGCTCGACAATTTCGCACTCTGGCAGACCCAGATGGCCGTGCAGCGGCGCGACAAGTTGTCTCCTCGTACCCGCCTCGAGTCCTCGGGAGGTCTGACCCTCGATGTTGCGCACGATTACGCCAGAACCGGCGTCGACTTCCTGGCCGTCGGCGGACTGACGCACTCGGTGACCGTGCTGGACCTCGGCCTGGATATGTGAGCCGCGACGAGCTTGTACGTTGGACTCAGCGATGTCCGAAATGCAGAGTGTCCGCCTCGACAGTTGGATCTGGGCGGTGAGAATGTTCAAGACCCGCTCCGCGGCTGCCGAGGCCTGCCGAGCGGGGCACGTTCGTGTCAACGGAACACCAGCCAAGGCCGGTCAGCGGATCGGGCCCGATGACGAGGTTCGACTGCGGGTCGACGGGGTCGAGAAGATTCTCGTGGTCACCCGACTGATCGCCAAGCGCGTCGGAGCGGGTGTGGCTGCCGAATGCATGATCGATCGAAGCCCACCTCCGCCGCCGAAAGAGTTGGTCGCCTCGCAGCCGCGTCGTGACCGCGGCGCCGGGCGACCGACCAAACGCGATCGTCGAGATATGGACAAGCTGCGCGGAACACCGCTGGCGTGACCGACTAGCGTTTCGGCTTTCGGCGTGTGGGTGCTGTGCGCTGGGCTTTGGCCGAACGGTCGGGCTGCGCGTTCTTCTTCGCGGCAGCCTTCTTGGCGGCCGATCGCGGCTTCGCGGTTTCGGTGCTCGGGCCGCGTGAACTTCGAACCGACCGACCGCGCACGATTCCGAGAAATTCCTCGACGTTCTGTGTGGTGTGATCGGTGAGCCACGCCAGCGCCACGTGAGATCCAGCAACTCCGTCGACCGGGCGGTACACCACATCTTTTCGGGCATGCAACCGCGCGATCGACTGCGGGACAATCGCGATCCCCAACCCGGCGGCGACGTACTCGATCAGCTCGGCGTTCGAATTCACCGGTGGCAGTGGCGGCCGCGAGCCGTCGAGAACTTCGGTCGCGATGTCGGCCCACCCGGGTACGGCTGCAGGCTCCTGCAGCAGATGCTCGTCGGCGAGATCGACGATCGCGATCCGGTCGAACGCTGCAACGGGATGTTCCTTGGGCACGACGACCACGGGAACCTCCTCGTACAGGCCGATCACGCTCAGAGCCGTTCGATCGATGGGTAGCCGGACGAATCCGACGTCGACAGTTCTCTCGTGTAGCTGGGGGAGTTGTGTGTCCATGGTCGACGGGACGAGGTCGAGTGCAATGCCGGGGAATCGATCGGCCCAGATTCTGGTCCATTTCGTCGGCGTAACACCTTCGGTGAACCCCACGGTCAGCGTCTGAATCTGTGCGGCGTGCACCGCTGCCTCTTCTCGCAGACGGTCTTCTTCCTCGGCGACGAGGGCGCGGGCGGTTGTCAGAAACTCGCTGCCCTCGGCTGTGAGTTGCGTGGGGGACGCGCCGGGTACGAACAGCGGGTAGCCGAGTTCGGCTTCCAGTTCGATGACGGCTCCGCTTACCTTCGTGCGTGCGACGTTCAGCGTCTTGGCGGCGCGAGCGAAGTGCAGTTCCTCCGCAACGGCGATGTACCAGCGCAGTGTCCGTACCTCGAAGTTCACGCAGACAACAGTAGGCGAACGAGTGGGACTCAGCGGACGGTGGCATCGATCGGGGTGGGAGGCAGATAGGCTGTCGGGGTGAGCCCGGAGAAGAAGCAACAGCAAATGAAGCCCCTGACCGCGGCGAACAAGCTCGGTGTCTACCTGCCCGCGACGCCTGTCGAATTTCAGACCGGCACGATCACGCGTTCCGAACTCGACGCGCTGAGGGCAGATCCGCCGCAGTGGCTCTCCGATCTGCAGAACAGCGGCCCATTCCCGAAGGACGTCATCGCTCGCAAACTCGGTATCTCCATCGCGGGCCTCACCCGCGGCGGTGTGACCGAGGCGTTGACTGCCGATCAGATCGACACGCTGCTCGAGGACAAACCGGACTGGCTCGCGAAGGAACGCCGCACCCAAGAAGAGGTGCGCGCCGAAGCCGAACGCGTCAAGGCGAAAGACGAAGCACGTCGCGCCGCCACCAACAGACCACAGAAACAGCGCTGAGGGAGAGTTCGCCGACGGTGCTCTCGCGGTGATTCAGTTCGCGAGAACTCCGTCGAGGTAGAACCATCGGCGCTCGTCCTTCACGAACCGACTGGCTTCGCGAAGTACCCCGTTCCCGTCGGGATGGCGGTAGTAGGCACTGAATTCCACGTCGCCGCTCGTGTCCATGAGACCGCCGGACCGTGTTGATTCGATGTCGAGGCGATACCACCGCTGTGCAGGGTCGAGTTCGATGTTCTCCGGTGCCGTCGAAGGATGCCAGGTGCTCAGTAGATAGCCTGCGTCCTCGACGGCAAAGGCACTGAAGCGCGAGCGCATGAGGTGTTCGGCTGTGGGAGGCAAGGCGTCGCCCAGCAGGAACGGTTCACAGCACTGCTCGAACGGCACACCACGCAGACACGGGCATGCGCTCATCGGTCCACGACTTCGACGTCGTAGGTGCCGAGATCGTGCTCGTCGCGATGGCCCTCGTTCTGGATCCAGGTGTTGGCTTCGAGAAGCGTGTCGAACACACCGAGGGATGTGACGTCGGACGAGTCGGGCGACTTCATGAGGACTCGATACTTTCTCACCGTGTGTACCTCCGTGTCGGGCTGGGCGAGTTGGGGTCAGATCGGGTTGGCACGACGAATTGTCGCAAGGAATGTTGCGGCGACGAAGAAGAGACTCGCGAACGTTCGGTTCATCGCGACCTGCTGGCGGTGTGAGCGCATCATCGTCAGGACCCGCGCGGCGAGTGAGGTGTAGCCGGTCATCACCACCATGTCGACGGCCACCATCGTCGCGGCGATGACGAGGTATTGCGTGGCCAAGGGGTGGGTGGGGTCGAGAAACTGAGGCAACACCGCGAGCATGAAGACGACTGCCTTCGGGTTGCTTGCGTTCACCAGGAATCCCCGGGCCAACATCGCCGGTCCGCGGTCGGCCACGGTCGGTGCCTCGGCGATGTCCTTCGGCGCGGCGCGCCACTGCCGAATGCCGAGGAACACCAGATAGCCGACGCCGAACCATTTGACGGCCGTGAAGGCTACGGCTGATCCTGCCAGCGCGGCACCCAATCCGACTGCGACGATTGCAACCTGCAGGACAAGGCCGATCTGCAATCCGACGATGTTCCAGTACCCGCGGCGAAGTCCGTGTCGAAGTCCCGTCGACATCGATGCGATCGCGCCTGCGCCGGGGGACAGGCTGATCACGACGCTCGCGCCGAGGAATGCCAGCCATACATGCCAGTTCATCAGACAATTGAACAACGTGATCCGCTGATTCCCGAATGAATACTGCACCGGTGGGTATTGAGGGACCATGGTTGCCATACGGACGTTGGACAAAGGTAAACGAGTGATCGCGCGGCAGACCGAGGTGAATGCCCCGGCGGACGAGTTGTTCGCCGTCGTCGCCGATCCGCATCGCCATGGCGAGCTCGACGGTTCCGGCACAGTCAAGGACACGGTGAAGGGCCCCGAGCGGTTGGAGTTGGGTTCCAAGTTCTCGGTCGGAATGAAGCAGTACGGGGTGCCCTATCGGATCACGAGCACCGTGACGGATTTCGTGGACGGAGACACAACGAAAGTCATCGAGTGGAAGCACCCGATGGGGCACACCTGGCGTTGGGAGTTCCAGGAGAGCCGGCCGGGCGTGACGACGGTGACGGAGGCGTTCCGGTACGGCACGGCGAAGGCACCGAAGTTGCTCGAAATCTTGAAGATGCCACAGCAGAACGCCCAGGGGATCACCTCCACGTTGGAGAAACTGGCCAAAAAGTACTCGTAACGGAACGAGTTCTTTGTCACAACTCCCTCGAGTCCGGTGCTACTCTTCGCCGAACTAAGCAGGTCCCTAGCGTCGGAGGACGATGTGGATACCAAACGAGCCATCGCGACTGCCACCGTGGCGCTTCTGTTCGCACTGACGCCGTCGGTGCTGAATGCAGGTGTCGCCGGCGCGCAGGACCTGCCGGTGACGGCGGCGCAGTCGCCCGACGGCTCGCGCATCGTCTCCAGTACCCCGATCGACGACCGTCAGGTGAAATTGGAGATCTACTCCGCCGCAATGGACAAGAACATTCCGGTGCAGGTGATGAAGCCTGCCGACGGGTCGGTCCCGCGCCCCGTGCTCTATCTCCTCAACGGCGCCGGTGGCGGCGAGGACTCCGCGTCGTGGCAGTCGCAAACGGATTCGGTCGAATTCTTCCGCGACAAGAACACGTTCGTGGTCACTCCGCAGCAAGGCAAATGGTCGTACTACACCGATTGGATCAGCGACGATCCTGTCCTCGGGCGCAACAAGTGGCAGACGTTTCTCGGTGAGGAACTCCCACCGTTGATCGATGCGCAGTTCGACACGAACGGTACGCAATCGATTGCAGCACTGTCGATGTCGGGGACATCGGTCCTGAACCTAGCCATTGCCTACCCCGGTCTCTACAAGGGCGTCGCTGCGTACAGTGGGTGCGCTCAGACGTCGGATCCCCTCGCTCAGCAGTTCGTCAAGCTCGTGGTGGAGACCTACGGCGGCGGAAACGTCGAGAACATGTGGGGGCCGTTGGACGGGCCGGTCTGGCGTCAGAACGACCCACTGCTCAACGCCGAGAAGCTACGTGGCACCGAGATCTACATGAGCACGGGAACCGGTATTCCCGGTATCCCCAACGACACGCCCCTCAATCCTCGATTCGAGGAAGGAAAGGCGAGACTGTTTCCCGATCAGCTCCTGGTCGGTGGAGGTATCGAGGCCGTGGTGAATTTCTGCACCTCGAACATGGCCAAGGAACTCTACCGTCTCGGCATCCCTGCACAGGTGGACTTCCGTCCGGTCGGCACACACTCGTGGGGCTACTGGCAGGACGACCTGCACGCTTCGTGGCCGATGCTCGCCCGCTCGCTCGGCATCTGATCGAGAAAGTAGTTCGCGAAGGGTCCTCGTGACGCTCTAGTCTTCCCGTCATGGCGATCGTTCCAGAATCGAAGAATTGGACCTGGGTCCTCCAGCAACGCTGCCCCGACTGCGGATTCGACGCGGCCTCGGTCGACTACGACGACTTACCGTCGCTGCTTCGCGCCGACGTGCAGGCGTGGCGGGATGTTCTCGCGCGGCCGGACGCTGCGGTACGGCCGGACGACTCGACGTGGTCGGCACTCGAATACTCCGCCCACGTGCGCGATGTCCATCGGATATTTCTGGCCAGGCTCGAACTCGTCCTCGCCGAGGACGACCCGTCGTTCGCCAACTGGGATCAGGATGCGACAGCGGTCGCCGAGAAGTACAGCACCCGAGATCCGGGCGTGGTTGCCGAGGAATTGGCCGTTGCAGCAGCGGCGTCGGCCGATGCGTTTGCGCGAGTGCCCGCAGGTCTGAGGCAGCGAGCGGGCCTTCGCAGCGACGGATCGCGCTTCACCGTCGACACCCTCGCGCGGTACTACGTGCACGACCCCGTGCACCATCTGTGGGACGTGCAGCACTAGCCCTTTCGAGGTCCAACTATCCTGGTGCAACAGCACCCATGCTCCGTCGAAGGGAAAACTATGCCTGCCCGCATCGAGCTCGCTCGCGTCGATCTACGCGGCCGAACTCCATCCACCGCCGAATTACGCGGCGCGCTTCCTCGAGGTGGAGTGGATGTCGACGCGGTGCTGCATCAGGTTCGTCCCGTGGTGGAGGCTGTCCGCGACCGTGGCGTCGACGCGGCCCTCGACTACAGCGAGCAGTTCGACGGTGTACGACCGAACCGTGTTCGCGTTCCGGCGCAGGCCCTCGTCGAGGCGCTCGAGACCCTCGATCCTGCGGTCCGCGAGGCGCTGGAGATTGCCATCGAGCGCACACGGCTGGTCCACGCGGACCAGGTCCGAACCGATACCACCACCGAGGTGGTCGCCGGAGGTACCGTCACCGAGCGGTGGGTACCGGTCGAACGAGTCGGTCTCTACGTGCCCGGTGGTAACGCCGTCTACCCCTCGTCGGTCGTGATGAACGTCGTACCGGCTCAGACAGCGGGCGTCGGATCGCTCGTCGTGGCGTCGCCGCCGCAAGCCGATTTCGGTGGCCTGCCACATCCGACGATTCTGGCGGCAGCGCAGCTCCTCGGGGTCGACGAGGTGTGGGCGGTCGGCGGTGGCCAGGGCATCGCCCTGCTGACCTACGGCGGTACGGATACCGACGGCGGCGAACTCGAGCCGGTCGATCTCATCACCGGTCCGGGAAACATCTACGTGACTGCGGCGAAGAGACTGTGCCGTTCGCTCATCGGAATCGACTCCGAGGCCGGGCCGACCGAGATCGCTGTCCTCGCCGACTCGACCGCCGACCCACTCCACGTCGCAGCCGACCTGATCAGTCAGGCCGAGCACGACGTCATGGCCGCCAGTGTCCTGGTCACCACAAGTACCGAGCTCGCCGACGCCGTCGACGGTGCGCTGGGCGAGCAGCTGAGATACACCAAACATGCCGAACGCGTCAGGACTGCTCTCTCCGGTCCTCAATCGGGAACGATTCTGGTCGACGACATCGACCAGGGCCTCGCCGTGGTGAACGCGTACGCGGCCGAACACCTCGAAATTCAAACCGAGAACGCCACCGATGTCGCAGCTCGGGTCAAAAGTGCCGGTGCCGTGTTCGTCGGCGCCTGGTCGCCTGTCAGCCTCGGGGACTACTGCGCCGGGTCGAATCACGTCCTTCCCACCGCAGGTTGTGCTCGACACTCCTCGGGGCTGAGCGTGCAGACGTTCCTGCGAGGGATCCATGTCGTGGACTACTCGGAGGCCGCATTGAAAGATGTTGCGCGCCATGTCATCGCCTTGGCAAACGCCGAGGATCTTCCGGCCCACGGCGAAGCCGTTCGTCTTCGATTCGAAGGGCTGTCGTCGTGAGCGGCGCCCTCGGAGGCAACGTGACGCTGGCCGATCTCCCGCTCAGGGACAGCCTGCGCGGGAAGTCCGCTTACGGCGCCCCGCAGCTGACGGTTCCGGTTCAGCTCAACACCAACGAGAACCCTCATCCTCCGACTCAGGCACTCGTCGACGATGTCGCCGAGTCGGTGCGTGTCGCGGCAGCACAGTTGCACCGCTACCCCGATCGTGATGCCGTCGAACTGCGAGCTGCCCTCGCGTCGTATCTGACGGGCCAGACCGGATTCGACGTCGATGCCTCGAACGTGTGGGCTGCCAACGGATCCAACGAGATTCTTCAACAGCTTCTGCAGGCGTTCGGTGGGCCGGGACGACGCTCGCTCGGGTTCGTTCCGTCGTACTCGATGCACCCCATCATCTCGTCCGGCACTCAGACCGAATGGGTCGAAGCCAAGCGACGTGCGGACTTCTCTCTCGATATCGACCACGCAGTTCTCGCGATCGAAGAACGCGATCCCGACGTCGTGTTCGTCACGAGCCCGAACAATCCCACCGGTCACAGCATCGATACCGACGATCTGCGTCGAATTCTCGACGCTGCCAACGGGATCGTCGTACTCGACGAGGCGTACGCAGAATTCTCGGCGCTGCCGAGCGCAATCGGTCTGATCGCCGAGTACCCGAGCACACTCGTCGTCAGCAGGACCATGAGCAAGGCATTCGCATTCGCAGGTGGTCGGCTCGGCTACCTGGTCGCGGCGCCGGCCGTGGTGGACGCAATGTTGTTGGTGCGCTTGCCGTACCACCTCTCGGTCGTCACGCAGGCGGCAGCTCTCGCTGCGTTGCGCCACGCGCCCGAAACCTTGGCAAGCGTGGCTCGCCTGAGTTCCGAACGTGACCGAGTCATCGCACGTTTGACCGAACTCGGATTCGACGTCATCCCGAGCGACGCGAATTTCGTTCTCTTCGGGGATTTCTCCGATGCGCCGTCGACGTGGAAGCGGTACCTCGACGAGGGAGTCCTGATTCGCGACGTCGGAATCGCGGGATACTTGCGCACCACCATCGGTCTCGACTCGGAGAACGACAGATTTCTCGAGGTCAGTGCATCGCTCGTGCAGACCGAACTCGACAACACACGGGAACTCGACAACACCGGAACAGCGGAGGGCAACTCATGACGACGGCGCCGAGAATCGCACGCATCGAGCGCGCGACCAAGGAATCGGACATCACCGTCGAGTTGAACCTCGACGGCACCGGGCAGGTGGATATCTCGACCGGCGTCCCGTTCTACGACCACATGTTGACCGCTCTGGGCACCCACGCCCGTTTCGACCTCACCGTCCACGCCAAGGGCGACATCGAGATCGACGCGCACCACACGGTGGAGGACACCGCGATCGTTCTCGGTCAGGCACTCGGTCAGGCACTCGGTGACAAGTCCGGTATCACCCGCTTCGGCGACGCGTTCATTCCGATGGACGAGACCCAGGTGCATGCTTCGGTCGACGTCTCGGGTCGGCCGTACTGCGTCCATACCGGAGAACCGGACTACATGGTGCACTCCATCATCGGCGGGTACCCGGGCGTTCCGTACGCCACGGTCATCAACCGGCACGTGTTCGAGTCCCTCGCGATGAACGCCCGCATCGCGCTGCACGTCCGCGTTCTGTACGGGCGCGACCAGCACCACATCACCGAGGCCGAGTTCAAGGCCGTCGCGCGCGCGCTTCGCCAAGCAGTGGAATTCGATCCGCGGGTGACCGGCATTCCGTCCACCAAGGGCAGTCTGTGACAACCGCTTGAGTTCTCTGCTGTCCATTCGCGGCCTTCCCGCGGCTATGGCCATGGGAGCTGCGGCGTTCGGCGGGTGGGGCCTGCTGCTTCCGGTTGTGCCACTTGCTGTCTCGGTCGCCGGCGGATCCGACGCCCTCGCGGGGGCGAGTACGGCGATCTTCATGGCGACGACGGTTCTTACCCAGCTGTTCGTCCCGCGGTTGCTGGTCCGGTTCGGTCATCGCCTCGTGCTTGCCGCCGGATGCGTGTTCCTCGGATTGCCTGCGGTGGCGTTCGCGGTGTCGATGAATATCGTGGCAGCACTGTCCATTTCTGCCGTTCGAGGCATCGGTTTCGGACTGTTGACCGTCGCAGGCGCGGCATTGGTCGCCGAACTGGCGCCCACAGAGTCGTTGGGTCGTGCGACCGGAGCGCAGGGCATCGCGGTCGCGCTTGCCCAGATGGTGACGCTTCCGCTCGGACTCGTCGTGTTCGCGGCATCCCCGACGCTGGTGTTCGTGCTGGGTGCGGTCGTGCCGATGCTCGGCTTGATCGCTATCGCGTTCCTACCTCCGACTCATCCGGTGGCTCCGCCCGAGCGCAACGCCGCCGACACTCGATCGGCTGCACGCCGGTTCGTGATTCCGTGCCTCGCCGTCGCTGCGGCGTCGGCCTCCTTCGGTGGATTGTCGAGCCTGTTGCCGATTGCCGAGGCCGGACGTGCATCGATGATCGGCATCGCGCTGTCGGTGATCAGTGGATCCATGCTCGTCGGTCGCTACGGCGCAGGGGCAGTGGCGGATCGAATCGGTATCGGTCGCTCGCTCGCTCCTGCACTCGTTCTGGTCGCCGCGGGAGTTGCATTGTTCGCATTCGCCGTGTCCGGATCCAACGCAGCGTTCGTCTTCTTCGGCGCAGCAATCGTTTTCGGCGTCGGGTACGGAGCAACACAGAACGACAGTCTGGTCATGGCGTTCCACGCTGCCGGTCCCGCACGGTACAGCCAGGCGAGTGCGGCATGGAACATCGGCTTCGACGCCGGGACCGGCGCAGGGGCGATGGCGCTCGGCGTCATCGTCGGGACCGTCGGCTACACCTCGGGATTCGCGATGGCCGCTGCAGTCGCACTCGTGATGGCGACGGTGGTCTCGATCTCCGGGCGATTCGGGCCGGATAGACTCGCTGCATGAAGTCTGTGGCACTGCTGGATTACGGTTCGGGCAACCTGCACTCGGCCAAGCGAGCGCTGGATCGTGTCGGCGCCGACGTCACCGTCACGTCGGACCCGAAACTCGCCCTGGCCGCGGACGGGCTCGTCGTACCAGGGGTCGGGGCGTTCGCCGCGTGCATGGAGGGATTCCGCGGTGTGAAGGGCGAACGGATCATCGGGCAGCGGCTGGCGGGGGGACGCCCGGTGCTGGGCATCTGCGTGGGTATGCAGATCATGTTCGATCGCGGCGTCGAATTCGGTGTCGAGGCGGAGGGCTGCGGAGAGTGGCCGGGCACCGTCGAACGCCTGCAGGCAGACGTGCTCCCACACATGGGATGGAACACGGTCCGTGCGCCGGAGAAGAGCGTGCTCTTTGCCGGCATCGACCCCGACACCCGGTTCTATTTCGTACATTCCTATGCGGCGCAGAAGTGGGAGATGGCCGTATCCGACACCCTTCCTGCGCCTTTGCTCACCTGGGCCGACCACGGTGGTGACTTCCTCGCGGCGGTCGAGAACGGTCCGTTGTCCGCTACTCAGTTCCACCCGGAGAAGTCGGGCGACGCCGGGGCCGAGTTGCTGAAGAACTGGATCGACGCACTGTGAGTGCCGACTGGTGAGCGACCGAGAGTTCTCGTTCGGGCGACTCGCGGTGGCCTCGCTCGGGAGCGCAACGTTGGTGTTGGCGCTCACCACGGCCCTGATTGCATTTCTCGAACCAGGTCCCGGCATCGGGCTGTTGATCGTTGCCGTCGGAGTGGCGCTGGCGATCACCGCGATGGGTGTCGTGTCGACTCGGATGACGCGGCGCGGTCTCGGCGAGAGCACGGACGACGCAGGCGACAGCGGCGACCACGTCGCGCGACCCTGACCGATATCCACTTGCTCGATGCCAGTAGCATAAGTGCACGTGAGCCTGGTCTTATTGCCTGCTGTCGATGTCGCAGGTGGCGAAGCTGTCCGTCTCGTTCAAGGAGAGGCAGGAAGCGAAACGAAGTACGGCTCCCCGCGGGATGCCGCTCTCGCTTGGCAGAACGACGGCGCCGAATGGGTGCACCTGGTCGATCTCGATGCTGCATTCGGTCGCGGATCCAATCATGAACTTCTCGTCGGCGTCATCGGTGAACTGGATGTGAAGGTCGAACTGTCGGGTGGCATTCGAGACGACGAATCGCTGCGCGCCGCCCTGGCCACCGGTTGTGCGCGTGTCAATCTCGGAACCGCGGCGATCGAGAACCCGGAATGGTGCTCACGTGCCATCGGTGAGTTCGGTGATCGTGTTGCGGTCGGCCTCGATGTGTTGATCGCCGACGGAGCGCCTCGCCTGCGCGGACGCGGCTGGGTCACCGACGGCGGAGATCTCTGGGAGGTACTCGAGCGACTCGAGCGCGACGGCTGCTCGCGGTACGTCGTCACCGATGTGACCAAGGACGGGACGTTGACCGGTCCCAACCTCGATCTGTTGCGGCAGATGTGCGAGAAGACGGACAAGCCGGTCATCGCGTCCGGTGGGGTGTCCACGATCGACGATCTGCGAGCGATCGCCGGCCTGGTCGCGCTCGGCGTCGAGGGATCCATCGTGGGCAAGGCGTTGTATGCCGGGCGATTCACGTTGCCCGACGCTCTCGCGGCAGTGTCCGGATAGCCGCGGAGATATGAGTCTGCCCGAGGACCCGCAACGGTTGATCGACATCGCCTCTCGTCTGCTCGACGGCATCGTCGACCGATTCGTCGTCGGGGTCGGAGCTCCGAGCGCAGTGCAGAAGGGACCCGACGACTTCGCCACCGCCGTCGACCTCGAACTGGAGAAGAGGCTCACGGCCGAACTGTTCGAGCAGACCGGAATCGCGGTGCACGGCGAAGAATTCGGTGGACCTGATCTGCACAAGGGTCCGGTGTGGGTACTCGATCCGATCGACGGCACCTTCAATTATTCCGCCGGGTTACCTTCTGCCGGAACGCTGTTGGCGTTGCTGGACGACGGGGTTCCGGTTGCGGGCTTGACGTGGTTGCCGTTGGTGAATCAGCGGTTCTCCGCGACCGTCGATGGTCCGGTGTACCTCAACGGCGACGCTGTTCCGCCGTTGACCGAGCGCGCGCTCTCCGATTCGATGATCGGGTTCGGAGCGTTCAACATCGACAGTCGAGGCCGAACGCCCGGCGTGTACCGGCTTCGGATACTAGAGGAACTTTCGCGGGTGTCCTCACGGCTACGCATGCACGGCGCAACCGGTGTCGATCTGGCGTACACGGCAAGCGGAGTGCTTGGTGGGTGCGTCGTGTTCGGGCATCGCGCGTGGGACAACGCTGCCGGCGCACTGCTCGTGCAGGCGGCTGGCGGAGTCGTCACCGATCTTGCCGGAGACCCGTGGACCGTCGACTCGGGGTCCGTCCTGGCGGCCTCACCCGGCGTGCACGAGCAGTTGCTGTCCGTGATCACCGATCTGGGTGACCCCGCAGATTTTCTGGAAGGACGTGTTCGATGACTGTCGCTGTACGAGTGATCCCGTGTCTCGATGTCGACGCCGGGCGCGTGGTGAAGGGCGTCAACTTCGAAAACCTCCGTGATGCAGGCGATCCCGTCGCCCTCGCCGCGTTGTACGACGCCCAGGGTGCCGACGAGCTGACGTTTCTCGATGTCACCGCTTCGACCTCGGACCGAGGGACCATGCTCGACGTCGTCAGTCGTACGGCCGAGCAGGTGTTCATTCCCTTGACGGTCGGAGGCGGTGTACGCACGGTCGAGGACGTGGACCGTCTCCTTCGTGCGGGTGCGGACAAGGTAAGTGTCAACACCGCAGCCATCGCGCGGCCGGAATTGCTCCGCGAGATGAGCGAGCGTTTCGGTTCGCAGTGCATCGTGTTGTCGGTGGACGCCAGGACGGTCCCCGACGGTCAGCAGGACACTGTCTCCGGTTGGGAAGTGACCACGCACGGCGGCAAGCGCGGTACCGGGATCGACGCTGTCGAGTGGGCGAGGCGCGGAGCAGAACTCGGCGTCGGCGAGATCTTGTTGAACTCGATGGACGCCGACGGCACCAAGGCCGGTTTCGACCTTCCGATGATTGCTGCCGTGCGAGCCGCAGTGCACGTTCCGGTCATCGCGAGTGGCGGTGCAGGTGCTGTGGAGCATTTTCCGCCCGCCGTCACCGCTGGTGCGGATGCTGTTCTTGCGGCGAGTGTCTTCCACTTCGGCGATCTGAGCATCTCGCAGGTCAAAGACGCGATGCGCGCGGACGGGATCGTCGTTCGCTGACGTTGCTCGGTCGATCCGAAGTGGGCAAGCAACTCCAAGCAATCTGCGTGGACGATGTCGGCGCGAGGAAGGTATAACGGAAATCATGAGTCTCGACCCGGCGATCGCTGCCCGCCTCAAGCGCAACGAGGCCGGGCTGTTCAGCGCGGTTGCGCAGGAACGTAGCTCCGGCGATGTGCTGATGGTCGCCTGGATGGACGACGAAGCTCTGGCCCGCACGCTCGAAACGCGCAAGGGGACCTACTACTCGCGGTCGCGTCAGGCCTATTGGGTCAAGGGCGAAACCTCCGGTCACACCCAGTACGTGCACGAAGTGCGACTGGACTGTGACGGCGATACGGTCTTGCTCGTCGTCGACCAGGAGGGCGCTGCCTGCCACACCGGAAGCCACACGTGTTTCGATGCGGATGTGCTTCTCGGCTGAGCCGAACCCTCGCCGTCAAAACCCTCGGCGTCAAAACTCTCGGCGTCGAAACCCTCGGTTCAGGCTTTGCCCGTGCCTGCGGCGATGCCTTTGTCGAGCTGAGTGAGGATAGCGGCGCTGAGTTCGCCCAGTTGCGCTACTTGCTCGTCGTCGAGACCCTCGAACACCAGACTTTGCACGGAGTCGACGTGCCCGGGCGCAGCACCGAGGACGATGTCCATACCTGCGTCGGTGAGCACGGCGTAGGACCCACGGCTGCCGCTGATGCTCTCGCGTCGGACCCAGCCTGCTTTTTCGAGCTTGGTCACGACGTGAGAAAGCCTCGACAGAGATGCGTTGGCGAATTTCGCCAGATCGCGCAGCTGAATGCGACGGTTCTCGTCCTCGGACAGCACCGAGAGGACGAAGTAGTCGAAATGCGTCAGCGAGGAGTCTCGTTGCAGTTGGGTGTCCAGCGCAGCAGGCAAACGAGTGACGATGGCGACGAAGGATCGCCATGCCGCTTGTTGGTCGTCGTTCAGCCAGCGTGGTTCTGAACTTGTCGAGGACTCGTCCATCTCGGCGAAGCCTTCCTTTCGAGCGCACACACTGTGATCGGTCACCACAGTTGGTTCTGATCACCACAGTTGGTTGTAGTCACCACAGTGTTTCACTCGCGCGAAGGTTCATGTGCACCGCGAACGAACGGATCAGGTCGTGGACCGGCTCCGGAGAAATTCCAGCGCATGATCGGCGTGGGCTTCGAAGCGGAATTCGCTGGTGAAGACGTCCAGAATCGTCCGGTCGGTGTCGATGACGAAGGTGGCGCGTTTGACCGGCGACAGTTTTCCGAGAAGGCCTCGCTTGACTCCGAAGCGAGACGCGATGGAGCCGTCCTCGTCGGAGAGGAGCGGGTAGTCGAAGGACTTCACGTCGGCGAACTCGGCCTGCTTGGACACTGCATCGGTACTGATCCCTGCGCGTGAGGCACCGGCCGCGGTGAACTCCGATGCGAGATCACGGAAGTGGCATGCTTCGGCGGTGCAGCCGGGGGTGAGGGCACCCGGGTAGAAGAAGAGGACCAGTGGTCCGTCGGCCAGAAGGCTGTCCAGAGAACGCGGCGTTCCGTTCTGGTCGGGGAGAGTGAAGTTGGGAACGCTGTCACCTTGTTTCATGTCCGCGAGGCTACCGCGCGGTAAGACACCGCTGCATCGCCTGGGATGATGGAGCGATGCATGGCGAGATCACCACACTGCCCGGTGCACACAAGATCGTCGACCCCGACTCGACCACGACCCGTGAAGTGTTCCGGGCGCTGGCCGCCGAACACCGTGTCGTTCCGGTAGTACGCAAGGTCCTGGCGGACTCGGAAACCCCGTTGTCCGCCTACCGAAAACTCGGCGGCAATCGACCGGGGACATTCTTGTTGGAGTCCGCCGAGAACGGCCGATCGTGGTCGCGATGGTCCTTCATCGGCGCCGGGACCCCGGCAGTGTTGACGACGGTGGACGGCGAAGCTGCCTGGCGGGGCAACGTTCCTGCCGGGGTGCCCTCCGGAGGCGATCCGCTCGAGGTGCTGGGACGCACGCTCGAACTGCTTCGTTCCGAACGGTTGCCCGGGCTGCCGCCGCTGACCGGCGGAATGGTGGGATACCTCGGTTACGACGCCGTTCGGCGCATCGAAGTACTGCCGACGCACGCCGAGGACGACCTCGGGGTGCCCGAAATGGTGATGATGCTGGCAACCGATCTGGCGGCGGTCGACCATCACGAGGGCGCGATCACGCTCATCGCCAATGCCGTCAACTGGGACGGAACCGACGATCGCGTGGACGAGGCCTACGAAGATGCGGTTCGCCGGCTCGATCGCATGTGTGCGGACCTCGCGAAACCTGCGTCGTCGACGGTGTCGACCGTGGCCAAGCCGAAGCCCGACTTCCGCCGGCAGCGTACGACGGAAGGGTTCGGCCGCGACGTGGAGAAGCTGGTCGGGGACATCGAGGCAGGCGAAGCGTTCCAGGTCGTGTTGTCCCAGCGCTTCGAGATGGACACCGACGCGGAACCCCTCGATGTGTACCGCATGCTGCGTGCATCGAACCCGAGTCCGTACATGTACCTGATGCATGTCCCCGGCCCGGATGACCAGACCGCATTCTCGATCGTCGGTTCGAGCCCCGAGGCTCTCGTGACCGTCGTCGACGGCGTCGCGACGACCCATCCGATCGCAGGCACGCGGTGGCGGGGAAAGTCCGAGGAGGAGGACGTGCTTCTCGAGAAGGACCTTTTGGCGGACGAGAAGGAAAATGCGGAGCATCTGATGTTGGTGGATCTCGGGCGCAACGATCTCGGGCGTGTGTGTACACCAGGCACCGTTCGTGTCAGCGACTACCGGCACATCGAGCGGTACAGCCACGTCATGCATCTCGTGTCCACCGTCACCGGGCATCTGGCCGAGGGCAAGCACGCTCTCGACGCCGTCAAGGCATGTTTTCCCGCCGGAACGCTGTCCGGCGCTCCCAAGGTCCGTGCGATGGAATTGATCGACGAACTGGAGCCGACGAGGAGGGGCGTCTATGGAGGAATCGTCGGATATCTCGACTTCGCCGGTGATGCCGACACGGCGATCGCGATCCGGACGGCGTTGATGAAGGACGGCACCGCCTACGTTCAAGCGGGTGCAGGTGTCGTCGCCGATTCGGTCGCCGAGTACGAGGACACCGAGGCGCGAAACAAGGCCATGGCAGTACTGTCCGCGGTAGCTGCGGCGGAAACCCTCACAGCCGTGGACGGTGACTCCCGGTGAGCAGCGAGCCCGCGCCGCAGACAACGCGACGATCGCGATCGTCGGCCGTGTCCGTCGTCCTCCTGCTTGTCGGTGCGCTCTGCCTGTGGGGTAGTTCGCGGATGACGTGGGTGCACGTCGTCTCGTTCGACGGCCTCGGTGAACAACGGTCAACCGATTTGCTCGGTAGTACGTGGGCTGCTGCGTCGACGCCGTTGGCGTTAGCTCTGGTTGCGGCCGTCGCAGCATCGTTCGCGGTGCGCGGCTGGGCAGCGCGTGCGC
Organism: Rhodococcus sp. (in: high G+C Gram-positive bacteria); assembly: GCF_023264675.1. Classification (GTDB taxonomy): domain Bacteria; phylum Actinomycetota; class Actinomycetes; order Mycobacteriales; family Mycobacteriaceae; genus Rhodococcoides. The sequence continues at coordinate 26,590 of NZ_JAHFVG010000017.1, forward strand.
TGGCACTGTTGGTCGGGTTGGTGGCCGTCGGGGCAGCAGTACCGGCGGTGGATGCACTGGTCGGCGATGTCTCCAGTAGCAAGGCCGGAGACCTGTCGGAGCTACCGGGCAGGGCTGAGGTCGTCTCGACACAAGCTTTTGCCCTACCGGCAGCGCTGGCGCTGGTCGGAGCCATTGCTGCGCTCGCCGCTGCCGTCGTGTCGGTACGGAAACCAACCGCCCGGAAGGTACTCTCTTCCAAGTACGATGCGCCTGCTGCTCGACGTGAAGAGACGGCGCTTCGAGCGAAGACGGTGTCGGAGCGGGCCGAGGCCAACGGGGAGGGGGACGACTTGACCGAGCGAATGCTGTGGGACGCACTCGACGCGGGGGAGGACCCGACCGATGTGTCCGGTACCCGAAAATCAGAAGACTGAAAGCCCCTACTACGCTAGGGCAGACCTGAAATGAGTTTTGTCACATCAGGTCACCGATGGAAAGGACTCGAGTCACCATGACTGTTCTCGATTCGATTCTGGATGGAGTGCGAGCCGACGTCGCCGCGCGTGAATCGGTGGTCGACTTCGCTTCCGTGAAAGCAGCCGCCGCGAAGGCACCCGCTCCGCTGAACGCGACCGCAGCACTCCACGAAGACGGCATCGGTGTCATCGCCGAGGTCAAGAGGGCAAGCCCGTCGAAGGGCGCGCTGGCCGATATCGGTGACCCCGCAACGTTGGCTCAGGCGTACCAGGCAGGCGGAGCCAGAATCATCAGCGTTCTCACCGAGGAACGCAGATTCCACGGCTCGCTCGCGGATCTCGACGTGGTGCGCAAGGCAGTGTCGATTCCCGTTTTGCGCAAGGACTTCATCGTCGGGCCCTACCAGATCCACGAAGCGCGTGCCCACGGGGCGGATGTGATTCTGCTGATCGTCGCGGCACTGGAGCAGCACGCTCTCGCCTCGCTGCTCGACCGGACCGAGTCGCTCGGAATGACCGCGTTGGTGGAGGTGCACACCGAGGCCGAGGCCGATCGGGCTCTCGAAGCCGGCGCGTCCGTCATCGGTATCAACGCGCGCAACCTCAAGACGCTCGAAATCGACCGCGACAGCTTCGGCCGCATCGCACCTGGATTGCCGAGCGAGGTCATTCGTATCGCGGAATCCGGTGTCCGTGGAACCGCAGACCTGCTTGCCTACGCTGGAGCAGGCGCCGACGCTGTTCTCGTCGGTGAAGGACTCGTCACCAGTGGTGACCCGCGCACTGCGGTGTCGGACCTGGTGACTGCAGGCACGCATCCCTCGTGCCCGAAACCCGCCCGCTGAGATATCCCTCGTCGAGAGCTGTGTGAAGCAGCGCCCCGATCGCGGCGTTGGTGGACTGTTGGGGCAGACTGGTCGGGTGAGCAGCGACCTATCGAGCCCCAGTTTCAAAGGTGGCGATCTTCCTCAGTCGAGCCTGGGGTTGACCGACCGTAGTAAGTACGATCCCGACGTCGGTGGCCATTTCGGCGTCTATGGTGGACGATTCGTTCCCGAGGCGCTGATGGGCGTCATCGAGGAAGTCACCGCCGAGTACGACAAGGTTCGAAGCGACAACGAGTTCCTCGCGGAACTCGATCGACTGCAGCGTGACTACACCGGACGCCCGTCGCCCGTCTTCGAGGCGACCAGACTGTCCGAGCATGCGGGTGGCGCTCGAATCCTTCTCAAGCGAGAAGACTTGAATCACACAGGTTCTCACAAGATCAACAACGTCCTCGGTCAGGTGTTGCTCGCCAAGCGCATGGGCAAGACTCGCGTCATCGCCGAGACCGGCGCCGGTCAGCACGGCGTAGCGACGGCGACCGCCTGTGCGCTGCTCGGACTGGACTGTGTCGTGTACATGGGCGAGGTGGACACCGAACGGCAGTCACTCAACGTGGCGCGTATGCGGTTGCTCGGATCCGAGGTCGTCGCAGTCACCTCGGGTTCGCGCACGCTCAAGGATGCGATCAACGAGGCACTGCGTGACTGGGTGGCTCACGCCGACGACACCTACTACTGCTTCGGTACGGTTGCCGGTCCGCACCCGTTCCCGGCAATGGTCCGCGATTTCCAGCGCATCATCGGTCTCGAAGCCCGCCAACAGGTGCAGGCCTCGACCGGGCGTCTGCCCGACGCGATCGCCGCCTGCGTCGGCGGAGGATCGAACGCCATCGGCATCTTCCATGCGTTCATCGACGATCCGGCGGTGCGTCTCGTGGGATTCGAGGCAGCCGGGGACGGCGTCGAGACCGGACGGCACGCTGCGACCATCAGCGGCGGGTCTCCGGGGACACTGCACGGCACCTTTTCGTACCTGCTGCAGGACGAAGACGGTCAAACCATCGAATCTCATTCCATCTCTGCAGGTTTGGACTATCCAGGTGTCGGACCCGAGCACTCGTATCTCCACGACATCGGAAGGGCCGAGTACCGCGGCATCACCGATACCGAAGCGATGGATGCGTTCCGCCTGCTGAGCAGAACCGAGGGAATCATTCCGGCGATCGAGTCGGCGCACGCGGTGGCGGGTGCACTGAAGTTGGGCCGGGAACTGGGTAAGGACGCGATCGTGCTCGTGAACCTGTCGGGTCGTGGTGACAAGGACGTCGATACCGCGGCCGAGTGGTTCGGCCTCGTGGACGGCAACGGCGACGCACACGTGGACGGCGAGAAGGGTGAACCGGCATGACGGAACATAAGTCAAGGCTCGCATCGACATTCGCGGCGTGCCGCGCCGAGAATCGAGCCGCATTGGTCGGATATCTTCCGGCGGGGTTCCCCACGGTCGAGAAGTCGATCGAGGTGTTCGAGACGATGGTCTCGAACGGCTGCGACATCGTCGAGGTGGGCATTCCCTACTCCGATCCTGTCATGGACGGTCCGACCATCCAAGCCGCCGCCGACACTGCGTTGCGTGCGGGCGCGAGAGTGCGCGACGTGTTCACCGTGGTGGAACGGGTGTCCGCTGCCGGAGGCAAGGCTGTCGTGATGACGTATTGGAACCTCGTGTTGCGCTACGGAATCGACAACTTCGCGCGTGACCTCGCCGGCGCCGGTGGTCTCGGAATCATCACTCCCGACCTCATCCCCGACGAAGCGGACGAGTGGATCGCGGCGTCGGACAAGTACGACCTGGATCGCATCTTCCTCGTAGCGCCCTCGTCGACCGAGGAGAGAATTGCCAGCACGCTCGCGGCGAGCCGTGGATTCGTCTATGCAGCATCGACCATGGGAGTGACCGGCGCGCGCGATGCCGTGTCCTCGATGGCGCCGGCATTGACCGCGCGCATTCGAACGCACTCCGACATTCCGGTCGGTGTCGGCCTCGGCGTCAGGTCCGGTGCTCAAGCAGCCGAGATCGCCCAATACGCCGATGCGGTCATCGTCGGTTCGGCCCTGGTCTCCGCTGTCGACAACGGCATGAAAGCCGTCGCGGAACTCACCACCGAGCTTGCCGAGGGTGTTCGCTCGGCTAACGTGGCGTCGTGATTCCTGACTTCTCGTCATCGAGTGCCGTCACGTCCTCGACCGCAGTTCTCGCCTACATTCCGAGTCCGCCGCAGGGAGTCTGGTACGTCGGGCCGCTGGCTCTGCGTGCCTACGCCCTCTTCATCATCGTCGGGATCATCATCGCCATCGTGTGGGGCGATCGGCGATGGGTGGCACGTGGCGGAACCAAGGGCACGGTTCTCGACGTCGCAGTCTGGGCTGTTCCGTTCGGCTTGATCGGTGGTCGGCTCTACCACGTTGCCACCGACTGGACCACGTACTTCGGGCCCGGTGGAGATCCGGTGCGCGCACTGAAAGTGTGGGAGGGCGGCCTCGGAATCTGGGGCGCGGTACTTCTCGGCGGAGTCGGTGCCTGGATCGCGTGTCGGCGACGCGGTATCCCGCTTCCCGCGTTCGGTGATGCGGTGGGCCCACCGATCCTGCTCGCTCAGGCGATCGGCCGAATCGGCAACTACTTCAACCAGGAGCTCTACGGCAGAGAAACCACCAAGCCGTGGGGTCTGGAGATCTTCGAACGCGTCAACGACGCCGGCCGGGTCGATCCGCTGACCGGAGTATCGACCGGAGTGCTCGAGAAGATCGTCCATCCGACATTCCTGTACGAACTCCTCTGGAGCCTCGTCGTCGTCGTGCTGCTCGTCCTCGTGGACCGACGATTCTCGATCGGCCACGGTCGCCTGTTCGCTCTGTACGTGGCCGGATACTGCGCCGGCCGTTTCTGGGTCGAGTTGCTTCGCGACGACTACGCCACCCACATCGCCGGAATTCGAGTCAACAGCTTCACCTCCGCGATCGTGTTCGTTCTGGCAGTGCTGTACTTCGTGCTGGCAACGAAGGGCCGGGAAGATCCCGCGTCCCTGGCGTCCGACGGGGACGTAGCCGCTGTGGAAACGTCGGCCGATGATGCGACGGCCGGTGACGCGACGGCCGGTGACGAGCATGACGCGGACGTCCAGCCGACCACGTCGGAACCGGTCGACCCGAAGAAGCCCGGTAGCGAGGCGACAACGGTCGACGAGGGCGTTGTCGCGCCCAACTCGGGGGAGTCCAAGAATGGTTGATTTCGACAAGACACCGGAGGCAGACAAGACGGACGGCTTCGGCGAGCCGTTCGATTACGACCCGACGGCCGAGGCGTCGTTGTCGGAGCAGCCGGGCACGTCGGACTCGGCATCGAACTCGTCGTCGAGCGGTCCGGGCTGGGACACCTACGCCGGTGTGGGAAACGGACCGGGGTGGGGTGAAATGCCGAGCTATCCGGCACCACTGGATTCGACCACGAATCTCTCGGCTGGGCCCAACCCGACCGAAAGCTATCCGCTGCCCGGGTATCCGGTCGATGCGGACGGAACACAGGCGTATCCGACTGCCTTCGGTCAGCAGACGCCGTCTGCGGACTCCGGCGGGTGGAATCCTGCCGTCTCCGGGCAGGTCCAGCCTCAGCAACAGCACTATCCAGCGGCCCAGTATCCACAGAACCAGTACCCCTCGGCCCAGTACCCGCAGAACCAGTACCCACCAGCCCAGTACCCGAACGCCCAGTACCCGCAACCTCCGTATACGCAGTCTCCGTTTCCTCAGGGGCAGCAGTACCCGCCTGGTCAGTATTCGCCGCCGGGTTACGGCTATCCACCGGCTCCGGTCCACGTCCATTTCGCCGGGGGGAACGATGCTCCTTTCGGCCGGGATCCGATCACCGGGCAACCCTTGTCGGACAAGTCGAAGGTTGCGGCCGGACTATTGCAGATCTTCCTCGGCGGTTTCGGTGCGGGTCGCTTCTACATCGGCAGCAACGGGATTGCGGTGGCGCAGCTTCTGTTGCTTGTCTTCGGCTGGCTGACGGTGTTTTTCGGAGTCGGTGCGCTGGTTCTGCTCGGTCTCGGAGTCTGGGTAGTGATCGACGGAATCATGATGCTGGTCGGCAGCGTGAAGGACGGCCATGGACGTACACTGCGAAACTGACGTGAGCTGAACACAGCTGACGTCGCTCGTATCGGACCGACATTTTCGAGGAGTGCATGGTGACCGAGCCAGAGAAGAATTCCGGGGACAGTTCGGATTCCTCGGGCGCCGATTCGCACCCCGAGTTCTCGTCGCCGTTCGATTACGACGCTACGGCCGAGGCATCGCTGTCGGAACCGCCGGCGACGTCGGAGACCGGCCCGGTGACGGGCGCTACGGGTTCGGGTTCCGGGTCCGGCCCAGGATGGGACGTGCATTCCGGGATCGGTAACGGTCCTGGTTGGGGCGAATCGCCCAGTTACCCCCCACCCACTACTCCGCCGACCGACTACCCGTCACCGCAGAGTTCCGGAGAGTCCTCGACGATCAGCTTCGACAAGGCGCCCAGTTCGCCCGAGTACGGCAGCGATCCGGCGTACGGAACCGGCCCCACGTACGGATCCGATCCCGCCTACGGCGCAGGTCCCGTGTACGGGCCGCCTGATCCGAACTACGCGCAGCCTGGGCAGTTCAACCAGGCGAACCCGAACTATCCGCCACCCGGTGACTCCGCCCAGTCCGGAAATTTCCAGGCTGGTTACCCACCGCCGGGATACCCGCAGGCCGGCTACCCACCGCCGGGGTATCAGCAAGGCGGGCAGCCCGGCGGGTACGGGCCACCCCCGGGCTACGCTCCGCAACCCGTCTACGGCGGCTACCAGTCCGGACCGTACGGGCAGGATCCGATGGCTCCGTACGGACGGCATCCGGTCACCGGCGAGCCGCTGTCGGACAAGTCGAAGCTGACCGGTGGGTTGTTGGGGATTCTGCTGGGCGCCTTCGGTGCCGGGCGTTTCTACCTCAATCAGCCGGGCATCGCCATCGCGCAGATCGCCGTGACGTGGTTGACGTGCGGAATCGGCGGGATCTGGCCGCTTGTCGACGGCATCATGATGCTCACCGGCAGCGTTCGGGACGAGCACGGTCGGCCGTTGCGGGACTGACGTTTCCGGATTCGCACCGTCGGCCGACTCCCACGATTGTCCCGTTTGTCAAGGCCTACGGTAGGCTCCCACTCAGTCGGTCGGTGACCGAATTCCTTCGCGGGCCAGAGTTGTCCCGGTAAACCCGTTCAGTGAAACAAGAGTTCTCGACGAGCCTAAAATGGTCGTCGGAGCTGATCGCCAACGGAGTTGCCGAGAAACGTGATGGCGCCGTGGTCGGCGTCGCTCGCTCGACGGCTGCTCCCTGGCCGAGAGGGAGGTGGCGGACGTGCTGTTCTCACAGTTGCCGGCGGCGCAGGGGCTCTACGACCCGGCGAACGAGCAGGATTCCTGCGGTGTAGCCATGATCGCCGATATTGCCGGTCGTCGATCGCACGGCATCGTCGCGGATGGGGTACTCGCGCTGGAGAATCTCGAACATCGCGGCGCGGCGGGCGCGGAGCCGAACAGCGGGGACGGTGCGGGCATACTGCTGCAGCTGCCGGTCGAGCTGTTGGCTTCTTTGGTCGACTTCCCGCTTCCCGAACCTGCATCGGACGGCAGCACCACGTTCGCTGCCGGGATCTGCTTCCTTCCCCAGGGCGTACGTGAGCGCACCGCCGCCGTCGAGCGCGTCGAATCGATCGCTGCCGACGAGGGCCTCGAACTACTGGGATGGTGCGAAGTCGAGGTGGACCCGGACAAGGCCGATATCGGTCTGACGGCGCTCGGCTGTATGCCACACATGTCCTACCTGTTCGTCGCTGCCCCCGCCGTGGACGGTCGACGCCCAGGAGGTCTTGAACTCGACCGTCTGGTGTACGCCCTCCGCAAACGCTCCGAGCGCGTGACGCCCGAGATCGAAGAAGCCGGAACCGGATTGTTCTTCCCGTCGCTGTCGGCTCGCACCATCGTCTACAAGGGCATGCTGACGACGATGCAGTTGCCGCTGTATTTTCCAGATCTTCGCAACCCGTTGTGTATGAGCGCAATTGCCATCGTGCACAGCCGCTTCTCCACCAATACTTTCCCGTCGTGGCCTCTGGCTCACCCGCATCGCTACGTCGCTCACAACGGAGAGATCAATACTGTCAAAGGCAACCGGAACCGGATGCGCGCCCGAGAGGCAATGCTCTCCAGCTCACTGATTCCCGGCGATCTGCAGCGGCTGTACCCCATCTGTAATCCCGAGGGCTCGGACTCGGTGTCGCTCGACGAGGTACTCGAACTGCTGCATCTGGGCGGCAGGAGCGTCCCGCACGTGGTGATGATGATGGTCCCCGAGCCGTGGGAGAACCATCTGAGCATGGAGCCGGACGTGCGGGCGTTCTATCAGTTCCATGCGTCGATCATGGAGGCGTGGGACGGTCCTGCCTGCGTGACGTTCACCGACGGCGCCTATGTCGGAGCAGTTCTCGATCGGAACGGTCTTCGTCCCGGACGCTGGTGGCAGACGGCCGACGGTCGCATCATTCTTGCCAGTGAGGCGGGCGTACTGGACGTGCCGCAGGCAGATGTGGTGGCCAAGGGGCGACTGGAGCCGGGCAAGATGTTCCTCGTCGATACCGCCGAAGGTCGGATCGTTCCGGATGCGGAGATCAAAACGCAGTTGGCTCGACAGCACCCGTACCAGGAGTGGCTGCACGCAGGCCTTCTCGAGATCAAGAGTCTGCCGGAGCGTGCCCACGTTCAGTACAACCATGATTCCGTCGTGCGCAGGCAGGTGGCGTTCGGCTACACCGAAGAAGATCTGCGGGTCGTCCTGACGCCGATGGCGGCGTCGGGCGGGGAACCGTTGGGCTCCATGGGAACCGACACCCCGCCAGCCGTGTTGTCACAGCGTTCGAAGCAGTTGTACGACTACTTCATCGAACTTTTCGCGCAGGTCACCAACCCGCCACTCGATTCCATCCGCGAAGAGATCGTCACGTCTCTCTCTCGTGTCATGGGGCCCGAGCAGAACCTGTTGGAGCCTACGGCGGCGTCGTGCCGCCAGATCGTCCTGCCCTGGCCGGTGCTCGACAACGACGAGCTGAACAAGATCATTCACATCAACGACGACGGCGACCACCCTGGCCTGTCGGCGACCGTGCTTCGCGGCCTCTACGAGGTGGAACGAGGAGGCGAAGGACTGGCCGAGGCCATCGAGGAGTTGCGACGGCGCGCAAGCGACGCCATCGCCGCAGGCTTCCGGACGCTGATCATCTCCGATCGCGATTCCGATCACACACACGCCCCGATTCCGTCTTTGCTGGCGACGTCGGCCGTGCACCATCACTTGGTGCGTACCAAGGAGCGCACCAAGGTTGCACTCGTCGTCGAATCAGGTGACGCGCGCGAAGTGCACCATTTGGCTCTGCTGATCGGGTTCGGAGCCGCGGCAGTCAATCCCTACCTGGCGATGGAGTCCATCGAGGATCTCGTCGCCGAAGGCGAACTCACCGGCGTCGAGTCCTCGGCTGCGGTGCGGAACTACTTGTACGGGCTCGGCAAGGGTGTGCTGAAGGTGATGTCGAAAATGGGCATCTCGACGGTCGGTTCCTACACCGGGGCACAGGTTTTCGAGGCGATCGGTCTCGATCGCGAGGTCGTTCGTGAGTACTTCAAGGGAACCGTCAGCAAGCTCGGTGGTGTCGGACTCGACGTACTGGCGGAGGAAGTGAAGCTGCGTCATCGTCGTGCGTACCCGGAGAACCCGACCGACCGCGTGCACCGACGCCTCGACATCGGCGGCGAGTACCAGTTCCGGCGCGAAGGTGAATTGCATTTGTTCACCCCGGAGACCGTGTTCCTGCTCCAACACGCCACACGCACCGGCCGCTACGACGTCTTCCAGAAGTACAGCAGCGAGGTCGATCGTCTTGCTCGGGAGGGTGGGGCGCTGCGTGGTTTGTTCGAGTTCAAGGAAGGTCTGCGTCAACCGGTTCCGCTCGACGAGGTGGAGTCAGCGGATTCGATCGTCACGCGGTTCAACACCGGCGCAATGAGCTACGGATCCATCTCGGCCGAAGCTCACGAGACGATGGCTGTCGCGATGAACAACCTCGGAGGACGGTCCAACTCGGGAGAAGGCGGCGAAGACACCGACCGCCTGTACGACCCGTCCCGGCGAAGTGCCGTGAAACAGGTGGCCAGCGGCAGATTCGGCGTCACAAGCGACTACCTCGTCAATGCAACCGACATTCAGATCAAGATGGCTCAGGGCGCCAAGCCGGGCGAAGGTGGCCAGCTACCGGGCTACAAGGTGTATCCGTGGGTCGCCAAGACGCGGCATTCGACGCCGGGCGTCGGGCTGATCTCGCCGCCGCCGCACCACGACATCTACTCCATCGAGGATCTGGCACAGCTGATTCATGATCTGAAGAATGCCAACGAGAACGCGCGGGTCCATGTGAAGCTGGTCAGTTCCGTCGGTGTCGGTACGGTGGCGACGGGTGTGAGCAAGGCGCATGCGGACGTCGTGCTGATCTCCGGCTACGACGGTGGTACCGGCGCTGCGCCGTTGACCTCGCTCAAGCATGCAGGGGCGCCGTGGGAGATCGGCCTCGCGGACGCACAGCAGACGTTGGTTCTCAACGGACTTCGAGATCGAATCACCGTGCAGTGCGACGGCGGTATGCGAACCGGACGTGATGTCATCGTCGCAGCATTGCTCGGCGCAGAGGAGTTCGGTTTCTCCACCGCTCCGCTCATCGTGGCCGGGTGCATCATGATGCGTGTGTGTCACCTCGACACGTGTCCGGTCGGCGTGGCGACGCAGAACCCGGAACTGCGCAAGCGATTCACCGGCAAGCCCGAGTTCTTGGAAGACTTCTTCCGATTCGTCGCCGAGGACGTGCGAAAGTATCTGGCGCAACTCGGTTTTCGTAGCATCGACGAGGCCGTCGGGCATGCCGATGCGCTGGAGACCTCGGTGGGGGTCGCGCACTGGAAGAGCAAGGGCCTCGACCTCTCGCCCATCTTCGCGATGCCGACCGACCAACACGGTGCCCCGATGACGCAGCGCAGGCGCTTGCGGGATCAGGATCACGGGTTGGATCTCGCCCTGGACCGGACTCTCATCCAGCTGGCCGAAGGTGCACTCGAAGACGCGCATCCGGTGAAGCTGGAGCTTCCCGTCCGCAACGTCAACCGCACGGTCGGAACGTTGCTCGGATCCGAAGTGACGAGGAGGTACGGCGGCAACGGCCTTCCCGACGACACCATTCGCGTCGAACTGACGGGGTCCGCAGGCCAGTCGCTCGGCGCTTTCCTACCCGCCGGAATCACCATCGACCTCGTCGGTGACACCAACGACTATGTCGGCAAGGGGCTTTCGGGCGGACGCATCGTGGTGCGGCCATCGCCGGACGCGACCTTCGTGGCCGAGGACAACGTCATCGCGGGCAACACCATTCTGTACGGTGCGACCGCGGGCGAGGTGTATCTGCGCGGCCGCGTGGGTGAGCGGTTCGCCGTACGCAATTCGGGGGCGATCGCCGTCAACGAGGGCGTCGGCGACCACGCGTTCGAGTACATGACCGGAGGCCGCGTGGTGGTACTCGGTCCGACCGGCCGCAACATGGCCGCCGGAATGTCGGGCGGAATCGCATATGTCCTCGGACTCGATGAGAGCAATGTGAACATGGCGATGGTCTCGTTGCAGAAGCCGGACCCCGACGATCTGGCCTTCTTGCGCGAGACCGTCGACAGGCATCGGTCGTGGACCGGGTCCGCAGTGGCGGCGTCGTTGCTGGCCGATTGGCCACGCAGGTCGGCGTTGTTCACCAAGATCATGCCCGTCGACTACCAGCGAGTGCTGGAAGCGACGTCGATGGCCCGAGCCGAAGGCCGCGATGTCGACGCCGCCATCATGGAGGCTGCACGTGGCTGATTCGCGAGAGCAATTCGATTGTGTTGCAGGGTATGCCGCTTCGCGGCTGATCATGGAGGCTGACCGTGGCTGATCCTAGAGGATTTCTGAACGTCGTCAAGCGTGAGGCCGTCAAGCGGCCGATCGGCGAACGAGTCAAGGACTGGAACGAGGTCTACTCGCATCAGCCCGCGGAGCAGCGGGCCTCCGAGGTTTCCGACCAGGCTCGTCGATGCATGGACTGCGGTATTCCGTTCTGTCACTCCGGAACTGCTGGTTGTCCGCTGGGCAATCTGATTCCCGAATGGAACGATCTGGTTCGCCGTGATCGGTGGGATGCGGCGAGCGATCGCCTTCACGCAACGAACAACTTCCCCGAGTTCACGGGCCGAGTCTGTCCGGCGCCGTGCGAGTCTGCCTGCGTCCTGTCGATTTCGGAAAGTGAAACCGGCGGAAGCGTGACGATCAAGCGCGTCGAGCAGACCATCGCCGATCTCGCCTGGGACGAAGGTTCGATCGTTCCGCAACCGCCGACGATCACGACCGGAAAGTCCGTCGCGGTAGTCGGATCCGGCCCGGCCGGGCTTGCGGCGGCTCAACAGTTGACCAGAGCCGGCCACGACGTGACGGTATACGAGCGCGACGATCGCCTCGGCGGCTTGCTTCGGTACGGGATACCCGAGTTCAAGCTCGAGAAGTCCGTGCTCGATCAGCGACTCATGCAGATGCGCGCCGAGGGAACGCATTTCATCACCGACTGCGAGGTGGGAATCGACTTCACCGTCGAGCAACTTCGCGCGCAGTACGACGCCGTGGTACTCGCCGTCGGCGCCCTGCGGGCACGGGACAACACCGCTGTCGAGGGTCGCGAACTCGGCGGGATCCATCTCGCGATGGAGCATCTCGTGCCGTCGAACAAGGAATGCGAAGGTGACGGCCCCACGTCGATCTCGGCCAAGGACAAGCACGTGGTCATCATCGGCGGCGGTGATACCGGTGCAGACTGCCTCGGTACCGCTCACCGTCAGGGTGCGGCGTCGGTGACGCAGCTCGACTACAACCAGGCTCTTCCCGATGTGCGCGACGATTCGACGTCGCCGTGGCCGTCGTGGCCTCTGGTTCTGCGCACGTCCCCGGCACACGCCGAGGGTGGTGTGGTTCGCCATCAGGTTGCAGTGCAACGCTTCCTGGGCGACGAGAACGGCCAGGTGAGGGCAATGGTTCTCGCCGAGGTCGAGGTTCGGCGTGACGAGGACGGTCGGCGGATCATCACTCCGATGGGCGAAGAAGTGGAGCTTCCCTGCGATCTGGCGCTGTTTGCGATCGGCTTCGAAGGCGTCGAACACGGACCGCTCCTCGACGACTACGGCCTGGCGCTGACGCGTCGTGGTTCGTTGTCCTGCGGGCCGGACTGGCAGACGACTGCTCCCGGTGTGTTCGTGTGCGGCGACGCCCACCGCGGCGCATCGCTCGTCGTATGGGCCATCGCCGAGGGTCGTTCGGCCGCGCACGGGGTCGACGCATTCCTCACCGGCCGGTCGGATCTGCCCTCGCCGGTGCATCCGACGGCATTGCCGCTGGCCGTGGTCTGAACCGATCCAGGTGTCTCCACCAGTGGCGACGTCGGCCTACTGACCAGTAGGGTCTTCTTGGGTACCTCTGCCATAGAGAAGGCGGGAGCTACCCGCTACGCTCGTGTCCGTGAGCCGACGTACGAAGATCGTTTGCACCCTTGGACCTGCTACCGCCAGCGCCGACCGAATCCGTGAACTCGTCGAGAGTGGAATGGACGTCGCCCGACTGAATTTCAGCCATGGAGATCATCCCGATCACCAGGCGAACTACGAATGGGTTCGGGCCGCCTCGAATGCCACCGGCAAAGCCGTCGGCATTCTCGCGGACCTTCAAGGCCCCAAGATCCGTCTCGGCCGGTTCGCCGAGGGTAAGACCACCTGGGCCAGCGGCGAATTGATTCGCATCACCGTCGACGAGTGCGACGGCACGCACGACCGCGTGTCGACCACCTACAAGGAATTGGCGCGTGACGCCAAGGAAGGCGACCGCCTGCTCGTCGACGACGGCAAGGTGGGCCTCGTCGTCACCGGGATCGAAGGCAACGACGTTCTCTGTCGAGTCACCGAAGGCGGCCCGGTCAGCAACAACAAGGGACTGTCCCTTCCCGGCATGGACGTCTCGGTACCTGCGTTGTCGGAGAAGGACATCGCCGACCTCGAGTTCGCACTGCAGCTCGGATGCGACTTCATCGCGTTGTCGTTCGTTCGTTCCCCCGCCGATGTCGAACTCGTTCACGCCATCATGGATCGCGTTGGTCGTCGCGTCCCGGTGATCGCCAAGCTGGAGAAGCCCGAAGCCGTCGACAACCTCGAAGCCATCGTGCTCGCGTTCGACGCCGTCATGGTTGCCCGCGGTGACCTCGGCGTCGAGTTGCCGCTCGAGCAGGTTCCGCTCGTTCAGAAGCGTGCGATCCAGATCGCCCGCGCCAACGCCAAGCCGGTCATCGTTGCGACGCAGATGCTCGAATCGATGATCGAGAACTCGCGCCCGACGCGTGCCGAAGCGTCCGACGTCGCCAACGCCGTGTTGGACGGCACCGACGCAGTGATGCTGTCCGGTGAGACTTCCGTCGGTAAGTACGTGATGGAGACCGTGCGCACGATGGCGCGGATCGTGGAGACCGTCGAGACCGAAGGCGACAGCGTGCCGCCGCTGACTCATGTTCCGCGTACCAAGCGTGGGGTCATCTCGTACGCAGCGCGTGATATCGGTGAGCGTCTCGACGCCAAGGCGCTTGTGGCCTTCACCCAGTCGGGCGACACGGTCCGGCGTCTTGCACGCCTGCACACCTCGCTTCCGTTGTTGGCCTTCACCTCGATTTCCGAGGTTCGCTCGCAGTTGGCTCTGAGCTGGGGAACCGAAACGTTCCTCGTGCCCGAGGTCGCCACCACCGACGCGATGGTGCTCGAGGTGGACAAGGCACTTCTCGAACTCGGCCGCTACAACAAGGGTGATCAGGTCGTTATCGTCGCCGGAGCGCCTCCCGGCACAGTAGGCTCGACCAACTTGATCCACGTGCACCGAATTGGAGAAGAGGACCGGTAAGTGACCGATGCGGGGGGAACAGGCGCTCTGACTGCGCCGACGAGTACGACGACGGATCTGGAGACGCTCCTCGAGCTGCTCGCGCTGGAGGAGATCGGTGAGGACAAGTTCCGGGGGGAGCATCCCGCCCAGGTCGGCAGCCGAACTTTCGGCGGCCAAATGGTCGCGCAAGCGCTCATTGCGGCCGGTCGAACGGTCACCGGTTCGACGCGCGACGTGCATGCCATCAACGCGCACTTCATCCGCGGTGGCGACGTCAAGAAGCCGATCGAGTACCACGTCGACCGGCATCGCGACGGGCGTGCGTTCGCGAACCGGCAGGTCACGGCATACCAGGATGGCAACGAGCTGTTCGTGATGCTCGCGGCATTCCAGGATTTCGGTAAAGGCCTAGAGCACAGCGTCGAGGTGCCCGACGTTCCGTATCCCGACGCGTTGCCGCCCCTCGGCGACCACTTCGTCGGGTACGAGGATCGTTTGCAGATGTTCGTCAATGCACTCAAACCGATCGACATGCGCTACGCCAACGACCCTGCCTGGATCATGCAGGGCACCGGGGAGAAGCTCAATCACAATCGCGTGTGGATGAAGGCGGACGGGGATCTTCCCGACGATCCGATCTTCCACGCTGCGACGATGGGCTACGCCTCGGACACGACGGTGCTCGATTCGATCATCACCACGCATGGACTGTCCTGGGGATTCGATCGCATCGTCGCAGCGACGGTCAACCACTCGATCTGGTTCCACCGCCCGTTTCGGTTCGACGACTGGGCGTTGTACGCGACGGAATCACCGGTCGCGGCAGGCTCGCGCGGTCTTGCTACGGGACGGTTTTTCTCGATGGACGGGCTGCTGCTCGCGACCGTCGTGCAGGAAGGTCTGATCCGCCACTTTCCGAAGAAGCCGACAGTTTAGGCTGCGATTGCCGGCGCGATCGTCGTCGTCCATGCTTCCCGTAACTGGTCCTCGAACAGTGGCCACGTATGGGCACCGCTGTCCCTCATCGAGATTGTTGCCGGTACACCGCTGCGGTGTAGTGCGTCGACGAACAGTGAAGTGCAGTAGTTGACGAGTGCCTCGACGGCGATTCCACCGAACGGGGGGACGGCACCCGCGGGGATTCGGTCCACGGGGCCTGGCCTGCCGGCCGATGCACTCACGTAGACGGCGGTCCCTCGGAGTTTCTCCACGTTGACTGCGGGATCGTGCTCGTACCAGC
This sequence comes from Rhodococcus sp. (in: high G+C Gram-positive bacteria), assembly GCF_023264675.1. GTDB lineage: Bacteria > Actinomycetota > Actinomycetes > Mycobacteriales > Mycobacteriaceae > Rhodococcoides. The sequence continues at coordinate 42,222 of NZ_JAHFVG010000017.1, forward strand.
CGTGGCTGGTCGGGACTCCCCACATATTGAACGGATTGTTCAACCCACCGGCGATCATCGCCGAGATCCCAGCCATAGCGAATGGATTGGATGGAGCGGGGCACCCGCTCAGTGACGCGGCGGCGTCGAACATGTTCGGTGCCTGCACGGCCAGATCCAGCGCCGGGCCACCGCTCATCGACAACCCGGCCACTGCGTTGCGTCCGGTCGAACCGAACTGCTGATCGATGGCGGACGGAAGTTCGCGAGTGAGGTACGTCTGCCACTGGTAGTTCCCCAGCACCGGGTCGGGGCTCTGCCAGTCCGTGTAAAAACTGAATCGGCCTCCCACGGGCATCACAACGGTGACGTTCTTGTCGACGAAGAAGTCCTCGATCGACGAATTGTTGAGCCAGCCGACTCCATCCTCGTTTCCCAGAGCGCCGTTGAGAAGGTACAGCGTCGGGAGGACGCCTCCGGATGCAGGACGGAGGATGTCGTTCGAGATGACGCTGTTCATCGAGGGGGAGTAGACGTCCAGCACCGAGTGATTGTCGGACAGCACGCGGAAGTCGACCACGTGCGCACTCTCTGCATCGTCGGCCTCTGCGAGTGGACCCGTGAGCGCAGCGACAACGCCGATCGTCAGAGCGATCGCGATTCCTGTCTTACGTCCCAACTGCCACTTCAGCCACATCCGCATCAGTCGATACTGACATCGCAAGTAGTGTTTTGAGCTAACGATCAGGTTTCGAAACAGCACAAGTGGTCCGTGTCTGACGGGCTTCAGCGGTGATCTGTCCTAGCGTTCTGCGCATGGTGTCGTGTGATGTGACAACCCGTGATGTGACAACCCGTGATGTGACAACCCGACGGGTGGTGCCGACAACGCACAGCTGGTGGTGGGTTGTCGGCGCGTCGGTTGCAGCGATCGTTTCCCTGATCGCGCATCAGGTGTTTCTCGGCTTCGCCGACCTGTACGGATTGTTCGGGAACGGCGTGGACGCAGTCGTCTATCGGCACGGTGGTGCAAGCGTGTTCGGTCGAGACGATCTGTACACGTTCTCGCTGTTCGACACCGAGCTTCCGTTCACGTATCCACCCTTTGCCGCAGTGGTATTCGTAGGCCTTGCGCTGATGTCGGTCGGCGAGGCGCAAGCAGTGGTCGTGCTGGTGAACTGCATCCTGCTGTATCTGGCGGTGCTGTCGAGTTGGCGTGTGCTCGGCTATCGAGGGATGGCTACCCATCTGGTCAGTCTGGGGATGGCTGTTGCTCTCACATGGCTCGAACCGGTACGCATGACCATCTGGCTCGGGCAGATCAATCTGTTGCTGCTCGTGCTGGTGTTGTGGGATCTCGGCAGGCCCGACGGGAGTCGTCTTCGAGGCATCGGCGTCGGAGTTGCGGCGGGCCTCAAGCTGACGCCTGCTTTCTTCGTGGTCTATGCCGTCACACTTCGTCAGTTCCGTACCGCTGCTGTCGCCGGCGCGACGTTCGTGATCACTGTCGCCGTCGGTTTTCTTGTCCTGTTCGATGACGCGCGGACATTCTGGACGGTGTCGATCTTTCAGTCCGACCGAATCGGGCTGCTGTCCTCTCCCGCAAACCAATCGATACACGGAATGCTGGCCCGAGTGTGGCCAGGCGGAGCGCCGCCTGCGGCCCTCTGGATCGCAAGTGCTCTGACCGTGGCATTCCTCGGATTGTGGTGTGCGTTGATCGCGCACCGGCGCGGCGCACACCTGCTGTCCTTGACAGTGTGTGGCCTCACGACACCGATGGTGTCGCCGTTCTCGTGGGGACACCACTGGGTGTGGTGTGTACCGCTGGTTGTCCTGGCACTGGACTGGGCGCGGCGAACTACTGGTCGTTACGGTGCTGTGGTTCCTCTCGCGGCGGTGGTGCCGTTCGTGGCCTGGTATTGGACGACGGCAGACGGTGTGGCTGTGATCGGGACCTTCATGCTGCGTGGTCCACTGTGGGCCGAATCGATCGCTCGAACGATGTATCCGCTGGTGTTTCTTGGGTTGATCACCGTGGTGTTCACGGCATCACGCCGAAGGCTCGGTGATGGTTCTCCACGTGTCGAGCTTTTGATCGAACGTCAGCGACGCATGGGCTGGGCTGGTGGAGGGCAACCGAACCGTCGTGAATGCGAGGTCCGGGAGCCGAACGTGCCGCCGGAAGCTGCTTTCCGCCTTGGCGCCGTTGAAGAAAATTCGATCGATCTTGCCGTGATCACGAAGAAGGCTCGCGATATCGTTCGGCACGATGGACGATTCCACGATGGCCGAGTCCAGGCTTCCGCGTCGAGTGCAGAGTTTCAGCACATCCCAGACAGCGATGCCGTGGTCTAGCAGCGCCGCAGTCCGGTCCTCGTATCTCGACTTTGCATCGAATTCGAAGACCGATGCCATGATCGGCCAGAACGCGTTTCGTGGGTGCGCGTAGTACCGATTCGCCTCCAACGAAGCGACGCCCGGCATGGAACCGAGAATCAATACCCGCGCGTCATCGTCGACGATGGGCGGGAAGCTGTGGACGGTGGTCATCGATTCTCATTCTCACGTACACAAAGTCGGGCGAGTCGGCCGGTGCATGTTGAAGAATGGAAGACATGTTGGATCCACGAGTACTCGACAATCATGAACTCGACGCCGAACTCGCAGCGCTGCGGCGCGGTCGCGACGCGTCGATGGACGAAGGCGCCGGTGACGCCGCGTTGGCGGAGTCGGATCGCTTGATCGAACGCTTCGAAGACGAGATCCGTACGCGCCATCGGAACGAAGTTCCCGACGACATTCCTCGTTCGTGAATCTCTAGCGCCGGGACGCCATCGCCAGCACTGCGGTTGCGGCGACAGCGGCGACGGTTCGCGCGTTGTTCCAGCGTGTCCACTTCGTCAGGTAGTCCGCCCACACGCGCGCGCCTGAACTGCTGTCCGGATCGACCGCCGCCAGCGCGTCGTTCATCGGAACGTTGACCGCGATCGTCACCGCGACGCAGCCGACGACGAACAGCGCAGCGCCCAGTGCGATCGAAATCTTGGCGTCGTGACCACTCCAGATCGATGCCACTGCGGCGATGGTCGCCGCGACCGCACTGCCGAGGAAGAATGTCATGAACACCGGCGAGACGATGTCGATGTTCATCTGCTGCATACTCGTGATCGCGGTGCTCGGCGGCTGACGGCGCAGGGCAGGCATGACGCTGACCGAAAAGGCGAGCAGCACCCCTGCGGTGACTCCGCAACCGACTGTCGAAACCGTTGTCGCGATGGAGGCAATGCGCTCGATCATGATGGTTGTCCCGCTGCAACAAGCGAAGCCGCAAAGGCTTCGAAGGTCGTCGGTGTGCTGTTCGCGGGCGTCCGGGGCACCGGGTCGGTGAGCTCGCCGCTGTTGAACGCACGGGTCATGGCGACGTACTGCCGCGCGTACTCGCCGGACATTCCACTAGCGATGAGAGCTGCTGCCATGGCGTCGTCGGGGAGCGGGGTGTAGGTGGCGCCCTCGAACCCGAGCGCGCCACCGAGAATTCGGGTTGCTTCGATGTAGCTCAGATCGCGTTCTCCCAGTAGATCTCTCGTCGAGAATCCATTCCAGCCGGCGTCGGCGAAGGCTGTGGCGGCGGCATCGGCTACATCGGCAGCGGCGATCATCGGAATGGGCAGGTCGGGGAGGATCGAATCGACGTGGTTGCCATCCTCCATGATCTGATCCACTGCAGCCAGCAAATTTTCGAAGAACGACACCGGCCGAAGGGCCATGACGCGTACGCCGTGGATGGCCCGAAGTCGCTGCTCCTGACGATGCAGACTGCCGATCACGCCGGGTGCATCCTCGCGATCGGCGCCGAGACTGCTGAGTGCGACAACGGTCGGAACGCCGCTGGACGCTATCGCCGAGCATATCGACTCACCGAGAATCTGCTGATGTGCGTCATAGTGTTCGGTGAAAGGATCGCTGGGAACCATCGCGAACACGGTCTCGCTGCCCACGAGAGTGTCCGCGAGTCGTGGTGTGTCGGTGAGGTCGAAGGAGTGCGTGTCTGCCCCGCGCGCGGACAGCGCAGCAAGTGCATGGGGATTTCGTCCGATGGCTCGGACATCCTGGCCGTTGTCGAGCAGTGTGCGGGCGAGATTGCCTCCGACGTGACCGGTGGCGCCGATGACGGTGATCATGGTTGATGTCCCTTCGATTGCTGGTGAATTCAGCATGGTCGCCTTCGCTGGGAGTTTCTATGACTGTCGGTCGCTGTTTCATGCTCGTTCGTCCAGGATCGCGGTACGCTCGAACGATGCGTGGACAAGACCCGTGGATGACGCCCGACCCGCTGGGGGAGGCTCTGCATTTTCTGCGGATGTCAGGCGCGTTCTACTGCCGATCCGAGCTGTCCGAGCCATGGGGGCTCGGGATGCCTCGGATGGAGGACTGTCTGTGGTTTCATGTCGTCACGAGCGGACGATGCCTTCTCGACGTCGAGGGAATGCCGCCGAGATTCCTCGTTCCCGGCGAATTCGCTTTGGTTCCACACGGACTCGGGCACACCCTGTCGAGTGACGTCGAGGCAGGGGAGAACGCGCCCATCGTCTACGACCTACCGCACGATTACATCAGCGACCGCTATGCGGTCGTCCGGCACGGCGGCGAGGGCGCCGAGACGACGCTCGTGTGCGGCGCCGTTCGCCTCGATCACCCGTCGGCGGCGCAGCTGATTCGCTCGCTGCCGCCGGTGATCGTCGTCGAGTCCGCGTCGGGTCCGAATCTGTCCTGGATGAACAGCACACTCGGGCTGGTGGCCGACGAAGCTCGATATCTTCGGCCGGGAGGCGAGGCCGTCATCACCCGTTTGTCGGACATCCTCGTCATTCAAGCGCTTCGGTACTGGATCGAGCACGACCCGGCTGCGCAATCCGGATGGCTCGGGGCGTTGCAGGACCCGGGCATCGGGCCTGCCCTTGCTCTGGTCCACCGCAATCCCGAAAAACCGTGGACCGTTGCGTCTCTGGCCGCGGAAGTCGCAATGTCGAGGTCGGCTTTCTCGGCTGGATTCACTGCCCTCGTCGGCGAATCGCCGATGAAGTATCTTGCTCGGTGGCGCATGCAGAACGCACACGATCAGCTGTGTTCCGGCAACATCACGGTGGCCGAGCTCGCGCGCACCAGCGGCTATCGGTCGGAAGCAGCCTTCTCCCGCGCCTTCAAACGGACGATGGGAGTCTCGCCCGGTAGCGTCCGCAAACGCACCGAATTGTCTTTGGTGTCCTGACTATTCGAGCAAGTGGCGAAGGTAGCTGCCCGGGTCTGCCAAGTAACGCTTCCAATGCGAGACCAACTCCAGATCCTCCCACGACGTCCGACGCATTCCGTGTTCGCCCACTTCGACGATGTCGGCACCGGGGAGCGAGGCGAGGATCGGCGAATGCGTTGCGCACACTATCTGTGACCCCGATTCGGTGAGATCGTCCATCAAGGCCACCAGATGGAGACACGCGGTGAATGACAACGCCGACTCCGGCTCGTCGAGAACGTAGAAACCAGGGTCTCGGAACATGGAGGCGAATACCGTCAAAAAGCCTTCGCCGTGGCTCATCTCGGCGGTGTCCTCGTCCCAGTACCCAGGCACGCCGGACAGCGTCTCGGTCATTTCGAAGGCTGTCTCGGCCCGCAGGAAGAAGCCCTTTTTCGCGAGACGTGGGCCACGGAGCATTCTTGCACCTCGGGGCGTGGTCTCTAGTTCGATGACCTCGCCCAGCGGCGTGAGCACTTTCTCGGCGCCGGGCGGACGTGATGCTCTGCCTCCGCGCGAGTCCAGCGAGAATCCCTCGGCAATTGCCTCGACGATGGTCGACTTACCCGAACCGTTGTCGCCGACCAGCATGGTGACCGGGGCGTTGAACTCCAGCCCGTCCGTGATCAGTTGTTCGACAGCGGCGATGGTGAACGGCCAATCGGCCGTGCGGTTCTCGGGTTCGACGTATGCACGCTCGACGAACATGGATCAGTCGGTGACCGGTCGATCGATGTATCCCGTGACGTGCTGTGTATCGGCACTGCACTGGTAGAAGACCCATGTCGTGTCCGAGTGATCTGCAGCGTCTCCGAACCTGTGGGTGACACGCTGCGCGCACAGTGAGCCTGCGCCGGTGTCATGGCATCGAAGATTGCTGGGAATGTACATGGACCAACTCTATGCCTGTGGGGAAGGGGCACTGACCAGTGATTTCTATCGGCGTCGGCGACGACGGTCAAGCCGAATCGACCTCTGCAGTAAATGAACCGCGGTCACACCGCGCCCGGCGGTGCCGCCGATCGCGGGGTGATGTGGTGCCCTCGGTGAGACTCGAACTCACACTGCACGGGTTTTGAATCCGTTTCCTCTGCCAATTGGGATACGAGGGCTGGCGTTGTCTTGCGGTTCACTACTTTAGAAGATGGGCCGACACCGGCAACCACCGGTACCCTTCAAGTGCTCGACGACGCCGGTGGAGTGGCAGGCACCCCGATAGGGTGAGAGGATTTCCGCTGGTCGATGACTTGTCAAAGGAGACTGGTACCTATGAATGCTCCTGCCCAGCAGCAGAGTGGCAAGCCCGCTCTTCGTGTCGTGGTGGCCGAGGACGAATCACTGATCCGCTTGGATCTGGTGGAGATGTTGCGTGAGGAAGGGTACGAGGTCGTCGGGGAGGCCGCCGACGGTCAGCAGGCTGTCGACCTCGCAATCGAGCTTCGACCCGATCTGGTGATCATGGACGTCAAGATGCCACGCCGCGATGGAATCGACGCAGCATCGGAGATCGCCGAGAAGCGTATTGCGCCTGTAGTGATCCTTACTGCCTTCAGTCAGCGCGAACTCGTCGAGAAAGCGCGTGACGCCGGTGCGATGGCGTATCTCGTGAAGCCGTTCTCCAAAGCAGATCTGATGCCTGCCGTCGAACTGGCCGCCAGCCGGTACACGGAGATTTCGTCGCTGGAAAGCGAGATCGCCGATCTACAGGAGCGACTGGAAACTCGAAAGCTGATCGAGCGCGCCAAAGGCAAACTGATGGAGTCCCAGTCGCTCACGGAGCCGCAGGCGTTCAAGTGGATTCAGCGGGCGGCGATGGACCGCCGCACCACGATGAAGGCGGTAGCCGAAGTAATCATCGAGACATTGGACAAGCCTGCCGACGCCTGAACCCGGGCACGTCGAAACGCGCTCACGCTACGGCCACGTAAATCTTCGGGCATTCAGGTCACAGTCAGGTCACGAGCCTACTTCTCACTGATCGCAAATCGATTCGGACAGCTAGCGTCTGTTCCACACATGGGGCGCATTACTCACGTGTGCTTCATCTTTAGATCGATCAAGGAGACCCCAGATGGCAAAACGGACATATGTCCGCACGGCTGCGGTGTTGGGTGCTGCGTCATTGGCACTGTTCGGCTGTTCTTCGAGCGACGATTCCAGCTCGAGTGACAGCAGCAACTCCGCCGGCAGTGGAAGTTCGGCTGTAGAAGAGACAGTGTCGACCGATTGCACCCCGGCGCAGGCCACCGCGGGTTCGACGCCGGTGACGACGCCTCTCGTGATCGGAACGTTGCTGCCGGCAACCGGATCTCTTGCTTTCCTCGGCCCACCGGAGGTTGCGGGCGTGCAGCTCGCAGTCGACGAGGTCAATTCGTCGGGCGGCGTTCTCGGTCAGCCCGCGCAGCTCATCCCCGGCGACTCGGGTGACACCACCACCGATACCGCCAACACCACCGTCGACCGGCTCCTCGCCGGAGGCGCCGACGTCATCGTCGGAGCAGCGTCGTCCTCGGTGTCGCTGAAGGTCATCGACAAGATCGCCAGTGCAGGCGTCGTGCAGTTCTCGCCGGCCAACACCTCCGATCAGTTCGTCTGCTACCCGGACAAGGGACAGTACTTCCGTACCGCGCCCACCGATGTGCTGCAGGCACAGGCACTCTCGCAGCTCATCGCCAATGACGGCGCCCAGCGTGTGTCGATTCTCGCGCTGAACGATCCGTACGGCACCGGGCTCGCCTCGAACACCGTCACGAACCTCGAAGATGCAGGTATCGCATCCGACCAGATCCAGAAGATCATCTACGACCCCAACGCGCAGTCGTTCAACGCCGAGGTCGACGACGTGAAGAACTTCGCTCCCGACGCCGTTGCCATCATCGGCTTCGAAGAGTCCGCGAAGATCATCACTCGTATGCACGAGGTCGGCATCGGACCGTCGGACGGCACGCTCGTCTACGGCGTCGACGGCAACATGGGTAACGCACTCGGTGAGTCCGTTGCCGCAGGCCTGCTGGACACGATGCGTGGCACCACCCCGCTCACCGACGTCGGCACGGCCTTCCAGGACCGTCTGAAGACGGTCGACCCATCCCTGGTCGACTTCAACTACGCAGGCGAGTCCTACGACGCGGTCATCATCTCGGCGCTCGCTGCCGAGCAGGCCAAGTCGACGGCAGGCACCGATATCGCTGCCGCGATCAACAGTGTCACCAAGGACGGCGAGAAGTGCACCACGTACGCACAGTGCCTCCCGCTGGTCCAGGCCGGAACCGACATCGACTACGACGGTGTCACCGGCGCGCTGAACTTCAGCGACGCAGGTGAGCCGGCGACCGGTTCGTACGGCAACCTGGTCTTCGGACCGGACAACAAGCTCACCACAGACGGATACATCGTCGTCGGAGAGTGATCCACCGAAGTGACCGAGGAGCCCCGATCCGCACCTGCGGATCGGGGCTCCTCAGTTAGTTTCTGCTTACTGGTTGGTGACCGAATGGGGCATTCGGTCAGAAACACCAGGACACACGAAAACCCGAGCTCGCCGTGCGAACTCGGGTTTTCGGTGGACGAACCTACTTCTTTTCTTTGCTCCCGGCGAGTGTGCCGAGGTACAGCTCGATCACCTTCGGGTCGTTCATCAGGTTGGTTCCGGTGTCGGTGTACGCATTGCGGCCCTGATCGAGCACGTACCCACGATCGCAGATCTGAAGGCAGCGGCGCGCGTTCTGCTCGACCATGATGATCGAGACTCCCGTCGCGTTGATCTTCTTGCAGCGAATGAACACCTCGTCCTGGAACATCGGCGACAGGCCTGCCGACGGCTCGTCGAGCAGCAGAACGGACGGTTCCATCATCAGTGCTCGTCCCATGGCCACCATCTGGCGCTCGCCGCCGGACAGTGCACCTGCCTTGACCTTCTTACGTTCACCGAGAAGCGGGAACAGTTCACTGACGAACTCGAATCGCTCGGCGAACTTCTTGGGACGCAAATAGATTCCCATTTCGAGGTTCTCTTCGATGGTCAACGAAGGGAAGACGTTCTGGGTCTGCGGAACGTATCCGACGCCCTTCGTGACGAGGACGTGCGCCTCGGCCGACGTGATGTTGTCGCCGCGAAGCTTCACCGATCCTTCTCGAACGGGGATGAGTCCGAACAGCGTTTTCAGCAGTGTCGATTTGCCGGCGCCGTTGGGGCCGATGATGCCGACGATTTCCCCGTCCTTGAGGAAGAAATTGCATTCGCTCAAGATGTTGACGCCGGGGATGTAGCCGGCGACCAGGTTGTCCGCGCGTACCAGTGCGCCTTCGGCGAGGCGTGCGTGTTCCGCTGGGGTTGCAGCGAACTCGGCGGCTGTCAGTTCGGTACTCGGTTCGCTCATTTGCCGTCTTCTTCCTTGGCGTGCTTGCCCGCTCCCGTAGCAGTGGTACCGGGGACGACATCGGCGGGTGCGACGAACTCCGGTTCGGACAGGTCGCCACCTGCTTCGAGTTCCTCGGCTTCGGCCTGCTCCAACGCTTCCGCGAGAGCGGCCGTCGCTCCGACGGGATTGCCGTTCTCGTCGAATTCGAGAGCTTGGTCGTGGTGGCTGCCGAGATAGGCGTCGACGACGGCGCCGTTGTTGGACAGCTCCTCCGGCGTGGATTCGGCGATGACACTTCCCTGCGCCATGACGACGACCCAGTCGCTGATGTCGCGGATGACGTCCATGTCGTGTTCGACGAACACCACCGTCATGCCGTCGTCGCGCAGCGACTTGATGTGCCCCAGCAGACTCTGTGTGAGAGCCGGATTGACCCCGGCCATGGGCTCGTCGAGCATGACGACGGCCGGATCGGTCATCAATGCACGTGCCATCTCCAGCAACTTACGCTGACCGCCGGACATCGAGCCGGCAAGATCGTCGGCCTTGGTATCGAGTTTGAACCGTTCGAGCAGCTGATAGGCCCGCTCGGTGATCTCCTTCTCCTGCTTCTTCCAGGTCCACGGCAACAAAGTGTTGAATATGCGTTCGCCGCGCTGCCCGGTCGCGCCGAGTCGTACGTTGTCCAGCACCGTCAATTTCGACAGAGCCTTGGTGAGCTGGAATGTACGTACTACGCCTTTGCGGGCGACCTGATGCGGATGCATCTTTCCGAGAGATTGGCCATCCATCGACCACGTCCCGGTGTCCGGACGATCGAATCCGGTGAGCAGATTGAACAGGGTTGTCTTGCCTGCGCCGTTCGGACCGATGAGGCCGGTGATGCACCCGCGTTGAATTTCGAGGTGCGCGACATCGACGGCCTTGAGGCCACCGAACGTCCGTGAGACGCCGTCGACGACGAGTGTCGCATCGGGCTTCGGTGCTCCTGGCGTCTGCGGCACGTCGGCGAAGAGCGCAGTTCGCTGCTCGGCGCTGAGCGCCGTGGCCGCTCTGGACGGGCCTGACGAAGAACTAGGCATTGAGTTGGACCTCTCGCTTGTTGCCGAGAATGCCCTGGGGTCGGAACACCATGAGGACGGCGATCAGAATGCCCAGGAGTACGAATCGTGTAGCACCGACTTGCTGTTCGCTGAGATGGAGCAGTGGGTCAGGTCCGGCGATCGCCTGGCGGAGTATTGCGTCGGGGATGGAGAGCAGGAACCAGAACAGCATTGCTCCGAGCACCGGGCCGAACACGGTGGCAGCGCCACCGAGAATCAGCGCACCGAACGCGAAGAAGGTCTGTGCAGTGGAGTAGAAGTCGGGGTTGATGGATTTGGTCTGCAATGCGTTGAACACACCGCCCATACCGCCGATCACGCCACCCAGTACCAGTGCCTGCATCTTGTAGACGAAGACGTTCTTACCGAGCGACCGCGCTGCATCTTCGTCTTCGCGAACCGCTTTGAGTACTCGGCCCCACGGGCTGTGCGTCAGGAGGTACACCAGCCCGCACAGGATCAGGACGAGGATCCAGCCGACGACCATCGCCCACAAGTCGTCGCCGTAGAACTTCACTCCGAGGAATGCATACTGCTTCCCCGAGTCGAACGGGCTGAGCGAGGTGAACGGATCGGCGAATCCGAAAATTCCGTTGGTCGATTTGGTCACCGGATCCGAAGCGGTGGACCGGAAGACGAGTCTCAGAATCTCCGAAGCGGCGATCGTGACGATGGCGAGATAGTCGGCTCGCAATCGCAGTGTCGGAATGCCGAGGACCAGAGCCAGAAGCCCGGCCGCGCCGAGTCCGACGAGAATACCCAGCCACAGCGGCTGGTGGTAGGTGATGGTCATGATGCCGACGCCGTACCCGCCGAGCAACGCGAAGCCGATCTGACCGAAGTTCAGAAGTCCGGCGTAGCCGAAATGCAGGTTCAGTCCGATTGCCAAGAGAGCGTAGAAGATAGCCGACGGACCGATGAGCTGCGCGAGTGAGACCTGGAGTGCTCCGAGGATATCCATGCTTGTCACCCGATCCTTTGCCGCGAGCCGAGTATGCCCTGAGGCCTGACGACGAGGATGAGAATCAAGACGAGCAGTCCTCCGATGTATTTGAGATCGGGATTGATGATCATCGTCGACCACTGCACGAGCAGACCGACGATGACGCAGCCGAGGAGAGCTCCGTACGCGGTTCCCAAGCCGCCGAGGGTGATTCCGGCGAACATCAGCAGGAGGAGTTTGAATCCCATTTCCCATTGCACGCGGCCACCGAGTTCGGACAGACCGAAGAGCACTCCGCCGAGGGCAGCGAGACCGCCACCCATGCACCAGACGAACGTCACGACCCGTTCGACGTTGATGCCGGACGAGGCGGCGAGGTCGCGGTTGTCCGAGACGGCGCGCATGGCCTTACCGATCCGGGTGCGCTGCAACATCAATGCGACGCCGACGAGAACGACGATGCTGATGATGATGCAGGCCAGGTTGACGTTGGTGATCGAGAACGGACCCCAATCGTTCTGGGTCTGTGCTTGATAGTCGTCGAACGGTTCGGCGCGGTCGGAGAAGAAGATCAGGATGAGATACCGCAGCGAAATGGCCAGGCCGATCGAGACGACCAGCTGCGCGATGAGGCCGGTCTTCCGTTTGCGCAGTGGTCGCCAGATGATCGCGTTGTTCAGCCAGCCGAACGCGACTCCGACGACGATCGCGAGAATTGTCGCAGGGATGAGCTGGATACCGAGACTCACGTTGAACACCCAGGCTGCGACGGCGCCGAGGGTCACGAGCTCACCGTGAGCGAAGTTGGTCAGCCCGGTGGTACCGAAGATCAGACTGAGTCCGACCGCTGCCAACGCGATGACCAGGCCGAAGCGAAAGCCGTCGACCGTTGTCCTGATGAACTTTTCGTAGAACGGAACTTCGGTCGCGGTTCGGGCTTCACCGAACGAGAAGATGATGTTGTTGGCGCGGCCTGCCTGCACTTCGCGTTGCACTTCGCCTTGGACGCTGACACCGTCGGGAAGCGTTTCGCCGACGACTTCGAAGGTGTACGTGCCCGGTGACACCTGGAGTGTCCATTTACCGGTTCCATCGGACGTAGTTCTGGCGACCTCGGCATCACTCGAATCGAGCGCGTGGACGTCGACACCTTCGAGTGTCTGGCCCCCGTTCCTGAGTGAGCCCGACACCGCGACCGCGTCCGCGGGCGGTGTATCGGATGTCGAAGCAGCGGGAGGGGGAGTAGGAGTCGGTTCCTGCGCGAGGGCGGTGCCGCCGAATGCGACCGTCGCTATCGCTGCGAGGAGAGTCAACAGGAGGGACTGTTTGAGGAGATGAAGCGAGCCTCGGCTACTGGACCGAATTCGAATCTTCCTTCGGGTCCATCGAACATTTGGAGCCACGCACGTCCTCCGGACGGTTGTCGGGCCTGAGCCCACGGCGGGCCCGGCTGCTTGCAATTGTCGGACTCTAACTGGTGGAAGCGCACGAAATCGGCGTCTCGAATTTCCGGGAAGTATCATTTGTGTTTCGAACTACGCGGCCAGGCGAATTGCTGGGGTTTCGCATCCCCTTACGTCCTGTCGGACCCTCTACATAGACTGGTCAACCGTGAGCCCAGTAACCGACGCCAGCGCAGCACCCGCATCCACGGCATCAAGTTCCGCCGAAGGCAAGCAGCCGACTCTGCTGCTGATCGACGGGCACTCGATCGCCTTCCGCGCGTTCTTCGCGTTGCCGGTGGACAATTTCAAGACCACGAGTGGGCAGTCGACCAACGCCGTGTACGGGTTCACGTCGATGCTGATCAACCTGCTTCGCGACGAGAAGCCGACGCACATCGCAGCCGCGTTCGATGTCTCCCGTCAGACATTCCGAGCCGAGCGATTCCCCGAGTACAAAGCCAACCGCAGCAAGACGCCCGACGAGTTCGCCGGCCAGGTGGACATCACCAAGGACGTCTTGGGCGCCATGGGCATACCGGTCATGGCCGAGGCGGGATTCGAAGCCGACGACATCATCGCAACGCTGGTGACGCAGGCCGAAGCGCTCGGTTACCGAATCCTCGTCGTCACCGGTGATCGTGACTCGTTGCAGCTCGTCACCGAGAACGTCACCGTGCTGTACCCGAAGAAGGGCGTTTCCGAGCTCACACGGTTCACTCCCGAAGAAGTCACCACCAAGTACGGCCTCACGCCGTCCCAGTACCCCGATTTCGCTGCTTTGCGCGGAGATCCGAGCGACAACCTGCCAGGGATTCCGGGCGTGGGTGAAAAGACGGCCACCAAATGGATCGTCGAGTACGGGTCGCTGGAGAAGCTCGTCGACAACGTGGACAAGGTGAAGGGCAAGGTCGGCGATGCGCTGCGCGCCAACCTCTCGAGCGTCGTGCTCAACCGCGAGCTCACCGAGATGGTGCGCGATGTTCCTCTTCCCTACACACCGGATCAGTTGGAGCTGGCGCCGTGGGATCGCGAGAAGATCCACGGCTTGTTCGACGACCTCGAGTTTCGTGTCCTGCGCGATCGACTGTTCGACACACTTTCGTCGGTGGAACCGGAAGCGGAAGAAGGCTTCGACGTCAAGGGCGGAGCTGTTCCGGTCGGCGAGTTGGCGCTGTGGCTGCGTACCCACGCGTCGACGGGTCAGCGGCACGGGCTGTCCGTCGTCGGACCTCGTCGTCCGTTCGACAGTGACGCCGTCTCCATCGCCATCGCCGCGTCCGACGGGGAGGGCGGGTTCGTCACGACCAGTGCGCTCGACGAGTCCGACGAGCAGGCTCTCGCTGCGTGGCTGGCCGACGCCGATCAGCCCAAGGCACTGCACGAGGCCAAGTGGGGAATGCATGCGTTGCGCGGTCGGGGATGGTCGCTCGGCGGTCTGACGAGCGACACCGCTCTGGCCGCCTATCTCGTCCGTCCGGGGCAGCGAAGTTTCAACCTCGACGATCTCTCGCTGCGCTACCTCAAGCGTGAACTTCGTGCCGAGGACTCCGTCGAAGGGCAGATGTCGCTTCTCGACACCGAGGACGTAGCGGAAGCCGCTGTCGCCGAGGGTGAGATTCTGCGCGCACAGGCAATTCTCGATCTCGCCGCAGCGCTCGACACCGAACTCGAGAGCATCGAATCCACCACGCTGCTCTCGGAGATGGAACTGCCACTGCTGACGGTGCTCGCCGATCTGGAGGCGACGGGTATCGCCGTGAATCGCGACCATCTCGAGGAGTTGCAGAGTCGATTCGCCGACCTCGTCGGCGATGCTGCTGCTTCGGCCTACGACGTCATCGGCAAACAGATCAATCTCGGTTCCCCGAAGCAGCTTCAGGTCGTGCTCTTCGAAGAACTGGAGATGCCGAAAACCAAGAAGACGAAGACGGGCTACACCACCGATGCCGATGCGCTGCAGGGGTTGTTCGAGAAGACTGAGCATCCGTTCCTGAAGTTCCTGCTCGACCACCGTGACGCAACACGGATGAAGGTCACTGTCGACGGTCTCCTCAAATCGATCGACGACGACGGCCGAATTCACACCACCTTCAATCAGACGGTGGCGGCTACCGGTCGCCTCTCTTCGACCGATCCGAACCTGCAGAACATTCCGGTACGCAACGAGGCGGGGCGGCACATCCGTGACGGCTTCGTGGTGGGCGAGGGTTACGACACCTTGCTCACCGCCGACTACAGCCAGATCGAGATGCGGATCATGGCTCATCTGTCCGGCGACGAGGGTCTGATCGAAGCGTTCAACACGGGCGAGGATCTCCACAGTTTCGTCGGCGCGCGTGCGTTCGGTGTTCCCATCGAGGAGGTCACACCGGAACTGCGGCGCCGCGTGAAGGCGATGTCGTACGGGCTCGCGTACGGCCTCAGCGCTTTCGGGCTCGCAGCTCAACTGAAAATCTCGACCGAAGAAGCAAAACAGCAGATGGAGGCGTACTTCTCGCGGTTCGGTGGTGTACGTGACTACCTGCGCAGCGCGGTCGAGGAGTCGCGAAAGGTGGGTTACACGTCGACTCTGTACGGTCGTCGTCGATATCTTCCGGATCTCAACAGCGACAATCGCCAACGCCGTGAGGTCGCGGAGCGAGCCGCTCTCAACGCTCCCATTCAGGGCACCGCGGCCGACATCATCAAGGTCGCAATGATCGATGTACACCGATCACTGGCAGATTCGAACCTGAAGTCGCGCATGCTGCTGCAGGTCCACGACGAGTTGGTACTCGAGGTCGTCGACTCCGAACGCGAGGAGGTCGAGGCCTTGGTGCGCGACAAGATGTCCTCGGCGATCGAGCTGTCCGTGCCGCTCGAAGTGTCTGTCGGTACCGGCGCAAGCTGGGACAAGGCAGCTCACTAGCGAGCGACCCGGCAGCTCGGATCTGCTGTCGGAAACGACGAAAGTCGGTCGCCCGGAGGCGACCGACTTTCGTGTACTCCGGCGCCGGACTACTCGGCCGAAGCTTCTGCCTTCTGCTCCTCGAGCTGAGCCTTCACCACGTCCATGTCCAGTGCCTTGATCTGTCCGACCAGATCCTCCAGCGCTGCTGCCGGGAGTGCTCCTGGCTGAGCGAACACCAGAATTCCCTCGCGGAAAGCCATGATCGTCGGGATCGACTGAATGTTGGCAGCGGCTGCCAGCCCCTGCTCGGCCTCGGTGTCTACCTTCGCGTGCACCACGTCGGGGTGCGCGTCGGAGGACTTCTCGAAGGTCGGCGCGAACTGGCGGCACGGGCCACACCAGGACGCCCAGAAATCGACCAGTACCACGTCGTTACCGCCCACGATGTCGTCGAAGTTCTGCTGAGTCAAAGTCTGTGTTGCCACGCCTACCCTTTCGTCGAAAATTCGCTGTCTGAATGCTTCAACGCACTACTGTGCCGAAATCTTCCCGGGCGTGCAGGGTGGAGCGCATACATCAGACAGGTTGGGGTGCTGCCCGGAACGTTCGACGATAGGAATTGGGCGTGGTGCACCGCACCCGAACGAAATGCTGACGCATCACCGCAGCGTTGCCGAAGCCGACGCGCTGGGAGATGACATCCATCGACAGATCCGAGTTCTCCAGCATGTTCTGGGCGGCGAGAACGCGTTGGTCGTTGAGCCACCGAGCGGGGGTCGTTCCGGTTTCGGCCTGGAAGCGCCGAGCGAACGTCCGAGCCGACATGTTCACTTTCGCCGACAGTTTCTGCACCGACAGATCCGCCTCCAAGTTCTCCGTCATCCAGTCCAGCAGCGGTGCAAGAGTGTCGACTTCGGTGGTGGGCAACGGGGTGGTCACGAATTGAGCCTGCCCGCCATCGCGGTGTGGGGGAACGACCATGCGTCGAGCGATACCGTTCGCGACTTTGCTTCCCTGTTCCTTGCGGACGATGTGGAGACACAGGTCGATGCCGGCGGCGGTGCCCGCGCTGGTGAGGACGTTGCCGTCGTCGACGTAGAGAACGTTGCAGTCGACGTCCGCCAGCGGATACTCGGCCGCGAGCCTTGCCGAGTGGCGCCAGTGCGTCGTGCAGCGTCGTCCGTCGAGCAGTCCTGCCTTTCCGAGCAGGAACGCGCCGTTGCACAGGCTCGCGACCTTGGCGCCACGTGCCACCGCGGCCCGTAACTTGACCAGCAACGGCTCGATGGCGCCGTCGAAGTCCGAGGTGCAGACGTAGCTGCCGTCGTCCGCGGAGTGGGTGCCACCGGCAGGAATGATGATCAGATCGGCGTCGTCCAGTTGTGAGAGGTCGTACGGAACGTCGATCGTGTAGCCGAAACGCGATCTGATGGGTTCGGCGACTCCGGCGATGAGCGAGAAGTCGTAGGTGGGCAAACCCTCGTCGGATCTGTCGAAACCGAACACCTCGCACGCCACTCCGAGCTCGAACTGCTCGGTCAACGGCATGAGGGGAACCACTACTCGCTTCAGCACGAGCAAAGTATGGCAGAAAAACGACGAACTATGTCATAAGCGCCACTGTTGAGGAAGACTGCCTGGTAGCAGGCTTGCAGGCATGACCATCACACTTCTGATCCTGACAGTTCTGGCAGCAATCTATGTGGCGATGTCGCTCGGATACGCGCCCGACACCCATCGGGAGGCGAGTCAGTTCGGCGACTACCGATTCTGACGAACCGTCCATTCCCGCTTGCCCTCGCCGTCCCAGCGTCTCAATCCGGATGTCGTTCCGACGAGGTCGGGCTGAACCGAATCGAGTCGGAGCAATGCCTCGGCGAGTTCGACGCGAGTCAGTCGCCTCGCGATCGTGACATGGGGAGTCCACTTTCCCGGTGCGGTGTGCGATCGCGAGCCGTCCGCGTCGCCGACCAGTTCGGATGCGCGGGCCTGAAGGTCGACGAGCTGTCTCGACGGCACCACCAGACGCGCGAGGGTGGCGTGCTTGCCGCGAAACACGACGAACGCACCGAGCCGGATCGGCATGCCGACTCGGAGGTACTCATCGTCGATTCGGGTGTCGAACACGTCCATCTCGTCCGCCACCGCCAAGGTGATGTGTGGCCGATTCGATGCACCGGTGTGTCTGCCTTGGCTCGGCAGGTCGGCGTCGAGCAGTAGCTGCCATTCGCGTCGGACGGCGGCGTCGAGCGTGTCGTCGAGTAGCAATTCCAATGACTGGACCATGGTGAGTCATGATTGCTCACGTGGCACACGACTACACGCAAACACGGCCGGGCACACACACATCGCGCACGACGGCGCTTCGAATCGGATCGATGCTCGGTGACGGAATCGGACACGAGATCGTCCCGGCGACCATGCGAGTGGTCGATGCGGCCGTCGGTGCAGAGGTGGGGATCGGCGTCGACTGGGTCGAACTACCGCTGGGTCGTGAGGCGATCGACTCCCATGGCACCCCGATCCCGGATTCGACATTGGAGGAGTTGGCGTCACTCGATTCGTGGATTCTGGGGCCGCACGACAGTGCTTCGTACCCGGAACCGTTCAGATCACAGCTCACGCCAGGGGGCGTCGTTCGCAAGAAATTCGATCTGTTCGCCAACATTCGCCCTGCACGTGCGTTTCCGGACGTCCGAGCACTATCGCCCGAGATGGACCTCGTCGTGGTCCGCGAGAACACGGAAGGCTTCTATGCCGACCGCAACATGTTCGTCGGCAGCGGAGAGTTCATGCCAACGCCCGATGTGGCCCTTGCGGTCGGCGTCTTCACTCGCGCTGCGTGCGAACGTATTGCGCGAGAGGCCTTCACCTTGGCGCACGGTCGGCGCAAGCACGTGACCATCGTGCACAAGACCAACGTCTTGGCAATGACGACGGGTCTCTTCCGCGACGTCTGCCGAGGCGTTGCGGAGGATTTTCCCGACGTAGCCGTCGACGAGGAACACATCGATGCGCTGGCGGCTCACCTCGTCAGGCGGGGAAGCGATTTCGACGTGATCGTGGCCGAGAACATGTTCGGCGACATTCTCTCGGACTTGGCAGGCGAGCTCTCCGGCTCGCTGGGTATGGCGCCCTCGCTCAACTCGTCCGAGACGAAAGCGATGGCTCAAGCCGCGCACGGTTCCGCACCCGATATCGCAGGGAAGAATCGTGCCAATCCGACCGCGCTGTTCCTGTCCTCGGCGATGCTGCTCGACTGGCTTGCCGATCACACGGGTGAAAGTCGACTCCGTCATGCCGCCAAGCGCATCCGACATGCTGTCGAAGGCACACTCGATGCCGGTGTCGCTACGGCAGATCTGGGAGGACGTGCATCCACCAGCGAGTTCACCGAGACGGTGGTCGCGCGAGCATTGCGCGTCTGAGACTCCCTCCAACGACTCGGCGGCGCTGAAATGGCTTCGAACGACGGAGCCCCGCGTTACTGTTCGGTTACCCGTACGGCACAGGTGACTGCTGTCGCCTAGGTTCGTATGACCGGCAGCATCGCACGCCGTGGTGCGCCGTTTCGATTTCTGGAGGCTTTGTCTTGTTTGCACGCTCGTATTCGAAGTCCGCGCGTATCGTCCTGGCGCTCACCGGTGCCGGGGCGCTTCTGTTGTCGGCATGCGCTCAGAACACCGAAGACAGCGGCGCTCCCGCCGCAGACGCGACCACAGCAGTCGAGATCTCCGAGGTCTCCGACATTGCCGCAACGCTCCCACAGAAGAACCAGGACTCGGGCACTCTCGTCGTCGGCGTCAATGTTCCTTACTCGCCCAACGAATTCAAGGATCCATCGGGCAAGATCATCGGTTTCGACGTCGATCTCATGAACGCTGTCGCCGGCGTTCTCGGAGTCACGGCCCAGTACGAAGAAGCCGACTTCGATCGCATCATTCCGTCCATTCAGGGCGGGACGTACGACGTCGGCATGTCGTCCTTCACCGACACGAAAGAGCGCGAGCAGACCGTCGATTTCACCACCTACTTCAACGCAGGCACCCAGTGGGCGCAGCAAGCAGGCGGCTCGGTCGACCCCACCGATGCGTGTGGACTGAAGGTCGCCGTGCAGACCACCACGATCCAGGACCAGGAAGAGGTTCCTGCCAAGAGCGACGCATGCGTCGCTGCCGGCAAGCCTGCAATCCAGATCGAGAAGTTCGACAGTCAGGACGACGCCGTCAACGCTCTCGTTCTCGGCCGCGTCGACGCGATGTCCGCGGACTCGCCCGTGACGGCCTACGCCATCAAGCAGACCGGCGGAAAGCTGGAAGCAGCAGGCGACGTGTTCGATTCCGCGCCCTACGGCTACCCGGTAGCGAAGGGATCGGCCCTCGCCGCCTCGCTCCAGCAGGCCGTGCAGTACTTGATCGACAACGGCCAGTACCAAACCATCGCCGAGAACTGGGGCGTCGAAGCAGGCGTTCTCGAGACCTCGCAGATCAACGGCGCAGTCAGCTGACGATCGACGCGGACACCGCTTCTCTTCGAAAGGACTTCGTGTGACGAGCTCGCCCTCGTCGAACAAGGGCACCGATCCGGCACCGATCACAGCAATTCCACTCAAGCACCCCGGTCGTTGGGTTGCTGCAGTGATCGTGCTGGCCTTGTTCGGGCTTTTTGCATACGGCGCCGCCACCAATCCCGCCTACGGCTGGGGCACCTACGGGCGCTACCTGTTCGACAGCCGCATCGGCAACGGGGTTTGGATCACCGTGCAGTTGCTGGTGTACTCGATGGTTATTGCGATCGTTCTCGGTGTCGTCGTCGCGGTGATGCGGCTGTCGCCGAATCCGGTGCTCCGCAGTGCAGCGTGGGTGTATCTCTGGATCTTTCGCGGCACACCGATCTACGTTCAGTTGACCTTCTGGGGTCTGTTTCCCGTGATCTACAAGAACGTCGCGCTCGGCGTTCCGTTCACGGTTCAATTTGCCGAGTTCGACCTGCAAACGATCTACTCGGCGTTCTGGTTCGCGGTGATCGGCCTGGCATTGAACGAGGCCGCGTACATGGCGGAAATCGTTCGCGCCGGCATCAACTCCGTGGGCGAAGGCCAAGTCGAGGCGTCGACGGCGCTCGGTATGTCGTGGTCGCAAACGATGCGGCGCACGGTGTTGCCGCAAGCCATGCGAGTGATCATCCCGCCGACCGGCAACGAAGTGATCAGCATGCTCAAGACGACGTCGCTCGTGATCGCGGTGCCGTTCACCGGTGACCTCTACGGGCGTGCGCGCGACATCTCGGGTGTCAACTTCGAACCGGTGCCGCTGCTGCTGGTTGCATCGACGTGGTACCTGCTGATCACCAGCATTCTGATGGTCGGTCAGTTCTATCTCGAACGCTATTACTCGAAGGGTGTGTCCCGGAAGTTGACCAACCGGCAGCTACAGGCCCTCGCCGACGCTCAGGGCGGCAAGCCGTCGATCGCCACGCGTCCATCCGAGGGCGGTGCGATATGACTCCGATGGTTCGGGCCGAACAGGTCTGCAAAAGCTTCGGTGCCCTACAGGTCCTCAAAGGTATCTCGCTGGAAATCGACAAGGGCCAGGTGTTGTGCCTCGTCGGTCCGTCCGGTTCGGGCAAATCGACATTCCTGCGGTGCATCAATCACCTCGAACAGGTCAATGCGGGCCGGCTCTACGTCGACGACGAACTCGTCGGGTACGAGGAAAAGAACGGCAAGCTGTACGAGCTGCATCCGAAAACGGCTGCAAGACAACGCCGGGACATCGGGATGGTGTTTCAGCACTTCAACCTGTTCCCGCACCGCACGGCGCTGGAGAACATCATCGAAGCGCCCACGCAGGTCAAAGGAATCAAGAAGAAGGACGCGACCGCCCGGGCGTTGGAACTGCTCGATCGTGTCGGGCTGAGCGACAAGGCGAGCGCGTATCCGGCTCAGCTTTCCGGCGGCCAACAGCAGCGCGTCGCCATCGCGCGGGCCCTCGCGATGGACCCGAAGCTCATGCTGTTCGACGAGCCCACATCGGCACTCGACCCGGAATTGGTCGGTGAAGTGCTCGGCGTTATGAAGCAACTTGCCAAGGACGGAATGACGATGATCGTCGTGACCCACGAGATGGGCTTCGCTCGCGAGGTCGCCGATCAGCTCGTGTTCATGGACGGTGGCGTCGTCGTCGAGTCGGGGGAGCCACGGTCACTGCTCGCCAACCCGCAGCACGATCGCACGAAGTTGTTCTTGTCGAAGCTTCTCTAATCCGGCTTCCGGCAACTGAAGATTGCGGTACCGGGGAAGAGCTGGCCGCGTAGTGGGCTCCACTGACCCCACTCGCGGTCCAGCCACTCGGGCCAATCCGGCTCCACGATGTCGCGTACTTCCAGCCCGGCCCCGACGATCTCGCGAACGCGGTCGCCGATCGTTCGATGATGTTCGACGTAGGTGGGCGTGCCATCGGCATCGAACTCGACGTAGGGAGTTCTGTCGAAGTAGGGGATGGTCGCGGTCAGTCCGACTGGCCCTGGATCATCCGGGAAGATCCACCGCATCGGATGGTTGACGGCGAACACCCAGAGGCCTCCCGGTCGCAGAACTCTCGCAACTTCGGCCATCACATTCGCCGAATCGGCGACGAACGGTACTGCGCCGAATGCCGAGCATGCAACGTCGAAACTCGCGTCGGCGAAGGGGAGCGACTCGGCACTGGCCTGGATCAACGGAACGACCGACCCGCCCGCCGCCATCGCGTCGAGCCCCTTCCTGAGCATTCCCGACGAAATGTCGAGCCCGATCGCGCGAGCCCCCTTGGCTCCGAGCCACCGCGCACAGGGGGCCGATCCGCAGCCGATTTCGATGATGTCTTTGCCGGCGACATCGCCGAGTAGATGTACGTCACCTTCGTGCAGCCCTTCCGGGCACCATACGAATTCTCCCTGTTCCGATCCCACCCCCAAGAATTCACCGTGTGTTCGGTGATACTCGTCGGCGTCGGAATCCCACCACGACCGACTCGCTCGATCGCTCGCGTCCGAGCCGATCCGAGCTCTACCTGGTACAACGGCGGTCTGAGGGTCCAGCGGCGGGGGAGAGCTGTCGGTCACCGTGGACACGTTAGTCGGCTCCCGAAGTGTTCCGTGCCTGGTTTGCCCCGCTGTGACCGGGTCGCGTACCCTGTTCAACGCGAGTGTGTTCATTCTGCGGCGGAATCGATCAGGTTCTGCTCGTCGGCGACGGCACGTAGCGGAACAATCTCGTTCTTCATTTGTTTCACAGTCCGACCGAACATCCATCAACCGATACCCAACCCGTCCGGAGCAACTCAACACATGCCCTCAACCACAACCTCACCGCAGGTAGCCATAAATGACATTGGCTCCGCAGAGGACTTTCTCGCCGCCATCGACGCAACGATCAAGTACTTCAACGATGGTGACATCGTCGAAGGCACCATCGTCAAGGTCGACCGCGACGAGGTTCTGCTCGACATCGGTTACAAGACCGAAGGCGTCATCCCTTCCCGTGAGCTCTCCATCAAGCACGACGTCGACCCCAACGAGGTCGTCTCCGTGGGCGATGAGGTCGAAGCTCTCGTTCTCACCAAGGAGGACAAGGAAGGCCGCCTGATTCTGTCCAAGAAGCGCGCACAGTACGAGCGCGCCTGGGGCACCATCGAAGAGCTCAAGGAGAAGGACGAGGCCGTCAAGGGCACCGTCATCGAGGTCGTCAAGGGTGGACTCATCCTGGACATCGGTCTCCGCGGCTTCCTTCCCGCCTCGCTCGTCGAGATGCGTCGTGTTCGCGACCTCCAGCCGTACGTCGGCAAGGAGATCGAGGCCAAGATCATCGAGCTCGACAAGAACCGCAACAACGTGGTCCTCTCGCGCCGTGCATGGCTCGAGCAGACGCAGTCCGAGGTTCGCAGCGAATTCCTGCACCAGCTCCAGAAGGGACAGGTCCGCAAGGGCGTCGTCTCCTCGATCGTCAACTTCGGTGCTTTCGTGGACCTGGGCGGCGTAGACGGACTGGTTCACGTTTCCGAGCTGTCCTGGAAGCACATCGATCACCCGTCCGAGGTTGTCGAGGTCGGCACCGAGGTCACCGTCGAGGTTCTCGACGTCGACCTGGACCGCGAGCGTGTTTCGCTGTCGCTCAAGGCGACTCAGGAAGATCCGTGGCGTCAGTTCGCCCGTACGCACGCCATCGGTCAGATCGTGCCCGGTAAGGTCACCAAGCTCGTTCCGTTCGGTGCGTTCGTTCGCGTCGAAGAGGGCATCGAGGGCCTCGTGCACATCTCCGAGCTGGCCGAGCGCCACGTGGAGGTTCCGGACCAGGTCGTGGGTGTCGGCGACGATGCACTCGTCAAGGTCATCGACATCGATCTCGAGCGTCGTCGGATCTCGCTGAGCCTCAAGCAGGCCAACGAGGACTACGCAGAA
Source organism: Rhodococcus sp. (in: high G+C Gram-positive bacteria) (assembly GCF_023264675.1). Classification (GTDB taxonomy): domain Bacteria; phylum Actinomycetota; class Actinomycetes; order Mycobacteriales; family Mycobacteriaceae; genus Rhodococcoides. The sequence continues at coordinate 66,675 of NZ_JAHFVG010000017.1, forward strand.
GAGTTCGATCCGTCCAAGTACGGAATGGCCGACTCGTACGACGAGCAGGGCAACTACATCTTCCCCGAGGGCTTCGACTCCGAGACCAACGAATGGCTCGAAGGCTACGAGAAGCAGCGTGAAGAGTGGGAAGGCCGCTACGCCGAGGCAGAGCGTCGCCACAAGATGCACACCGCTCAGATGGAGAAGACGGCGAAGGACGAGGCTGCTGAAGCCGCCAACACCAACTACTCCTCCGAGTCGGGTCAGGATGCCGCTGACACCGAAGGTGATGCTCCCGCAGCATCGGCTCCGGCGTCGACCGGCGGATCACTTGCCAGCGACGCTCAGCTCGCTGCGCTGCGTGAGAAGTTGTCCGGCAACGCCTGATAGAAGCAGTGCACCTGTGAGGGTGTGACGAAAGCCCCGGTTCCCGATGGGAGCTGGGGCTTTCTGCTGTCTGCTCAGAATTCTTCGGTGGGGTTGTCGCGTTCCCCCGGGCTACACCCCCCCCAGTGGTGCAAGTACAAAAATGGACCCGATCCGTGCGGATTCGGGTCCATCGTCGTGTTCGACGGGTCGGCTCAACCTGCGACGGCGGGGCTCCACTGAGCGACGGCTTCGGTCCGCTTGCGCATCGATGCGAAGCTGTGACGAGCCGGGCTGAGCAGGTTTGTGAACCAATTGCGCCGATGGTCGGCCAACGCCAAGGCAACCTCTGGAATCAATATGACGTGAACTCCCGAGTCCATGCCGAGACGGTGCCGACCCGGGTGGATCTGATTGCTTCGCATCGAAGGTCCTTTTCGCTAGCAGTGGGTCGGCAAATACTTATCTCGCACGACGAACTTAACGGACAACACGGGAAACCTGGTGTATTTGGGGCTGGTGTGCTTCGGCGTGTTCGATGACAGACTGGGGGACATGTTGAGACTGGGCCTCACCGGAGGCATTGGAGCAGGAAAATCGACGGTGTCCAAGACTCTGTCCGAACTTGGAGGAGTGCTGGTCGATGCCGACGTGATCGCACGCGAGGTCGTCGAACCAGGTACCGAAGGGCTTGCGGCTCTGGTGGAGGCCTTCGGCGAGGACATTCTCGACGAGCAGGGTGGACTGGACCGTCCTGCCTTGGCTGCCAAGGCATTCGGCGATGACGATTCCCGGGCGAAGTTGAACTCCATCGTCCACCCTCTGGTCGGTAAGCGCACCGCCGAACTCATCGAAGGTGCGCCGAACGACGCGGTGGTTGTCCAGGACATTCCATTGTTGGTCGAAGGCAAGATGGGTGCGTTCTTTCAACTTGTCGCTGTGGTTCACGCCGACGCAGCCGAACGAGTGGAGAGGCTGGTCGGTCAACGCGGAATGCCGGAGAGCGACGCCCGTGCCCGGATGGCAGCACAGGCGACCGACGAGCAACGAAGGGCCGCAGCAGACATCTGGATCGACAACAGCGGTGCGCCCGGCGATCTCGACGAAGTCGTTCGATCGCTGTGGTCGGACAGGCTCGTGCCGTTCGAGCAGAACATGCGTGACGGAGTGGTCGTCAGGACTCATCCGACGCTGGCTCCAGCCGATTCGACATGGCCGGCCCAGGCTGCGCGGGCGATTGCCCGCTTGGCGCTGGCGTGCGGAAAAGCTGCTGTGAGAATCGATCACATCGGTTCGACGGCAGTGCCAGGGTTGGATGCGAAGGATGTCATCGACATTCAGATCACCGTGTCGAGTATCGACGTTGCCGACTCGTTGGCGGAACCGTTGCGACAGATCGGGTTTCCCCGACTCGAGCACATCACCTCGGACGATCCGAAGCCGGCGTACGGAATCGGCGGTGAGGCAGACCCTGCCGTGTGGGGCAAACGAATTCACGGTGGAGCCGACCCCGGTCGCCCTGTGAATATTCACATCAGAGTCGACGGTTGGCCAGGACAACAGTTCTCGCTCGTGTTCCGGGATTGGCTGCGTGCAACTCCCGACGTCGTCGCCGAGTATCTGGACATCAAACGAGCAGCGGCCGCGGCTGCGGGCGCCGTGGACACCGCCGACTATCAGGGCGCCATTGCGGCCTACCTCGGCACCAAGGAACCGTGGTTCGACCGCGCCTACGTACGTGCATGGGAATGGGCCGAACAGACGGGTTGGAGCGCCGGCACCGCCGAGTGATCAACCGGTGGGCACACTCTTCGGATCAGCGCGCGTCCTTCGGGCGCCACACGGTGGGCATGCCGAGGGAAGCCAGCCAGGCATCGAGGTCGTAGTCGTGGGCAGCAAGACCTGCGATCGCGGTCACCGAGCGGTTCATCGCGAGCTCCGCGGTTGCGGTGTCGAGGTGGCCGTCGACCCGAGCTTCCAGAAGTTCGTCCGCATCGAGAAAATCGAATCCTCTACCCGTCCGAACGACGATGTCCAAGTAGTGATCGACCGAGGTCCAGACATCGACGTCGGCGACGAACTCGCCCACGTCGATGTAGTAGTTCTGGTCTCGGACATGCCCGGGCGTGTAGTGAAAGATCGATGCTCGCAGTCCTAGGCTCGGCAGCAGCCAGGACTGCAGGTAGTCGAACTGGACGTGGTCGGAGGGCCGCGCCATGTAAAGGCCCCACGGCTCGACGCGGTACTCGTCGACCGGACGCACGAAACCCTTGGGATCGGTGTTGGTGAATCCGGTGACATCGAAGTACTCGACCTTCGGTGGGTGGACGTGAACGGGCGGCGCGTCGGCAGGTTCGTCCATGAGTGATCAAGCTACCTGGCTGCACACGAATCGAACGTGTCGGTGGTCGCGTCTACCCTGGAAGCATGGCGTTTGCATCCGAACATCCCGTGGTGGCTCACTCCGAACACAGGCCTGTCGGCGAGATCGAGAGGACAGGTCCCGCGTTCGAGGTCGTCAGCGACCACAAGCCTGCGGGCGACCAGCCGACTGCCATCGCGGAGCTCGAACGCCGTATCAGGGCCGACGAGAAAGACGTGGTGCTGCTCGGTGCCACCGGTACGGGTAAATCGGCCACCACCGCGTGGCTGATCGAGAGGTTGCAGCGCCCGACCCTCGTGATGGCGCCCAACAAGACTCTCGCAGCTCAGCTGGCCAACGAGCTTCGCGACATGCTGCCGAACAACTCGGTCGAGTACTTCGTGTCCTACTACGACTACTACCAGCCCGAGGCGTACATCGCGCAGACCGATACGTACATCGAGAAGGACTCGTCGGTCAACGACGACGTCGAGCGTCTGCGCCATTCCGCGACGGCAAACCTGCTGTCGCGCCGTGACGTCGTTGTGGTCGCATCCGTCTCCTGCATCTACGGCCTCGGCACTCCGCAGTCGTACGTCGATCGGTCCATCGAACTGAAGGTCGGCGAGGAAGTTCCGCGCGACGGGTTGCTCCGGCTTCTGGTCGACGTCCAGTACACCCGCAACGACATGGCGTTCACTCGCGGATCGTTCAGGGTCCGCGGAGACACGGTCGAAATCATTCCGTCGTACGAGGAGTTGGCTGTCCGCATCGAGTTCTTCGGTGACGAGATCGAAGCGCTGTACTACCTGCATCCGCTGACCGGCGACACAGTTCGCCAGGTCGATTCGGTGCGTATCTTTCCGGCCACTCACTACGTGGCGGGTCCGGAACGCATGGAGATTGCCGTCAAGAACATCGAGGCGGAGCTCGAAGACCGGCTGACGGAACTCGAGAACAAGGGCAAACTTCTCGAGGCCCAACGTCTGCGGATGCGCACCCAATACGACCTGGAAATGATCAAGCAGGTCGGGTTCTGCTCGGGTATCGAGAACTACTCTCGTCATATCGACGGTCGCGGTCCCGGCACGGCCCCGGCGACTCTCATCGACTACTTTCCCGAAGACTTCCTACTCGTCATCGACGAGTCCCACGTCACGGTTCCGCAGATCGGTGCGATGTACGAGGGCGACATGTCCCGCAAGCGGAACCTCGTCGAGTTCGGTTTCCGGTTGCCGTCGGCCACCGACAACCGACCGCTGACCTGGGAGGAGTTCACGCAACGAGTCGGCCAGACGGTGTACCTCTCGGCGACGCCGGGCAAGTACGAGCTCGGGCAGACGGGCGGTGAATTCGTGGAACAGGTCATCCGTCCGACCGGCCTGGTCGATCCGCACGTCGTGGTGAAGCCGACCAAGGGACAGATCGACGATCTGGTGCACGAGATCCGCACGCGCGCCGAGAAGAACGAGCGAATCCTGGTCACCACTTTGACCAAGAAGATGTCCGAGGACCTCACGGATTATCTGTTGGAGCTGGGCATCAGAGTCCGGTATCTGCACTCGGACATCGACACACTTCGCCGGGTGGAGTTGCTACGCCAGCTCAGGCTAGGCGAGTACGACGTCCTCATCGGCATCAACCTGCTGCGTGAGGGGTTGGACCTCCCCGAGGTCTCTCTCGTGGCCATTCTCGACGCGGACAAAGAGGGGTTCCTGCGCAGCGGAACCAGTCTCATTCAGACCATCGGTCGTGCCGCGCGAAATGTGTCCGGCGAGGTGCACATGTACGCCGACAAGATGACCGACTCGATGAAGTACGCCATCGAGGAGACCGAGCGCAGGCGTGAGAAGCAGGTCGCGTACAACAAGGAGAAGGGTGTCGACCCCCAGCCTCTGCGGAAGAAGATTGCCGACATCCTGGACCAGGTATACGAAGAAGCCGGGGATACCGAGGATTCGGTGGAGGTGGGCGGCTCTGGGCGTAACGCGAGTAGAGGGCGTCGTGCGCAGGGTGAGAAGGGACGTGCGGTCAGCTCGGGTGTCTACGAGGGTCAGGACGTCAAGTCGATGCCGCGAGCAGAGTTGGCCGCACTGGTGCAGAACCTCACCGATCAGATGATGAACGCTGCGCGCGAGCTTCAGTTCGAGTTGGCAGGCCGTCTTCGCGACGAAATTCAGGACTTGAAGAAGGAACTTCGCGGAATGGATGCGGCCGGGCTGAGGTAACGGTGCTTCGCTACGGTTGACGCATGGACGCATCTACCGCCGGCCGGAATGCACGCGCGCTCGAACTGCTGCACTCGCTCTCCTACTTCGTCCCCGAGACGCAGGATGCGTTGGTTCAGGCCGGATTGAACGGTCGCGCACCCTACTTCGCGGGTCGCGCTGCGCCCCTGGGTGCAGTGGGTGCCGGTGTCGTTGCCGCGACGTTCTACAACTTCAACCGAGAACTGATCGAGCCGCTGATCCCCGAAGCGTGGTCGATCGTGTCGCCGGAGCAGGTAATCGACATTCGTTACCGCACGGTCGGGGAAGCGTACGAGCGGCTTCTCGGTGCCGACGTTCTCGCTTCCCGTGACATGGCCGAGGCAGCAGAGTTGGCATCGATCGCAGCGCAGGCAATCCCTGGCGGCGACGGCAGACCTCTGTATTCGGCGTACGCCGAACTCGACTGGCCGAGCACACCCCATCTAGTTCTGTGGCACTCCTTGACGCTGCTCCGCGAGCACCGCGGCGACGGGCACGTCGCTGCACTGCAGACGGCCGAGTTGAACGGTCTCCAGGCTCTCATCACCCACACCGCCACCGGCCACGGATTCGAGAAGGAGTTCGCCCGTAAGCGTCGTGGTTGGTCGGAGGAGCAGTGGAACGACGGAGTCGACACCCTGCGAGACCGCGAGATTCTCGACGCCGATGCAGCACTCACCGAGCATGGCAGCGACCTTCGCGACCTGGTCGAGGACATCACCGACGATCTCGCTCTTGCACCGTGGGCATCGTTGGGTGAGGACGGGGCGAGAAGGCTCGTCGAACTTGCGTCGCCGTGGCGCGACAGTGTCATCGGGCAGAACGTCTTTCCGGACGGAGTATTCGGTCCGGCAGTCAAGCGCTGACCGTCAGCTGGTGATGTCCTTCGTGGAGAACCGTTGCCACGCTGCAACTCCGAACACTGCAGCGTAGGCAAGCGCCGAGAACGAGCCGACCACCATGTCGTTCCACGAGATGGTGGGGGAGAGCGCATCGATCCACGAGTTCGCGTAGTGACCCGGCAGGTAGTTGCGCAGTGATCCCAACGCGGTGATCTGATCGAGGATCTGCATCAGGATCGATGTCATCACAGCGCCTCCGACGGCGCCGAGTGGCGCGTCGGTCAACACCGAGAGCAACATCGCAAGGCCTGCGACCCACAGCAGATTCACGGCGATATAGCCCACCGCGATGACGAGCCGGCCCAACGCATCCATGTAGGACAAGCCGTCGCCGAACGGCGTCACGAGTGGCTCCGCGCCGTAGAGCACCGTCCCGAGTGCGAGGGACACCACCACGAGAACCACGATGGCGGCCAGCGACAGTGTCGCCGATACCAGAGCTTTCTGCATCAACAGCCGCGTCCGCGGTACTGGGATCGCCAGGAGATAGCGCAGCGAGGACCATGACGCCTCGCTGGCAATCGAGTCGCCGAAGAACAATGCGACCACGACGATGAGCAGAAAGCCGACGGACATGAAGAGTGCGAACACCGTGAAGTTGACGCCACCCCGGGTGCCCAGCTCGATCAGTCCGCCGGTATCCGAGTCCGCCGATGACCCACCGACGGCGAACGCTATCGCCAGGATCACCGGTAGTAGGGCAAGGAATCCGACCGCGAATTGCGTGCGGCGTCTACCGAACTGACGGCGCAGTTCGGTCGGATACGGCAGTGTCTTGCCCGCACTGTAACCCGATGCGCGGCCGTCGGATTCTTGCGTACGAGGCTCGCGAGCGGGCTCGGCGTGCGTACTCATCGGGTGCCCTTCGTCTGAACGGTCTCGGCGGAATCGGCCGTGGATGCCGTGGGGAGCGCATCGTTGTGCACGAGTTCGAGGAAGACGTCCTCCAGCCTCGTCGACTGCGACAGCCCGCGTACCCGTAGCCCGGAATCGAAGAGCGCCCGTATGACGTCCGCCGGGTCGATGGTTCCGAGATCGACACGCAGTGTGGTCTCGTCGACGACGGTCGGTGATGCCCCGAGGTCGGCGATGACGGGCACTGCGCGGGCCGCGTCGTCGACCCGAACTTCGGTGGATCCGGCGGCAGCCGTCAGTTCGCGGACGGTGCCCGAACTGATTACGGCGCCGCGGTTCATGACGACCACGTGCGTGCATGTCTGCTCGACTTCGGCCAGCAGGTGGCTGGAGACGAGTACGGTGCGGCCTGTCTTCGCGTAGTTGATCAGGACGTCACGCATGGTTCTGATCTGAGGTGGATCGAGTCCGTTGGTCGGCTCGTCCAGCACCATCAGATCCGGCAGACCCAGCATCGCCTGGGCAATTGCGAGGCGTTGCCTCATGCCCTGGCTGTAGGACTTCACCTTCCGCTCGATCGCCGCGCCCAGATCGGCGATGTCGAGCGCCTCGTCCAGATGTGCGTCCTCGATCGGTCGTCCGGTGGCTTGCCAATAGAGACGCAGATTCTCCCGCCCGCTGAGGTGGGGAAGGAAGCCCGATCCTTCGACGAAGGATCCGAGCCGCGACAGGATCGGGGAACCGGGCGTCACCTTGTGGCCGAACACCCTGATCTCGCCGCCGGTCGGTGTGATCAGACCCATCAGCATGCGCAGAGTGGTCGTCTTGCCGGCGCCGTTGGGCCCCAACAGTCCAAGGACCTGGCCTTGCTGTACATCGAAACTGACCCCGTCGACGGCCTTGAACCCGTTCGAGTACGTCTTGGCGAGATCGGTGATGACGAGCGGGGTGTCGACCAAGTCGTCGTCGACCTCGGCGACCAGTCGACGACGCGACCGGAACACATTGACGGTGACGAGAGCGGCCAACGCAGCGAGGATGGCACCGATTCCGATGATCGGTGCCACCGGAACCGTGCTGGTTCCGCTGGACACGCCCTCGACCGACGGCACCGACAGAACTGGATCTGCGAGCGAGACGACGAACTGTGCAGGTTCGAGCGGCACGGCATACGCCTGATCGGTGGTGGACACCGAGACCTCGACGTGGTGGCCCTCGGGGACGACATAGCTGATGCCGGGGAGTGTCACCGTCACGGGGACCGGTCCGTCGTTCACGGCGTCGGGCAACCGGAGGGGGGCGACGGCCCCGCCGGGCAACGTTCGTTTGCCGTCGGGTGCCACGTCGTACAGTTTGACGAACAGCACCGCCTGCTGAGGCTGCGCGAACGCGCCGACCGTCAGGTTCACGCGGGAAGATCCGGTGATCGTCAAGGGTTCACTGAGCGAATCGCCGGCGAACGTGGCGGATTGACCGGGAATGTCGGCGGAGAGTTGAGCGCCCGCTGTCGTGGCCGAGAGTGTGGAGAGTACCGAGCCGAGGCCGGGTACCGACGAGATCGCGGACGGCGACGCTCCTGGCGGGCGAATGATGGTCTGCTCGTTCGGTGCAGACGAACCCGCGGGCGTGTCGATACTGGGACGCAGCTGGACCGGAATCGTCCTCGTCGGTTCGATCGTGGATGCGTCGCCGGCTAGCCCGGGATAGTCCGGCGCGGTCATTCGGCGGTTGCGAGTGCGTTCCTGCTCGGCCGCAGATCCCTGAACCGTGTAGGAGAACGGCGGTTGTTCGGCGTTTGCGGGTGCCGAGACATCCGGCCGCAGCTTTGCGTCGAGGAAGCTCTTCACTGCATTGTCCGAGCCGCCGTTCGTGCCGCCCGCATCGTGCCCACCGCCGAACCACCGGACCTCGACGTCGCCTCCGGCCTCGGAGATCTGCCGTGCCGTCGTGTCTGCTTGGTCGAGCCCGAACAGTGTGTCCTGCAGACCTTGCACGAGAAGTGTCGGTGCCTTGATGTTGCCTGCGACCGCTGATGGGGAGTGGGCGGTGAGCAGATCGAGTAGCTCGGGTGACGGTTCGCCCGTCACCGCCGACTGGCTGTATGCCGCGCAGAATTCCGCAGCGAAGCGCCCACATCCGGACTGCGCCTGCTCGTCCGATGCGGTTGGCTCTGCGGGTGGAGCGCTGGTGTCCGCCGGTGCACTGCCTGCCCCGAAAAACACTCCGGCCCAGCCGCGTTTGAGAACTCCCGGGCCGCCGTAGACCGAGCCTGCGGGGGTTGTCGCCGAGGCGAGGTCGTCACGTTGAGCGTCGGTCGTGGCCGCGTAGTTGGGAAAGAGGGCGTGCCCCAAGTCGTTCCACGTGATTGCTGCCGCTACGGCGTCGACGCGGGGATCGGTTCCGGCGACGCTGAGCGCAAGTGCTCCACCGTAGGAACCGCCCGCGACGCCGACGCGAGGATCGTTCGGACCGTCAAGCTGAACTTCGGGTCTGTCGGACAACCAGTCGATCAATGCTCGACCGTCGGCCACTTCGCGGTCGGGGTCGTTGATCGAAATCGACCCGGTACTCGCTCCGAAGCCGCGAGCGCTGTAGGTGAGGACGACGTAACCGTCCGCGGCAAGAGAGCGAGCTTGACCTTCGACCGAGAACTTGTCGCCGCCGAAACCGTGCGCGAGCAGGACTGCAGGTGCCGGAGTGGTCTGCGGGACATAGAGGCGCGAGTCGAGATCCACGACCTCCGAACTCCCGGGGCTCTCCGGTACGGTGATCGTGGTGTCGATCGCGGTCACATCGTCGTCGGCGCTCGGCGATCGCACGACGAAGAAGATCGAGACCACGGCAACGATCGCAATCAGAACAACCGCAGAAAATACGGCCCTGGAGATCCGGCGCGGCCGGGGGATGTGCATGTTGACCAATGTAGGTGAGACCACGAGATCGTGTTGTGGCCGAACTTGGCAACATCGTCGCCGGATACCGATAGGGTCATCGCAACGATCATCGGGATCGCTGTGCAGTGCCTGTGACCGGCCACAACGTGTCTCCTCGGGGACGCAACGATTGTGTGACAGAACACCTACAACTGGAGGAATGAATGAGTGCCTACCGCACCGTAGTCGTCGGAACCGATGGGTCCGAATCGTCGTTGCGGGCTGTGGAGAAGGCTGCCGCTCTGGCTGGTGACGCGGACGCGACTCTCGTCATCGCCTGTGCCTACTACCCGGCTGACCCGAAGGACACCGCGCAGGCGGCAGACACACTGCGTGAGGACGCGTACCAGATCACCGGTTCTGCGCCCACCCACGACATTCTTCGCACCGCACGTGAGCACGCCACCAAGGTCGGAGCGAAGACCATCGACGAACGTGCGATCGTCGGCGCTCCCGTCGAGTCCTTGCTGCAGTTGGTGGACGATGTGAAGGCGGACCTGCTCGTGGTCGGAAACCGTGGCCTGAACTCGTTGACGGGCCGGCTGCTCGGTTCCGTGCCGTCCGATGCTGCGCGCAAGTCGACGTGCGACGTGTTGATCGTGCACACCGTCAGGTAGTAGTTCGCTCGATCAGTGGCCCGGTATCTCGCGTCAGACGCGAGATACCGGGCCACTGCTTTCGGTTCAGCGAGTGCCGTCCCCGAACGGGGTGAGTGCCGACAATTCCGTTGGAAGTTCGCCTGTATGAAGGACACCCAGCCGCTGAGTAGCGCGGGTCAACGCCACGTACAGATCTCCCATTCCCCGCGGCGACTCCGCCACGATGACGGCAGGTTCGACGATCAGCACCGAGTCGAACTCGAGTCCCTTGGCATCCTTGACGGTCGAGACGGTCACCGACTCCGATGCCAAGTGGGCGAATCTGTCGAGCGTGCCCTGCGGAACCAGAACAACGCTGATCCCCGGCCGTGGATGCTCCGCGATGCGGGCCGCGAGTGTCGAGACCAGAGCGTCGTCCGTGACTCTCAGAGCCCAGGGTGTATTACCCGAATCGCGGACGGAGCGGGGTACCGACTGCACCGGATCGATGACGGCGAGGACGTCGCGCGCCACAGTCATGATCTCCGACGGCGTCCGGTAGTTGACCGTCAGTTCGGTGCGCTTCCATCGCTGAGCGACATAGGGTTCCAGAACCTCGGCCCACGAGGTTGTGCCTGCGGGATCTCCCGTCTGCGCGACGTCCCCGACAAGCGTCATCCACCTGTTCGGGATGCGACGCATCACCATGCGCCAGGCCATCTCCGACAGTTCCTGGGCTTCGTCGACGATGACGTGACCGTAAGTCCACGTCCGGTCTCCCGCGGCGCGTTCGGCCGTGGTGAGCCGCGCGCCCGAATCCTGCCTGCTGGCAAGCTGACTCGCATCGATCAGGTCGTAGGCCATCAATATCTCCGGGTCGAGCTCGTCCTCGAGATCCTGAGGAGCTGATCCGGTCAGGATGTCGAGCGCGCCCTGCGCGTCGGCAATCTGGTTGCGCCACTGCCGGTTGGCCTGTTCTCGCTCGGCCGATTCGTCGATTCCGAGCAGCTCGGCCAGTTCGTCCAGCAGCGGCGCATCCGCGGAGGAGAACCCGGGACCGACCCGGACGAGAGATCGACGTTCCTCCACGGAGAGCCGGGGAGCGGCCGACGCGATGCGCTCGGGGGAGGCGAGCAGATCCCGAAGAACTTGTTGCGGTGAGAGATCCGGCCACAGTTCGTCGATCGCGGCCATCACGTCCGCATCTTCCTTCATTTCATCGCGCATGTCTGCGATGTCGTCGCGACTGAGCAAGCTTCCGCCGTCGACGACGTTCTTCCCGAGCTTGTCTGCCAATTGCTGAGTGAGGCCGTCGATCGCCGATGCCACGAACAGTGGGCGAGCGAGGTTGTGCGGGCGTCTGGACGAGCGGGCACGGCCGCGCGCCCTGGTGACGATCTTGCGGTCGAGGACGATCTCGTAGGTGTCGAAGCGTAGATGCCGGGGTTCGGACGGCACCTCCTGACGATCGCGCACAGCGGTGGCCAACACGTCGACCATCGCCGTCGAGCCTTTGACTTCCGCAGCGGTCACCGATTCGTCCACGGTCGCCCGAACCCCTGGGTAGAGGTTGCCGATCGTCGACAGCAATACACCCGTCTCACCCAACGACGGCAGTACTTGGCCGATGTAGTCGAGGAACGTTGCATTGGGTCCGATGATCAGTACGCCGCTTTTCGCGAGCTGCTGGCGGTAGGTGTACAGCAGGTACGCGGCGCGGTGAAGCGCCACCGCTGTCTTCCCGGTGCCTGGGCCACCTTGCACGACGAGGACGCTCCGATGCTCGGAACGAATGATTGCGTCCTGCTCGCTCTGGATCGTTTCGACGATGTCGTTCATCTGGCCGGTGCGGGCCGCATCGAGTGCCGAGAGCAGAGCGCTCTCACCGGCAACCCCGGAGGCGTCGGACTCCAGCCCGGCGACCTTCGCCGCCGCCAGATCGAGATATTCGTCGGCCAGCGACGTGACCCGCCGGCTACGACTGCGAATGTGGCGGCGTCGCAACACGTTCTCCGGTGCGGCGGGCGTCGCTAGGTAGAACGGACGAGCCATGGGTGCGCGCCAGTCCAACAGCAACGTGTCGTAGTCGTTCGCCTCGTCGAGGATGCCGACACGGCCGACGTAGCGCACCGGTGAGTCCTCGGCCTCGACCTGTAAGTCGATGCGGCCGAAGCACAATCCGTTCTCGGCGGCGTCGTACTTTGCGATGTCGTCGACATACAGCTGGCTGAACGATTCTCGTTCGCTGCGCGCCTGAGGTGTTCCCCCGGTTTCCAGCAGTACGGTGCTGAGCCGGTTCTGGGCGTATTTGCGCAACGCGTCGAGCTGGCCGTAGAGCATCGACACGTAGGACTGCTCGCGGTCCTTGTCGGACCGCTCGTCCGCTGCGGAGGTGGGCTCGCTCGCGATGCTGTCAGCGATGGTCTGGCCGTCGTCCGGCAAAGGGTCTCCTCGGGATTTCGGCAGAAATTTTCGGTCGCGAAATTCGCCAAAGCAGTCTACGACGAAGTTGGGCCCCGCCGCAGAACCGCAGTTCAGGGCGGGGCCCAAAGTGTTCGATCAGAGGAGTTCGGTGCTACTTGGAGAACTTCTGGACGCGCTTGTCGAGGTCCTTGCGCGCCTTGTCGACCTTCTTCTCCAACTTCGCACGTGCCTTCTCGGTCGCCTTGTCGAACTCCCGGCTCTGCTTCTCGGCACGCTTGAGGGCGCGCTTGCCGAGACCCTCGGTTCGATCGGCGGCTACGTCTGCCCACTTGCTGCCGCGGTCCTGCGCCAGTTCGACGAGCTCGGCGCCGCGATCGGCGGCGGTATCGGCCCACAGGGATCCACGCTGCTGCGCCAGTTCGGCCAGTTCGGCGCTGCGGTCGGCGGCCTTGTCGGCCCACTGGGACCCGCGCTTCTGGGCTACCTTGGCGAACTCCTGGCCACGATCGGCTGCGTCGTCGGCGAGCTTGGAACCGCGCTTCTGGGCTTCGTCGGCGAGCTTCGAGCCGCGCTTCTGGGCTTCGTCGGCGAGCTTCGAGCCGCGCTTCTGAGCTTCGTCGGCGAGCGTGGAGCTGCGCTTCTGAGCCTTCTTTGCCAGCTTGGATCCGCGCTTCTGAGCGAGCTCGGCCAACTCCTCGGAGCGGTCGGCGGCCTTGTCGGCCCACTGGGAGCCGCGCTTCTGTGCGACGTCCGCCAGGTCCGCGCTGCGATCGGCGGCCTTGTGCGCCCACCGAGAGAGGACAGGCTGCGCGGTGTCAGCCAGGTCCGAGCTCTTTTCTGCGGCGATGTCGGCCCAATGGGAGACCACCGGCTGGGCGGCGTCGGCGAAGTCGGAGCTCTTTTCTGCGGCGATGTCGGCCCAGTGCGAAACGACCGGCTGGGCGGCGTCGGCGAGGTCCGCGCTGCGTGACGCGGCGACACTGGCGATTTCCTTGAGGCGTCCCGAAGCCGCTCCGAACGTGTCCGATGTGTCGTGTGAGCTGGGAAGAGCAGCGACGACGGATTCCTGAGCCTTGCGGGCCGCTCGACGGCCGCGCCATGCGAGAGAGGGCTTGCCCTCGGTATCGACGGCGGCGATGAGGAGACCACCGAGCAGGCTGACGTTCTTGAAGAACTGAGTCCGCTGGGCTGCCTTCGCGGCGGGATCGGTCTCGTTCCAGAAGGCATGGCCTGCGAGGGTGGTCGGCACCAGGCTGCCCGCGAGCGCGAGAGAAGCAACGCGTGGTGCTTTTCCGGTGGCGAGCAATATGCCTCCGCCGACCTGAATGGCACCGTTGATGCGGACGAGCGTTTCAGGATCGCTCGGGACGTTGCTGGTAACGCTGTCCGGCAGCGCGCTCTGGCTCTGCTCGATCAACGGTGTCGCGGCTTTGGCCTTTCCCGCCGGATTTCGGAGTGCGTCGATACCCCCGGCGATGAAGATGGTCGACATCAGCGGACGGGCGATACGGCGGACCAGCATTGACAGCCTCCTGCGTAGTTCGTTGTGTGAACGTCGTTGTTCGACGCGTCGGTTCGCACGTACCGGCAAAGCAACGCGTCGTTCCACCGTAGCCATACCCGGCAGTGGTGTATCTCAAGCGCGCGGGAGTTTCACCAACCCCGTGCGCGCCATTCCGCCAGGTGCGGACGCTCGTCGCCGAGTGTGGTGTCCTTGCCGTGGCCGGGGTAGACGATGGTGTCGTCCCTGAATTTCTCGAAGAGTTTCGCGCTGACGTCGTCGAGCAGCTGGTTGAAGTCTTCGGGTCCTGATGTCTTTCCGACACCGCCAGGGAACAATGAGTCGCCGGTGAACAGGTGGGTGACGCCGGATTCCGCGTCGGTGAGCGCCAGGGCGATCGATCCAGGAGTGTGACCACGCAGATGGACGACCGTGAGTGTGAGGTCACCCACCTCGATCAGGTCGTTGTCGTTCAGCAGTCGATCAGGGGTCACCGGCAGCGGCTCGGCGTCGAGGTTGTGTGCAGCGGTCGGTGACGCGGTTCCGCCGGCGATGTCTTCGAGCGCCTGCCAATGATCGGCGTGCTGGTGCGTCGTGACGATGAGTGAGAGCGTCGGAGCGTGATCGTCGATGAGCTCGGACAGACGTGGAGCTTCGTTCGCTGCGTCTATGAGCAGGGACTGTCCGGTGGTGGAACAAACGATCAGGTAGGAGTTGTTATCCATCGGGCCCACGGAAATCTTCGTTATGCTCCCGCCGGATATGACGCGTCGGTGCGGCGCCGATCCCTGAGTGACCGCGCCGGTGTACTGGTCGTCGATGACCATGAGGTGCTCATCCATTTCGAGGACGCTACCGTCGGCGCGTGCGAGTTGCCTGTTCGCCCCTTGATGGGATCGGCGAGGGCCGAGACGCGATCTGTCCTCGCGGCCGGAGAAACGTGTCGGTGGGTCGGCCTAGCATTGCAACGGTGTGAGGTTTCACCCTTGCGCACGCGTTCCATAGAGCTTCGGTTCGATCCGACCGGTCGGTGGTAAGCGGGAAGAAGTCTTGTTCGTACGAAAAGAAGGGAACACTGTGGCGGATCGCCTGATCGTGCGAGGTGCGCGTGAGCACAACCTGCGGGGAGTCGACATCGACTTGCCTCGCAACAGCCTCGTTGTCTTCACCGGACTCTCGGGTTCGGGTAAGTCGTCATTGGCGTTCGACACGATCTTCGCCGAGGGGCAGCGCAGGTATGTCGAGTCGCTGTCCGCGTACGCGCGGCAATTCCTCGGTCAAATGGACAAGCCGGACGTCGACTTCATCGAGGGCCTGTCGCCCGCGGTGTCGATCGACCAGAAGTCGACCAACCGAAACCCGCGCTCCACGGTCGGCACGATCACCGAGGTCTACGACTACTTACGTCTACTGTTCGCGAGGGCGGGTACGGCTCATTGCCCGGTGTGCGGCGAGAAAATCGCCAAGCAGACGCCGCAGCAGATCGTCGACCAGGTGCTGGACATGGAGGAGGGCATCAAATTTCAGGTGCTCGCACCAGTGGTGCGCACCAGAAAAGGTGAGTTCGTCGATCTCTTCGAATCCCTCAACACGCAGGGCTACTCCCGCATCCGCGTCGATGGGGTCGTGCACCAACTGTCCGATCCTCCCAAGCTCAAGAAGCAGGAGAAGCACGACATCGAGGTCGTGGTCGACCGCCTCACCGTCAAGGCGAGCTCCAAGCAGCGTCTGACCGACTCGGTCGAGACTGCGCTGCGGCTGGCCGACGGAATCGTCGTACTCGACTTCGTCGATCGTGACGAGAACGCCCCGGACCGCGAACGGCGGTTCTCGGAGAAGCTTGCCTGTCCCAACTTCCACCCCCTGTCGATCGACGACCTCGAGCCTCGTTCGTTCTCGTTCAACTCTCCCTACGGAGCATGTTCGGAGTGCCTCGGGCTCGGCGTCCGCAAGGAGGTCGACCCGGAGCTGGTGGTCCCCGACCCCGACCTCTCCCTCGCCGACGGCGCCATCGCGCCGTGGTCGATGGGGCAGACGTCCGAGTACTTCGGTCGGCTTCTTTCCGGCCTGTCCGATGCCATGGGATTCGATCTGGACGCGCCGTGGAGCAAGCTCCCCGCGAAGGTCAAGAGGGCAGTCCTCGAAGGCAGTGAGCATCAGGTTCACGTCAAGTACAAGAACCGCTACGGCCGCACACGCTCGTACTACGCCGAGTTCGAAGGCGTGATGCCGTTCCTTCATCGCAGGTTGGAACAGACCGAGTCGGAGCAGATGAAGGAACGCTACGACGGCTACATGCGCGACGTGCCGTGCCCAGCGTGCGCGGGCGATCGTCTTCGCCCCGAGATTCTGTCGGTCACCATCGAAGCAGGGGGTTTCGGCCCGAAGTCCATCGCGGATGTGTGCAGGCTCTCGATTTCCGATACAGCGGATTTCTTGAACAGCCTGACGCTCGGCGCCAAGGAAGAGGCCATCGCAGGTCAGGTCCTTCGGGAGGTTCAGGCGCGGCTCGGGTTCCTGCTCGACGTCGGCCTCGAATATCTGTCGCTCTCTCGTGCCGCCGGGTCACTGTCCGGTGGTGAGGCCCAACGAATCAGATTGGCAACCCAGATCGGGTCCGGTCTCGTCGGCGTTCTCTACGTTCTCGACGAGCCGTCGATCGGTCTTCACCAACGCGACAATCGTCGCCTCATCGACACACTCACGAGACTCCGTGACCTGGGAAACACTCTGATCGTGGTCGAGCACGACGAGGACACCATCCGCACTTCGGACTGGGTCGTCGACATCGGTCCGATGGCGGGCGAGCACGGCGGACGCGTCGTCCACAGCGGTTCGTACGAGGACTTGTTGACCAACGAGGAGTCGCTCACCGGTGCGTATCTGTCGGGGCGCCTGTCGATTCCGCTGCCGGACTTCCGGCGCGTGGTGGACAAGAAGCGTCAGGTCACGGTTGTCGGCGCACGAGAGCACAACTTGCGGGGGATCGACGTGAGCTTCCCGCTCGGTGTTCTCACCTCGGTGACCGGAGTATCGGGGTCGGGCAAGTCGACGCTGGTCAACGACATCTTGGCGACCGTGATGGCGAACAAGCTGAACGGCGCTCGTCAAGTACCGGGTCGGCACACCCGCATCAACGGGCTCGACCAACTCGACAAGTTGGTTCGTGTCGACCAGTCACCGATCGGTCGCACACCGAGGTCCAATGCCGCGACGTACACCGGCGTGTTCGACAAGATTCGTACATTGTTCGCGGCCACAACGGAGGCGAAGGTGCGCGGGTACCAGCCCGGTCGCTTCTCGTTCAACGTCAAGGGCGGTCGGTGCGAGGCGTGTTCGGGTGACGGCACACTCAAGATCGAGATGAACTTCCTGCCCGACGTCTACGTCCCGTGCGAAGTGTGCGAGGGAGCCCGCTACAACCGCGAAACGCTCGAAGTGCACTACAAGGGCAAAACGATCTCCCAGGTGCTCGACATGCCGATCGAAGAAGCCGCGGATTTCTTCGAACCCATCACCTCGATTCATCGGTACCTCAAAACACTGGTCGAGGTCGGTCTCGGCTACGTCCGTCTCGGGCAGCCTGCGACGACACTGTCCGGTGGCGAAGCTCAACGCGTCAAGCTCGCGTCCGAGCTGCAGAAGCGCTCGACGGGCCGCACCGTCTACATACTCGACGAGCCGACCACCGGGCTGCACTTCGAGGACATCCGCAAGCTTCTCGGTGTGGTCAACGGACTTGTCGACAAAGGCAACACGGTAATCGTCATCGAGCACAACCTGGATGTCATCAAGGTCTCGGACTGGGTGATCGACATGGGTCCCGAAGGTGGTTCGGGCGGCGGAATGGTTGTCGCCGAAGGAAATCCGGAAGATGTCGCAGCGGTACCCGAGAGTTACACCGGCAAGTTCCTGCAGGAAGCCCTCACCAGTGAAGCCGCTGCCGTTCCGGCGAAGGCCCCCGCCAAGAAGCGCAGGCCGCGCAAGGTTGCTGCGGTCTGAGTTCGGATCCGGTTCGACTGCACCACGAACGGACTACCCCCGGCGAATGCACGTGCATTCGCCGGGGGTAGTTGTCGTCGAGAGCCGACCGAAACGACGTGAATCAGTAGACCGGGCCGGTGTACTTCTCCCCGGGACCCTTGCCCGGCTCGTCGGGGTGAGCCGAAGTCTCGCGGAACGCCTTCTGCAGTGCCTGAAGGCCTTCGCGGATGGGGCCTGCGTGCGGTCCGAGGTATTCGACGGACGCGGTGACGAGTCCGGCGAGGGCAGTGATGACCCGTCGGGCTTCGTCGAGATCGAGGTACGGGCTCTCCGACGGATCGGCCTCGGACAGTCCCAGTTTCTCGGCGGCGGAACTCATGAGCATCACGGCTGCGCGGCTGATAACTTCGACTGCCGGTACGTCGGCCAGTTCACGGACGTCGGGTTCGGCGCTACTGGGCTCGGCGCCAGTAGAATCAGGGGTGCTCGTCATACCTACGAGGATGGCACGAGGCTCGGATGTGGCCGCAGGCAGCGCCGATTCGCGGCAAACCCGTCTCGGCTGGTACAGTCTCTCAACGACCGTCTTCGACGTGCGCTTCTCTTGTGAAAGCGCGCCGTACGGAGGCAGCAAGTGGAGCCCGACTCCCACCGGTATGCAGCGTTTCAAGCTGTTTCCGGTCCGGTCGCTCGAATGTACTCAGGTGCAAACCTGGGTTCGATCGAGCTTCCTCTCACGAGGAGATCTACTCGCGTAGATCGATCGGTCGACATCGGGCCCTGCACCAGCGGAATGCTGGAGCAGGGTTTTTGCGTTGCAGGAGGCAGTGTCGCACGCGACACGGTGTCCGAAGACGACAATGTCGAAGGACCAGGGCAGGCGGGCTGTGCCAGAGGCAGGCGGTCGGCTCGAACCCACACCGCACTACCTAGGAGGCCCCATCAGCACTGAGACTCGCATCAACGATCGCATCCGTGTTCCCGAGGTTCGTCTAGTTGGACCGGGCGGTGAACAGGTGGGCATCGTGCGTGTTGAAGATGCACTCCGCTTGGCTCTCGAAGCCGATCTCGATCTCGTAGAAGTGGCTCCCGACGCACGTCCGCCGGTCTGCAAGATCATGGACTACGGGAAGTTCAAGTACGAGGCAGCGCAGAAGGCGCGCGAATCGCGCAAGAACCAGACTCTCACCGTCATCAAGGAGCAGAAGCTCCGACCGAAGATCGACGCACACGACTACGAGACCAAGAAGCGCAATGTTGTTCGCTTCCTCGAAGCCGGGTCGAAGGTCAAGGTCACCATCATGTTCCGTGGACGTGAGCAGTCGCGTCCCGAACTCGGATTCCGTCTGCTTCAGCGGCTCGGTGCCGATGTTGCCGATCTCGGTTTCGTGGAGACTTCCGCGAAGCAGGACGGCCGCAACATGACGATGGTTCTGGCCCCACACAAGGGCGCCAAGACCCGCGTCAAGGCTCAGGAAAGCGCTGCGGCTCCGCCGGCACAGCGCGCGGCGGCTCCGGCTGCGCCGGAACCTGCAGCGGCTCCGGCCGCAGCAGAGCCTGCTGCCACCGAGGTTGCAACACCGCCTGCCAGCTAGGCGAACGATCGACCTGATTCACCAGTAAGACGAACGTCTGTCCTGCACACGCAGGCGGACGTTCGTGCCGAGCACTACCGATACAGCAACACAGAACTGAGGACTCAATGCCCAAGCAGAAGACCCACAGTGGCGCCAAGAAGCGATTCAAGGTGTCCGGCAGCGGCAAGATCCTGCGCCAGAAGGCCGGCCGTCGCCACCTGCTGGAGCACAAGCCCACCAAGGTGACCCGTCGTCTCGACGGCGTCGCAGTTGTCAAGAAGGCCGACGTGCCGCGGATCAAGCGCCTGCTCGGCATCTGATCTGGACTTCGTAGCCGATCCGATCGGTTCCATGCAGTCGCGGTCGGCACCTCCCTTTCCCAATCGGGGTTTTCACGAAAGCCCCCAGATCGACAGGATTTACCAGTGGCACGCGTAAAAAGGGCGGTCAACGCCCAGAAGAAGCGCCGTTCGATTCTCGAAGCGTCCAAGGGCTACCGCGGACAGCGCTCACGTCTGTACACCAAGGCCAAGGAGCAGCAGCTCCACTCGCTCACCTATGCGTACCGCGACCGCAAGGCTCGCAAGGGTGACTTCCGCAAGCTGTGGATCACGCGTATCAACGCTGCGGCTCGCGCCAACGACATCACCTACAACCGCTTCGTCCAGGGTCTCAAGGCTGCTGGTGTCGAGGTAGACCGCAAGATCCTCGCCGAGCTGGCTGTCTCGGACGCTGCTGCATTCGCAAGCCTGGTGGAGATCGCCAGGGCTGCGCTGCCTGCCGACGTCAATGCTCCTGCCGGAGAAGCAGCCTGAGCAAGCTGACGCACGACGATCTAGATCCGAAACGGCCCGTGGACACGCTCACCGAGCGCACGCCACGGGTCGTTTCGGCTGTGAAGCTCCTGCGTGCGGCGGAGCGTCGAAAGACCGGCCGCTTCTTGGCCGAGGGCACCAACTCGGTCACCGAGGCGCTGCACACCGGCGTTGTCGTCGAGGTTTTCTTTCGTGAGGATTCGGTCGAGCGAAATCGCGACGTGCTCGACATCGCTCGCACTGCCGGTGTCTCCACTCACGCCATCACCGAGCGCGCTGCCAAAGGTTTGTCGGACACCGTCACTCCGCCGGGCGTCGTTGCCGTCTGCCGGACCGTCGACGTCGATCTTCGTACTGCACTCGGTGCCGCACCTCGGCTCGTCGTAGTTCCCGTCGAGGTCTCCGAGCCCGGTAACGCCGGCACGGTCATTCGTGTCGCCGACGCCGTTGGCGCCGATTCCGTGGTGTTGCTCGGTGATTCCGTCGACCCGCACAACGGAAAATGTGTGCGGGCTTCGGCCGGAAGTCTGTTCCATCTTCCGATCGCTCGTGAGCGATCGGTGGAGTCCGGGCTCGCCGCCCTTCGATCGAGCGGGCTGACGATTCTCGCGACGGCCGCCGACGGCGAGGTGGACCTCGACGACGCAGACCACATTCTCGCAGGACCCACGGCCTGGCTGTTCGGGAACGAGGCACACGGGTTGTCGCCCGAGGTCGCGGCCGCAGCCGACCACCGCGTGCGAATTCCGATCCACGGCCGTGCCGAGAGCCTCAACCTCGCGACGGCCGCCGCAATTTGCCTTTACGCAAGCGCCCGGGTTCAGCGAAGGTCACACGACAACTGACTTCGGGCTGTCGCCTAGAATTGCTCTGGTTTCTCAGGCGACCGCCTTCATGCGATACGACATCATCAAGGAGTTGCTCTTCCCGTGGCGAAGAAAGATGGCGAAAGCGCCCAGCCCGTCGATCCGAGCGTGCTCGAGGCCCCGGCGCTCGACGCTGCCGTGGACGGAGCGGAGAAGGCCTTCGCCGCTGCGCACGATCTGGACGATCTGACGAGGGTGAAGATCGAACACATCGGCAACAAGGCTCCGTTGGCGCTGGCACAGCGTGCGCTCGGGTCGATTCCGGGTGATCGGAAAGCCGATGCAGGCAAACGCGTCAAGGTGGCCCGCGACAGCGTCCAGAAGGCATTCGACGCCCGTCGAGAGGTGCTGCTGGCCGAGCGCGACGCTGCCATCCTCGTTGCCGAGACGATCGACGTGACGTTGCCGTCGAACCGTCGTCCGGTGGGTGCGCGTCACCCGATCACGATCATCGCCGATCAGGTAGCCGATGTATTCGTCGGGATGGGCTGGGAGGTCGAGGAGGGTCCGGAGGTCGAGACCGAGCACTTCAACTTCGACGCTCTCAACTTCCTGCCCGATCATCCGGCCCGCACGATGCAGGACACGTTCCACATCGCGCCGGAAGGTTCGCGGCAGGTGCTGCGTACTCATACGTCACCGGTGCAGGTGCGGTCGATGCTCTCGCGCGAGGTTCCGATCTACATCGTGTGCCCCGGGCGCACCTTTCGTACCGACGAGCTCGATTCGACGCACACTCCGGTGTTCCATCAGGTCGAGGGTCTTGCCATCGACAAGGGTCTGACGATGGCGAACCTGCGCGGCACCCTCGATGCCTTCGCTCGGGCGTTGTTCGGCAACGAGACGCGTACCCGAATGCGTCCCAACTACTTCCCGTTCACCGAGCCCTCGGCCGAGGTAGATGTCTGGTTCCCCAAGAAGAAGGGGGGCGCGGGCTGGGTCGAGTGGGGTGGCTGCGGCATGGTCAATCCGAAGGTACTGCAGGCCAGCGGCATCGATCCGGAAATCTACTCGGGCTTCGCGTTCGGTATGGGACTCGAGCGGACACTGCAGTTCCGCAACGACATTCCCGACATGAGGGACATCGTCGAGGGCGACATTCGCTTCACGTTGCCCTTCGGCGTCGGCGCCTGATCCGTATCTCTCCGACCAAATTCTTCACGCGTAGAAAGAGCTGAGCAGACGTGCGAGTTCCACAATCCTGGCTGACCGAGGTTCTGCAGCGCTCCGCGCCGCAGTGGAATGTGACCCCCGAGGAACTCGACGAGGGATTCGTTCGTGTCGGTTTCGAGGTCGAAGAGCTCGAGTCTCTCGACAATGTCACCGGTCCTCTCGTGGTCGGCCGCGTCACGACCATCACCGAGCTGACCGAGTTCAAGAAGCCGATCCGATTCTGCCTCGTCGACGTCGGCAACGACGAGCCGCAGGAGATCGTCTGTGGTGCTCGGAATTTCGCCGAAGGCGATCTCATCGTCGCAGCGTTGCCCGGCAGCGAGTTGCCGGGTGGGTTCGCCATCGCTGCTCGCGAAACGTACGGCAAGACCTCCAACGGCATGATCTGCTCGACGCTCGAACTCGGTCTCGGCCGGGATCATTCGGGCATTCTCGTTCTCCCCGACGGTACGGCGGAGCCGGGCGACGACGCGAAGGTCGTTCTCGGGCTTAACGACTCGGTCATCGAACTGAACGTGACGCCGGACCGAGGTTACGCCTTCTCGGTGCGCGGCCTCGCTCGTGAGCTCGCGAGCAGCTTCGATCTCGAGTACGCCGACCCCGCTGCCGGCCCGGTGCAGAACAACGAGGGCGATGCGTGGCCGGCCACGATCGACCCCGCATCGAACGCTGCTCGTTTCGCGCTGCGCAAGGTGAGCGGAATCGATCCGAATGCGCTCACCCCGTGGTGGATGCAGAGACGCCTCCTTCTCGCTGGTGTTCGCCCGATCTCTGCTGCCGTCGATGTCACGAACTACGTGCTGCACGAGCTCGGGCAACCGCTGCACGCCTTCGACGCCGCCAAGTTGACCGGCGACATCGTCGTACGCCGCGCCGAGGCGGGGGAGAAGCTGAAGACACTCGACGACGTCGACCGCACTCTCGACGCCGAGGACGTCGTCATCGCCGACGAGTCCGGCGCGATCTCGCTTGCCGGTGTCATGGGCGGAGCATCCACCGAGGTCGACGACAACACCGTCGACGTGATTCTGGAAGCGGCGTCGTTCGACCCGCTGGCGGTCTTCCGTACGGGACGTCGTCACAAACTTTCCAGCGAGGCAAGCAAGCGCTTCGAGCGCACGGTCGATTCCGCGCTGCCCGTTGCGGCCTTGGATCGTGCTGCTCAACTGCTCGTCGAGATTGCAGGCGGCCGGATCGAACCCCTACTGACCGATGTTGGTGAGCCGCAGACGTTCCCCGCTGTTCGTATGGACTTCGATCTGCCGGATCGCATTGCGGGTGTGGCGTACCCGAACGGGACCGCCTCGCGCAGGCTCACCCAGGTGGGTTGCGAAGTCGAGGTCGGCGTCACCGAGACCGGCCACGGAGAATTGATCGTCACCCCGCCGTCGTGGCGCCCGGATCTGCGGCAGCCTGCCGACCTCGTCGAAGAGGTCCTTCGGCTCGAAGGGTTGGAGAAGATCCCGTCCGTTCTACCGTCCGCACCCGCGGGGCGTGGGCTGACTGCGACCCAGAAACGCAAGCGTGCCGTCGGCAAATCGTTGGCGTTCGCAGGGTACGTCGAGGTGCTGACAACCGTCTTCCTGCCGACCGGCGTGTTCGACACATGGGGCCTGCCTGCCGACGATTCGCGTCGCCGCACAACGTCCGTGCTCAATCCGCTGGAAGCCGATCGCCCGGAGTTGGCGACGACAATTCTTCCCGGGTTGCTCGAGATTCTGGCGCGGAACGTTGCTCGAGGCCAGCGTGATCTGTCGCTGTTCGGTATCGCGCAGGTCGTTCTGCCGGGAGATGACACCGTGGCCGTCGATGCACTGGCAGTCCACACACGTCCGTCGGACGAGGATCTCGACCGTTTGCGAAACTCGTTGCCTGCACAGCCTGTTCACGTAGGTGTTGTCCTGACCGGTCAGCGCGAGCCTTCCGGTCCGTGGGGTCAGGGCCGTGCGGCCGAAGCGTCGGACGCGTTCGCCGCTGCACGGACCATTGCGGTCGCCGCGGGCGTCGATGTCGAACTCCGGGCCGCCCAGTACCTGCCGTGGCATCCGGGTCGGTGCGCCGAGGTGGTCGTCGGCGACGTGGTCGTGGGTCACGCGGGTGAACTGCACCCTGCCGTACTCGAGCGTGCTGGGCTGCCTCCCCGCACGTGCGCAGTCGAATTGGACCTCGATGCACTTCCGATCGCCGAAGCTTTGCCCGCTCCCGTGGTGTCGCCGTTCCCGGCAGTGCTGCAGGACGTAGCCGTCGTCGTCGACCGGTCGGTACCGGCGTCGGCCGTCGAAGAGTCGTTGAAAGCCGGCGCAGGCGAGTTGCTCGAAAGCATCCGGTTGTTCGATGTCTTCGAAGGCGAGCAGGTCGGCGAGAACAAGAAGTCGTTGGCCTTCGCGCTCGTGTTCCGCGGCGCCGAGGGCACGCTCACCGAGGCGCAGGCGACGGAAGCCCGTGATGCTGCCGTGGTCGCGGCGACCACGGCGGTCGGCGCCGAACTCCGCAGCTGATCCGGCACTGCTGATCCGGCACTGCTGATCCGGCATTGCTGATCACTGCATAGTTGATCCAGGGCAGACCCTGCCGAGAAGCCGTAGCGTGGGAGTTGGCACTTTCGCGTCACGGCTTTTCGAGTATCGGGAGGACAGATGAGCACAGCTGATCGATCCGACGTCACAGTCCTACGGGAGGTGCTCGCCTCCGTCGGCGGCCGCCCGGCCCTCGCACCGGTTCATGCGGCCGCATCGGCCTTGTTGGCCGAGTTGGACACTGCGAACGCCGAACCGTCTGCGGTACCTCCAGGCGAAGTCCCCGATATCGATGTCCCGCACACGACTCGGCCGCACATCGATCAGCCGCTCGGTGATCCGCCGCTCGGGAGCACACCCGGCGACCCGTCGTCGGGGATCATCGAAGCCGAGCTGATGGATGCCGAACTCGTCGGTGACAGCAATATCGACCAGTCGATCGGCGGGGGAGTGAGTTCGGGTTTCTCCAATCACGAATCTCCGACGGGATTCACCGATCAGGGAGTGCCGACGTGGGAGAGCGTGCGCGACAAGGTCGAGTTGCGTGGCGCGACCGCCATCGGCTCCGAGGAACTCGATCACGCGACGCCCGCGGGTCGTACGCTCGACGAGCAGTGGAACGAAAGGGAAGCTGCGGGTCGGAAGAAACTCGACGAGATTCGGCGCTCGATGAAGGACTCCTGACCCCTGTATGAATGAGCTTGCACGATGATGCATAATCATCGTATGAACGCTCTCAAAGATGACGCGGAGTCGTCTCCGCTGCGAATCGCTGTCGCGGGGGCAAGTGGGTACGCCGGCGGCGAGATCCTTCGGCTGTTGCTCGGGCACCCCGGCGTGCAATCCGGCCGGCTCGTCATCGGGTCGCTCACTGCCGGTGGTAACGCAGGTGCGGCGCTCGGTGAGTTCCATCCGCATCTCCTGCCGCTCGCCGATCGGATTCTCGCGGAGACCAATCTGGACGAACTGAGCGGACACGACGTCGTATTCCTCGGACTTCCGCATGGAAAGTCCGCCGAGGTCGCCCGGGAACTCCCCGAGTCCGTGGTGATCATCGACTGCGGCGCCGACTTCCGGTTGTCCGACGCCGCAGCCTGGGAGAAGTACTACAAGTCGCCTCACGCGGGCACGTGGCCGTACGGCCTTCCCGAGTTGCCGGGGCATCGGGAGAACCTGGTCGGAGCTACCAGGATCGCGGTCCCCGGGTGCTACCCGACGGTGTCGAGTCTTGCTCTCGCACCCGCCGTGGCCGCCGGAATCATCGAGCCGCGGGTGAACGTCGTTGCCGTCAGCGGTGCGTCGGGAGCAGGCCGTGCTCCGAAGGCGGACCTTCTGGGTTCGGAGATCATGGGTTCGGTTCGGGCGTACGCAGTCGCCGGCGCGCATCGGCACACCCCGGAGATCACCCAGAATCTGTCGGCGTTGTCCCCGGTGCCGGTCACGGTGTCGTTCACGCCGGTCCTTGCTCCGATGCCACGCGGCATTCTGGCCACCTGCACCGCGATCACCACGGCGACGCAGGAAGAGGCCACCGAAGTGTACGAGAAAGCGTATGCAGCGGAACCGTTCATCCATGTCCTCGGCGCAGGCCGGCTGCCTCAGACCGGCGCCGTCATCGGTTCGAATGCTGTCCAGATGAGCGTCACGGTAGATACCGATGCAGGGTTGCTCGTCGTCGTCGCGGCGATCGACAATCTGACCAAGGGAACGGCAGGCGCTGCCGTTCAATCCATGAACCTTGCTCTTGGAATCCCCGAGACCGACGGTCTCTCGACAGTAGGAGTCGCACCGTGACCAGTGTGTCCGCCAACGGCAGTTCCCATGGTGCCGGCAAACTTGTTCGCACACAGGGTGTCACTGCCCCCGCTGGCTTCCGCGGCGCCGGCATTGCGGCGGGGATCAAGGCCAGCGGCAAGTCCGATCTCGCGCTCGTGTTCAACGAGGGACCCGACCTCGCCGCCGCCGGTGTCTTCACGCGCAACAAGGTCAAGGCCGCCCCGGTGTTGTGGTCGCAGCAGGTGCTCTCGACAGGCTCGTTGCGCGCTGTGATTCTCAATTCCGGAGGCGCGAATGCCTGCACCGGCGCGCCGGGATTTCAGGACTCGCACAAGACTGCCGAGGAAGTTGCGTCCGCACTGAGTAATTGGGGCACCGAGACCGGTGCCATCGAGGTCGCGGTGTGTTCGACCGGTCTTATCGGCGATCGGTTGCCGATGGACAAGATCGTGGGTGGGGTGCACGAGATCGTCCATGAACTCGCGGGCGGAATCTCCGGGGGCACGGATGCCGCGTACGCCATCATGACCACCGATACGGTGCCGAAGCAGGCTGCGTTTCACCATGCCGACAAGTGGAATGTCGGCGGAATGGCCAAAGGCGCAGGCATGCTCGCGCCATCGCTCGCGACGATGCTCAGTGTGGTCACTACCGATGCGGTGGCTACTGCCGACCAGCTCGACACCGCGCTGCGCAATGCGACGAGGCTGTCGTACGACCGCCTCGACGTCGACGGCGCGACGTCGACGAACGACACCGTGTTGTTGTTGTCCTCCGGCGCCAGCGGCGTGACACCGACTCAGGACGAGCTGAACGCAGCGGTCCTCGCAGTGTGCGACGATCTCGCGGATCAGATGATGGCCGACGCGGAAGGCGTCACCAAGCGGGTCGTCGTGACGGTGTCGGGTGCCGTGTCCGAGGACGATGCACTCGTCGGTGCCAGGACCGTCGCGCGGGACAGCCTCGTCAAGACCGCCTTGTTCGGCTCGGACCCGAATTGGGGTCGTGTGCTCGCCGCCATCGGTATTGCGCCCATCGAACTCGATCCGGATCGAATCACCGTCTCGTTCAACGGCAGTCCGGTGTGTGTCGACGGCGTCGGCGCGCCTGGCGCGCGTGAGGTGGACCTCTCGGGTGAGGACATCGCGGTCACCATCGATCTGGGACTCGGCGACGCATCCGTCTCGATAAGAACGACGGATCTCTCGCACGCGTACGTCGAAGAGAATTCGGCGTACTCCTCGTGACCGGCGTGCCCGAACTGACGGCGTCTCAGAAAGCACACACCCTCGCCGACGCGTTGCCGTGGCTGCAGAAGTTCAACGACAAGATCGTCGTCGTCAAATACGGTGGCAACGCCATGGTCGACGACGAACTCAAGCGCGCGTTCGCCGCCGACATGGTGTTTCTGCGCACCATCGGATTGCACCCCGTCGTGGTTCACGGTGGCGGTCCACAGATCACCGCGATGCTCGCGCGACTGGGGATGACCGGTGAGTTTCGCGGCGGATTTCGCGTCACGACGCCCGAGGTGATGGATGTCGTCAGGATGGTTCTCTTCGGCCAGGTCGGTCGTGAGCTGGTCGGGCTGATCAACAGCCACGGACCGTACGCGGTCGGGATTTCGGGCGAGGACGCGCATCTGTTCACCGCGTCGAAGCGTTCGGTGATGGTCGACGGTTCGATGACCGACATCGGGCTCGTCGGCGACGTCACGTCGGTCAACCCCGACGCGGTGCTCGATCTGATCGACGCCGGCCGCATCCCGGTGGTCTCGACCATCGCCCCCGACGCCGACGGTGTCGTCCACAACATCAACGCGGACACCGCAGCGGCTGCTCTTGCCGAGGCGATCGGTGCAGAGAAGTTGGTCGTACTGACCGACGTCGAAGGCCTGTACACCAATTGGCCCGACCGATCGTCGCTGACGTCGGAGATCGACACCGGCACCCTGGAGGCGCTGCTGCCCTCGCTCGACGCAGGCATGGTCCCCAAGATGGAAGCATGCTTGCGAGCAGTGAACGGCGGAGTGCCGTCGGCACACGTCATCGACGGTCGTGTTCCGCACTCGGTTCTCGTCGAACTCTTCACCGGCGAAGGCATCGGCACGATGGTCCATCCCCCACACACGACTGGAGCCACAGCATGAGCGAGCACACCTCGACCCTCGACCTCCAGTCACGGTGGTCGAAATCCTTGATGGACAACTACGGTGTTCCGCGCGTCGCCTTGGTCCGCGGCGAGGGTGCTGTCGTCACGGACGCCGAGGGCAAGCAGTACCTCGATCTGCTCGCCGGCATCGCCGTGAACATTCTGGGTCACGCACACCCGGCGGTGATCGAGGCAGTCACGACTCAGCTCTCGACACTCGGTCACACTTCGAATCTCTATGCGACCGAGCCGGGTATCGCATTGGCGGAGCAATTGCTGGCGCATCTGGGCGCGGGTACCCACGGCCGAGTGTTCTTGTGCAACTCCGGTACCGAAGCCAACGAAGCGGCGTTCAAGATCGCACGGCTGACCGGACGCTCGAAGATCATCGCCGCCGAGAAGGCGTTCCACGGCAGGACGATGGGCGCGCTGGCGCTCACGGGTCAGGAAGACAAGCGGGCACCGTTCGAGCCGATGCCTGCCGGCGTGCAGCATGTTCCCTACGGCGATGTCGCGGCGCTGGAGGCGGCAGTCGATTCCGACACCGCTGCGGTCTTCCTCGAGCCGATCATGGGTGAAGGCGGCGTCGTCGTTCCGCCCGACGGCTACCTCGTCGCCGCCAGGGAGATCACCGCCCGTCACGGTGCATTGCTGATTCTCGACGAGGTTCAGACCGGTATCGGCCGAACCGGATGGTTCTACGCACATCAGGCAGTGGGAATCGTTCCCGATGTGATCACGCTGGCGAAGGGACTCGGCGGCGGACTGCCGATCGGCGCGTGCATCGGCATCGGGGAAGCGGCCGATCTGCTGCACCCGGGCAAGCACGGCACCACCTTCGGCGGCAATCCGGTGTGCGCATCGGCGGCTCTGGCGGTGCTACGAACCCTCGCCGACGAGGATTTGATTTCTCATGCCGATCGACTCGGTAAGGTCATCATCCACTCCATCGAGGAGTTGAATCACCCGCTCGTGGATCATGTGCGTGGTTCCGGCCTGTTGCTGGGTGTGGTCCTGACCAAGGCCATCGCAGCCAAAGCCGAAGCCGCGGCCCGTGATTGCGGGTTCCTGATCAACGCTGCACAGCCCGACGTACTTCGCATAGCCCCGCCGCTCGTCCTCACGGAGGAGCAGGCGGCGTCGTTCGTCGCGGCACTGCCCGCAATTCTTGACACCGCCGACGAAACGGATTGACCGATGGCACCGAAGAACTTCCTCCGGGACGACGACCTCACGCCGCAGGAGCAGGCAGAGGTGCTCGCCCTCGCGGCCGAACTCAAGCGCGCGCCGTTCTCCAAGCGTCCACTGGAAGGCCCGCGGGGAGTCGGGGTGATCTTCGAGAAGAACTCGACGCGCACGCGCTTCTCGTTCGAGATCGGCATCGCGCAACTCGGTGGGCACGCCGTGGTCGTCGACGGTCAGAGCACTCAGCTCGGACGCGAAGAGACATTGCAGGACACCGGCCGTGTTCTCTCGCGCTACGTCGATGCGATCGTGTGGCGCACGTTCGGTCAGAAGCGGCTCGAACAGATGGCGACGGGCGCGACGGTGCCGATCGTCAATGCGCTGTCCAACGAGTTCCATCCGTGCCAGGTACTGGCGGATCTGCAGACCCTCGCCGAGCAGAAGGGTTCTCTGCCGGGCTTGAATCTCGCCTACTTCGGCGACGGCGCCAACAACATGGCGCATTCGCTGTTGCTCGGCGGCGTGACCGCCGGGATCAACGTGACCATCGCGGCACCGAAGGAGTTCGCTCCGCTCGGTTTCGTGCTCGATGCGGCGAAGGCACGGGCCGCGGAGACCGGCGCGACCATCACGATCACCGAGGATCCGTACGAAGCCGCTACGGGTGCCGATGCTCTCGTCACCGACACGTGGACGTCCATGGGCCAGGAGAACGACGGTCTCGACCGAGTGGCTCCGTTCCGGCCGTACCGCATCGACACCGAGTTGGTGTCCAAGGCATCTCCGAACGTGACGGTGTTGCACTGCCTGCCGGCGCATCGCGGCGAGGAGATCACCGACGAGGTGCTCGACGGACCGCACAGTGTCGTCTGGGACGAGGCCGAGAACCGGTTGCATGCTCAGAAAGCATTGCTGGTCTGGCTGCTCGAGCAGGCCCGACGACCGTGAGCGAGGAGCTGTCTTCGGTACCGCTGACGGCATCGACCCGGGCGGGACGCCAAGCACGCATCGTGTCGTTGCTGGCCACGCACCAGGTTCGTAGCCAGCCGGAACTGGCAGCTCTCCTCGTAGCCGAGGGAATCGACGTCACGCAGGCGACGTTGTCCCGTGATCTCGACGAGCTCGGCGCTGTGAAGTTGCGGGCGCCCGACGGCGGGGTCGGCGTCTACGTCGTGCCCGAGGACGGCAGTCCGGTACGAGGTGTTTCCGGCGGAACCGATCGCCTCAGCAGATTGCTCGGTGAATTGTTGGTGTCCACCGACTTCAGCGGAAATCAGGCCGTACTGCGGACACCACCGGGCGCCGCGGGCTACCTCGCGAGCGCGCTCGACCGGGCATCGCTCCGCGAGATCGTCGGAACCATCGCCGGTGACGACACCATTTTGGTGATCGCTCGCGAGCCCCTCACCGGCAGCGAGTTGGCGGACAAGATAGAGAAATTGGCCAGACGCGCGCAGTAGCGCCGGACCAGCACGACAGAGAGATGTGACCAGTGAGCAACACAACGAACGAAGGCTCGCTCTGGGGTGGACGCTTCGCGTCCGGTCCCGCGGAGGCGATGGCTGCGCTCAGCAAGTCGACGCACTTCGACTGGGTACTCGCGCCCTATGACATCCGCGCGTCGATGGCTCATGCGCGCGTACTCAACAGCGCAGGGCTGCTCACCCCACAAGACCTGGAGACGATGCTCGACGGCCTGCAACGCCTTCTGGACGAGGTGAAGTCCGGTGAGTTCGTGGCGGCGGAGTCCGACGAGGACGTGCACGGAGCTCTCGAACGTGGACTGATCGATCGGGTCGGTCCCGAGGTCGGTGGGAGGTTGCGTGCGGGTCGTTCACGCAACGACCAGGTGGCGACATTGTTCCGAATGTGGCTGCGCGACGCGGTCCGCCGGGTGTCGGCGGGTGTTCTGGACGTCGTCGACGCCCTGTCTCAGCAGGCTGCCGCTCACCCCGCGGCCGTGATGCCGGGCAAGACGCATTCACAAGCAGCTCAGCCGGTGTTGCTTGCTCACCATCTTCTTGCCCACACCCATCCACTGCTGCGAGACGTTCAGCGTTTCCAGGACTTCGACAAGCGAGCCGCGGTCTCTCCGTACGGTTCCGGCGCGCTTGCCGGTTCGTCGCTCGGTTTGAGTCCGGAGAAGATTGCCGCCGAATTGGGCTTCGACTCCTCCGCCGAGAACTCCATCGACGCGACATCGTCGCGAGACTTCGCAGCGGAGGCGTCGTTCGTGTTGGCGATGACCGCCGTCGACCTCTCGCGGCTCGCCGAGGAGATCGTGTCGTGGAGCACCCCGGAATACGGGTACGTCACGCTGGCGGATGCCTGGTCGACCGGTAGCTCGATCATGCCGCAGAAGAAGAATCCCGATGTGGCCGAGCTGACTCGCGGCAAGACCGGACGATTGATCGGCAACCTCACCGGTTTGCTGGCGACTCTCAAGGCCCAACCGCTGGCTTACAACCGAGATCTTCAGGAGGACAAAGAGCCTGTTTTCGACTCCGTCGCACAGCTCGAACTTCTCTTGCCGGCTCTGGCAGGCCTGGTCGGAACGCTCGAATTCCATGTCGATCGGATGGCCGAACTTGCGCCCGCCGGGTTCACTCTCGCCACGGACATCGCCGAGTGGATGGTTCGCCAGGGCATACCGTTCCGGATCGCGCACGAGGCGGCGGGCGCATGTGTACGCGTTGCCGAAGCACGCGGTGTCGGTCTCGACGAGCTCACCGACGACGAGTTGGCGGGGATCGATTCCTCACTGACGCCCGCCGTACGCGAGGTGCTGACCGTCGAGGGATCCATCGCGTCGAGGGACTCGCGCGGCGGTACGGCCGCAATCCAGGTCGCGAGCCAGCTCGGTGGGGTCCGCAGTGTCGCGGAGGCACTGCGTGCATGGTTGGCCACAGGTATTCCTTCGCGCTGAACCACAAATAAAGTCAGGCGCGCCGGATTCGGTACCGGCAGTGTGAGAAGCTTCTGGCTAAGCACTATGTGGGCGGTCGGGTACCCGAAGTTCGGATGCAGGAGTTGTCGTGGTTGGACTGAATGCAGAGTCGGTCCGTGGGCCGTTGCGGCGTGCCGTCGCGACGGCACAGAACGGGTTGGAAGTCATCCGTTTGGGTGGTCTGGAGACAGAGGTCGATCCCTCGCCGTTCAAGATCGTCGACCAGGAGCCGATGTATCGGCTTCGTCGTTATTTCGCGAGCGATGCGGAGCTGGAATCGAGGCCTCCGGTCGTACTCGTTCCACCCATGATGATGTCGGCCGATGTGTACGACGTGACCACCGAGCAGGGTGCGGCCGGAATTCTGCACGGCATGGGACTCGACCCGTGGGTCGTGGATTTCGGTTCGCCCGACACCGAGGAGGGTGGCTGGAGTCGTACGCTCGCCGACCACGTCGTCGCGATCAGTGAGGTCATCGACAAGGTTCACCAGCACACCGGACGTGACGTGCACCTCGGTGGCTATTCGCAGGGCGGCATGTTCTGCTACCAGGCTGCTGCGTACCGGGGAGGTCGAAACCTGGCCAGCCTCATCACCTTCGGTGCCCCTGTCGATACCCTTGCGGCACTGCCGCTCGGAATTCCTGCGGGCGTAGCCACGAGGGGTGCGGAATTCCTGGCCGACCACGTCTTCACGCGGTTGGCGGTCACCGGATGGATGGCGCGCACCGGATTCCAGTTACTGGATCCCGCGAAGACCGTCAGATCCAGACTCGACTTCCTCCGTCAGCTGCACGACCGAGAAGCCTTGCTTCCGCGCGAGCCTCAGCGACGGTTCCTCGCTCTCGACGGCTGGGTTGGTTGGTCGGGGCCTGCAGTTGCCGAGCTGTTGAAGCAATTCGTGGTGCACAACCGGATGATGACGGGCGGGTTCGTCATCAAGGATCGGTTGCTCACGCTGTCCGATCTGACGGTTCCGGTGCTGGCGTTCGTCGGTGAAGTCGACGACATCGGACAGCCGTTGGCGGTACGCGGAATTCGTCGCGCAGCTCCTCGGGCCGAGATTTTCGAAAGTACTCTGCGCGCAGGGCATTTCGGGCTAGTGGTGGGCAGCACCGCGGCGACGCAGACCTGGCCGACCACCGGCAAATGGATTCTGTGGCGAGAAGGTCTGGGGGAGCAGCCCCCCGCGACCTACGAGATGACCTATGACGTTCATCCCGATTCCGAAAGCGGTGTCTCGGTAAGCAATCGCCTGATCCACACGGCTGCCTCGATCGCCGAGGTGGGCGTCGGCGTCGGTCGCGGGTTGGCGGCCGCTGCAACCGGGGCGGTGCGGGGCACGCGTGAAATTTCCACCGAGGCCGTTCGGACCTTGCCGCGTCTGGCACGGCTGGGGCAGATGCAGGCGCATTCGACGGTGTCGCTCGGCCGTCTGATTGCCGAACAGGGGCGCAAGTCTCCTGCCGGAGAGTGCTTCCTGTTCGACGACCGTGTGCATACGTACCAGGCGGTCAACACGAGGATCGACAACGTGGTGAAGGGCCTGATCGCCTCCGGCGTACGCCCGTCGGCACGTGTCGGGGTCTTGATGGAGACGCGGCCCAGCGCGCTCGCCGCCATCGCGGCGCTGTCCCGCATCGGCGCCGTGGCTGTGCTGCTGCCTCCTGGCGGCGACTTGGACACTGCTCTGCGCACCGTGGACGTCGACACCGTCATCACCGATCCGGAGAACATGAAGCCGGCGACGATGGTTGCCGCCAACGTCCTGGTACTCGGCGGCGGTGATGTGCGCCAGCTCGACGTGCCGAGCGGGGCAGACGTGGTGGATCTCGAGGCGATCGATCCCGACTCGGTGAGTTTGCCTGCATGGTTCGAACCGAATCCAGGGCGAGCACGCGAACTTGCGATTGTCCTGTTCACGGCGACCGATCGAGGTCTGGAGCCTCGGTTCGTCACCAATCATCGTTGGGCCCTGTCCGCTTTCGGGACGGCGACGGCCGCCGCGCTCGGTCCGGGAGACACCGTCTACTGCCTTGCGCCGCTACATCATTCGGCCGGTCTGCTGGTCAGCGTCGGCGGTGCTCTCGCGGGCGGATCGCGTATCGCTCTGTCTCGCGGCCTCGATCCCGCTCGATTCGCCGGTGAAGTCGCACGCTACGGCGTGACGGTCATCAGCTACACCTGGGCCATGATGGAAGGGATCCTCGCCGCCGAGGATCTCGATCTCGGTCGAAATCACCCGGTCCGGCTGTTCATCGGATCGGGCATGCCGGTCGGCCTGTGGAAGCAGACCCTCGAGGTGTTCGCGCCCGCCAGGATCCTCGAGTTCTATGCCTCGACCGAAAACGATGTGATCCTCGCCAACGTGGGCGGTACGAAAGTCGGTTCGAAGGGTCGTCCGCT
The DNA here is from genome assembly GCF_023264675.1 of Rhodococcus sp. (in: high G+C Gram-positive bacteria). Classification (GTDB taxonomy): domain Bacteria; phylum Actinomycetota; class Actinomycetes; order Mycobacteriales; family Mycobacteriaceae; genus Rhodococcoides. Next base: position 102,223 of record NZ_JAHFVG010000017.1, read on the forward strand.
GCCGGGTAGTGCCAAGGTGGCCCTCGCGGCCTACGACCCCATCACCGGACGTCTCGACGAGGACGAGAACGGTTTCGTTCGGATGTGCCGGGACGGCGAGGTCGGGCTGCTGCTCGGCCGTCCGAGCAACGAAGGGGAAGTGACGAGTCCGCTCATGCGGGGAGTCTTCGAGTCCGGTGATTCGTGGGTTCCGACGGAGAATCTGTTCCGCCGCGATTCGGACGGTGATTACTGGTTGGTCGATCGCAAGGACACCGTCGTGAAGACCGCTCGTGGTCCCGTGTTCACTCAACCGATCATCGATGCGTTCGGCGATGTGCCCGACGTCGAATTCGTCGTCGTCTACGGGGTGCCTGGCAGCGGAACGTCCTCGATGCCTCGTCGCCTGGATCACGTGGCGGGCGAGATCGCGATCTGCGCGATTTCCCTGCACGGCGACAGGTCGATACCGGCAAAGGCGATCACCGAGGCCATCGCGGTTCTTCTTCCGTCTCAGCGCCCCGACATCGTGCACCTCGTGGATCGAATTCCGCTCGGCCGGGCGTATCGGCCTCGTGCTTCGGAGCTGCAGAAGGCCGGGGTTCCGGTTCCCAGCGCACGGACGTGGTACTACGACAACGACTCCGCGACCTACCGAAGAATGACCAAAGCTGTTGTCGCCGAACGATTCGGCGTCGACATCGATTCGACGGCTCGATAGCCGGTAGTGGTCGATACCCTCGTCCGGGTAGGTTGAACGGATCAACTCCGGCGCCGGAGTGTGAAGACACAGAGAGCAGGATCCAGACGTGGCGATCGATCAGACACTCCTCGGAATTCTCGCGTGCCCGGTGGACAAGGGTCCGCTGCTGCTGGTGGAGAACGAGCTGCTCTACAACCAGCGCCTTCGCCGCGCGTACCCCATCGAGAACGGAATTCCGGTCCTGCTGGTCGACGAGGCGCGCGATGTCGACGACGCCGAGCACGAGTCGATCCTGGCGCGCGCTCAGGGCTAGGGAAGATCGTCCACGAGATATCGCTGAAGCGTCGGACCGATCGACGCGATCACGTCCTCGAACGGCATCGATGCAATCGGTTCGAGCTTCAAGATGTACCGCGTCAGCAGCAGCCCGGACAGCTGTGACGCGACGAGATTGATCCGAACGGGTGCGGATCCGGCTGGGTGGTCGATTCGAGGGGCGACGCCTTCCAGCACCACCTGCATGATGAAGCCCTCGATCAGTCTCTCGCCGCCGCCGGCGAGCATCGAGCGGAATGCCGCCACCACGGCGTCGCCGCTGTCGGAATCCCAGACGGACATGATCGCTCGAAGAAGTGTTTCGCCAAGTGTGTCGGTGCTCGCGGCGAGGACCGGACGAAGCACAGTTTCCGGATCGGTCGGTAGAGCGACTGCGGCGAGGAAGAGTTCCCGCTTCGTGCCGAAATAGTGGTGAACCAACGCAGCGTCGACGCCTGCGTCCGATGCAATGGAACGCACCGAGGTTGCATCGAACCCTGTGTTGGCGAACCGAGTTCGTGCCATGGCCAGAATCTTGTCGCGGGCGCCGGACCGTCCGGGGCGCCGACCGGGCTTGGCGCGCGTGCCAGGTAGATCGGTCACGGAGTGCGCCGCCGTAGTGTTGCTGCCGCAGCGCACAACGCGACGACGGTGAATCCGAGCACGACGACGATGTCGACGGCCATGGTGTGAGTGAATGTACTGTTCGACGAGATCTGTTGCAGCGCTTCGACTGCATAGCTGAGCGGCAGAACGTTACTGATTGCGTGCAACCAGTCGGGCATCTGGTCGCGGGGGACCAGCAGTCCACACAGAAACAACTGCGGTACGACAACCACGGGCATGAACTGGACGGCTTGGAACTCGGTCCGGGCAAAAGCGCTGCACAGTAGGCCGATCGCGACACCGAGTACGGCGTTCAACACGGCGATGACGATCACCCACACGATCGATCCCGCTGTAGTCAGACCGAGCAGGCCGAAGGCGACGGCGCAGGCAAGCACCGCCTGGGCAATGGCGGCTACGGAGAATGCCGACGCGTAGCCGGCCAGCAGATCCAGCTTGGACATGGGCGTGGTCAACAGTCGTTCGAGCGTGCCGGAACTGCGCTCGCGCTGCATGGCGATGGACGTGATCAGAAACATCACGACGAAGGGGAGGATCCCGAGCATCGTGATGGCGATTCGGTCGAATAGAGATGGAGTTCCCGGTGCCGTGGGAACTTCGTCGTACAGGAAGTAGAGCAGAACCATCAGTAGCGCCGGCACCAGCAGAATCATCGCGACGGTGCGACGATCGGATCGCAGTTGACGGAGAATTCGGGTCGTTCCCGCTGCGTAGATCGACGTTGTCATGACGCCTTCTCGGTCGAACGGATGAGGGAAAGAAAGGCCTGTTCCAGATCGTGTTCGTCCGTGCTGCGTCTGAGTTCGTCCGGGCTCAGTTGGGCAATCACTGCGCCGTCGCGCATCAGAACCAGTTCGGTGCAGTGTTCGGCCTCCGCCATCACGTGACTCGACACGAGCAGCGTTGTTCCGGCAGCGGCGATCTCCTCGAACCTCTGCCACAGTTCGACGCGGAGTACCGGATCGAGGCCGACCGTCGGCTCGTCGAGTACGAGTAGCTCTGGTTCGGCTACCAACGCGCTCGCCAGCGACACTCGCCCCAGTTGGCCACCGGAGAGTTGTCCGGAGATCGAATTCACGTGGTCGGTCAGGCCGACCGAGTCGACTGCCGACGCGACTTCGGACGAGCTCTTGCCGTACATCGCCGCGAAGTAGGCGATGTTTTCTCGGACGGTGAGATCTTTGTAGACGCTCGGCGCTTGAGTCACGTAGCCGACTTTTCGGCGTAAGACCTGTGAGCCTGCCGGCGAACCGAGCACGGTCACCGAACCCGAAGCGACAATCTGGGTACCGACGATCGACCGCATCAGAGTCGTCTTTCCACATCCCGAAGGTCCGAGCAGGCCCGTGATGGTGCCTTGGGGGATTGTCAGGTTCACACCCTCGAGCACTGAGCGTTTTCCCCGGCGGACCACGAGCGACTCGATGACAACTGCATTGTCCGACATCAGTACCTCCACGAGGGCGATGAACTCGGTAGTGAATTCATCGTTTGATGAATTCATCTGCTGATGAATTTAAGCCCGACCTCGTTGTCCGTCAAGAGGCGCTGCCGGGCATGATCGGAAAGGTGGATGCACTGGACGCGAGCCGCCATCCTGTCGATGTTGCCCGAGCACTGCTGGGCGCCGAGCTACGCAGTGGAGACGTGGCAGTGCGAATCGTCGAGGTGGAGGCCTACGGCGGACCCGAGGGCGGACCATGGCCGGATTCGGCTGCGCACTCGTATCGCGGCCCGACGCCGCGCAACGGTGTCATGTTCGGTCCGGCGGGGAGGCTGTACGTCTACCTGAGTTACGGAATGCACCTGTGCATGAATGTCACGTGTGGACCGGACGGGGACGCGGCCGCCGTGCTCTTGCGTGCGGCCGAAGTAGTCGACGGCATCGACGTCGTCCGTTCACGCCGGGGTCCGAGCGCGTCCGATGCGCGTATCGCCAGCGGACCCGGCAACCTCGGCCAGGCGATGGGCGTCTCTCTCGCTGACAACGGTGTGGATCTGTTCGACCCCGATTCCCCGATCCGATTGGCCGAATCGGCAACCGATTGTGCCCTGGTGGCCGAGGGGCCACGGGTGGGAGTCTCGACTGCAGCGGACAGGCCTTGGAGGTTCTGGCTTCCGGGCTCCGCTGCGGTGTCGGTCTATCGACGAAGTCCTCGTGCTCCGATGCGGCCATGAGATCAGGGCTGGCGTACCAACGGCCGATGCGATGCGGGAGGATCGACTGCGTGAGTGAGAACAGTGTGAGTGCGAACATCGTCGACGAACTGACCTGGCGCGGATTGATCGCGCAGTCCACCGACGTGGACGAATTGAAGAAGGCAACGTCCGAGGGACCGATCACTCTGTATGCGGGTTTCGATCCGACCGGTCCGAGTCTGCATGCCGGGCACCTCGTTCCGTTGTTGGCGCTCAAGCGTTTTCAGCGGGCCGGCCATCGTCCGATTGTCTTGGCTGGTGGCGCGACCGGCCTGATCGGAGACCCGCGCGATGTGGGGGAGCGGACGATGAACTCCTCCGACACCGTCAGGGACTGGGCGGACCGCATCCGCGGGCAACTCGAGCGCTTCGTGGAGTTCGACGACAGCCCATCCGGCGCGATAGTCGAGAACAACCTGAACTGGACGGGTGAACTGTCCGCGATCGACTTCCTCCGCGATATCGGCAAGCACTTCTCGGTCAACGTCATGCTTGCCCGAGACACCGTGAAGACGCGTCTGGAGGGTGACGGCATGTCCTACACGGAGTTCAGCTACATGCTGCTCCAGGCAAACGACTACGTGCAGTTACGCCGGACCTACGGATGCACACTTCAAATCGGTGGCTCCGATCAGTGGGGCAACATCATCGCCGGTGTGGAGTTGAACCGACGAAAGGATGCGGCGTCCGTTCACGCCTTGACGGTTCCGCTCGTGACGTCGGCCGACGGCAAGAAGTTCGGCAAATCGACCGGCGGCGGAAGCCTGTGGCTCGACCCCGAGATGACGAGTCCGTACGCCTGGTACCAGTACTTCGTGAACACGGGCGACGCCGACGTCGTGAAGTACTTGCGATGGTTCACCTTCCTGGACCAGGAAGAACTCGCCGTGCTCGAGGAAGCGACTCGCGAGCGTCCCCACGCCCGCGAGGCACAGAAGAGGCTGGCCTCGGAAATGACCACGTTGGTCCACGGTGCCGACAACACGCGCGCCGTCGAGCTGGCAAGCCAGGCGTTGTTCGGTCGAGCGGAACTCACCGATCTCGACGAGACCACGTTGGCGGGGGCGCTCGGCGAGACGACCATCGCCGAAGTCGGTGAAGGCGACTCACCGACGATCATCGATCTGTTGGTGGCCACCGGACTGTCCGACAGCAAAGGCGCAGCTCGGCGGGCAGTGAAGGAGGGCGGGGCATCGGTGAACAACGAGAAGATCGCCGACGAGGCCTGGACTCCGTCGCCGGGCGACTTCCTGCATGGGAAGTGGTTGGTGGTTCGCCGCGGCAAGAGGAACTTCGCCGGCGTCAGGCGAGGCTGACAACGGCGAACATCGAGGTGGTGCGAGTCACATTCATGTGATTTCGAGCGGGCGACGGGTATTTACACTCCCATCAAGGCCTCTCACCTCGATGTTTGCGGGTCGAACACTCAGCGACCTGCGGATTTGACGCGCAGTTTCCCGTGGCGTAACTTTTGTCGAGTCAGAGCGACACGGACACCGACCAAGTCTTCACGGACTTGGACACGAGGTTGTACGGAGTGTCTGGCCGAATGTAGCATCTGCTGTGTCCCCCAAGAGTCGGGCCTTGTGTCCGAGACCAAGCTGGGATAGGCTGGAACGGTTGCCCCGGATGCTTTCAGGTGTGAGCCTGTTGGTTGATGGTGTGTGCGTGTTCTTT
>NZ_JAHFVG010000067.1 GCF_023264675.1 Rhodococcus sp. (in: high G+C Gram-positive bacteria)
GCTGCCATATTCGCCAAAGCCAAGCCGTCGGCGCTGGCGCCGGGATTGACGCTCTCGCACATCGCGGGCGGAGCTGCGCTGTCCGGAATCGGATTCACCATCTCACTGTTCATCGTCGATCTCGCTCTCGACGACGAACTCCTCGCCGACGAGGCACGCGTCGGGGTGCTCGCGGCGTCGGTGATCGCCGCGGCTCTCGGCTGGATGCTGTTCCGCGTCGACGCACGGCTCCATCCGCCACGACAGGAATACTCACATCGAATCCTTCGACCCGTCGACGCGAAACGCGACCACATACGAGGTCCGGTGAACGCGCCGCTGACAGTGGTCGAGTACGGCGACTTCGAGTGCCCGTTCTGCAGCAAGGCGACCGGAAGCATTCGCGAAGTACGCACCCATTTCGGCGACGACGTTCGGTACGTGTTCCGTCACCTACCGCTCGACGACTACCACCCGCACGCTCGATATGCCGCGCACGCCAGCGAAGCTGCTGCCGCACAGGGCAAATTCTGGGAGATGGCCGATGTCCTCTTCGGTCACAGCGATGCGCTGCAACCCGAGGACATCGACGTCTACGCCGAGGAACTCGGCCTCGACATGGAGCGCTTCGAGGAGGACATCCGCACCGGCGACTACGTCGTGCGCGTCGAGGACGACGAGCTCGACGCGAAAACCAGTGATGTGGAGGGGACTCCGACGTTCTATCTGGGCCGGGGCGACACCGAGCTGATCCGGCACACCGGCCCGTACGATGCCGCGTCGCTGATCAGGGCGCTTCGCGCCATGTGAGTGCGAATACATAGTGGGTCATGTATTCGCACTCACGTGTGCGGAACGCGCCTACCCTCGTCGTCCCAGTGCTCGGCGACCTTTTTCGACGGCTGAACCCTGGGCGGCTCACCGGGCATCTTGGGGTAGTCGGGCGGGAAATTGAGTTCTCCGCCCGGCAGGGTCTCCCACAGATCCAACAGCGGATCGAGGGAGTAGGACTGCGCATCCATGTCCTCCCACGGATCCCCGTCCTTCAGAAAGTCGGGCACCGTGGTCAGGTTGAACTCGCGTGGATCGGCGACGGCCGCGAGCTGCGCCCATGTCATCGGCGTACTCACCGGCGCACCGGGGCGAGCCCGCAGACTCCAGGCGCTGGCGATGGTGCGGTCGCGGTTGTTCTGGTTGTAGTCGAGGAAGATGCGTTCTCCGCGTTCCTCTTTCCACCACGCGGTGGTGACGCCGTCGTCGCGGCGCTCGAGTTCACGCCCCAGCCCGATGGCTGCATGCCGCACCTGCTCGAAGGTGTAGTCGGGCCGAATCCGCACATAGATGTGGATTCCGCGGTTGCCGCTCGTCTTGGGGTATCCACGCAGCCCCAGTTCTTCGAGAAGCTCGCGGGTCACCTCGGCCACGCGTTGTGCGTCCGCGAACGTGGTGCCGGGTTGCGGATCGAGGTCGAGTCGGAGCTCGTCCGGGTGATCGACGTCCGGCCGACGCACCGGCCACGGATGGAACGTCAGCGTGCCCATCTGAGCGGCCCACACCAGGGCGGCGGATTCACCGGGGCACAGCTCCTCGGCGGTGCGCCGACTCGGAAAGGCGATCTTCACCGTTTCGATCCAGTCGGGCGCGCCCTTGGGTAGTCGCTTCTGATAGAAACCGTCACCCTCTTTGTCCTGCGGCCCGGTCGCGAGACGCATACCGTCGCGGTAGCCGTCGGGCCAGCGTTCCATCGCCGTTGGTCGCTGACCGACTGCCCGCAGCAACGGCTCACCGATCGCGGCGTAGAACTGGCACACCTCGAGCTTGGTGACGGCGGGCGTCCGGTCGGTAGCCTCGTAGATGACACGGTCCGGGCTTGACACCCGCACTTCGCGTTCCCCGGCTTCGACGAATGCCGGCGGCGTCTTGGCGGCCACTAGTTTCCTCCCGCAATGACATCGGGCCCGCCCGCAATGACATCGGGCCCGCCCGCAATGACATCGGGCCCGCCCGCAATGACATCGGCCACGTCGTAGCTGACCGGGACTTCCAATTGTTCGTAGGTGCAGGATTTCGGATCACGGTCCGGCCTCCACCGAAGGAACCTGGCGGCGTGCCGCAGCCGCTCGCCTTCCATCTGGTCGTAGGCGACCTCGATGACGCGCTCGATACGCAGCGGCACCCAGCTTCGGTCCTTGTTCGACGTCCACCGGTTGGCTTCGCCGGATTTGGGTTCCTCGCCGGTTCGAAGTGGTTGCAGCTCTTCGAGTATCTCCACGCGACGCTTGTCGGTGAACGCGGACGCGCCGCCGATCATGCGGAGCTGGTCGCCGTCGTAGAGCCCAAGCAGCAGGGAACCGATCCCGTTGCCGGACTTGTGTACTCGATACCCGATCAACGCACAATCGGCGGTACGCGCGTGTTTGACCTTGATCATCTCGCGCTTGTTCGGCAGGTAGAGGCTGCTGAGCTTCTTGGCGACAACCCCGTCGAGCCCGGCGCCCTCGAATCGCTCGAACCAGTCCTGCGCGGTCGCGGCGTCGTCGGTGGTACTGGTGACCTGGCACCGGTCGCCCCCTCCCATCACCTCCGACAACTTCTTCCGACGGGTCCCGAACGGCTCGCCGGTGAGATCACTCGATCCGTGCGCCAGCAGGTCGAATCCGACGAACATCGACGGTGTCTTCTCCGCCAGCATCCGTACTCGGGAATCGGCGGGATGGATGCGCTCGGACAGTGCGTCCCAGTCGAGGCGCGTTCGACCGTCGATTTCCCGCGGCACGACGATTTCGCCGTCGACGACGATCCGATCCGGCAACTCTCGGCGGACGGCGTCGACCATCTCGGGGAAGTACCGCGCCAGGTCCTTGCCGCCGCGTGACCCGAGGATCACCTCGTCGCCGTCGCGGAAGACGATGGCCCGGAAGCCGTCCCATTTGGGCTCGTAGGACCACTCGGGCGGGCCGTCGGCCGGTTGAGCCGGCACCACCTTCGCTGCTTTGGCGAGCATCGGCTGCAGCGGCCACTCCACGGGTAGGTCCACGGAGTAGATTGTGCCCCATCGTGGTCGGTCCGCGTTATGTTCGGCTCGACTACCCAGTTATGCGGTTTGTCGGATATTTTTGGTTCGGCGCAAATCGTGCGCCCTTTCCCGAGAGCTAGGACGATCGATGCCCCTCCTCCGTCGGACTCTCCGCGGCGCGACGCTCGCCGTGTTCGCCTGTACTGCCCTGCTCCTGGTGAGCTGCGGCTCGGACGTGACGCCGCGCGCCATCCCGGCCGACAACGACGGAGTACTCACCTCGTCGAGTTCCACCACAGCCAAGCCGACTCCGTCCAACCAGGAGGGCGAGGATGGAGGCGGTGACGTGGACATCGACGTCGAGATCGGCGAATGCGTCGAACTCGGTGGCACCGTGACCGATGCGACCATCGACAACGCGATCTGCGGCAGCCCGAAGTCGAATTACAAGGTGATCGCGAAGGCGCCGACGAACCTCGAATGCATCTCGGATGCAGACCAGACGTACTACGAGACCTTCGCCGACATCGAGCAAGGCGCGCTGTGCCTCGACATCGACTGGGTGGTCGACGGGTGCATGGAGATGTCGGGCGACGATCCCGAGCGGGTCGACTGCGACACCGTCGGAAGTCAGACCGTCCGGGTCACCGAGTTCCTGAACGGAACCACCGACCCCAACGACTGCGCCGACCCCGCGACCAGCGGTTACTACCACACGGAACGTAACTTCATCGTCTGTGTCGAAGATCTGTAACCCGAGGTGAACGACGGCGGCACGGTCCCTCTGAAGTCCCCACGGGGACGCTGGATCGTCGCTGCCACCGTGCTGGGGTCTTCGCTGGCGATGCTCGACGGCACCATCGTCAACATCGCGCTTCCGGCAATTTCGCGTGATCTCGGATCGGGTGTCGCGGGGCTGCAGTGGACCGTCAGCGGCTACACACTGACGCTGGCTTCGCTGATCCTCCTCGGCGGCGCCCTCGGTGACCGGCTCGGGCGCCGAAAGATCTTCGTGTTCGGCACCGTCTGGTTCGCGATCGCGTCGATCCTGTGTGGACTAGCCCCGAACATCGAAGTGCTCGTCGTCGCCCGATCCATCCAGGGAGTCGGCGCAGCCCTCCTCACACCAGGCTCGCTGGCGCTGATCTCGGCGTCCATCCATCCCGACGATCGGGGTGCTGCGATCGGGCTGTGGTCCGGCCTGGGCGGAGTCGCCTCGGCGGCGGGGCCTCTTCTCGGTGGGTGGCTCGTCGAAGCTGCCGGGTGGCGATCGGTGTTCCTGCTGAACATTCCGCTGGCGGTCGCCGTCGTTCTCGTCGCTGCCAAACACGTCCCGGAGAGCCGCGATCCCCATGCGACGGGGAAGCTCGATCTACCGGGCGTCGCGGTGGTCGCCCTCGCTCTCGCCCTGCTGACTTTCGGGTTCATAGATTCGTCGTGGCTCGCCGTCGGATTCGGCGTCGTTGCCGCACTGGCGTTCGTCGTCGTCGAAGTGCGCTCCCCCAACCCGTTGGTGCCGCCGTCGCTGTTCTCGTCACGAATCTTTCTGGCGGCCAACCTCGTCACGTTCGCCGTCTACGCGGCGCTCGGTGGAGTGTTCTTCCTGCTGATTCTGCAACTGCAGTTGGCGTTGAACTACTCACCGATCGCCGCCGGGATTGCGACACTTCCCATCACCGCGCTGATGCTGCTGCTCTCGGCCCGGATGGGAAGGCTGGCGCAGCGGATCGGCCCACGGCTGCCGATGACGGTCGGTCCGGCGATCGGGGCGATCGGCTTGCTGCTGATGCTGCGTATCCATCCGGGCTCGACCTATCTGTTCCATGTGCTGCCCGCCGTTCTCGTCTTCGGAATCGGGCTGACCGTTCTCGTGGCACCGCTGACCGGCGCCGTACTGGGAGCGGTGTCCACCGACCGCGCGGGCATCGCGTCGGGCGTCAACAACGCCGTTGCCAGGACCAGCCAATTGCTCGCGGTGGCCGCCCTGCCCGGTCTCGCCGGGATCTCCGGCGTCGACTACGACAGTCCCGTCGTGTTCTCCTCCGGATTCCACACCGCCATGATCATCTGTGCGGCACTGCTGGCCGCAGGCTCGCTGATCAGTGCGGTCATGATCCGCGGCGAACGACGTGCCGATCCGGAATCGATCGACTGCAAACCACACTGCGACATGTCCTCCCCGGCAGTCACTCCGTCGACCCAGGTTTAGGCTGGGTGTGCGGATACAGCCCGTATATCCACACAAGAGGTCAGGAGTGTCATGTCGACCGAGAACAATTCGCCCGACGTCAAGCCACGGAGCCGTGACGTCACCGACGGCCTGGAAAAGACCGCTGCGCGCGGAATGCTGCGCGCGGTCGGCATGGGTGACGACGATTGGGTGAAGTCCCAGATCGGCGTCGGATCGTCATGGAACGAGATCACGCCGTGCAACCTCTCCCTCGATCGGCTCGCCAAGGCCGTCAAGAAGGGTGTGCACGCCGCGGGCGGCTTCCCGATGGAATTCGGCACGATCTCGGTGTCCGACGGCATCTCCATGGGTCACGAGGGCATGCACTTCTCCCTGGTCTCCCGCGAGGTGATCGCCGACAGCGTCGAAACCGTCATGAGCGCCGAGCGCCTCGACGGCTCCGTGCTGCTCGCCGGCTGCGACAAGTCGCTGCCCGGAATGCTGATGGCCGCAGCGCGTTTGGATCTCGCCAGCGTGTTCCTCTACGCCGGCTCGACGTTGCCCGGTTACGCCAAGCTGTCCGACGGCTCGGAGCGTCAGGTCACCGTGATCGATGCCTTCGAGGCCGTCGGTGCGTGTTCCCGCGGACTGATGTCGCAGGCCGACGTCGACACCATCGAACGTGCAATCTGCCCGGGAGAGGGTGCCTGCGGCGGCATGTACACCGCCAACACGATGGCCAGCGCCGCCGAAGCCATGGGAATGTCGTTGCCCGGCAGCGCTTCTCCTCCGGCCCCTGACCGGCGACGCGACGGCTACGCCCATGCCAGCGGAGAAGCCGTCGTCGAGCTGTTGAAGCACGGCATCACCGCCCGCGACATCATGACGAAGGAAGCGTTCGAGAACGCCATCGCCGTCGTCATGGCATTCGGCGGATCCACCAACGCCGTGCTGCACCTGCTTGCCATCGCCCACGAGGCCGAGGTCGATCTCACTCTCGACGACTTCACCCGCGTCGGCTCCAAGGTTCCGCACCTCGCCGACGTCAAGCCGTTCGGCCAGCACGTGATGACCGACGTCGACGCCATCGGCGGAGTGCCCGTGGTCATGAAGGCGTTGCTCGACGCCGGGTTGCTTCACGGCGACTGCCTCACCGTCACCGGAAAGACCATCGCCGAGAACCTCGCCCACATCGCACCGCCGGATCCCGACGGCAAGGTTCTGCGCGCGATGACCGAGCCGATCCACCCGACGGGCGGCATCACCATCCTGAAGGGCTCGCTCGCACCGGGCGGCGCCGTCGTGAAGTCCGCCGGATTCGACTCCGACGTGTTCGTCGGCACCGCACGCGTCTTCGAACGTGAGCGCGCAGCGATGGACGCACTCGAAGACGGAACCATCGCGGCCGGCGACGTCGTCGTCATCCGCTACGAAGGCCCCAAGGGCGGACCCGGAATGCGCGAAATGCTCGCCATCACGGGCGCGATCAAGGGCGCCGGCCTCGGCAAGGATGTTCTGCTTCTCACCGACGGCCGATTCTCCGGCGGAACCACAGGCCTGTGCGTCGGGCATGTGGCACCGGAGGCCGTCGACGGTGGACCGGTCGCGTTCGTCCGCGACGGCGATCAGATCCGGCTCGACGTTGGCACGGGAACACTCGACCTGCTCGTCGAGCCTGCCGAACTCGAAGCGCGCAAGCAGGGCTGGGCGCCACTTCCTCCCCGCTACACGCGCGGAGTGCTCGCCAAGTACGCGAAGCTCGTCGGGTCGGCGTCGGAAGGCGCTGTGCTGATCTAGTTTTCCGCATGAATGGACCACCTCAACCGTCTGACCTTTGCGGTGGTCCATTCATGCGATCCGGCCAGGAACTACAGCGGCATTGCCCACACGGAGCTCGAGCGCTCCTTGAACTCGGTGCAGCGGCGGTGAGCCGAATCCGCGAACTCGTAGAAGTTCACCGGTGTCGACGCGGCCGTCTTCGGCTTCGGTGATCGCTTGAGAACCGGCAACTCGGCGAGATCGAGGGCGGATTCGAGCTGCTCCTCGGCCGATTCGCGACGCTTGCGTGCGATGTCGGCGAGTGCAAGCTGATGGATGTTCATCCGCTCCGACCTCTCGAGCAAGGCCTCTTCGCCCTCCGCAGCCTCCAGATCGAAGAGCTTCGCGGCGAGCTGGTAGATGCTCGGCCTCGACAGCTCGTCGTCGGCGGCGATCTGCGGCACCGCGGCCTTCGCTATGAGTGCTGCCTTCGCTATGAGCGCTACCTTCCGAGCGACCGGATTCTCCGGTGTCACAGCAGGCTCGGCCTCGGTCACCGCGGCGACCGGTGACACGATCTCGATATCCACGGTTGCTACCGCGGCAACCTTCACCGGATCAGCCTTCACGGGGGCAGGCTTCTCGGCGGAAGGCTGCTCGAGAAGGTGTTCGAGTTCGGCGACCTCCATGGCCACGGCAGGATCGAACGCGGCGGGCACCGTGGGAGTCTTCACCGTGCGCCTGACCGGCCCGGGCAGCATCACTCCGACGATGATGGCGCCGACGGCAAAGACCACCGTGGCGATCAACGACGTGTGCACGACGGCACCGACGAACGCGCTGACTGCCTGCAACTGAAGGTTGTTGGCGTATCCCGCGAGAAATGCGTTCTCGCGCAGGATGTCCGCGACGATCACAGCACCGGCAACCGAATCCCCGGACGCCTCGATTGCCTGGAGTGCCTGCGCCGTTGGTTGCCCGTCGGGTCCTCGACCGGGGAAGTCGGCAAGGTAGTCGATGATGCCGCTGCGGTAGGTCGTGGCGAGGAACGATCCGAGAATGGCGATACCGAGCGATCCGCCGAGTTCGAGAGCGGTGTCGTTGAGACCGCCGGCGACACCGAGCTTGTTGTCCGGGAATTCCGCCATGATGGCGTCGGTGCACGGCGAGACGCTGAGCCCGATACCGAGGCCGAGCAGTGTCAGCACCGGAAGGAAATCGAAGTACGTTGCGCTCGTGTCGATTCCGATCATCGATGCAACGGCGAGCGTACCGACCACCATGCCTGCGGTGACGGTGTACCTCATACCGATTCTCGGGGTCAGCCACATGGTGATGCCGGATCCCACGAACACCGCAACGGCGAGAGGCAACAGGTGCACTCCGGTGGAGACGGGCCCGAAGTCGAGCACGAACTGAAGGTATTGCGCCACATAGTAAATGGCGCCGAACGTCACCAGGAAGAACAAGAGTACGGCGATGACGGCACCGGTCAGGACCCGCGAGGCGAATCCTCGAACGTCGAGCAACGGGTTGGGATGACGCAATTCCCAGCCGACGAACGCTGCGGTGCCGAGGACACCGACGACGGCGAAGTAGCTCGGCCCGACACTCCATCCGAAGTGCATTCCCTCGATGATGGCGTAGATGATCGTCGACACCGCGAGGACGGAGAGCAGACCGCCCAGCCAGTCGATTCGTCCGGGATCCACCGCACGCGACGGCGGCACGAGCACGATCACTGCCCCGATCGAGAACACCGTGATCGGAACGTTGATCAGGAAACTCGAACCCCACCAGTAGCTTTCGAGCAACCACCCGGCAAGTAGCGGACCCATCGCGATGGCGAGACCCGACGTCGCCGCCCAGATGGTGACGGCCATGGCCCGCTCACGCTTGGGGAACGTCGCCACCAGGAGCGACAAGGTGGCCGGCATGACGATCGCTGCGGCCACGCCCATCACGATGCGCGCGAGGATGACACCGATGGTTGCATCGGTGAGTGCGCCCGCAATCGAACCCGCGGTGAAGATGAGCAGTCCGAGCAGAAGCGCGCCTCGACGCGAATAACGGTCTCCGATAACGCCGAACAGCAGCATCAGGGCCGCATACGGCACCGTGTACCCGTCGATCACCCACTGAAGATCGCTGCTCGACAGGTTCAAATCCAGCGTCATCGACGGCGCCGCAACCAACAACGACGTGTTGGCCATGACCACGACCAACAAGCTCAGGCACAGCACCCCCAGCGCTGCCCAACGTTTCGCGTACGGCTTTTCCATCTCCTGAACAGGAGTCATCGCAAGCAATGTCATGTGTGTTCCCCCCCTATGCACCACGCACGACACACCGCGCGCAGTGCTGTGCAGCCTAGGAAGGATGAGTTAGAGTGCGCAATTCTTTGTGGCGGCCGTTACACATGAGGTTTTGGTCGGCAGGCATTGTTCTACCTCCGTACACGAAAGTGCCACCGTGTCAAACGAACTGACACGGTGGCACTTGGAAGCAATATGTAACGCACAGAACCGATCGAGCTACGGAATCGGCGCGAACCCGGTTCCCACTGCGTTACCCGCATTGATGTGACGCAGGATCGCATCCATGTTGGTGCCGACCTGAGGACCGAAGCACGCAATACCGAGGTATGCGTTCACCATGCCCACGAGAGTGGTGCCGACGACGACCGGGCTGCCCGAGTCTCCCTCGACGACGCACAGCTGCGACCACGTTTCCTGCGACTGCAGGACGTCCCCGTAGGCGATGCCGCAGGTGTTGCCGGTGGTGCGGCCTTCCTTGCAGACGATGTTCGGGAACGACGCAGGGGGACCGACCTGCGTGATGGTGACGTTGCCGATGTGGTTGACCGGGATGACCTTCGCGCGATCGAACTCGATCACGGCGTAGTCGTACTCCGGGTTCGAGAATGCGATGGTTCCCACGACGCCGGCGTCGGTGTTTGCTTCCGGCACGATCGTTGCACCGGCGCCACCACAGTGACCTGCGGTGATACCGACGAGGCGGCCCGCGGCGTCGTTGCCGATGGTAGTGAGCGTGCACTCGGATGCGTTGTTCACGATGATCCCGGAGCCACCCCCCAGTACCGCCGGAGCTGCAGCGGATGCAGTCCCGACGCCGAAGCTTGCAGCAACAGCAGCTGCCGCGACGGCGACGAGCATGAACTTCTTCAACATGTATTCCCTCTCCAGCGGTGTCCGCAGAACCCTAGCAACAAACACTGTCGCCAGACGAGTAGCTGAACTAACTGTTCTTCTGAACGCCCTGACTGTCCGATTCCAGGGCCGCCAGCATCGACCGAGCTTCTTCGAGCTGCCGGCTCAGTTCCTCCACTCGCGAGGCTGCTTCTTCGCGAGCATGAGAAATGACTGCTTCGACGGCGTCGCGGGCGGTGTCGTCGCCGAGTTCTCTCACCGCGCGCGAGACCGATTCCGGCGAAACGGACTGAGCCTTGCCCGGCCTTCGGGCGCCGTGGGTGACCGTCACGGACCAGTCGTTGTCGGCGCCGGCGTGAATGGTGACGCTGACGCTCTCCGGCCCCTTCTTTCCTTTGCGGGCAGCCGGTGCAGTGGGGGCCTTCGGAGCTACAGGTGCTTTCGGAACTGCAGGCGCCTTCGGAACGACGGGCGCCTTGGCTGCGGGCTTCACCGGTTCCGTCCATTCGGCGATCTCCGGCTTCGGGGCTGCGGGCTTCTGGGCTGCAGCTTTCGGAGCTGCAGGCTTGGCCGCACCACCGGGTGGGGTGCGGGTGATACGGAGTTCCTCGGCCTCGAACGGGAGCTCGTCGTTGACTCCCTTGGGGCTGATGGTGACCGTATTACCGTCGATCGAGACGACCTTCGCCGATGTCCCCTCGGGCAGACCGAGGCTCGGAGTCGGCTCGATGAGGTAGACCGTCGCTCGCCTGCCCTCGGCAAGGGCGGTGGCGAGTGCCTCCAGATTCTCGGGCGTCAGCGATCCGGTGGCCGTGGAACGTCTACGCGGTGGCATTCAAGCAGACCTCTCTCGAAAGTGTTTGCGAATACTGTCCCACATCACCACCGAGCAGGCAGCATCACCGTCGGATCGAGGAAAGGAACCATGCGAGCACCAGGATCGGTGTCGATCGAGGCCGACGGCGTCGCTCACATGCCGCACATCGAGAAGCCCGGTTGATCCGCCGACGCTGTGACGGCCGCACTCGAACATCTCTCGTGTGGGCCAGCTCACGCGTAGCCTGACCCCAGTACCTGTAGCCCGGGTACTTCGCGCATTCGCCGCGAGACATAAAGGGGAGGTCTCGATGTACCACGTCGATGCACGCACGCAGGAAACCGGCGACGGCCGGCAGGTCTACCTGCTCGATGCCGCATCCACACTCGAGGTGCAAGCGCTCAACCAGTGGATCGACTCGACGACCCCGGACGGCAGCCTGCGCCCGCCCTCGGTTGTCCTGTCGGGCGAAGCGTCGCATCAGGTCGCCGATCACGTGCGTGGCCTCGCCGAGGATCCACTGCTGATTCCGTTGCGTGTGACGCTCACGGAGAAGAAGCGCGGCGGCATTCTGCGCCGAGCCCTCGCACCTCGTGGAAACTCGATGCCGACCAAGGCGTGGCAGCGGTGGGTCCAAGGCGACGATCCCGACCATTCCGCGGTGCTGGTCGGCGAACCTGCCACACTCAGCGACCTCGAAACTCGATTCCACAAGATGGGCGGGACGTCACTGTCCTCGTTCATTCGTCGCCAGGCGAGCCTCGCGCTCGACCGTGCCGAGCGCGACGTCATCGGCTCCGAATACAAGATCCCGCGGTTCGTCGTCGAAGACATGACGGAGCAGAAGAAATTTCACGACGGTATGGCGACACTCGCCGAGGAGGTCGGCGAGGACGTCCCCGAGGTGGAACGGCGCGTCCACGCGATACTCCAGGAAATGGTCGCGACGGAAACCCGCCGCGCCGTCGAGATGTGGGGAACTCTCGGCGCCTACTTCTCCCGCGCCTACAAGGTGGACGTGGACCGGACGCAACTGCAGAAGGTCCGCGAGCTCAACAAGAACTATCCACTGGTGTTCTTGCCGAACCACCGCTCCTACCTCGACCCGCTCGTGCTTCGTCCGGCTCTGCTCGCGGAGGGCCTGCCGCTCAATCACGTGATGGGCGGTATCAACGTCGGATTCTGGCCGCTCGGGCCGATTGCCAAGCGCAGTGGCGTCGTGCTGATCCAGCGCAAGTTCTCCGACGAGATCTACAAGTGGACTCTGCGGCAGTACATGAGCTTTCTGCTCGGCAAACGTTTCAACCTCGAGTGGTACATCGAGGGAGGCCGAAGCCGTACCGGCAAGCTGCGCCCGCCTCGGTTCGGACTGTTGACCTACCTCGTCGATGCACTGGAGAACAGCGACGCCGAGGACGTCTATCTGGTACCGACCTCGATCACCTACGACCGCTTGCACGAGGTCGGTGCCATGGCTGCCGAATCCCACGGCGCGCAGAAGCAAGCCGAGGGCATCCGGATGGCCATCGGCTACATCCGCGCCCAGGGCAAGTTGCGCGGCAACGTGTATCTGACGTTCGGCGAGCCGATCTCGGTCAAATCGATCGTCGACGAGAGCAACGACAAGCGCGTCGCGGTGCAGAAGATCGCCATCACCGTGTCGCACGCCATCAACGACACGACGCCGGTCACCCCGGCAGCTCTGGTCACCATGGCGTTGCTCGGCATCGAAGATCGCGCGCTCAACGTGCACGAGATGTGGGCCATCATCTCCCCCCTCGCCCGCTACATCAAGAAACGCGGTCTCCCGACGGCAGGCGGCGTCGACATCAGTGAGGTCGACGTTGTCCGCTCGGCGGTGGTTGCGCAGGTGAACGCCGGCGTCGTCAAGAGGTTCGACGAGGGCCCCGAACCGGTGTTCTATCTGGCGCAGGACAAGCATCTGGTGGCAGCGTTCTTCCGCAACAACGCAATTCACTACTTCGTGATGCGCGCGATCGGGGAGCTCGTGGTGCTGCCGGATCAAGGTCGGTCCACACCGTCGACCCCCGAATCGATGTGGGAGTCCGCCCTCGAACTTCGCGACCTACTGAAGTTCGAATTCTTCTTCGGGGACAAGAAGGACTTCGGAGACAGGCTCGAAGCCGAGGTCGCGCTGATCGATCCCGACTGGCGCGTCAACCTGAGCGATCCCATATACGCGTCGCGCCAGCTCGAATCACAGGATCTGCACCTCGCACACCGCGTACTGCAGCCGATTCTGGAGGCCTACCAGGTGGTGGCCGATCAACTGATGCTTCAGCCGCTCAACGCGGAGTTCGACAAACCCGCGTTCATCGCTCAGAGCCTCGGAGCCGCCCAGGCTCGTCGACTGCGTCAACAGCTCGATCACAGCGAGGCCATTTCCGGTGAATTATTCGATACCGCACTACAATTGGCGGACAATCGAAACCTCGTCGATCCCACCGGCGAGAACTTGGCCCAACGCAGGCGCGACTTCGCCCGGGAGATCAACGAGTGGGCACGCAAAGCCCGCGTCATCCGCGACATGGCGCATCGCATGCTCGACGAAGTCGATCCACTCACCGTACCCAGCACGGTGCCCAGCACCGACGAGCAGGAAGGCGAGGCTTGATGACCGATCTGTCCCATCAGCTGAGCGCAATCGCCGACGCGCCGGCCGGACCGGACACCGCCGCGTTCTTCGATCTCGACGGCACCCTGATCAACGGATTCTCCGCGAAGGCGGTGTTCCTCGAAAGGCTCAAGACCCTCGACGTGACGGTCAACGAGCTCTGGGAGATCTCGAGCGCGGTCGTCGAAATGCGGATGCGCAATTCACCCGTCGACAATCTGATGGGCAAAGCCGTCAAGGGGCTCGAAGGCCGCCGCGAAGAGGACCTCATGGATCAGGCGTACACGCTGTTCCGCAACGAGATCGCACCGATGATCTACCCCCAGGCACGCGAACTCGTCGAGGCACATCGGCACGCCGGGCACCGCCTGGTGATGGCCACGTCCGCGACGCCGTATCAGGCAGTTCCGGTCAAGGAAGACCTGATGTTCGACGAACTCCTGTGCACCACACCCGTCGTCGTCGACGGTGTCCTGACGGGTGAGCTCGTCGGAAGTTCGTTGTGGGGTCCGCGCAAGGCGCAGGCAGTCGCCGACTACGCCGAGCGCGAAGGTCTCGATCTCGCACGCTGCTTCGGCTATTCCAACGGCGGCGAGGACGTTCCGTTTCTCGCGGAAGTGGGGCACCCCATCGCCCTCAATCCGGACGAGGAACTTCGGCGTCACGTGAAGAAGACGAACTGGCCTGCGCTGTCGCTCGAGAACCCCAAACGAGGCACTGACCTGGTGTCGGCCGTCCGGAGCACCGCTGCGCTCGGTGCTGTCCTCGCCAGTGCGAGCCTCGGCGTCGGCCTCGGCCTGCTGACACGGAGCCGTCGAACCGGCGCGAACATCACCTCGACGGTCGCGCCTGATCTCGCGTTGACGATCGCCGGAATCAAGCTCGACGTCACCGGCACCGAGAACGCCTGGTCGGCGCGACCGGCAGTGTTCATGTTCAACCACCAGAGCACCGCGGACTCCATCATCGTCACCTCGATTCTGCGCCGCGACATCACCGCCGTCGCCAAACGAGAATTGGAGCGCGACCCACGCTTCGCATTGCTCGGGCTGATCTTCGATGTGGCCTACATCGATCGAGGCGACCCGGCTCAGGCGCGAGAGGCGATGCGTCCCGCCATCGACAAACTGCACTCGGGTGTCTCCGTCGCGATCGCCCCCGAGGGCACTCGTATGCCGACCTCGCGGCTCGGCCGATTCAAGAAGGGCGGCTTTCACCTGGCCATGCAAGCCGGGGTGCCGATCGTGCCGATCGTCATCCACAACGCCGGAGACGTAATGTGGAAGAAGGACTTCACCGCGCATTCCGGTACCGTCAAGGTCACCGTCGGAGAGCCCATCTCGACCGAGGACTGGGTTCCCGACAAGATCGACAGCTACATCGACGACGTCCGATCCTATTTCGACAGAACGCTGGGATATGCCTGAAAATGAGATCAGTTCGGTAGTACAGCGGGAGATCGAGAAGAATCTCCTGGGGGGAACACCGAAATACACGCGCATGGACATCGTCGAGAAGTCGGGGATTCCGCTCGAACGCGTCGTGAGATTGTGGATCGCGATGGGCTTTCCGGTACACACCGACCCCGAGGCCGTCGTCTACACCGACGCCGATCTCGATGCCCTGCGCTTGATCACCGGGTTGAGCGAGCAGAAGGTCATCAAGCCCGAGATGGAAGTTGCCATCGCGCGCACTCTCGGTCAATCGATGTCGAGACTCACCGAGTGGCAGGTCGGCGTGGTGAACAGTCATATCCACGAGCGTGTCGTCGCCGGAGCGGATCCGGCCGATCTCGACGCGATCCGCCGTGATGCGAGAGAGGTCGCCGCCCAGACGGTTCCGACGCTCGAAGCGTTGCAGTCCTACACGTGGCGACGCCATCTGGCCGCCTCGGCGGGCCGGGCGATCGCCGATCCCAACGAAGAGACCACCAGCCGCACACTCGCTGTCGGCTTCGCCGACATGGTGGGGTACACCAGCCTCACCCGGCAGCTCGGCGTCGAAGAACTCACCACCCTGTTGGAAGAGTTCGAGTCCGTTGCCAGCGACATCATCGCACGCGGCCGAGGATCGGTCATCAAGAACGTCGGCGACGAAGTCATGTTCAGCGCCCAGACCGCCGAGGATGCCGCTCATATCGCTCTCGACCTCCAGGAGGCGTTCGAGGCGAAGGAGGACATGCCCGAGCTCCGCGTCGGACTCGCCTGGGGACCGGTGCTGGCACGCTACGGCGACCTCTACGGTTCGGTCGTCAATATTGCTGCGCGACTGACCAGTTCGGCTCATCCCGGCACCATCCTGGTGGACACCACGATGACCGAGGAGCTTCGCGAGGACTCCGAGTTCTACCTCAAGTCCCTCAGGTCTGTTCGCGTGCGAGGCTTCCACAAGCTGAAACCACACGCGCTCAGGCGCAACAAGCGGGACTGACCTCAGCCCTGGGGGAATGCGTACGGAAGATCGTGCTTGATGACGTGGGATGTGATGCGCCACTGCCCGTCTCGCCGCGTGAGTGCGGTGCGTAGGTAGCCGCACTCGATCGGCGTGATCGTCCCCTGCGCTCCGGTTGCGTCTGCGGGCCAACCACTCTCGGGCCGCGCGAGTCCGCGAACGTCGTAGACGATGAACTGCGAGTCGAAAGTCGCGCTGTCTCCGTCGACGACGACGATGGGATCGACGGTGGTGTGGTGGCTCCATCCCCGTGGTGGGTGCGGTGCCATTCCGCTCGCGACTGCCGCACCGATGTTCGACGCCCCGGTGATGCGCGCGAGAAGTTCGTCGGTTCCGCCGCCGCTGTAGAAGATTTCGGTGACACCGTCCTCCCAGAAGGTGGCAGCCATCGCGGTCGGATCACGATGATCGGCGGCGCGGACGTAGCGTGCCAGGACTTCGCGCACGAGACGGTGGCTGTCCGCCGCTGTTGCACTGTCGTTGGTTGTTGCAGTGTCGTTGGTTGTCATGTTATCCAGTCCAGCGTGCTCGCGGCCGGGAAACAATGCACAGTTGGGCACCGTCCCATACCCTGAGAGTATGGAAAGACCTCAGATTCGCGAGCTCGAGTACGTGGTGGCCGTGGCCGAGGAGTTGAGTTTCACTCGCGCCGCAGCGCGCCTCGGCATCGCGCAGCCTCCGCTCTCTCGCGCCATCGGCCTGATCGAGCGACGCCTCGGCACCCGGTTGTTCGAGCGCACGAGTCGATCGGTGGTCATGACCGACGCCGGCGCCGAGTTCGTCCACCGTGCTCGGTCGATTCTGGAAGCCGTCGACGAGCTTGTGCAGCAGGTCAATCCGACGGAGTTGGTCGTCGCGGTCCGCCCGTCCACTGGTACGGGGCTGTTGATCGACATCCAGGCCGCCCTACGTGGCCGCCCGAACCAGAGTCTCGTTCGAATTCACTTCACCACCGAACCCGACAACGATGTCCGACGCGGCATCGCCGACGTCGCACTCATGTGCTCGACCCGCGACACGTCCGGGCTGCAGACCGAGACCTTGATCGAGCAGCCGACGATCGTGTTGATGCCTGCCCCTCCCTTCACACCGCTGCCTGCCTCTGCGGCGACGATGACACTGCAGGACGTCCGGTCGAGCCGAGGGTTCACCGCCGAGTGTCCGGCCGTCTCGCTCGACGAGATCATCGATCGAGTTGCCCTGCAGGGTATTTCACTTCTGACCAGCGCCGATATCGCTGATCGCGTCGGCGACAGGGTTGCGGTGGCCACCGTGCCGGAGGCGCCGCCGACGGTGCTGATCCTCGCGTGGCGCGGTGGCAGCACCCATCCTGCCCGCGAGTCCTTCCTTCGGGCGGCTCATCGAACGGCGCAGCGTGCCACCCTCACCTCCCGCGTGTCGTGACGACCAGCGTCCGTCAGGACAACGACCGGTAGAAGTCGAGGTGACGCTTCGCCGCCTCGTCCCAGGTGAGGCTGCGAGCGAGAGCTCGGCCTGCTGCGGCGTCGTGCCCGTGATCCACAGCCGAGGCCAATGCCCGAGCCATCGACTCCGGTTCGCTCGCGTAGTCGACGACATTGCCGAACACCTCGCGCAACACCGGAAGGTCACGTGCCACGACGGGAGTCCCGGCGGCAAGTGCTTCCATGGCCGCCAGTCCGAACCCTTCCTTCGTGGAGAAGAACGGTAACACCGACGCCTGCGCCACCAGATACGGGAGGTCCTCGTTGTCGACAGTGCCGAGGACGACTGGTTCGATACCCAGTTCCTGTGCACGCCTGACGAATTCGATGCGATAGTCGCGGTAGTCGAACAATGTCTCGCCACCCGCGAAGACCAACGCCAGGTCGGGGCGGTCGAGCAACGCGAACGCCTCGAGCAGATCCAGTGATCCCTTCCGCGGTTCGATTCCCCCGACCGCGAGGACATACGGCCCAAGTTTCGAGGACCACTCCGTGTGCCCGGACGCCGCCGCGGCCTCGAAGGGAGCCGAGTCGACACCATTGGGAATCACGAGCGGATCCAGGCCCCAACCATCCCGAACCTCCTGCGCCACTGCAGCGGACACACAGATCCTGGCATACGGATCGGTGACGGCACGTTCGTGGCAGGCGGCGAGCGCGGGCGTGGTGAACGTGTCGAGGTGATGGATCGTTCGGATACACCGGCCGACGGCATTGGCCGAAATACAGTCCTGCGCGTGCACGATGTCGAAACCTTCGGGCGTGAACGCCTGCCCCAGAACAGCAATGGACCGAACGATCCGATCACCGACCGATTCGTCGTCACGAGCTTCGAAGGGGACCATCTCGACCTTCACCGCCGGATCGACGGCCCGGAAGAACGCGCTGTCACCGCCGCGCCCGAGCGACCACACGGTGACATCCTCCCCCGCACGAGCCATCGCTTCGGCGAGGTGCAGGGTATGCACCACTCCGCCACGCGGCTTCGACGAGTACGTCAAGAGAGCGATCTTCAATTGGACGATCCCTTCTCGTCCAGCAGATTCGGATACGTGTCCACGCGTCGTTCTTCCAGGTGATGCAACACCCGACGTGCCCGATCGACCTCGGCGTCGACGTCGATGTCGCACACGGCCAGTCCGCCCTTGTCGCGGGTCTTCGCCAGAACGTCGCCGCCGGGACCGACGATCTTCGCTTGCCCCAGGAAGCGCAGCGAGCCCATCACCCCGGTCTGATTGGACGAGACAAGCACCACCTGGTTCTCGGCAGCGCGAGCGGCGTCGTACAGGTCGAACAGTCGGGATTGACGATCGTTCGGCAGGCTCGATGCTCGATCGGTCACGCTCGCGGGCCACGCGGAGAGTGCAGCGATGATGCGCGCACCGCCCAGGGCGAGTGTCCGGGCCGATTCCGGGAAGGTCTTGTCGTAGTCGATCAGCATTCCCATCCGGCCGACCGGAGTATCGAATGCATCGAACCGATCACCGGCCGCGTAGGCCAGAGACTCACCGAGCGGCTGATGCACCTTGCGGTGACTGCCGAGAACTCCGTCGCCGGTGATGCAGGCAGCGGCGTTGTACCGCAGCCCGTTCGAGAGTTCGGTGTAGCCGATACACACGGTCAAGTCGCCGGCAGCCGCCATGATCGCGGCAATCTCCGGCCCGTCGATGTCCAGCGTCGGCGGCAGCTCCGCCACGTCGGGATTGCGAAGGCTGTCGATGTAGCCACCCAGGGAGGCGTCCGGCAGCACCAGCAGGTCGAGACCGTCACGCTTCGCACTCTCGATGATCGTGACGATCTTGAGCACGGCGCGCTCCACATCTCGGCCGAAATGTGCTGCCAGAGCGCCTATCCTAATGAGTGTCACCGATCAGACCAAGGATCTTTCAGGCTGCGCCGCACTGATTTCCAAGCCGATCTGCTCGGCCAGGAATTGCGCATCACGGGCAACCGAGGCGAACCGTCCCGATCCCCACGTGTGCTGCCACGGCAGCCCGAGGAAGTAGAGGCCGGACACGGAGGTGACGCCGCGATTGTGCGTCGGGTGACCTTCGCCGTCGAATGCACCGACTTTCAGCCACCGATAGTCGGTACGGAACCCCACGGACCAGACCACCGCGGCGATGTCGGCATCGCCGAGATCCAGTTCGGTCGTCTCGGTCTCCGGACGCCATACCGGTACGTAGCGATCCTCGACGGGGGCCGCGATGCCCTCACGTGCGATGTAGGCGTCGATGTTGTCCTTGATGGACTCGGCGACCTTGTCGGCGGCATCGAGCGAGGCCTCCAACGTGGGCGCGAACTTCAGAACGTTGTCGTCGACCCCGAGCAGACGCCCGTACAGCTGCATGCCTTCGGTGGCGAATGCACGCAGGTCGATATCACGACCACCGTCGCGACCTGTCACGTAGTGGTTCGTGTTCTCGCGTTTGCCGACGCCACCGGGTTGATCCTCGATGGAGACATCATAGATCCCCATGTCGTGCAGCCACGCGACGCAGTCACGGCCGCGGTAGAACCGGGCCACTCGCGGCGCAGTGCCGGCAACGAGATGTACTCGTCGTCCTTCGATGTGCAGGTCCTCGGCGATCTGAGCTCCGGATTGCCCGGTCCCGACGACCAACACGTCACCACCGGGGAATTGATGCGATCCGCGGTACTCCGACGAGTGGATCTGGGCGATGCCCGGCGGCAGCTTCTCGGCGAACCGGGGAATCGTCGGGATGTGGTAACCACCGACAGCCACCACGATTCGGTCGGCATGCATCGGCCCCGCAGTGGTGCCCAGGTCGAAGCCTCCGTCGTTGCTCTGCAACGCCGACGTCACCGAGACGTGCTCGCGTACCGGCGCTGCAAAACTTCTCGCGTACCGGAGCACGAAGTCATAGACCTCGTCGCGTTTCATGAAGCCATCGGGGTCCTCGCCGTCATAGGAGAACCCGGGAAGGGCACACTGCCAGTTGGGGGTCACGAGGGTGAAGTTGTCCCAGCGGGAGTCCTTCCACTCGTGCGCGATCGTATCGGCTTCCAGCACAACGTGTTCGATGCCACGCTGCGTCAGATGCCAACTGATGGACAACCCTGCCTGCCCGCCGCCGACGACAATCACCGTGTGATTCTCGGCCGCTTGATTTTCGGTGGCGCTGTTCGGTGTCACAGCAGTTCAGCTCCCGTCATGCTCAGTACTCGGACAGCACCGGTCCGGTAGTCGGCACTCACGTCATGGATCTCGTCCATCTGCTGCGCGGCCGACGTGCAGCGCATTCCGAACTTGGCCAGTACCCGATCGCTCGCTACCGTGAGCGCCTCGGAGGTCAGCGTCACGAACTCTTCCACCGGGTAGTCCGTGCCCGATTTCAGATAGTCGTGCATCACGAGAGACGGCGAATAGCATGACTGTTCACGTCCGTCCGGCCAGCGGACAACGAAGTGCATCTCAGGCATGGACTGCTTCTTTCGTGATGGTCCGGTAGACCGAGGGCCGACGATCACGCAGGTTGTACATTCCGCCCCCGCGCGCCGCGGCGATGAGACCGTCGACGTCGACGGTGACCGTCGCCAACCCGGGTTCGACGCCGGTGCCGGCGAGAATCTCGCCGCCGGGTCCGACGATCTTGGCACTGCACACGAATCGGAGCGACCCGAAGGTTCCGGCCTGGTTCGCCGCGACCCAGACGACTTGGTTCTCCAGTGCACGCGCACGGTCGTAGATGTCGAAGCGCTGCTTCCAACGGTCGTCTTCCATGTTCGGGGTCGTGGCCGTGCGCGCCGTCGGCCAGGCCGAGATCGAGGCGATGATCTCGGCACCGTCGAGCGCGAGTTCCCGTGCGGCTTCGGGGAATCCCTTGTCGTAGCAGATCTGCATTCCCATCCGGCCGACCGGAGTATCGAAGGCCTCGAAGGTGTCGCCGGCGTCGTAGCAGAGGTTTTCGCCGAGTGGCTGGTGCACCTTGCGGTACGAACCGAGGATGCCGTCGCCGTTCAGCGTGACCGCTGCGTTGTACCTTGTGTCGCCGTCCTTCTCACAGAATCCGAGGGTGATCACCGTGTCACCGGCCATGTCGATGACACGCTTCAGCTCCGGTCCGTCCAATTCGAGGGCAGGCGGTAGCGCCTCGAGACGCTTCTGACGTGCTTCGTCGGTTTCGTCTCCTCCTCCGAGGCTCGGCAGGTATCCGCCCAGGCATGCCTCGGGCAGGACGAGCAGTTGGCTTCCGCGGTTGCGCGATTCCTCCAGCAACGCAGCGATCGTTCGGTATCCCTGTTCCATGTCGCGGCCGAATTCGGCTGCCGCTACAGAGATGGTGATCTCGTTCATGCTTCTCCCAATCCGGTCACCGTCGAAGTGACCGCGCGAGTGGTGATTCCGTCGGGCCATCGCAGCGCGACGCCCGGAATGTCGGTGAGTTCTCCGCATACCGCGGATACTGCTGGCCCCGATGCGGCGATGCCTGCACCTGGACGGTCCGCGGTGATCATCGCGAACCCTGGAAAACACGTGATCCATTCACCCATCGATGCTGCTGCAGGCTTCGGAATCGAGGCGACGTCGAGCACGGCTCCGGTACCGCAGGCCTCGGCCAGCATGCCGGTCGTGCCGGCGAGCCCGGCCATGCTGACGTCCTTCGCGGCGTTCGGTGCGGTGCGAGCAACGAAGGACCCCATCAGAGCCAATTCCTCGGAGTTGCGGCGCGATGTCGAATCCCATTGCTGACCTTGATAACCGCGTCGCCATTCACCGTCCACGTCGGCGGTGAGAGTCACCACGTCACCGACGACGCCGCCCCCGGCTCGAATCGGTGTCGATGTTCTGCCGAGCGCTGTCACCGACAACGAGGACGGAACGCCTACCTGGGTGTGACCACCCAACACCGGAACCTGCCAGGCTGCAGCAGCTTTGGCGAGACCCCTGATGATACGGGTCAGCGACGATTGCGTGGGGGCTCCCACCGAGTCGAGCATCCCGACCGGCGCGGCACCCATTGCCGAGAGATCGTTGAGATTGACCAGCGCGGCACACCATCCTGCCCACTCGGGGTCACGGTCGACCATCGACGGGATGATGGCATCGCAGGCGGCGATCATGTCGCTTCCGGGAACGGGGACACCGTCGTCGCCGCGGAATCCTTTGGCGCCTAGTCCGAGCGGCTGCTCGCGTAGCGGTGTCAGAACCTGCGCCAGCATAGCTTTTGTGGACCCGACAAGCCTTTCGATCCTGTCGATGGGCCACCACATCGAGACGTGAGCGACCCCGGCCAGATGTACATCGCCGCGCCTGATCCACCCGAGTCTCGTGAAGACTCGCTCGTGCTGAGCCTGTACCGTTGCGTCGAATCTCAGTACGCCGTGAGTCTCGGCATAAGCACAGGCAGCACGCACGAGTGCGGGCCCGACGCCGGAGGTGCGCGCCGCCGGTGTCACGACGAGCCTGCTACCAGCCCACCAGCCCAGATCGACAGCGGTGCACGGTGCCAGCCGAACTCCACCGAGGACCGTGCCGTCCGCTGCGGTGGCCAGAAGCACCACCGCCCGGGGTTCGTCGTCGATATCGTCGCGATCGGACCCGTCGAACAGGCCCTGCTCGGCGACGAAAGCGTCCCGCCTCATCCGCCGATACTCGTCCAATTCGGCAGCACCGGAACATGGTTGGATCAGAAAGTCCGGTGCTGCCTGCGTTACCGTCCCCGACAACCCTGCCAGGTCCATCGCGTACATCAGCCACCCGCATTCTGGAGCACACTGCAGGCGCCGCAGGCCGCACAGCCCGCCTTCTGATCGGCGCCGAGCATCGACGCTGCCTGCAATTCCTTCGCGACCCGGCGCGTGACGTTCTCGAGGACATCCCGGTTCGGTGCGACTGCGTGATCGACGTCCACGGCGAGCGTGCCGCCGAGCGGCCGAAACGGAACGACGAATGGATACACGCCCATCTCGATCAGTTCGGCTGCGCCCGCGACCAATTCGTCGGGATCTTCACCGAGTCCGACGAGAATGTACGTCGACACCTGGTTGCGGCCGAACACACGGACCGCTTCCTTCCACGCCGCCCGGTACTCGTCCATGGACACCGATGCCTTGCCCGGCATCCATTTCCGTCGGACATCGTCGTCGAGGGATTCGACGTGGATCCCGATGGATTCGGCACCGGCGTCGTACAGATCAGTAATGGTCTGTAGATCGCCCGGAGGCTCGCACTGCACCTGGATCGGCAGGTCGGGTACCGCCGCCTTGATCGCTTTCACACAGCGAGCGATATGCCGAGCACCTCGGTCCTTCGCCGCCGAGGTACCGGTGGTGATGACCATCTGGGTGATGCCGTCGAGTCGCACCGCAGCTTCGGCGACCTCGGCCAGTTGCGCCGGGGTCTTGACCGCGATGGTGTCGCCTGCCTCGAGTGACGCTTCGATCGAACAGAAGCGGCAGCGTTCGTCCGGGTCGTAACGGATGCAGGTCTGTACGACCGTGGTGGCGAGAACACTCGTGCCGTGCAGCTTCGCGATCTTTTCGTAGGAGATGCCGTCGGCGGTCTCGAGATCGTAGAACGACGGACGGTTGATGGCCTCGACGTCCAGGCCGGTGTCCTCGCCGTCGAACAGAACGCGTCCTCCTTCGAGAACGAAGGGGCTGAGCGGGTTTCGAGGGATGGCCGCGCCGATGCCATCGATTCGGACATGCCCGTCGTCGCTGGGCCCGGCGCCGGCCGTTCTGTTGACCGGTAGCGTCCCTCGGACTCCGAGCAACGCCAGGTCTACACGCGTACTGACTGACATATTCTCGGGCTCCCTAGACCATGTAGGTCGAGTTGATGATGGCGCCCTTGCGTGCGTAGTGAATGAGGGCGTCCTGGACGTCGAGCGGGTGAGCCGGGATGACACCCTCGATCAGGTCCTCTTCACGTCCGCCGTGGAGCGCGAGGCCGAAGCGGCAGCAGAACACCGTTCCACCTTCCGCGATGAACGTCGCAAGCGAGTCGTTGATGTTCTGCTCACCCGGGAATCCCGAGTCGCCGGTTGTCGGGAACCCCCGTGTGGCAAGGCAATTGATCGCACCAGGTCCGTAGAAGTACATCGCCGATTCGAATCCCTTGCGCAGTGCGCGGGTGGCCTGCAGCACAGCCACGAAGCTGACCGAGGACTCGTGGGCGATGCCGTGCACCAGCGTGAAGTAGCTTTCGCCGTTCTCCGCCTTGTAGTCGGGGAAGATCTTGGTCGACCCGTAGATGTTGCTGCCCTTGGGGAGTGACGGATGCGGGATCTCGCCGAGCGACTTGGCGATGTTCTCGGCGATAGCGTTGTCGATGTCAGACACGTGTGGATGCTCCTGTGCGTGAGTTGAAAGAACAGAGGGCGGGCAATCGTTGGCCGCCGGTGAAAGAAGTGCCAAGCCGTGTGATGCTCCTCGGCCATGTGACAAGTACAAGCCCCATCCATTTCCGTATGGTCACGTAAGGAATAACGCCGTGTTTCGAAGGACTCACGACGTTCGCGTCCCGAGGCCTTCGCTACCCTGGGGGCAAGACCACCCCACACTCCGAGGTCAGTTACGAGGAATCGATGATCGGCGCCGTCACCGGCCTGCTGTACGTGATGTCACTCGTCGTCGGCGTGTGGGTGCTTCTCAAGCTCGCCGTCGGCAGCCCCGTGTTGCTGAAGAACAAGGCCGACCGAGCGCTGTTCTGGACCATTTCCGCCACGGAAGCAGTCGTTCTGATTCAAGCCGTCGTCGGGTTCGTCCTGATGTTCACCAGTGATCGAGAGATCCATCGACTGACGTTCGGCTTGTATCTGATCGGGTTGCTGCTCCTTCTCCCGATCGGCACCTGGTGGTCGCTCGGCGACCGTTCCCGCGGCGGCACGGCAGTTCTGCTCGTGGCCGTCGTCACTCTCGCAGCCATGGTGCTGCGCCTCAGCCAGATATGGGCCGGATATGCCTGACAGTTCCCGCAAAGACGCTCTTGCCCAGGCCACTCGCACCGGGTTCGGACGATTCCTCATCGCCGTCTACGCGGTGTTCGCGGTGGCGGCCACGTCTCGGTCCGTCGTGCAGTTGACGACACGTTTCGACGACGCGCCACTCGCCTACATACTGTCGGCGGTGGCCGCGGTGGTCTACATCATCGCGACGATCGGGCTCGCGCGCGCCACCGAGGCGTCGCGGCGCGTGGTCACGGTGTCCTGCATCATCGAGCTCGTCGGCGTCCTTGCCATCGGCGCGCTGAGTTACGTCCAGCCCGACGATTTCCCCGAGGCGACGGTGTGGTCCCACTTCGGCCAGGGGTACGTGTTCATCCCGGTCGTGCTGCCGATCGCCGGGCTCTGGTGGCTGCGTCGCACGTCACTGCATGTGAGTGCGAATACATAACAGGTTGTGGGCGGATTCGAGCGGTTGTCGCAACGTGCCTGATCATTGAGGGATGGTTGCGGTGGTTTATCGGTTTTACACGCACGAGGTGCGGATGACGTTTTGGTCGCTGCGGAGCTCG
>NZ_JAHFVG010000018.1 GCF_023264675.1 Rhodococcus sp. (in: high G+C Gram-positive bacteria)
GCGAGATGCCCTTCGTAGTGGTCAGAATTTGTTCTGTGAGAAGTCTTATTCTGCACCACTACAGGGCATTTCGTGTCTACGGCCCGCGATCAGCCGTCACTGGATCGGTGCATCCAGGCTAAGGCTGTCGATGCCGCGGGGCCCCTCGGACAGGACAGCCTGTGGTCGACGATCGCACGATGGATCCGCCCAGGCGATCTGGTGCTCGCAGACCAAGGCACCTCGTTCTACGGGATGGGGGCACACCGGCTACCGGGTGACGTTCTGTTCATCGGCCAGCCGCTGTGGGCATCGATCGGCTATACGCTGCCCGCTCTCCTCGGCGCAGCGCTCGGCCAGCCCAGCCGCCGGCCGATACTGCTGATCGGTGACGGCGCTGCCCAGTTGACGATCGCTGAACTCGGCACACTTGTACGCAACAAGATTCCGGCGGTTGTCATCATCGTCGACAACAACGGCTACACAGTCGAACGAGCCATCAACGGCCCCGACGCTGCATACAACGACATTGCCCGCTGGGACTGGACGGCTCTGGCGCGCGCGATGGGTGTGCGGACCGCCGTCCACGTTCACGCGATCCTGGAGTTGGCGTCGGCTCTCGACACTGCGCGCTCCGACGACTCTGGTGTCACCGTCATTCAAGCCACCGTCCCGCAAGACGACGTTCCCCCGCTACTGACCGCCATTGCCCAGGCAGCGAGTGCCGCCAATGCCGGCCGCGACGACTCACCGAAACGCTGAGAAGCACAGTTGGACTGCCGGGATTCCAATGGCCCGGCCGGATACGAAGCCACGGCATGGACCGCAGACCGTCCGACTTCGCCAACACGTGTTTCGATACGAAAAAGGCCCCCTGTCCCAAACACAGGTGCAGGTCAGAGGGTCTAATACGCTCCCCTGGCTGGACTCGAACCAGCAACCGTCCGATTAACAGCCACATGAGAGCTATTCCGGTAGATCCCCATGGAACCACCACAGCGCCCCGACCAGCACCGGCCGTTCAGAACAGACCACCCGAATCCATGCTCGTACGTACCCACTTGTGACAACTGTGTGACAGTCGAACCGGAGCCGAAAGACCGATTGGACCTGTACGAGTTCATCTGGACCCGCGTCGGTTCGCAGGCCCCTCAGGTCGGAAAAACATCTCACCGACGCCAGTACTCGACCCCCAAGCCGCTGTCGGCGAACAGATCGGAACCAGATTGAAATATGACACCCGCCGCCCGTGCCTCCACGACGAAAGCGTGGCTCGCTCCGGCTCCGTCAGTACGGACGAGCACTTTCTTGGCGGCGCAGGTTTCTGTAGTGAACGTTAGACCGCGATGTGGTGGGCGTTGGAGTTGGCGTTCGAGCCGGCACCGGGCAACTTCCGCCGTTCGACCGAAAGTTCAGTCGACTTGTTGGTCTCGTGGAAGGCTCCATATCTGGGTGCCCCTGCAGTGTTGTCGGTGCGCGGCGCACCGAGTGCTGTCCGTCATCGACTGCGAAGGAAAGAATCCATGCAACGCCGCTCATTTCTCCACGCCTCAGCTGGCGCCATCGGTGCTGCGTTCCTCGCAGCCTGCAACAACCAAGCGATGACGGCCGGGTCAGAGCAGACGGACGACGGTCGTACCTGGCTCATGCCCGACGAGGGTCACCCACACGCCCGTACCTGGATGGCGTTCGCCGCGAGCGAAGACATCTGGGGCGCTGACCTGGTTCCGGAGGTCCAGAGAAACCTGGCGACCATCGCCGGGGCAATTGCGCGGGCTCACCCCCGTCCCCATCTCCACCGCCGCCACCAGTCGAACCTGCAGCGCTCCCGGCCCCGGTCACCTTCGAATGTGGCGATTTCGCTCTCTACCAATCCGGAACTGCCCTGTACTCCAATGGGACGACCGGATACGAAGCAAGCTGCGACACATACCAAGCGCCCGTCAAAAAGGTCCTCTGGTACTGCGACTACCCCGAGACTGCCGTCTACACAGACGGAACATCGTCAGGGACAGACCCCGCGTGCATCCACGACGACGAACCCGCGAATCCCGGCGGCGGCTACCCCTACATTGCCTCCGAGGACCGCAACGGCGACGGAGTCGTCAACGGCTATGAACGCTGCGGACTCGCCTGCGGGGAAGAACCCACCAGCGGCGACATCCAAACCCAGCACGGCTGCGAACAGGGATACATCACCGGCGAGTTGTGCAGTCGATACAACTGAAACCAGGAACCCATTCGAGACGCGTCTCACATCAGCTTCGTAGCGCCGACGCCCACTCCGCGAAGTAGGCCCGCAGCCTCGGGACCTCCTCCGCAGCAACAGGAATCATACTGTCCGGGAATCGATTCAAACTGTCGAGCATCGATGCGAAGATCAGGCGGTCGAAGCCCCTGTCCACCTCGGCAGCGCGCGACAGCAGGGTGATCCGATCGAACCGAGTTCGCAACGCATAGATGTCGGCGAAATCACGCGCCTCGGCACGATCGAACAGTGCGACCAACTTCCGCCCCGCCAACTCTTCGGGCGCGAACGTCGGCCCCACAACGCTCGCCGTCGGCGACATCCCCGGCGCGGAATCCAGTGCAAGATCGACCAACAGATCCTCATCACCATGAATCAGCAACCGACAGAACGTTTCAGCGTCCTGGATGCGTTCCACTCGCCAACTCCGCTCGGCGGCTGCAGCCTCGAACGCATCGCGGGCCGTACCTACAGACGCGCCCGCCGAGCTCGTGAAGAAGTCGAGATCCTGCGTCGGACGCGTTGTCAGATTCTGCGCCACCAACGCCGCCCCACCCGCGAGGAGAAACCCCTCACTGGCAGGCAGCGAGAAGAACAACCTGGCCACTCGAACCTGGAACGCGGTGAGCACTCCATCTCCGATGTCGTTCACGTTGCACTCGACAACGCATCGACCGCGGACTCCCACGCCGCCCGAAGATCGCGCGGCACAACCAACTCCGGCCACACATCGACCAGAAGCACACCATCGACATACCGCAGCACATCCGCCGGACGACCCTCGCGCAGCACGATCTCGTACAACCGAGCCCGCTCCACGCGATCCGACAAGCGGAACTCCTGGCCCGGCGAAGACCAATTCAAATCCAATGGCAACACCACCGTCGCCAACGCATCGGCAACCGCCAACCGCGGCAACGACGTCGGCACCCGATACACCCGACCACGAGCACCCGGCACGTCCACGAACTCCACACGAGGCACAGCCTCGACGTCGAACCCCGCCTCCCCCAACAACCGCTCCAGAGTCTCCAAAGACGGTGACTTCCGGCCGTTCTCGTACGCCGACAATGTCGGGCGCGACGTATGCGCCCGCAATGCAAGCTCACCCTGCGTCAAACCAGCAGCACGACGCGCCCGCTCGACGAGCCCATGTCCAGCCATGAATCGCCACCTCCTCAACGCCATGTATCCAATCGGATACCTTACCCGGCGAAGACGAGCCCCGCCCAGCATTCATCGCCACCGGCATCCGACTATCGACGGGACCCCTTCACAAGATGAGTTACGAACGAGTTGTCACAACCCGTGACAAGCCGGCGAGCTCAGACCACAGACCCCCAGGTCCAGCTGCCGACCGAACCCACGTGGACCTCTGACCGTCCGACTTCGCCAACACGTGTTTCGATACGAAAAAGGCCCCCTGTCCCGCACATACATGCAGATCAGGAGGCCTATCGCGCTCCCCCGGCTGGACTCGAACCAGCAACCGTCCGATTAACAGCCACATGAGAGCTATTCCGGTAGGTCCACATGGAACCACCGCAGCGCCCCTGAACAGCACTGATCGTTCAGAACGCACCATCCGAATCCATGCTCGTACGTACCCACTTGTGACAACTGTGTGACACCCGTTCGGGGTCGCCGGTCGGCGCTCGGGCTGTTAAACGGCAGTAACCGCACCGCACCGTCAAGCTATCCTGACAACGTTCACGATGACTGACCGCATCCGACGGCCCGCGACAGTTCGGAATACCGTTTATTTCTCGGCGATACGCAGCGCCTTCACCAGCTTCAGATAGAGACCGTCGTTACGCATCAAATCTTCGTGGCTGCCCCGTTCGACGATCTCGCCGTCCTTCATCACGACGATGAGGTCGGCATCGATCACGGTCGAGATCCGGTGAGCGACCGTGACCACGACCCCATGCTGGGAATACGCGCTGATCGCTCGACTGATCGCGGCTTCGGTGATGCCATCTACCTGCGCGGTAGCCTCGTCCAGCAGCAGGATTCGGCGGTCACTGAGCAATGCGCGCGCCAGAGCGAGACGCTGCCGCTGACCACCGGACAGGTTGGTCTGGGTCACCAGGGCGTCGAGACCTTCCGGCAGTGCGGCGACCTTGGCCGACAAATCCAGCTGATCCAAGACTTCGGTGATGCGCTGGTCGGTGGCGTCAGGATTGATGAGAAGAAGGTTGTCCCGCAGGGTGCCGGGGACAGTGGGGGTTTCTTGCTCGACATAGGCGAAGGCAGCGCGCACCTGGTCGTGAGTGAGTCGCGAATAGGGAACGCCGAAGAGTGAGAGGCAACCGGAAGCCGGTTCCAACAGTCGCATGGCCAACGACAGGATGGTGGTCTTTCCAGCGCCGGATGGACCTACGACGGCGATGTGCCCGCGCGATGGAATCGAGAGTTCGACGTCACGCACTGCGGGCCGGGTGCTGCCATCGCCGTAGCCCGCGGCCACCGCTGAAAAGTGGATGGCCGCGGGCGCGATCTCGTCGCCTTTGCGATGTCCCGATGCAACTGGTTCGAGGTGCACATCCGGGCTGGGGAGATCGTGATGTGCGTCGTCGGTAGTGGACTCCAGTCGCGTCCTTCCTTCTGATTCTGTTGGTAGTCGTTGAATCTCGTTGATTCGCCCGGCTGCAGCCAGCCCGGATTGAAGAGTCGTGAGATTCTCGGTCAGTTCCATCACGGGCCCGGACAAACCCCACACGTAGAGCAAGAACGCGACCAGGGTCGAGACCGCCATCGCTCCGGTCGAAACCCGGTAGGCGCCGAACGCCAGCACCATGATGACGGCACCTTCGGTGGCTACCCCGGCAGCGGTCCAGGCTGCGGCTTGCACACGGACGGACTTCACCCCCCAGCGCCGAGATTCGCCGACATGATGCATGAGTCTGAGATGGCGACGCGGCTCCGCGGCAGCGGACTTGACTGTCTTGATGGCACGAAGTGTGCCTTCGAGTTCGTCACCCAGATCGCCGAGACTTGCCTGTGCCTTTTCCTCGAACCTCGAGATACGCGGCATGAGGATCGTGAACACGAGGACCACGAACACGACGGCGGCCAGCGTGGTACCCAACAGCGTCGAATCCAGGTAACCCATGAGTATCAGGGAACCGATGAGCATGACGGAGCCGTTGATGAGTCCGATGACCGAGGATGAGGCTGCCTCTTTGAGCAGCAGCGTGTCCGAGGTCACGCGGGTGACCAACTGCCCCGGGCCCCGCACGAGTAACTCGAAAACTCGTGCCCCGAGATAACGCTCGATCATCTGGCGCCGGGCGTCGTAGACAACGCTTTCGGCGAGTGCACCCAGCATGACCCACTGCAACCAGCCGAGAACCGCGCCCACGATCAGCAATCCGACGAGGACGAGTGCGGGATCCCTCAGCGATCCGCCAACCCCGACGGTGTCGAGCACCCACTGGGTCACCAGCGGCGTAGCGAGTGCCATCGCGGAGACCGCCAGAGACAACAGAAGTCCGGTTGCGAGCGTATGCCGGTAGGGGCGTGCGAAAGACCAGAGAACCTGCAGTCTGGTGGCGGTCGAGATATCGATCTGCGCGGTGCTCGGCTGGGGTTTCATGTCAGTGTTTCGCTTCCTCGGAGTTGTTCGAGTGCGGGATCACCTTCATCGCGAAAACTCCGACGATCGCGAGGATGCCGGCAGCGACGAGAGCAGTAACCTGCATCGCACCGGTGAATGCGTGCTGCGCGGCGTCGAGGGCCTCCGGGAACCGATCGCCCAGTGTCTGGGTCGCGCCCGCGAGAGACTCGGCGACCGCGTCTTGCTCTGCTGTGCCCAGATCAGTGGGCACAGAGACCGTGTTGCGGTAGACGGCATTGAGAATCGAACCGAGAACGGCGATACCCAGTGCGATACCCAGCTCGTACGCAGTTTCGGAGATAGACGACGCTGCGCCCGCTCGTTCCCGGGGAACGACGGAGACAACCGTGTCGACGGCAATCGTGGCTGCGATCGAGATGCCACCAGCGACGACAGCCAAGGCGATCGCGAGCCAGATGTACGTCGGCAGTTGCTCGGCGATGGCCAATCCTGCCATTCCCACGGAGGTCATGAGCAGCGCCCAGCCGATTGCCATACCTCGCCCGAAGTGGGAAACCGCCCATCCCACAGCCACGACGGCGACGACGGCTGCAATTGTGGCCGGCAACTCGGCCAGCCCCGCAACCAGCGGACTGAAACCGCGTACCAGTTGCAGGTACTGCGAGAAGAAGAAGAAGAGGCCACTGAGGGCGAAGATCGCCACCGAGTTGGCAATGACCGACCCGGTAAAGGCCGGACGGGCGAACAGCGACACGTCGATGAGCGGGTACTCGAGCCGACGCTGGCGGCGGACGAAGACGAATCCGGATATCAGACCAACCACGAGTGCCACAGCAAAACCGACGGTCAGCCCATCCTTGACCGCTGTCTTGATCGCGTACACCAGCGGCACGATGGCAGCGAACGCCAACAGTGCGGAGAGAAGATCGATCGGCGCACGCTCGGGATTCCGAGACTCCGGTATCAAGAAGATGCCGAGAACGACAACAAGGATCATCACCGGGATGTTGATGAGGAACACAGAGCCCCACCAGTAATTTTCGAGCAACGCGCCGCCCACCAGCGGGCCCAGAGCTGCGCCGCCGGTGGCACCGGCGGACCAGACCGCGATGGCCCGGGTGCGCTGCTTCGAATCGAAGAATATGGCCCGAATGAGCGCCAAGGTGGAGGGCATGACGGTCGCTCCGCTGACACCGAGCAACATGCGCGCCGCGATGAGCATTTCCGGTGTCGTGGAAAAGGCAGCCAGAACCGAGGACAGTCCGAATCCGACAGCACCGATGAGCAGTAGACGCTTGCGCCCGACCCGGTCCGCGAGATTACCCATTGTCACCAGGAGTCCGGCCAACGCGAACGAGTAGATATCACCGATCCACAGGATCTGGGTAGATGTGGCATCGAGGCTGTCGGAAAGAGCAGGTACGGCAAGTGCAAGAACGGTGCCGTCTACGGCGAGAAGTGTCACCGCCAAGGTGAGCACAGCTAGAGCCCACCATTCGCGGGCTCCCGCACGGGCAGTGTTAAGGCTGTTCATGAGTCGCTTTCAAGTCAGAGGAGCACGGCACGACGACGCTCCTTCCTGGATGATTCTGGGCTAACCTACCAGACAGTCGGTAAGACCACACAGCTGGTCTGTTGGAGCAGGCATGGCGCATAATCAGAGCGATGGACGAGCCGATGACCCGCAATTCCGAGCGCACACGTCGCGCGCTCCTCGACGCCGCTACCGCAACGATCCGTGCCCGCGGGACGCGGGTGACCCTGGCGGCCGT
Organism: Rhodococcus sp. (in: high G+C Gram-positive bacteria); assembly: GCF_023264675.1. Taxonomy (GTDB): domain Bacteria; phylum Actinomycetota; class Actinomycetes; order Mycobacteriales; family Mycobacteriaceae; genus Rhodococcoides. The sequence continues at coordinate 7,580 of NZ_JAHFVG010000018.1, forward strand.
TGCCGATGCCGCCGGTGTGACCAAGGGGGGTCTGCTTCATCATTTTCCGAATCGAGACGCGTTGTTCACCGCCGTCGCACGTGACTCTCTGGACCAGCTACACGTACGGGTTTCCGCACTCGTCGACCTCTCCGAGAACTACCCCGGCAAACTTCTCCGTGCATACATCCGCGCCCTCTTCGATCAAGAACTCGACATGTTCGGCCAATCCGATTACCCGGGCCTGTGGGGAGCGTTATGCGTTGTGCCCGGCGTCGCCGAAATCCTCGCTGAGGACAATGAACTCTGGCAGAGAAGTTTCGCCGAGGACGGATTGCATCCCGACCGAATCTCAGTGGCGCAGTATGCAGCCGAAGGCGTCGCGGCAACCGTTCAGTGGCAGCAGAAGACGGACGCCGCGCTCGAACACGCACAGGCAGCAATCATCGCCATCACGACGGTGAACGGCCCGATCGATGGCGGGCGCGGCGACTCCTAGCAATCCTCGACGAGCACCGCCTCGGCCACACGATCCGCGTCGAGAGCTTCGGCCTGAGTCCGCGGCGGTTCCTTTGGTCTCGACGACAGGCCTCTTCACCGAGTCGCTCTGCTCCGACCACAAGCGAGCCTGCATGTCAAGCAATGCCGATCATTCACAACCGGCCCCGGTAAATGTGGATTGCTATTTTCCGCAGCATGTGATTGACGTCGAACGTTCCAGCGGATCGGCACACTCGCACAACAATCAAAATAGCGTGCTGACGTGCTGTTTCAACCTTTCCTCGGGCCTACGGCCCCGAGGACATCTCGCCTCCGATGTGCTGCCTACAGGCCGAAGCATCGCATGCCAAGGCCTCGTTGCCGGTGAATGCATTGTAAAAGTGACAGGTCGTGCGCTCCGGTTGTCTGGATTTCCAAACGATAGCGAGCTGAGGCGAGTCTAGCTTTGTGATCTGCAATACGATCCGCACACGACCAGAACGTCGAACGAGAGGTTCTGCACAGCCCCCTCGTGGTCGGATCGGCAACCTCTGAACCAAAGGACGGCGATCTATGACCCAGACCGATGGAATTGCGGGCGACAACCGCACCTCGAACGACGTTACGAGCAGCGGGAACCTACGCGGCGACATGAGTTCCATACAACTACTGTTCACCGTGCTGGCCTACAACGCTCCCGTCGTCGTGGTCTTCACCTTCATTCCGGTTGCGATCCTGATCGGCAACGGGCTCGGCGCTCCTGTGGCGTTCCTCGCGTGCGGAATTATCATCGCAGCTCTGGCGTACGGCATTGTCGCCGTGGGGTCCTCGTTGGACAAGCCGGGAGGCTTCTACTCGATCGTCACGGCGGGACTCGGACGGGTTGTAGGGCTCGCTACCGGTTTCACCGGGCTGATCGCGTACTTCATGGCGGCATTCGCCACGTACGGTGTCGTCGGGTTGGCGATCAATCGCATGGTCACCGAGGTGTTCCACGGCCCCGATATCCGTTGGTGGGTATGGGCGATGGTTGCCGCGGTGATCGTAGGAGCCCTCGGTTACTTCAACATCAATCTCTCGGCCAAGGTCATGGTCGTATTCCTGGCGTGCGAGATCGCCCTCGTTGTTGTGTACGACCTCTCCGTCTTGTTCCAGGGAGGCGCCGAAGGTCTCAGCCTCCACTCTTTCAGCACCGAGAACATTTTCTCGGGATCGCTCGCAATCGCCTTGCTCTACGGAATGTCGCTGTACGGAGGCTTCGAAGCCACTGTGATCTTCCGCGACGAGGTTCGAGACCCGAAGAAAACCATCCCGCGGGCAACCTACGGAATGGTGCTGTTCATCGCGGTGGTCTATTCCGTCAGCGCCTGGCTTTTCATCAATTCCTACGGCGCTGAGGTCATCATGGACGTGCTCGCCGAAGGCACCATTGCCGCCGGTGAGTCGAGCGTCAATACATATCTCGGTTCATTCGGTGGCCAGGTGCTCATCGTCCTTCTCTGCACCAGTTCGTTCGCGCTCGTTCTCGCTGCCCACAACATCACCTCGCGCTACATCTTCAACTTCGCCGCCGACGGGATCTTCCCCCGCAAGCTCGGTCAGGCACACTCCGACCACGTATCCCCGCATCGGGCTTCACTCCTCGTCAGCGCACTGTGCCTCGCGGCTCTCGTCGTGCTCGCGATAAAAGATGCGGACTCGTCTGTCTACGCCAATTTCTTGGGTGTGTACAGCTACGCGTTCGCGATGATGCTCACCGTCGTGTCACTGGCAGCATTTGCGTACCTGTGGCGTCGCGGAGCCAAGCGTCCTGCTATCTCTGCGTTGATCACTTTCCCATTCCTGGTAATTCTTCTCGTACTGACCACGCAGCAGTTCGAACTGTTCAGTGGCGCTACTGGTACAGGAAGAATTATTCTTATCGTCGCGGTCTGGGGAATCGCAGTGCTGGGTGCCATCACAGCGTTGGCGGCTCGCAAATGGAGGCCCGAGATCTACGCCCGCATCGGGCGTCAGTAATAGTCCAGGACCCTCGTGGTTCCACCCTGTTGCTGCGGAAGGGCCGGCCGAAAAATGGCGTTCCCGCCAGCGGCCGGCCCTTCCGCCGACAGGTTTTCAGTTCGTCATACGCTCTAGGAGAACACCGTGCATACAGCAAAGCAGTTGAAAAAGGAGTTGTTCGAAAGCAGGATCAACGGTGAGACAACCGCTCTTCTCCCGGACTGGGGGCCACTGGATCGTTTTGGGATCGTCGTTCACGAACCTTTCGGGGCCATCGGCGCATCGTTCCTACTTCAGGCCGCTATCGCCGAGTGGTACGCAGTTCGACCCGATCGACTGGACCAGACCGACCAGATCTACCCCGACTTCTTCCTTTTCCATGCCGGCGGCCCACACGGTGACCACACCTATTTCGACCTGTTTCCAACTCGGAAAGAGGTGTTCGTGGAAAATACTCCAATGGCACTGTTGGCAGCGATCAACGATCGTGGGATTACGCACCTGGCGGTTCCCGACCGCCCAGTGGAGCGCGTACAGCACGAATACAAGGAGCCTCGACAGGCCTACGATCGCATTCGCAGCGCTTGGGCGTACTCGTCCAGCGGGCGCGTTGCGAATGCCGATCTGACGATCTCTGCGAAGAAGCGGGTCGTCGAGGCAAACACGAAGCTCACGCTCAATGCCGCCGAGTCCTACTCTGAACGCCAGCAGGCCCAGGCAGCGGTCGGTCAGGCCCCAGTTCCGGAGAACGAGTTGGTCCGGGTTCCAGCCTCGCGCAACCACGAGGTCTCCAAAGAAGTCCGCGACCGTATCCTCGCGGAGCGCGAAGACTTGCTTGTCGATGGAGTCCGCACCGAGAGCTACCGCCGAATCACCGTTCCCGACGCTCTGGGGATGCTGCACCACGGAACGGCTCCCGCATTCCTCGAATCCGAAACATGGCCGACCGACTGACTTTTCGATAGCGGCGGACACTGTCTCAGCGGCGAGCCATTCTCGACGGCTCGTCGCTGAGTCGTCGGTAGGCCACATCGTAGCCACACGAAACCGCCCCCGTTCGGAACACCGAAAGTGTATTCCGAACGGGGGCGGCTTCGATCGGTACCGAGATACCGATTGTTATGTGCTGCGGCTCATTTTGCGCCGACGGATGATCTGGGAGAACGACACTGCCAAGATCAGCGCGACGCCGTAGAAGATGTTCTGTACGAACGACTGAAGACCGAGAAGCTGGAGACCCGTAATACCCGTGACGAGGAAGTAGACCGCGATCACCGTCCCCCAGGGATTGAATCGCCCGGGTTTTATCGTCGTCGAGCCGAGGAACGCTGCAGCGAACGCGGGGAGCATAAGATCCAACCCTGTTGTGGGACCAGCCGATCCGGATGTACCCGCAGTCAACACGCCTCCCAAAGCCGCAACGAGCGAGGACGTCATCAACGCGCCGATCCGTAACGTCGACACCCGAATTCCGGACAGTCGTGCAACCTCGCGATTGCGCCCGACGACAAGCAACCGTTGCCCGAGCGGCGTGAACGAGAACACGTACCACAGGATCAAGGCGAAGGCGATCGCGTAGTAGAAGGCCATGGGGATCCCGAAGAGACGGTAGGTGATCACAATGTCGCTGAGTGTCTCGTCGACACCGGTGATGGTGTTCGCGGCGCTGATCCAGAGCGCGATGCCGGCGAGTAGTGTGCTCATGCCCAGTGTCACGATGAGGCTCTCGATTCCGAGGAGCACTGTCAGCAGGCCGTTGACGAGCCCGATGACAGCACCGATCAGCAGGGCGGCCACGATTGCCGCCCAGATGTTCCACCCGTGTTGAACGTTCAGAATCGCCACGGTCAGTGCCGAAACGCCGACCACAGCCCCGATGGAGAGATCGAAGTCGCCTGCGATCAGAGGGACGATCAGTCCAAGGGTGACGACGACGAGCACGGCCTGGGATGCGAGGATCGACGACGCATTGGCCGAGGTGAAGAACGTGTCGGTCTCGATTATGGAGAACACGATGATCACCGCGAGCCACGTCAACGGCAGGGCCAGTGCCTCGAGTCGGCCGGATGCTCTCCGGCGGGGTGTCGGTTGCGCTGGTGGCGTCGGGCCGTCGGTGGCCGACGTGGTGACGCCCTCACGAGTTGTCATGGCAGAGCCTCTTTTCTCGTTCACGGTAGTGCGGCCGGGTCAGCTGTTGCGCCCTGGCCGTGACACAGGTCGGCCATCCGAGCCTTGGTGACTTCATCGCCGGTCAAGAACGCGACCAGCCGTCCACGAACGAAGATCGCCACTCGGTCGCACATGATTTCAAGTTGTTCGTATTCCGAGCTTGCGCAGATGGTTGCTCCGGTAGACTTACTGCCACGGATCATCTCGAAAATCTGCTGTCGGGCACCGACGTCGACTCCCTGAGTCGGCTCGTGCAGCAGCAGTAGCTTCGGCTGGATCTGTTGCCATTTGGCCATCAACGCTTTCTGCTGATTGCCACCGGAGAACAAGCCGTACTCCAACTCGGGCACAGCCGGCCTGACATCGAATTCATCGACAAGTCGACGAACATTGTCGCGCATCGATCCGTGCCGAAGCCGCCAACCGCGAAAATACTTGCCGAGCACGGTCAGATTCATGTTCTCCCCGAGCGACAGGGTGCCTACGCTCCCCAGGTTCTTTCGGTCACCCGGGACGAAGGCCATTCCGAGCGACATTGCGCGACGCGGGGTGAGTGTTCCGATATCGACCGTCCGACCCTCGGCCGTGACGGTGCCCTCAGCACCTGAACCGGCACCGGCACCGGCACCGAACAACGAGTAGACGACGTCCTCGTAGCCCGAGCCCGCGAGGCCTGCAAGTCCGAGTACCTCGCCTGCGTGAAGGTCGAAGGACACGTCCTCCAGAGCGCGGTTCGACAGATTGCGCACGGAAAGCACGACATCGCGCTCGGTGGCCGGCTTGGTCGGGATGTGCTTGTTGTCGGCCAACTCTCGTCCCACGATCATTTTCACGAGATCGCGCCCAGTCGTGTCAGCGGTCACCACCGTTCCGGACGTGCGTCCGTCGCGCAGCACTGTCACCGAGTCCGTGATCTCCATGACCTCGTCGAGGTCGTGGGACACGAAAAGAACGCTTGCTCCCTCGGAAGTTATCCGCCGGACCAGAGAGAAGAGCTGACCCACTTCTTGTCTCGGCAGGAACACTGTGGGCTCGTCGAGAACAAGTAGCGTCGCCCCGTAGCCGTCGGCCGCCCGATCGCGGATACCTTCCACTGCTCGGACGATAGCCAGCATCGCCCGATCGACCGGACGGATCGAATCGACCGTAGCGTCTGGGTCTATATTTACCTCGTACCGTGCGAACGCGGCTACTGCGCGCTGCCGGGCCGCCCGCCAGGAGTACGCGACCGATCTGGACGCGGCGATCTCGCCGAGCACAAAATTCTCGGTCACCGACAGAGACGGCACGAGCCCGAGGTCCTGGTGTACGAACTCGAAGCCGATGCTCAGATGCTGTCCCGGAAGCAGCGGCAGCGGGATGTTCTTGCCTCCGACCTCCAGAATGCCGTCATCGGACGCATGAAATCCGGACAGGATTTTGATCAGCGTCGATTTGCCGGAGCCGTTCTCCCCCAGCAGCCCATGGACCTCGCCCCGCATGATCGTCAGATCGACGCCCTGTAGCGCATGCTGCCCACCGAAGGCTTTCGTCAGCCCCTGAATCTTGACCAGTGGCATCGGATCGGTCATTGCTGTTTCCTCGTGTGATGGCATCAGCTCGGGAGCCCCCAGAGCTCCTGATAACCCGTCACAACGGCGTCGCCGTAGCCCTCACCGACCTTGGCCGGGGAACCCGCTTCAGCGACGTTCGTGCTGTCCCAGATCCGGATCGGGGTGTTCTGCGCGACCGGCGGCTGACCCAACAGAACACGGAAAGCCTGGTCCATGTTGGCGTAACCAACGGCCCGGGTGTCTTCACCGACATCCATTGCCACGAGACTGCCGTCCGACTCACGAATCTCGTCCAGCGCGAAAGGTGATCCGTTGTAGCTGACGATCTTCACCTGACCGGTCTTGGCGAGCGTCCGCACTGCCGGGATGGCACCGGTGACCATCGCGTCGTAGAGCGGGTAAATATAGTTCACCGTCGGGTTGGCTTGCAGTGCTGATTGAACAACACTCTGGGTTTTCGTATTCCAATCGGACACCGGCAGATTCACGACCGTCGTCGAACAATCCGGGCACTGAGCCGCGAATTCGTTCTGGGCTGACTCGATGGTTCCCGGGCTGGAGAAGATGTCACTTCCGCCGACGATCAGCACGTTTGCCTGCCCGCCGGAATCCTTGATCATCCAGTCTGCAGCCACCTTTGCTACGTCGGACAGTGGCGCGTTCACTGTGGCGGTGACGTCGACGCAGCCTTCGCACGCCGGCGGAGGCGGCATCGTGTTGTCGTGGAAGTGGGTTACCAGCACGGGTATCCCGGCGTCTTTCGCTGCGCGCAACTGTGGTTGCAGCGAGCGTGGGTCTGGCGAACCGTTCAGAACTATGATGTCCTGCCGAGACGAGATCGCCTGGTTCATTCCTTGAATCCACTGCGAGACAGTGGATTGGTTGTCATAGCGGGTGTACACCATCCCGGCCTTGCCCGCTACCTCCTCCATCGTAGTGGAGATGTCCTGAATGAAGGGATTGGATGCAGCGGGGATATCGAAGATCTTCTTCCCGCGCAGGGACGAGATATCGATGGGTTCACCGGGAGCGACGAAGCTCGGCTGGCCGCTGTATTCGGCCAGAGCCCCGGCAACGGCAGCGGGGACTTCGGCGGATGCATCGGCGCTGCTGTTCGTCGGGGCCGGCCCCTTGGAACATCCCGATATTGTCGTGATCGCGACCAGGGCCGCAACGGCCACCATCGCACGTGGACCCTTCAGTGCGAACATCGCACGCCGTCCCTTCGATCGTTGTTCAAGTGAAGTGAGGTGCCGGGAACTCGACGTGGAAGAAGAGGCCAGCTGACATTCACCTGAATTTTTACCGAAGACATCCGAACGGGGCCTTGGAAATCCAACAAATCGTTTTCCGATTATTGGATTGCCCACCTGACAACCGAGCAGTGTTGTTTCGCAACCATGCTCGAATTCTCACAGTGACCGGCCCGCGGTCGATCAGGGTATGGCGTAGAGCAGAAGCGCACCGTGCATCACATCATCGTTCGGCAGGTCGGCGACGCTCCGCGACCCATGCCGCAACTTGACTGCGCGAGGTGAAGCCCAGCTTGGTCATGATCCGTTCGAGGTGGGCTTCGGCGGTGCGCGGTGCGATCACCAACCGCGCAGCGATTTCCTTGTTGGTCCCGCCCTCGGCGACAAGCCCGGCAACTTCGCTCTCGCGTTTGGTCAACGGGCCCAAAGTACTCGTGGTCTTCACCCTCGCGACGGGGCTCGACACCTCACCGAGAGCTTCGACGATGGACTCGGCCCAGGGGCGCTGAGCACCATCTCGGAGGCCCTGCGCAAGATGTTGCTCCCCGAGTGAAGCTTCCAGCTTGGCCATGCACTCGTCGTGGTACCCGGTGAGCTGGCGGATCATGAGGAAAAACGGTCCTGTTTTCTCCCAGATAGCATCAGCGGTCCCGATGAGCCGAGCCGCTTTCTCGGGCTCGCCTCGGTCGGAAGCGACCCAACCGAGAAGTTCGAAACACGAGGCCGCGATGAACGGTAGAAAGTCCAGCTGCTCCCCCAGTCTCAACGCTTCGCGGGCACGCTCGGCAGCCCTGTCCGGCTGCCCGGTTTGAAACGCTGCGATGCCTAGGTACCAGAGGATGTAGCCCTTGCTCGACAGCTCGCCATGGCTGTCCGCTACGCGAAGCGACTGCTGCCCGATCGCTTCGGCACCCTCCAGATCGCCTTGGATCGACTTGATGATCGCCAGGCAGAACCGGACGTCCTGCGCCCACTGCACAGTCGCGTCTGCAGCGTGGGCGGCATAAACCTCCTCCAACGGTTGTTCCGCGGCCATGAGATCGCCCTCGCCCATACGAACCAGAGCCAGAACATACGCCCGCGTCCATCCCTTGTCGCGGTAGCCGTCTTCGAGATCGGGCATACTTTCCAGCTCGGCGAGAGCTGCCCTGGCCGCGGCGAGGTCGCGTTGAATCACACTGAGATACGCGATCCGGCCCAACGCAGTCATCCGTGACCGCGCCGACAGGGCGGAGGATCCGAGACCGCGATCCAGCCACAGGCGTGCCTCCGAGGTTCGTCCCATCGCGAACCAACATTCCCACAGGTCGATCACCATCTCGAGGCCGGCATCCACGAGTTCGGGGTGATCGAAGCTCGTGTCGAGCGCGAGCCGAATGTTGCTGTACTCCAATCGGATCCGGTTGAGCCAATCGCGCTGTTTCGGACTGAACCAGTTCTCCGTTGCATCGCCCGCCATACGCCGGAAGTACACGCGGTGCGCCTCCTCCGCGTCCGCCTGCGCGCCTGATTGCACCAATTTGGCCCGGCCGTACTGCTTCAGGGTCTCGAGCATTCCGTACCGAACACCGAGGACACCTTCCTCGTCGTGCATGGTCACGACCGTCTTTTCCACGAGCCCCGTCAACGCATCGAGGACCGATTGTTCCTTCAAGGCGCCCTCGGCGCAGACTGCTTCCACCGAGGCAAGGTCGAACCCTGCGGGGAAGATCGACGCCCGCGCCCACAACGTGCGCTCGTCGTCCGAGCACAGGTCCCAACTCCAATCGACGAGTTCCCGCAGGGTTTGGTGCCTCGGCAGAACTGCTTTGCTTCCACCGGTAAGCAACTCGAAACGGTCCTCCAACCGTTCCAGAAGATCGTTCACGGACAGGGCTCGCATGCGAGCGGCAGCAAGTTCGATAGCCAGAGGGATTCCGTCGAGACGTCGGCACAGTGCTGCAACGGCGGCAACGTTGTCGTCGGTGAGTTCGAAGGTCGGCCGGACTGCGCGAGCACGCTCGATGAACAGACTGACCGCCTCGTAGTGAAGAATCGAATCCAGCCCAACTGCCGTCTTGCTCTCGGGCATGGACAATGGGGGCACCAGCAGTACGTGCTCGCCCGTCAATCCCACTGCCTGGCGACTCGTGGCCAAGACCCGGAGCTCGGGTGCTTCCCGAAGGAGCGCGTCGATCAGGACGGCGCAACTGTCTTTCAAGTGCTCACAATTATCAAGGACCAGCAACAGCTCCTTGTCCTTCAAATATTTGGCCAAAACCGACACCGGCCACGCGCCACCACGTTCTTGTAGACCCAGCGCCGAGGCAACAGTCTGAGCCAAGACCGACTCGTCCTCCAGCGGTGCCAGGGCCACGCACCAGACACCGTCACGAAAGTCGCGGGCGCGGTCGACGGCAACTCGAAATGCCAGGCGTGTCTTGCCGACGCCTCCCGGACCGGTAAGCGTCACGAGTCGCGCCATCGACAGCAGCCGACTCACTTCCATCGCTTCGCGTCGACGACCGACGAAACTTGTCAGCTCTGCTCCGACGTTGCCGACTCGCGCCGTCTTGCTCTGGGTCATGTCCAACCTAAAAGTAGTAGCTCAGGCCTGTGATACCAGTCATATTAGTCGTCTCGACACCGACCGATCACGAACACGGGTCACTGGCGACGAGTCCGATGAATCGACAAGGTCGATTCACGGTCGCCTCGCTACAAGCTTTTCACGATTACGACAGTCCGGCGGTTCGGAAGGAAAACACCATGTAAACCCTCGGGCTTCGACCGAGCGCTTCCACAACCCGGCGAACCCTGATCCAAGCCTGCAGCTACGCCGGGGAACTACGAGCTCACGGGGACAAATTTCCTCGTTCGGGCGTTCGGAGCACCGGAGTGGGCCACAGCGTCGAGGTCAAACCTCCTGTCGGCGTTGAGGAACCAGACCTCACAGAACGTGCCGGCGGGTCGGTTTCCCCGAGCGCAGTCGGCTCTCATCCGGTCGCCGCCCGAACCCACGCCGCTCCGTTCGGCGACCCATCGTCTCGAGTGGTTCGCCCTCCCTCTACAGGTGTATCCGCCTCGGCGGCCGAAGCGGCAGCATCAGTGCTGGACGTCCTCATCCCTGGGCCCACGGACTGGCCTGTTCACACCGACGAACGTCCACCCTTTGCTGCCGGGGCGTGCTGCACCACGGCGTTCTTCTCTTCGGCTTCGCCGGCTGAATCACTTCGACCCGCTGGAATATTGGGCTCGCGGAGGAAACGGGATGCCAGAGCAGTGATCAGCCCCGCAGCTACCAGGATGAGCGCGGCCGGCCAGAACGATCCTCCCACCGACGCGACCCAGAGACTCGCCATGATCGGCAGTATCCCGGCGCCGATCAAGGCAGACATCTGATTGCCCAGTGTCATACCGGTATAGCGGACTTCCACTGGAAACTGCTCGGGCAGAATTGATCCCAGCACAACGAACGGCAGGGCGACGGCGGCATTGACAATCGTGACACCGATCACGAGCCCGACATCTCCGGCCACCTGTGCCAACAGAAACGCTGGGAAGATCAAGATCGCGGCCAGTAGGCCACCGATGAAAATGTAGTGTCTCCGATCGCGACCGTCGGCCCGTCTTGCCACAAAAATCATCACTGGCAGGCTGATGAGCGAGGCGACCAACGTGGCCACCGTTCCAGCCTGCGCCGACGTGAATCCCTCGCTCTTCGAGTAGGCGGGCAGAAAGCTGAAGTTCAGCGTGCCGGCCATACCGACGAAGAACACGCCGAAAGTGACCACCACTGCTTTCCGATGCTCCGCGAGCACCGTTCGCAATGGCACGGGCTTTTGCTTTTCGCTGTCCTTCACCTTGGAGAAGGTCTCCGGTTCTTCCAGTCGCGAACGGAGACCGATACCGAGAATCACCAGGAGAAACGAGATCAAGAAGGGAATTCGCCAGCCCCAGGTCGTGAATTGCTCGTCCGGGAGGAACTGCACAACGAACAGAACGGACGATGCCAGCAACATGCCGAGGGGCGATCCGTACTGCGGGAATGCGCCATAGAATGCACGCTTGTGAGGCGGTGCGCTCTCGACGGCGAGCAACACCGCTCCGCCCCATTCGCCTCCGACGGCCGCGCCCTGCATCAACCGCAGCACGATGAGGAGAACGGGCGCAGCCACCCCGATACTGTCGAACGTCGGGAGCAGGCCAACACAAGTCGTGGCCACCCCCATCAGAATCAGAGAGGCCAGCGTCGTGACCTTTCGACCGAGCCGATCTCCGAAATGCGCGAACAGAAGACCGCCGACCGGCCGTGCAAGGTACGCAGCCCCGATCGTCGAGAATGCCGCAAGCATGCTCGTGACCGAGTCGTCCGAAGGGAAAAACAACGGTGCGAGTATCAGCGGGACGCTGATGCTGTAAATGAAGAAGTCGTACCACTCGATGGTCGTACCGATGAGGGCTGCGCCCGCAATCCCTTTGGGACCGAGCTTCTTTCGCTCAGGTTTCGTCGTGTTGACATTGGATTTCACGCACTGCCTCCTGATGTGGGGAGAATCCGATTCGCTAGCAGTGCATGACTCGAAACCCAGAGCCTCACCGGTAGCCGGAATCTCGAAGACTAAGTGAATCTACCGACAGTGTCGAACGACGCCAGAGCAGCCGAAACTGACTCTGGCGTAATAATTTCCGCCATGGATGCATGCCCTGCCATGCGGCGGCGGCGCGGACCGAGGACCGCAGCGGCAGGGTACGAGTCGAGAAGGTCTCAGACGGCGGGTACGGGTCCGAGGACGAAGCCGCCGTCCACGGCGAGGTCGGCGCCGGTGACGAACGACGCCTCCTCGCTGGCCAAGTAGGCAACGGCAGAACCGATGTCAGATGGTTCACCCAGCCTCGGGACGGCATAGGCGTCGAACATCGACTCGTCCAAACCTGCCGTCAATGCACTACGAACTGCGCCCGGGTACACGGTGTTCACGCGAATACGGTATCGGCCGAGTTCGATCGCCGCAGACTTCGCAAGTCCCCGCAATCCCCACTTGCTCGACGAGTACGCGGCCTGCATCGGCATTCCGATCAGTCCCGAAGATGACGCGACGTTGACGATCGAGCCGGCGCCGGCGTTCTTCATGTCGGGTACGACAGCTTGCATACCCAGGAACGGTCCGAGAAGGTTGATGTCGTAAATCCGCCGGATATCCTCCTCGGCAATGTCTTCCAAGGGAGCTACGCGGAGTACTCCTGCATTGTTCACGAGCACCGAAACGGGACCGAAGGACTCCTTCGCCGTAGCGATGGCCGCGGCCCATGTCGAAGAATCGCTGACATCCAATCGAGCAAACGTCGCGGCATCGCCCAGTTCGGATGCCAGCGCTTCGCCCTCCGCGGCAGCGATGTCACCGATGACGACCTGGGCACCTTCTTCCACCAGTCGCCGGACGATGCCTTCACCGATGCCCTGCGCGCCGCCGGTGACGAGGGCGATCTTGCCGTTCAGTCGTGCCATGGGTTGATTCCTTGTCATCTGTGGTTGTTCGGGCCGAGGACCAGGCGTCAAAGGCCCTCCCCGTTGTGAATTTTCGAACTGTTGCTTCGTCTCGACGGTCAAAGCTCGATTTTGATTCGAGGACATGCTGCGCGCGACACACAGATGTACATGACATCGTTCGCGGCTCGCTCATCCGCGGACAGCAGGCTGTCCCGGTGATCGATCTCGCCCTCGAGAACCTCGGTTTCGCAGGTACCGCAAATGCCTTCGGAACAGGAGTAGTCCACATCTACACCCACTTCCTTCACCGCGTCCAGAATCGACTTACCGGGAGGCACCGTGACCGTAAGACCGCTGACAGCCAGCTCGACCTCGAAGGACTCGTGCAGAACCGGTTCACCTTGCTCTACCGCCGCGAACCGTTCGACCCGCAGCGCGCCGGACGGCCACGCTGAGCATTGCTGCTCCACTGCCTTGAGGAGAGGTTCCGGGCCACAGCAGTACACGAGGGTGCCTTCTCGCGCCGATCCCAGAATGCCGCTCAAATTCAAGAGGCCTTCAGTATCTTGCGGATGGAGATTCACCGATCCTCTGGCGGCGTCTCGGCTGGAGACCTCGTCCCGGAATGCCATGGAATCGAGGGCGCGACCGCCGTAGTGGAGTTCCCAGCCGGCCCCCTGGGCGGCAGCGGCCGCCATCATCGGAAGAATCGGAGTGATACCGATACCGCCGGCAATAAAGATGTAGGAGGGTGCCGGGTCGAGCGGAAAGTGATTCCGTGGCCCGCGGGCTTCGACGACGGTTCCTTCGTGCAGCTTCGCGTGGACGTACTGCGAGCCTCCGCGTCCCTGTGCCTCGAGTAGAACGCCGACACGCCACTTCGACCGGTCTGCCGGGTCACCGCACAGTGAGTACTGTCGGGTGATCCCTGGTGCGAGATTGAGATCGACGTGCGCCCCCGGCGACCACTCGGGAAGCAGACCGCCGTCGGCGTCGGCCAGCTCGAGTGCGAGGACACCTTCGGCGGCCTCGTATCGGCCGACCACCTTCAGGCGAAGATCGATTTCGGTATGAGGAATGTGCACAGCACTTTCCTTCCGTGCAGAGTTGGGATGGATTGGGTCAAGGCAGGGAGATCGACATGCCCTGCGAGGGAAAGCGGTGAAGGAGCGACCCGCTGGTCCACTGTGCCTGCTCCTCGAGATGAATCGAGGCGTCGTTCAGGGCGATCGCCTTCAGCATCTCTTCGCAGACGAGCCTGGTGATGTTCTGACCGGTACACGTGTACGCACCCGTTCCGCCGAACGTGACCTGTTTACGCCTGCCTGCACGCTCGAGCTGGAACTCCATCGGATCCGGAAATGCCTTCGGGTCGCGGTTGGCGAACATCCACAGCATGAAGACATTGGTGTCCGCGGGTACGTGAACGCCGTTGTAGTCGAAATCCTCGGAAGCCTGTCGAAGGGTCCCCACCACCGCCGGGTGCAGACGAGAGGCCTCGCTGAACACAGACGCTGCCCACTGATCGACGTCTCCCTTGTCGGGTCGGGCAACTTCGTACGCAGCGACTGCCCACATCACCGAGGACAGCAATACCGGGAGTGTGGCGAATCCATCCGCCAACATCGAAGCAAGCGGCCGGAAGGGTTCCTCGGGTCGACCCACTGGGCCCATCGCAGCGTGAGCTTCCGCCAGCGCATTCAACATCGGAAAGTCGCCGGTACGATGACTCCGCACGATGCCTCCGGTGAGGACTTCCATGTACTCGTCGTACGCGGCATTGGCACCGGGGATCTGCTCCTCGGCGAGCTGAAGACTCAGGAGTTCGCCGAGTTCCTCGCCAAGTTCCAACAGCCTCGCGGACTCTTCGTCGTTGACGCCGACCATATGCGACCAAACCTTTCCCACAACAGGTTTGGCGATCTGGGAGACAACATCGAAGTCCGTCAGACGGGAGGCGCTGGTCAGCGCGTCGACAGTGATGTCGTGCACCGCTCCGCGGACGTCGACCAGCGCTGCGGGCGACACTCTGTCCGCAGTCAACTGCTTGAACGGCCGGTGCTCCGGCGCCCTGAACGCGAACGAATTGAACGTCATGAAATTGGCCAAACCCTTGTCCTTCGGCGCGCCGGCTGGACAGAAGCCGGCGATCGACGCTTCCAAGGTCTGATGAGTAACGCTGCGATTCTTGATCAGCGCACTGACGTCGTCGTTGCTGTACACCACCAAATCGCCCCAGGGTGAGGCAAGCGGTCCTTGGTACTCCCGTTCGAACAAATCGTCAGTGAGCCAGGGGAAATCACCACCCCACTTCGGCGACTCGAGTTCGCTCAGTACGGGCAATTCACCGATGGCCTTCACGTGCTCCATGATCTTGTCTCTCCTCGAATGTTCGCGGCAGGCGTACGCATCCTGGACTGCGAGCTCATGAAGTATCGACTGGGCTGCAGAAGACAACTCGATGAGCTCAGGCTGCACTGACTCACCTGGGCGGTACCGCCTGACCAACTCTACGACATATGCCGGACATCACACTTGTCACGGAAATCACCATGTCGTTAGCTTCAGTCAGCGCGCGGTGCCGTACAACTGGACATCCCATCAAATCTTTCTGTCGTATTGGAATTTCGACAGCGATTACACGGCGCCGATCTGGATTGCATACGAGCAATATCGGTCCGCATTCCGAAAAGTACCGTGGCCGCCATTGCCGAAAACCGCAAATTTCCGAAAAGAGACAAATCGGCTATCGCGCACTCTCGGTGACGCCATGGTGTCAACTACAGAGTGCACGCACCGAGTTTGGCTACCGCACGATTGGCGACGGTTCACATCACGTCGATGATGGATTCGATGGCAACGGTAGCCGCTGGCGTGCGACGCTATCGCGCACCGGACGAGAACCCCGCACTTGCGAGCGACGCATTCGTTCCTGAACATCCCGAACGACAACAGATTCCGTCCATCCGAAAACGGAGAGATCCACCTCGGCACCACAGCCTTGGTTCGCATACCCGGTTCGACCGAAAGAAGAAGTGAGGCATATGACTCTGGAAGACGCACACGCCGCCAAGATCCTGACTCCAATGCAGACATGGGGCAAACCCTTCTCCGGCACCGCGGAGTGGAAGCCTGCGCCACGGTTGAAGTTCTTGAACCCAGCCGGGACGTGGCACTACAAGACCGAAACCACCTGGGTCGACGGAGAAGACTTCTTCGTCATGCACGACACCTCCACCTTTCCGGACGGCCGAAAAGAATTCCGGAACGCGTACGCCAAGCGGGTTGCACCGGATCGCGTGATGGTGGCCTACGACGGCATGGCGTCGGGCATGGAAATCAACTTGCGCGCCGACGGATTCACGTCGACCTTCCGTTACCAGCAGGCACCGTTCCCGCGCCTTCTGTCGCGCACTGTCTACGTGGACGTCGTCGACGACAACTATGTGGGGACCGCTGGGGAAGCCACCAGGCGTGGACGGGCCGGGTTCGAGCACTTGGACCCGTCGGAGCCCGTCATGCACGACATCATGTCGATGAAGTGGAAAGGCCGGGAAATCGGTCAGCTGATCCTCCGTTTGACGCACGAGGAAGACAAGTCCTGATCCAACGTCACCCCGATGCCCGGCGGCCGTTCGCGACTCGCGAGACCGCTCGGGCATCGGGCCCCGAACACACACACAGAAAAGCAGATGTCCCTCGACCGACCGAATCGGTCTGCGGGACATCTGCTTTGTGCGGAACCCGTCCACACCGCCGCCGGAGAGGCAGGGCGGAGTTGGGCCCCGGTTCAGCGCCCGATCAGTGTTCACCCTCGGGCGCCGGCTCGACCAACTCCACCAATACCCCGCCCGCATCCCTCGGGCTCACGAAGTTGATCCGCGAGCCGGCGGTTCCCCGACGAGGCGCGTCGTAGAGCAACGTCATTCCGCGTCGGCGCAAGATCTCACTGGCTGCCTCGATGTCCGTGACCCGAAAAGCCAACTGTTGTAGGCCCTGCCCTTTACGAGAAATGAACTTGGCGATGGGTGACTCGTCGTTCGTCGGGGCCAACAGTTGGATCGACGAACCGGTTTCGGCGACCGATACCATGGCCTCGCGAACTCCGTACTCGTCATTGGTTTCCTCGTGAGCGAGTTGCATTCCGAATACATCACGGTAGAACGCAATTGCCTCGTCGAGATCGGGCACCGCGATCCCGACATGATCGATCGCGGTGAAAAGGTGGGATGGAAGGTCCAACGGCGCGTTCATAGTGTCCTTGCCTGATCGTCGGGCTACGGAGCTAGGAAAAGTAGCCCCAGAATCCCGTCCGAAGTGTGTGTTGTTCAGAGTTGTCCAGTCCCGATGTCTACCGGATTGTCGAGTTCGTCCGACTAGCGTGCCCTCATCCGATCACCCAGCGAAGGGATATCCAGGACACGCGCGTGCTCGGTGCGCTCCGCAAGTTCATCGGCCTTCGAGCTGGAAATATCGGCCATTCGTTCCAATACGCAGTACAAGGATGCGGTTACCGATGCTTCTTGCAAGGACCGCCCCAAATCCTCCTCTAGGCGTTGGAGGCGGTACCGCAGTGTGTTCGGATGCAGATGAATCGACTCCGCAGCAGCTTTTATGTCGCGGTTCTTGGCGAAAAATGCGCGCAAGGCTTCCAACCGGGCCGGGTTGTCCTCGAGGAGCTTCACGATCGCTTCGGCCTTTGCCGAGAACCGATCGGCAGGAACCTCGCCGATCAGTTGCGTGACCAGGTCGAGATCGTCATAGCGAAGGACCTGCCGCCCATCTTGTAGTGCCATATGCTGCACAGCAATTCGCGCATCGCGATACGACGAACGGATGTCGTCCAAGGCCATGACCTCTCGGCCGATCCCGATGATCATGGTAGGCCGGCTTTCCACAAGCTCGGCACACACCAGATCGATTGCGTCGTCGTCACAAAGAAGCAGCACTATCGAGTCGTTCCGCTGCGTGAGGAGATAGGGTATGCCCGAACCTTCGAGGGTGGAATGTAACCACGGAACAACCTCGTCCACCGATCGCAAGCGCTGCGCACCTCCAATCAAACGGGGACGCTCCGACAGCACGACAGTCCGCGATTGCGATCCGAACTCGACGCCCGTCGCGTGCACGCGGGAAAGCAGAGATCTGTTGTCGGCGGAACCTCGGTCACTTCTGATCACCTCGTCCAGGAGCGAGTCGCGCGCGGCACGGTCCTGGTCCAACCTGGCCGTGCTCAGTTGCAGCACCGCGTCGATCAAGGGGACCGTGACTTGAACCGCTGTTGCTGCCAGTTCACCCGCGACGGGCGCGCCCCGCGACGCAACCACCAGCCACAGCGATGAGGATTCAGAATTTCCTTGCACCGGGGCCGCCAAAACATGCCAGTCACCGACCACGGCACGCATCGTGTACAAGGTTCGATTACCGGCAAGCACCCCGGCGATCTCCGAGAGCGGCAACGAACCTGTGGCAGCTTTGGCGTGCCCGTCGAGTCCCACAACCGCGACTTTCGCGTGAACCACCTGGCTGAGCCGTCGGACGATCGAGTCCAGGGGGTTCGGGTCGCTCAGCGCACGAACGAGGTTGTTCTGCAACGAAGTCAGGCGACTGAACATTGCGGCTTCCATGCTCTGAGTCGAGCTGAATACTGCCGACTCGATGTCGCGGAACGCGATCTCCTCGGGCACCAGCACTACTGGGAAGCCACGAAGCTTTGCCTCGTCGAGCAGAGCTGGAGGCACGTTTCTGAACGTTGGTCCAACGCCGAAGCCGAGACAACTGACACCGAGCTGCTGCAGTTCGACGATGAGGTCGCGCTGCGCTTGCGGCTTGTTGCGCAGCCGCGCACCGGTGGTGAGCATCATCCATCCGCTCTCCAACCAACGGGCAGGGTGCTCGAGTTCGAGCGCGTGCGCTCCGATCACAGGCGTCGAGAGCGCCGAATTGTCGCCCGTGACCAACTGAAGGCTCAACCGCTCATCGGCAATGAGGTCAGCGAGGCTGAAATCCCTGTGCCCCATTGCATCCGGAGAAGATCGAACTGTAGGCACACTGCAGTTGGACACCTCCGTCAGCGAGTGATTGACGGAGTACACGCTTCGCATCGGTCTGATGCGCTGCGGAATCGTCCAGCCGGTTTCGGATTCTCTTGCAGAAGTACTGATGCTCATCACAATCTCCGTCCTGACAGCGCCACGGATACTCGATCCGGAAGCGCCATCACCTCGACACCCTCGCGAATGAATCGTTGTGGGATCTGAGCCAAATTGGCAGTCAGGCCAGCTGCGTTGCTGTCCTGTGCGGTAAAGAGGCAGATCCATCGGCTGTCCCCGGTCACGAAAACGGAGTGCAGGCACTGGATCGCTATGCCGCGTGCCGCCACACGCTTACTGGCCTGATCGAACGCTCGATGGGCTGCCCGGACCTCTTCGATAGAAGACCAGGATGCAGCCCAATCCACCACGAAGGTGTGTGACACCTCACTGTTGCCGACCATGGGTAGAGCTTGCTACCGAAGAGAAGCTGATGTTAGGGGGATTGCCCCACAACGAGTACCTAGTTCAGCAACCCGGCATACGTAGGTAGTCCGAGGTTCACCTGACAAACCTCGCGCGTTCGTGTCGATCGGTCCGACTGTTGCCGATCAGGCCGGCCTTGCGTGCGCGAGTGCGTAAAGAAGGACGAACCACGTGCCGTCGAGCCGAAAAACTCGAACGATCGCCGATACGACTTCGCTCCGGCAGGCCACGGTTCACGGGCCTGCCGGAGCGAAGTGCATATGGATCCGACGCAATAAATGCCTGTTCGAAGCACTCTTTGTGGGGGAACCAGCCTCTGACGTCGAACGGTCGATCAACAGTGATTCGAAGCATTCAAGCCGGGGTGAGCTGAGCGAGGCCCGAATGGCTCGAGGTCAACTCGGTGAAATTCTCCGTCACCGATCTGCGCTGCGTCATCGAGTCACGCAACATGTTCACGACGCCGATGGGGAGCCCGAGGGCAGAGAAGCCGACCAACACTCCGGATTCGTCGCCGAAAAGAGTCAAGCCGGTCGAACCATCGCCAGCGAGGTCGAGACGCACCGATCCACCGAGATCACCGAACGCTTTCAAGCGCAATGCTCCCTGATCACTCCAGAAGAACGGCTCCGGGGAATACTCGCTACAGCTTTCGGAGAGGCCCGACAGGGAGCAGTACAGATTCTTGGCCACCGCCATCGCCTGACGAACGGCATTCGTCCGACTCTCGAGTCGGATCGAGCGACCGAACCCAGAATGGGTCCACCGAGCGACATCACCCGCAGCGTAGATGTTCGGGGCGGCCGCGCCGTACGAATCGCACACCACACCGTTGTCGATCACCAGCCCCTCGGAGCCGACCAACCATTCGGTGTTGGGAATGCTGCCCACCGCGACCACACACAGATTCATGTCGACGTGTTCGCCCGAGGCCAACTCGAGCCCCGTCGAATCGATTCCCGTGACCGTTGTCGACGTCGATACGGTGATCCCGTTTCGACGATGGTGATCTGCCACGCGCTCGGCCAGACCCGGTCCGAGCATCGTCGGCATGATTTGTGGGCCGGCCTCGAGCAGATGCACCTTCCACCCCAGAGCCGCGGCGGTGGCGGCGGTCTCGAGCCCCAAAGGACCCCCACCGAGCACAGCGAGAGTCCCCCGCGGTCCGTGCAGGTCGCGTGAGAGTGCGATCCCGTCCTCGGCTGTGCGGACATACCTCACCCGCGCGTCGTGCTCGAGCCACTCGAGTCGCCGCGCGCGGACACCGGTCGTAAGAATGACGCCGTCCGCCTCGAAAGTACCGGCGTCGGTGGACACAGTCCGTGTTGCCACCTCCACCCCGTCGGCACTGACCCCGGGAAGGTGACGCAAGTTCAGACTGTCGAATGCCTCCGGCTGACGCAGCAGGATCTCGGTGTCTTCGGAATTCGCAAGGAAGGATTTGGACAGAGGGGGCCGATCGTAGGGCAGCCCGAGTTCCTCACCCAGCAGTACGATCTCGTCGTGCCAACCCGCTCGTCGTAATCCCTCGGCCGCCATCAGGCCGGCGCACGATGCACCGACGACAACCACTCGTCCGGCCATGATCACTCACATCCCCGGCGCACGGCCGTCAGAGGAAACCGCTACCCGAAGCACGCCACGCTCGAGTGAGTTCGCCGGATCGGTGAGAAGACTCTGCAGACGCCCGCGATGCCAATCGACCGACCCGTGCAGTCCCTGGACTGCGACCGCACGCCGGGTGAGTTCGGCCAGCGGATAGTCGTCGTAGAAGCCGATGCCGCCGTGCACCCGGTGGGCGTAACGCATCACCTCGATGATCCCTTCACCGGCCTTGACCTTGGCCATCGACGCGGCCGATGCACGTTCGACCACGTCGCGCCCGGTATCCAAGGCGTCACGAGTGAGCACTCGCATTTGGTTGATCCGCAAATAGGCGTTGGCACAGTGGTGCTGAACCGCCTGGAGCGCTTCCAACGGCCTGTCGAACACGATGCGCTCGCGTGCATACGTCAGTGTCAACGCCAAGGCTTCCGAACCGATCGCTACGAGAGCAACAGCGTCCAAGGCAACGGCCAGGTCCAGCGTCGACTCGAGCCCGGTCGACACAGCAGTCCCGACGCCGATGAAGCCGGAATCCGGAACGCTCACATTGTCCAACACGACGTCGTACAGCGGCAGCCCGGCAGAATCCCGAGCGATGATGCTCAGGCCTTCGGTACCGGCACCGACGAAGACCAGCGCACAACTGCCGTCGTTGTCACTTGCACTCACGAGGAAGCCGTCGGCGGCCTCCGCGTAGGGCACCAGGGTCTTGCGGCCTGTCAAACGCCAGCCCGAAGTCTCGCGTTCGATTCGGGTAGCCGGAACGATCGGGAACGGCTCGTCTGCCCTCTCGGCTACCGCGACCTGGAGTCGCATGTCCCCATCGGCGATCGCCGTCTGGAGCACATCGGCTCGTTCGGAGGGGAGCGAATTCAGCAGTGAGACAGCCTCGAAGGCCGTTGGAAGGTATGCATGCGAAGAGCCCGCTACACCGAGGGGATCGACGATTTCGGCCATGGCTGCGCCGTCGAGACCCAATCCACCGAACTTCTCGTCCACGTAGGCGGAGTGCCACCCGAGCTTGACGACCTCCTTCCAGAAGTCGCTGCCATAGGCGGTTTCCTCGAACTGGTGCAGCGTGCTGGATGCATCGCGTACTACGTCACCGAACTCTGCCCACGTCTCGTCGCCGGACCAACCGTCTTCGAGGTCCGACCACGGCCTTCTTACGGCACTCATTTTGCGCCCTTCCCCATTTTCAGGACCCGCCGAGCAATGACCTGGCGAGTTATGTCGAATCCACCTGCTGCGAACTCCATCATCAGGTCCCCGATGAATCCCTTGGCGAACCGTCCGTCGGCGACGGATCCGTCGCCGCTGCGCACCGCCGAAGCGACACCGAGTGCCGGGAGAGATGTGGCCTCGATGGTGCGGACCGCCTCACGCTTCATCAACTGCGCAACGGTCGCACCGTCGCCCGGGTCTTCGTCGATCGTCCCAGCCCTGGCCACCACGCTGTCGCAGTACAGGCTTGCGGCCCGTGCTTCGATGGCTGCCGTGACGAGTCGGTCCGCACCGATCGGATTCGGCGTATCCATCACGTGGCTGCGGAAATGTTCGACCAACGTATCGGCCTGGCCGGAAGCCGCGATCACCAAACGCTCGTAGTTGATTGCAGCCATGAGAACCGGCCAGCCGACGCCCTCCCCACCGACAAGCATTTGCTTCTCCACGTAGACGTTCGAGAGAGAGACCGCGTGATGGCCCTCTCCCGTCATCATGCGGTGTTCGTGAATCTCGACGCCTTCGGCATCCATGGGAATGAGCAGAAGCGAAATGTTGTCGTGCTTGCGCTCGCCACGAGGCTTTGTACGGACTGCGAACAGCCCATAATCCGCAGTCCCCGCAAAGGTCGAAAAGTACTTCATTCCGTTCACTCGGTATCCCCCGTCGACCGTTTCCGCCACGGTCGACAGGTTGGCCAGGTCGGACCCCGCCTCCGGCTCGCTGTAGCCGACGAAAACCGACAGGCCTTCGTGCAGAAGTTTCGGAAGGAAGGTTTCCTTCTGCCATTCGGTGCCGTACCTCAACAAGGTGAAGGGCACGTAGCACACGGACGGTTCCAAGAACGGCGCTTCGTAATACTCCACTGCATCGAACAGGATGGCGTCGTACACCACACCCACACCACGCCCGCCGTACTCGACCGGCCAGGCTTGTCCGATAAACCCTTCGCTTGCGAGGATTTTCGCGAATTCGCGTCGGTACTCCGCTGACCACGCACCGCCGTATTCGGTGGGATCGTAGTGCGCCGCACGAACTTCCGGAGTCAACAGGCCCTCGAGAAAGGCGGAAAGCGAACGGCGAAACTCGGACGGATCCAGAATCTTCGCCTCCGGCATTGTGTCTGACATATCCCTCACCTTGTTCGACAAGTGTTTCTGTTCTGCGTTACCGGTGACTAGGACTCGTAACGGTGTTCGTGACCGGTCAGTTCGGCCTTCCAGGCACCTTCGTTACCGGAGTTGCGCAGAAATGCCTTGTGCTCGCGCTCGACGTCGTCGGTGGTCCAGATCGGAAGCTTCACACCTTCCGTCTCAGCGACGAACGTTTCCTTCAACAGGTACTCGGCATCTTCCCCGAAGTTCGTCGGACCGAATACCAAGAGCCGGCCGTTCAGGTCCTCCGACGCGTCGGAAGCCAGGAACACGACCAAGGGAGCCATCTTGTCCGGGCCGAATCGCTTCGTCGTGTCCTCGTCGCCGGAAGCGAAGCCTGCCTTGACGAAGGTGTCCTTCGCCTGGCGCGTGAGCGCAGAGGGGCAGAAGGCGTTGGCGCGAATTCCGTACTTCCTACCGGCTGCGGCCGTCGCGAGAGTCCAGGAAACGACACCGTATTTGGCGGTGGTGTACGCCGCGAGACCTTCCGTCGCGGGAAAGCCGCCGAACCCGGTGAGGACGTTGATGATCGAGCCGCCGTGCCCGTTGCGCTTCATTACCTCGAAGGCAGCCTGGGTCACGCCTGCGGCGCCCTTGACGTGCACCGCGAAGTCGGCGTCGAGGCGGTGGTCGTCGACGTCCTCGACATCTGCCGCATGGAAGGTACCCGCATTGTTGACCACGACGTGAACGTCGCCGAATGCCTCGACCGCAGCCTGTACCACTCGGCCGCCGTTTTCCACCGAGGAAACGTCGTAGTCGTTCGCGACAGCGATGCCGCCCGCAGCGGTGATTTCCTCCACGACCAGCTGCGCAACCGAGATATCCGGGGGCGAGTCGACCAAGCCACCGCCGCCTGCAGGCTTGCCGCCGAGTCCCTCACCGGTGTCGCCTCCGAGGAGCTCGCGGCCCACATCGTTCACCAGCACCTTGGCGCCTTCGGCAGCCATGGCGAGAGCGTACTCGCGACCGAGACCCCTTCCGGCCCCCGTGATCACTACGACCTTCCCCTGCAACCGGCTCATAGCTTCTCCTGTCCTCGTAAGCGCTCGTCACTCGAGACAAAGTGATCGATGACGTCGCTTCATGATGTTCTCGTGGTTCCTACGCCGCCATCATCACCACTACGGCATGCTCGGCGGAACTGGACATCTCATCAAACCTGTGGCGGCGGTTGGATCTTCGACAGAACACTGACGCCTCCGTAGCCGTCCAGGGTGCAGCACTTCAGCGGAAGGCGGAGATGTCGTGCCCACCGAGTCCCCATTCCTGCAGAACGTCCGCCGAATGCTCACCGAGATCCGGCACGGCCGGAATCGTGTGTGAAGAAATAGCTTCGGGGTCTGATCCCTGCTGCCAGGGCGGCGACATGACCTTCACCGGATTGCCACCGGCCTCGCTGTCGACCATCAGATCGAGTGCCTGCGCGTGGTCGCTGTTCATCGCCTCCTCCAGCGTGAGAATCGGGGAGAACGGCACGTCTCGTTCCACGAAAAGCTCCGACCACGCGTCCAGGTCACGCAGACGGATCCGGCTCGCGATAGCCTCGCGTTCGTCCTCGAAACCCCACTCCATACCCGCGGACCAGTCGCCACGCTGTCTGAATTCATCGGGCATATCGGCAACTTCGCAGAACGCATCCCAGAACTTCTTCTCGACGGGACAGAGGAGCATCGCTCGACCGTCGGCGGTCTCGTACACCGCGTAGCGACTACCCATGTCGCGGTACTCATGCCAATTCCGGTGCTCGTTGGCGAGCATGTTCGCATCTCGCCACGACCACCACATTGCCGAATGCCACAGCGATGAGTGGACGAATTCTCCTGGCCCGTCCGAACCGCGCCGGACGAGCGCCGCGAGTACCCCCATAGCAGCGAAGACTCCGGCGAGCATGGTTCCCGCGGTACGCATCCCGGTCGGCGTGACGAGTACGCCGTCCTCCGACACCGGGTGAACACGGCCTGCTCGTGCGTCGACATTCTGACCGTGGGCCGGCTCGTTCGCCCAGGGGCCGGAGAGTCCGTAGCCCGTGATGTGGCAATAGACCGCCCGTGGATTGATGGCCTTGATCGTCGCGAAGTCGATCCCACGCTTCGCAAGATCGGGCTGTCTTCCGCCGACGATCACGGCATCCGCCCACTGCACCGCCGATCGCACCAGCGTCGGCCACAACTCGGATCGATTGCTGGCCGTAATACTGCGCACTCCGCCGCTCAGCCCGACGTGGACGTTGCCCACACCGGCAATAAAGGGTCCGGCTCCCCGGTTGCCATCGCCGAACTTAGGGTGCTCGACGCGAATGACCTCCGCTCCGGCGTTACGAAGTAGATGTGCGGCCATGGGCCCTGACATGTGTGTGGAGAAGTCCACGACTTTGAACGGCACGTCCGACATGGCGGTGCTCCTCGGGTTCGGTTTTGCCCGAGGTTGCCTCGGACAGACAAAGCGGCCACCGCGGAGTTCACGGTGACCGCTTTCGATCATGGGTATCGCCTGCTCAGCGGCCCATCGGGATGGCCATTGGGCGTACGGGCGCGCCCGATGCCCCGCGGATCTTCATGCAGGCGCCGATGTAGGCGAACTCGTAGACTCCATCGGCAGCCAACTCTTCGAGGTCCATGCACTCGATGATGGGAACGCCTGCCTCCATGAGGAGGTAGTAGTGAACCGGGAGGTTCATGAACCCGGGCAGTGTGTCGTGCGGCAAACGCTGCTCGAGGCCGAGGTTGTCCGCACCGATCGTGACCACACCCTGCTCGGCGAGCGCCTTGGCGCCGTCGAGGGTCAGGCCCGGATCCGGCATGTCCAGGTACGCACGGTCCGGCCACAGCTGCATGCGACCGGTCCGAATGGCGACGACGTCGCCGAAGCGAATCTCGACGTTCTGACGTTTGAGCGCGTCCTCGATCTCCTTGCGGCCGATGCCGTACGAGTCTGGAAGCGTATCCGCGCCCTGCGTGGCCGGAATGTCGAGAAGCACACCGCGAGCGATCGTCGGCGGATGCTTGTCGGCTCCCGCAACGTTCCAGGTGCGACGAAGGTTCTCGTCGACGCTGAACTCGTTCCAGATCTTGTTCTCGTACGAGTAGTGGTTGAGCGTGTCCACGTGCGTACCCGTGTGGGTGTAGAACGAGACGGTATCGCCGGAGTAGCTGATGTCCTTACCGTCGAACATCTCGTCCCGCGGCGTGTGGCTCATCGAGAACTGGAAGCTCATATCGCCGTTGGTGTCGTACGAGGGCATACCCGGGAAGAAGTCCGTGCTGAGGTCGTACACCTTGCGCGGGTCGACGTTCGCCAGCGCCGAACGCATCGAATCGGCGTCGATGAGGTTCAACATACCGATCTGATCGTCACTGCCGAAAGGACTTTTCGTGACCTGCCTGGCTACCGCTGTCCGCGCCGCGATCAGTTTCGCCTGATCTTCGGTGACTGTATGGAATCCGCACATAATTTTCTCCTACTGCTTTTCAGGTGGGCGCGGTGCAACGCTGAACCGCGCGATGTTCGCTTTTCCCTGCCGAATCCGACGTACGTGAGGCGGTCGGCCTGAGCCGGTCCGAACCCTGCTGCTCGGCTTCGGGTCAGATCGCTTCGGCAGAACCTTCACTGGAATCCCACACCGAGATGAACTCGTCGGCCGGGGCCGTGGTGAAGAAGGTGTCGAACACGCGGAGCGCAGATGTGTGCATCTCGGGGCGTGTCGAGGCGACGCAGTCACTGACCAACTGCGTGAAGTAGTCGTGGTACGCGGCACTGCGCGCCGTGGACTCCACGCACGCATCCGTCGCGCAGCCGATAACCACGACCGACTCGATTGCGTTGGCGCGCAAGATGAGATCCAACGGCGTGTGATCGAACCCGCTGGAGCGGTACTTGACCACCACCGGTTCCTCGTCCAACGGCTGGAGGGGCTCCATGAACTCCTGGCCCCAGCTGTTCTTCAAGGTGTACGTCGGAGCGTTGAGCTCGAACGCGGTGCCCTTGAACGCAAGCCACGCGGGAGAATCCGAACGCCCGCCGGGAAGGGCCTCGTTCTTGGTCCACACCACGAGAACACCTGCGCGACGTGCGGATTCGACCAATCGTTCGATCGCGGGGACGATCGACTGGACCTGTGACACGTCCTGGCCCATCTTGCCCAGGTACCCGTCGGAGTGCCCGAAATCGTTCTGCATGTCGACGATGACGAGGGCGGTACGCTCCGGCTTCATCTGGTTGGCGACGCTACGGTCGTTGTAAAAGGTCTTGGTCATTGTTGGTACCTTCCTGAAATTTCGCTCGACGCTCTCCGAAAATGTGGACCGACTAGGGACGAGACCGAAGCGGTCCCAGGACTTCCTCCGTATGCTGACCGAGCGTCGCAACCCGGTAGCTCGTACCTGATTCCGGTCGTTCGATGGGGAGACCGGGAAGGCCCCAACCAGTGCCCTCCGCTTCCCTCCACCAGTCGAGCGCCTCGAGTTGCTCGTCGTCCGCAAACTCGTTGATAGTTCTGATCGGCGACACCGGAACCCCCGCCTTCTCGAGCGTCCCGACAACGCTGTCGATCTCGAGAGACGCTGTGGACTTCTCGATCTCCGAGACCAGCTCGTGCCTGTTCGCGACCCGATCGCGGTTGGTGGCGAACCGCGGGTCCTCGATCAGCTCCGAGCGATCGAGCGCGTGGCAGAGCTTCTCGTACAACTTCTGGCTCGCTGCAGCGACCATGAATTTACCGTCCGCTGCCTGGATTGCCTCGTACGGCGCCGTATTGTGCTGCGCGGTACCGGTTCTCGTCGGAGTGGCACCGGCGAGCCGTGCACCGGCCAGATGATGGATAAGGAAAGCAGCAGCAGTTTCGACCAGCGACAGTTTGATGTGGACGGGACCCGTTCGCGTGGACGCGTCACCGTGCAGTGCGGCCAGTATGCGCATCGCGCCCCACATGCCTGCGCCGTAATCGAGCACCCCGGTACCGATTCTCGACGGCGGCCTGCCCGGCTCGCCGGTGACGTCCATCAGTCCGGTGTAGGCCTGCATCATCGCGTCGTAACCGGGTGCCTGCGCACGCTCCCCCACATCGCCGTACGCGCTGATGCTGCAGTAGACGATCCGGGGATTGAGCTCGGCTGCCCGCTCGAATCCCAGCCCGAGTGCGTCGACGGCACCCGGGCGCAGGTTCTCGACGAATACATCGGACGAGGCGACCAGTGCCTCGATGTCGGCGCGCTCCGACTCCGCTTTGAGATCGATGGCGACACTGCGCTTACCGCGGTTGAGGCTTGCGTAAGCCGCTGCGGTCTCGTCGTCGATGAACGGCGGCATGTGCCGCGTCTCGTCGCCCCGGATCGGGTCTTCGACCTTGATGACGTCGGCACCCATGTCGGCCAAGATAAGGGTCGCAAAGGGCCCAGCCATGTTCTTCGTGAGGTCGAAGACCCGAATTCCTGACAGCGGGCCAGGCGATGACGAAGTGCTCATCAGTGCTCTCTCCTGTAATAGTGTGGGCTGGACCCACAAGGTGTTTCCAGTGATCTGTTGTGGATGCGGGTCGGCTCGCTCAGGCCTCTGCGGCACGCGGTGGCACTGGCTCCGCGGCACCCTCCATCGCAATTTCCACGGTGTTCACGGTGTATGCCAGCATGTGATAAAAGCCGATGACCATAAGGAGTTCGACCATTTGGGCGTCGTCGTACGTCGCTGACAACGACTCCCAGGTCGCATCTTTCAGCCGAGAGTCCGCGTGCAGTTCGTCCACAGCATCCATCAGAGACCGCTCGTGCCGGGTCCAGCCGTCCCACTCGGGCTCGACCGTCCTGGCGATCTCCTCGGACGTCATGACTTCGAGGTGCTCCGCCGTGACGCGATGCTGTCCCCACTCGTAGTCGGACTGGCAGACGATTGCGGTCCGCAGGATGAGGATCTCCCGATCACGCAAAGGGACCATGCCATTGAAGAGACGAACCGCAAAAGCGCAGTAACCCTTGAACAGACGCTCGTGACGGCCCAGCGTCCAGAATGCATTATCGGGGCGGATTCCGGGCACACCGTTTGCCACCGACGCCTTGATTCTTGCGACGTTCTCGGCGGAAAGCTCGTCCTCGTGTGCCGGCAGGATCCGGGGAGGCCTCACCGAAAGATCCTGGTTCCCACCGGTGGCGGTTGCACCGTTGCTCGTCCCGTGGGAGTCGCTGCCCGTAACGTCGTCCATCGATAACACCCATCTGCTCGAAGTAAAACTTTTTCTCATCCCCTTCGCCCGACGTTCGCAGCCCCTCACACCCAAAACAACTGGACAATCCACCAGCCTGACTTCAGCTCCTGGAAATACGACAGGACGCGCGACGAGCCGACACGAATACTGAAGCAGCACTGCATAGCCCATTGTTTTTGGGCGGCGACTACCGAGTGATGACTACTTACCGATGAACGAGGTGAAGTTTCGCGACACGATCGCGGCGATTTCCTCGACGGATACGCCTCGGACGCGCGCTATGTACTCCGCTACCGAACGTAGGCTCCCCACCTCCAGTGGGCCTGCTTCCTTCAACCAGCCTCGCAGATCGCTGGTCAGCGATGGTGTGTCTGCGAGTGCTTTCGGGACGTACGCGTCCGAATCGAGCAGGAGACTGCCGTCCGGAATCAGGCGAATCACATCGTCGGCGACCGGCGGACCTCCCGCCATGAGCCCGGTGGTCACCGTTCCGAGGGAAAGAACGAACCCGTTCTCGAGCAGCAGCTGAGCGTCGGCTGCGTCACCGTAGAACCCGTGGATCGCTGCACGCGGCATTCGGCCATCGACCGACGACCAGACCTCGAGCAACGTCGCGACGGGAACTTGGAGGTGCAGCACCATCGGCAGCGAGTTCCGCTGGGCGAGCTCGATGAACCACGACAGCGCTTGCTTCTGCAGGTCGAGCGGCACATCACAGGCGGCGGTATCGAGACCGACCTCGCTGATCGCAACACAGCGGGGATCGGACGCGAGAGCGTCGAATGCGTTGCGGGTCTCGGCAATCGGCCAGCCCCGAGCCACCTGCCAAGGGTGTAGGCCCACCGCCCCGAGCACCTTCGAGGACCTCGCTGCTAGTTCGAGTGACGCCCGAGAACTCGCAAGGTCCGTGCCGGCGCTCAGGATGGAGTCGATGCCCGAACGGGCGAGGTACTCCTCGAGGTCCTCACTCGGAATGTCGAAATGTTCGAGGTGAGCGTGGCAGTCGACGAGCCCGGGCGTCACGACCAGGCCCTGTCTACATCTGGTGTTTCGGATTGGGCGATGGCGCCGAGAAGACGACCCTGCCCTACTGTCGGTGCGAAGAACATCCATCCATCATCGCCAGGGAAATTTGCGCGCGACAATCGAAAATCTCCCCAACTCGGCCTCGAGAATTGGCGAATCTACCGAGCGATACCGCACATTCGTATCGACGAGGCGCGTCGCCCGACCGGAGTGGCTGCATGCCATCCGACCGGGCGACGAGATCGATACTGCTAGGCGACGCCCCAGGCAGACGTGAAAGCCTCACGGTAGTTCAGAGGCACGTACATTTCCGGCTCGGCGTTGTCGACGGTGATCACCCGGTTGGTCGTGGGCGCCACCGCATCGACGGGGTCACCGACCGAGTGGCGTGCGATCTGATTCACGGCGGACCATGCGATCGACTCGCCCTCCGAGCCAACCCACGTGTTGGGGAACCCGGATTCGATCTCCATCAGCATGTCGGGCGATGTGGGCCCCACGCTGACGACCTTGATCTTGTCGGCCATCCCTGCCGCACCCAAAGCCTGCTTGATGCCCGCCATGAGGTCAGGTGACTGGAAGACGAGGTATTCGATCTTCGGATTTCGCTGAAGAGCAGCGATGACCGTCTGCGCATTCTCCTGCGGCGTCTTCGAGTAGCCGACATTGATCTCGTGGACCTCGGCATTGGGTGAGACCCGTTGGAGCTCTTCGACCGTCGCACCACCCGAGATGCGGTTGGCGTCCAAGGTCTTGTCCCCCACGACGCCGAACTCGCTGTTGCCTTCCGCATCGACAGCAGCGACAGTGCCCATCAGCTTGCCGTAGGCCGCCAATGCGGTATTGCAGTAGACGCAGGAGATGAAGCCTTCCGGCGGCGCGTCCAGTGCGGAAGCCACATCGACCAGCACCACCCCATCGGCCTTCGCCTGCTCGATCTCATCGGCAATGACGTCGATCGGGTACACGAACAGGATGGCCAACGACTCGGGCTTGGCCTGCAACGCTTGCCGCACCGCCGCCACGAAAGCCGACGGACCCTGCGCCAGGTCGTAGGTGTACTCGGTGCTTTCCCACCCCAGTGCCTCCGCTGCTGCGGTGAACTGACCCGGGTAGCAGGACGACACCGTGCAGGTAACCGAGGCGACTTTCATTCCTTTGTCGGGGACCCGCGACAGTGGTTCGACGACCAACGCAGGGTTGGCGGTGTACTCGTCGACCTCTGCTTTTGCCTGGTCCAATGCTGCCGCGTCCTGCGCCGAGTTCGATCCACCGTCCGTGCCGCCGTCGGTGCTGCTGCACGCCACCGATCCGAGCGAAAGCAGAATCGCTACCGCGGCGACCGCAGCCCTTGTACGAAGCTCCATCATTGCCTCTCAATGTTTCGTGAAAGCGACCGCTTTCCGGGGGCAAACTGACGAGAGGTCTACACAACGTCCACACCGGCTGCCCTGAGCGACAAGCATGGGCAGCCAGTGTGATCTGGACAACTATAGAAAACACCAACCGGCACCGGCTTCTTGGAAAATCGACAGGCGCCGACTTCCTGACCCGAACTAGTCTGGGCGATCAAAGCCAATCAGCTTCTCCATCATTGCGTCTCGCGGGACACATCGATGACCGTCACGTTCCTACGAGAGGTAGACAAGATGCCAGAAAACGAGACGCCGTCACCAAGCCTGAGCTGGGGGATCAAACGGAGCTTCATCGACTACATATTCCGAATGCCAGACGGCCACGGCTCGGTCACCGACGGCGCAACACTGTCCAAGACGGAGGAGTTCGTCTACGAATGGGCCGAATCGGCGAGAGCGGACGACGGCGGCACAGTGTGGAAGTTCCGTGGAGATGTTCGGCTGTCGGGGCACCACGGTCTTCTCTATGTACGGATCGCCGACCCCTGGCTTTCGTTGCGCGACAACCGTGCAACGGTATCCATCGCCGATCCCTTCGACGAGGACGGCATCCGGATCGACATCGCCACTGCCGACCTCGGTTCGCGAGATGTGTCCGGGGTCGATTCCGGGGTCGGGGCAGTCTGGGCGGCAGATCCTGTCCTGCTCAGCGCGGAGGCCACCGGCCTCTTCAACGATGTGTATCGCGAGGGCGAAGAATTCGACCCGATGCTCGTACGTCTGCCTCGGGAGGCAGACTGACCGAGAATCGTCCCTCCCTACCGGCGTGCTTGGGCGGGGTTCTCGTACTACGCGCGATGCCGCCGATCGATCAGCAAGACTGATCGATCGGCGGCATCGTCGGTGAAGCCGTGCAGCGTCCTTCTCTAGCTCAGGTTGCTGCTTTCCGGTAGCGCGGTGGTGCCGCGGAGGCGACCCTCCAACTTGAAGAGCTTGATCGCGTTGTCCCGCAGGAACATCCGCTTGGACTCCTCACGCATACCGAGCTGATCGACCTCCTGCACCGAACGAGTCGGATCCACCGCCGGCCAATCGCTGCCCCACAACGCCTTCTCCGGACGCCAGCGATCCGCGAAGTGCACGAACTCCGGCGGCCAGTACTTCGGCGCATAGGCATCACCGGCAACGAACACGTTCTTGTGCTTGTACGACACCGCCACCATCTCCTGCGCCCACGGCCAACCCACATGGATACCGATCAAACGCAGATCAGGAAAGTCGATCGCAATGCGATCCAACGTGATCGGACGACCCGTCGACGGAAGAATCCGGTCGCGCATGTAGTCCAAGCAATGACCGACCTGCATCATGATCGGGATATCGAGTTCCACACACTTGGCATAGAACGGATAGAACTTCGCGTGATCAGGAGCCGCATCGAACCAATGCGGCAACAGGTGAGCGCCGACAAAGCCGAACTCCTTCACCGACCGCTCCAAATCACGCAAACTCTCGCTGATATGGCTCGCATCGATGCCCGCCAAGCCGAACAGACGATCAGGAGCCTGCGCGCAATACTCCGCCACCCGCTCGATCGGCCAGTGCGAAGATCCCTTCATCCGCAGGTCACCGTTCTTCGCAGCGACCAACAACGCACCCTCGATGTTGCCGACGTCCAAACGACGCAGCATCTCCTCGATCGATACGCCATTACGATCTCCCGGAGGAAACCCGACCTTGTCGAAGAAGCCCGAATCCAGCGACGGATCGTTGGCCTCGTGCTCGGTCCACGGATTGATCAAGATATCGATGGCCCCGTAGCTACGCTCGACGGGATTACTGTCTGTGCTCATTACATCCTTCTCCAGTAATTACAGAAACATGGACAAACCAAGAGGACACAGTCCACTCAGCTCTCGGAAGCTTCGACCTCACGACGTTTACGTCGCTGATTGAGGTTGCGTGCGTAAATAACCGCGATAATCAGTGCAGCGCCGTTGAAGACGTTGGTGACCCACACTTCTGCACCCGCGAGCTGTAGGCCCTGCACACCGGTGCCCAGCAGGTAGACCGCCAGGAACGTGCCCCAGACGTTGAACCGTCCGAGCTTGAACTGGGTTGTGCCCAGGAATGCTGCGGCGAACACCGGCAGCATGTACTGCGGGCCGATGTTCTGGTTCACCGAGTTGAGGCTCGAAGCAAGGAGAACGCCGGCGAGACTGGCCATCGCACCCGAGAACACAAGGCCGCCGATTACGAAGCGCCTGGTTCGGATGCCTGCCAGTCGCGCGGCATCCGGGTTGGCACCGCTGGCGAAGCACCGACGACCGAGCGGGGTGTGCTCGAGTGCGTACCACACGATGACGGCACCGATCAGCGCGTACACGAACATGATCGGGACACCAAAGAACGACTGCCCTGTGATTGCCGTGAACGAACTCGAGAACGGTCCGACGTACTCACCGGAGGAGATGAACGCCGCGCCGCCCTGCAGGAGCGCCACCGTGCCGAGCGTCGCGATGAAGCTGTCGACGCCGAGGAAGCCGACCAGGCAACCGTTGAAGGCACCGACGAGCGTGCCTATCACCAGTGTCACCAGAATGGCTGGGACGACACCCAACTGGGGTCCCTGCGTCATGAGCAAGCCGACCACGATGGCGGAGAAACCGGCGTTCTGGGCGAACGACAGGTCGTAGGCGCCGGCCGCCAGCGACACCAGCAGCCCGAGCGCAAGCAAAGCGATGATCGCGTTGGAGCCCGCAATGGTGCTCCACGTCGAGCTGGTGAGGAAGGACTCCGGCACCCAGAGCGAGAACAACACGAGCATCGCAACGAACGCGACGATGCCCGAGAAGCGCCCGATTCCGATCTGTTTGAATCCGCCCGTGCGTGCCGGGCTCTCGGACGGGGGAACCTTGCCCGGCTCGCCGGCCGCTCGTACCTCGTGG
Organism: Rhodococcus sp. (in: high G+C Gram-positive bacteria); assembly: GCF_023264675.1. GTDB lineage: Bacteria > Actinomycetota > Actinomycetes > Mycobacteriales > Mycobacteriaceae > Rhodococcoides. Next base: position 42,511 of record NZ_JAHFVG010000018.1, read on the forward strand.
GGGTCGATCACTTCAGACATGGCTGGCCCTTTCGGCCGATGGTGTGTTCGTTCTCAGCATTTCTCGAAGTAGGTGATCGACTGTCAGCTTCTCGCCACTCAGTGATGTACCGACTCGGCCCTCTCGCACGACATAGATTCGGTCGCACACTCCACAGGCCTCCTCGAGATCGGATGTAACAAAAATGACGGCTGCACCGTCGGCGACCACGTGGTTGAGCGCCTCGTAGATCGTGCTTTTCGCCCCGACGTCGACGCCAGCGGTGGGATCTTCCAGCAGGAAGACCTGCGCCTTGGCGCGGAGCCAGCGGGCAATCATCACCTTCTGCCGGTTGCCGCCGCTCAGCGATGACAGCACGGCCTCGGGATCGCGCGGTTTCACCTCGACCTGATCGAGGAACGGCGCAACGTCAGCTCCTTCGTCGCGACCTCCCAGCCAGTGCAGCGGCCCGCGGCCCACGATCTTGGGAAGGGTGATGTTCTCGCGTAGTGTCCAATCCTGGACTCCACCAAGCCGTTTGGTGTCACCCGGGACAAAGGCTAGACCGTGCCGGATGCTCTCGGCCGGCGAACGAGGATCGATGGCGTTCCCGCTCAAACGAACCTCGCCTCCCGCCTTCTTACGTGCGGCATAGATCAGCGGTAGGACTTCCTCGACTCCGGACCCGGCAACGCCGACGATGCCAACCTTCTCCCCCGCGTGCACCGAACCGGAGAAATCGAGGAGTCGGCCGCCGCGCAAACCCTTGACCTCGAGCACGACCTCGGCCTGCGGCGGCGTTGCCGCTTCCGGATACAGGTCCTCGAGTGGCCGTCCCAGAATCATTTCGACCAATCCGTCGTGGTCGAGTCCTTCGACGTCTCGCGTACCTACCATGTGGCCGTCGTGGAGCGCACTGACCCGATCAGCCAACTCGAAGACCTCACCGAGCCGGTGAGTGACGTACAAAATCGTTCCCCCACGGGATTTCACGTCTCGAAGCATCGCGAACAAGCGATCCTTGTCCTGAGCCGTCAGAGAAGCCGTCGGCTCGTCGAGCACCAACACACCAGCGGCAGCATCACCGTGGTAGAGCGCCCGAACAATCGCCGTCATGGTCTGCTGTGCCGGGGTCAAGGACATCAGCGGCTGCCCGGCGTCCAACTCGATGCCGTACTCGGACAGGATCTTCTGCGCCCTACGACGCTCCTTCCGATCGGACAACCACCAACGTCCTCCGTAGCCACCGCCGCCGAGTGCCAGGTTGTCGACCACCGTCAGGTCGTCGATCAAAGCCAAGTCCTGGTGGATGAACCGCAAACCGGCCTCGTGGGCCGACGACGCCGAACCGAGCTCGAAAGCCTTGCCGTCGAGAAAACCCTCTCCCGACTGGTGATCCGGCGAGTGGTAGCCGGCCAGAATCTTGATCATCGTCGACTTGCCGGAGCCGTTCTGCCCGAGCAGGCAATGAATTTCACCCGCTCGCAAGTCGAAGCTGACGTCCTGGAGTGCGCGCTGACCCTGAAATGTCTTCGAGACACCTCGTACCGAAAGTTTCGTCATCGGATAACCCATCCACTCCACGTAGTCGAACCGAGCCCTGCGCTACGCCCGAAACCGCATTCGGCGCTCAACCGCCGACGCCCCAAGCTGTTTGGAACGCAGCCTTGTAGTTCGGCGGCGCATACATGTCCAGTTGCAGGTTGTCCTGGGTGATCACGCGAATCGAAGCCACGGGCGCGGGATCGACTCGGTCGCCCACCGAATTCCGTGCCAACGCATCGGCTGCACGCCACCAGTAGGCAGGCCCGTCGCCGCCGATCCAGACATTCGGCATACCCTGCTCCAGTTGCGCGACCTGCGATTCTCCCGATGGGTCGATGCTCACGACCTTGACCCTGTCCGACAACCCTGCAGCCCCCAGTGCTTGATCTACCCCTGGCATGAGGTCGGGAGACTGGAATGCCAGGTAGTCGATGTTCGGATTTCGCTGCAGAGCGGCGATGATCGTCTGCGAATTCTCCTGCGGGGTCTTTGCGTAACCGACGTTGATGTCGTGGACTGCCGTGTTCGGCGAGATCCGTGCGAGCTCGTCCGTCGTTGCCCCACCCGCAATACGGTTGGCGTCGATCGTCTTGTCCCCCACAACGCCGACCTCGGTCGCCGCTCCGGCGTCGGCTGTGATGAACGCAGCCTCCGCCTTGCCGTTGGCGGCGAGGACGGGCGCGCAATTGACGCACGAGACAAAGCCTTCCGGCGGCGCCTCGAGGGCGGACGCCACATCGACCAGCACAACCCCGTCGGCCTTCGCCTGCTCGATCTCAGCAGCAATTACGTCCGTCGGGTACACGAACAAGATCGCCAAGGCCTCGGGCTTGGCCTGCAACGCCTGCCGCACGGCCGTCACGAAACCGGATGGGCCCTGCGCCAGGTCGTAGGTGTACTCCGTGCTTTCCCAACCGAGAGCGGTGGCGGCCTCTTCGAATTGGCCGGGGTGACAGGAGTTGACCGTGCAGGTCACCGAGGCGACTTTCATCCCCTTCTCGGGGGCCTTCGACAACGGTTCGACGACCAACGGTGGGTTCGAGGTGTAGTTCTCGACCTCGACCTTCGCCTGGTCCACTGCGGCTGCGTCCTCCGCCGAAAGCGGACCGGAAGCCCCACTGTCGGTGCTGCTGCAGGCGGCGAGACCGATGGCCACAAGCGTCGCGCCTGCCAGCATCCTGGCCCGCCGGGCCCGAACAGAGGCGGCTTCGCTTGTCATGGAAGGCAACCCGCGCTCGAAAACTCGGTGAAGGCCTACACGTCTTGATGTCATGCGAGTCACATTCCCTCTCCGAAGAGTCCGGAGCAATTACAAATTTCACCAACTTTGGACAACGGGTTGTAAGTCGAACAAGGCCGATCGGCGTGGAACTTGCAGGTAGCCCGGCCGAAACCGCGTGCGTGCAGGATCAGGATGGTTCGGAGCTCGTCCGCTGCGCGATCAGCACCATTTCGGCTACATCGACAACTTTGACGCGCGGACGTTCTCCCGGGACCCCGGCTGCCTTCTCGTGCGCATCGATCGCTTTCCATCCGTCCCAGGTGACAATTCCCGGGTTCCGGACACGAAGCCAGGCCTCGATGTCGTCCCCGGTTGCCACGGATGACGGTTCGTTGAGTCGGTCGGCGGCAGCGTCCTCGAGCAGTCGCCCGACGGTATCGGCCGCGTCCTTCTTGTTGGTGCCCAGCACCCCCGACGGGCCTCTTTTGATCCAGCCCACGACGTACTCTCCGGCGAGGTGTCCGCCCTCACCGTCCGATACACGGCCGTCCACGTTGCTGATCAGTCCGCGCCGCTCGTCGAAGGGAACCCCGGGCAACGGACGTCCGCGATAGCCGATCGAACGCAACACCAGGCTGCAATCGATGATCTCTTCCTCACCCGTGGCGATCGCCACGAGATTTCCGTTCTCGTCGGTCTCGATTCGGTTGCGTGCCACACGAACTCCGGTCACCGACGATCCGTCCTGGGCGCCCACGAGCTCCACCGGCGAGGTCAGGAAGCGCAATTCGATCCGACGCGGCTTGCCCTGCGGCACTCGCTGCGAGTATTCGGTGAGAATCTCGACATTACGTCGCGCGTTGCGGTCCCCGTGCTCCTCGAGCCAGGCGGCCGAGTCCGCATCCAGAACTACTTCCTCCGGCCTGACGATCACATCGGCCTCGCTCAGCTCGCCGAGTTCGAGCAGTTCCGGATTGGTGAAAGCGGCTTGGGCTGGGCTGCGCCGGCCCAGAACCACCACTCGCTTGACTCCGGCGACATCGAGCCCATGCACTGCGTGGTCTGCAGTGTCCGTTCGGGCGATCGTCGCCGAATCCAGCATGAGCATGCGGGCGACATCCATCGCCACATTCCCGTTTCCGATGACCACCGCGCAGTCCCCGGAAAGGTTGAACTCCAGTGCGGCATGGTCCGGGTGGCCGTTGTACCAGGCAACGAATTCGGTTGCAGAGTGCGAGCCCGACAAGTCCTCACCGGCGATCCCCAGGCGGTTGTCGCTCGACGTCCCGACGGCATAGATGACCGCGTGGTACCGAGACAACAGTTCGCCCCGCGTCACGTCCCGACCGAATTTCACGCCGCCGAAGAACCGAAATCCTGGGTGCGTAGCGGTCTTTTCGTAGCGGTGCGTGATCAGCTTGATCTTGGGATGGTCCGGTGCCACGCCCGCGCGCACGAGACCGAATGGCGTTGGGAGGGCGTCGTAAAGATCAACCTCGAACCCTTCGGCCAACAGAGCCTCGGTCGAAAAAAACCCAGCCGGGCCGGCCCCGATTACCGCGATCCGCCGCAGTGTTTCAGTCATTTCATTCCTCCGCGGGCGTACGTCGTAGCGTTGTCGCCCGGTTCGGGCCTGACAACCCGGGCAAAGCCGTGAAGCTTGCCGAGACAATTCGAGTTGGTCTTCATGGTGTGCAGCCTCTTGTTTCGGTAAGCCCTGACGGCGCTATCAGGAAATCTGGGCAGCGTGGTCACGGATGATCTCGGCCTCGCCGGTCACGACCACATCTCCCCGTTGCGTTTCGGCCCAGATCTCGAGCCGTTGGCCGTCCTCGGTCTCGGACAGAACTCGTGCCCGACAGGTCAGCACGTCGCCGACCCTGACCATTGCCCGAAACCTGACCGAAAGACGCCGCACGAAGGCGGCGCCCTCGACACTGCCGGCGTACTGGCCCAGCAGGCCCATGCTCAACATCCCGTGCGCGATGATCCCGTCGAGGCCCATTTTGCGGGCGGTGTCCTCGTCCAGATGGATCGGGTTGAAGTCTCCCGACGCCCCGGCGTACTTGATCAGATCCAAGCGCGTGATCGGCGGGTGCTGCAGGTCGGGAAGTTGCGTGTTCTCGCTCATCGGACGATCAACGTCATGCGTTCGGTCAATACCAGGTTCTCGTCATCGTCTCGGCCCGTAGTTTCGATCACCACAACCGTCACCTTTCCCAACCGCGTGGTTTTCTCGGTGACCTGGGCAACCTCGGCGACGCAGGTCAGCTCGTCTCCGGTGCGCAACGGACGCTCGTAGATGTACTCCTGCTCGCCGTGCAGAATTCTTGCCGGGTCGATCAGGTTCAGCCCCGGGGCCGGCAATTGCAGCGTCGTCGGAAACGTCGGCGGCACCGTCACTTCGACGCCCTCGTCTTCCACCGGGGAACCCAACGCATCGAGAAACCGCAGCACTACACCCTTTTCGACGCGTAGGCGCCGCGCTTTCGATCTGGCACCGATCGTCACGAGATCAGCGGTAGTCGACTCGGTTGTCATTGCGCACCCTCGCGCCGTGCTCGCACGTCACTTGCCTTCGGCGGGTGTGTTCGACACGTTGTGAGCGCTGGCGTAGGCGTCGACCAAGGCATCGACCTGCTCGGTTCCTTCCAACACCGCCGCGTTGATCTGCACGAACTCCGAAAGCGCATCGGGGAGTTCGTCATCGGGGTAGATGGCTTCCACCGGGCACTCGGGCACACAGGCTCCGCAATCGATGCAGGATTCCGGGTCGATGACCCGCATCCGCCCGTGCGCGGAGATGCAGTCGACGGGGCACACCTGGATGCAGGAGTTGTCCATGATGTCGATGCACGCTTCACTGATGATGTAGGGCATTTTCTCTTCTCCTCACTTCGGGCTCGCAGCGGCGGGTATCACCACTACTGATCGGTTGCTGAACCCAGCCGCCCTACGCGGTTACGCGGATGGCCATCGCCGGGCAGTTGGTTTCGGCCGACCGCAGAGCGTCCTCGGACGCATCTGTGGCATCCGTGACATACGCGATTCCGTCATCGTCCTGCGCGAACGCAGTCGGGGCGGCCCTGATGCATTCTGCGGCAGACACACACATCGTGCGATCGAGTTCGACGTTCATTGGTCCTCCAAGTGGTTGAAATGCTCGTACGGTGTCATGCGCAGTCAGTCGGAAGTAACCGCGCGGCCATCGAGTCCGGTTGCGCCGTCCGCGGTTACGAGCAGCGGGTTGATTTCGATGTCCTCGATTCCTGGAGTCCGAGCTATGACCACAGAAAGACGCGACAGCGCCTCCGCGGCGGCGCGGAGAGCAACAGCTGGGCGCCCACGATGACCGGTCAAGAGGGAGATTCCTCGAAGCGAGCGGATCAGCTGCTCGGCAGCATCGACGTCGAGGGGTGCCAACTGCACCGCGACGTCGTCCAACAGTTCCGAGTAGACGCCGCCCATTCCCACCAGCACGGTAGGACCGAACTGGTGATCGACCTGAGCCCCGAGAATCAGTTCCACCGCACCGCTCGACGACACCATTTCTTCGACCGAGTAGGTCTCCGAGCCGATGTGAGCCATCCGACCGAATGCTTCCGCAATCTCTTCCGGGCCGGACAATCCCAGTGCGACTCCGCCGTCGTCCGACTTGTGCATCGAGCCCAACGCCTTGAGTACGACGGGATAGCCCAGTTCGGCAGCCGCTGCCTGCGCCTGCTCCAACGACGTGACCGAAGAGGCCCGCGCGAAGGTTATGCCTGCTTCGGTCAGGAACTGACGCACGGTGAAGTAGTCTGTGTCGGGCAAAGGCTCGCCTGCGACGAGAGATTCCGGGATCGAGTGGCAGCCCTCGGCGGCTTTCACGGCCAAACCGACTGCCCGAGCTACCGAATCGACTGAACGGAAGACCGGGGACCCGCCGGCTTCGATGATGCTCGCGGTCGGCAACGCGGGATCGAAGAATGCACCGTAGGCCGGCACTCCGGTCTTGCTGGACGCATCGACGTAGACCTGAGCCCCTGCGTGGTCGTTGCGTGCGTTCTGCCGCAGCCCGTCGAGTTCACCGGCTTCAGGCAAGGGGCCGATCATGCGCCCGACAACAGAATCCGATCGATCGACTTCCTTCAAGTAGAAGTCGGACGAACTGCCCAGACCGGTGATCACGACGGCATCGACCTCGCCGGACTCCATGACCGTCGCCGCAACGTTGGAGATGGCCGAAACCGTTCCCCCCGAACCGATGTCGACGGGGTTCGCCGGCGAGCCAACCTCGTGCACAATCGCACCGAGGCGCTCCTGCAGTGCCGGGCTGAACTCGGGGACGTCCAATCCTGCTCGCGCCATGGCGTCCGCAGCCATGATGCCCGGTCCGCCGCCCTCGCTGACAACTCCGATGCGACGGCCCCGAGGCCGTCTCGGTGCAGCCAGCACGCGGACCGTGTCGAGCATGTCCGCGATCGAGTGCACCTGAAGAATGCCCGCGGCGCTGTACGCGGCCTGCACCACACGACCGTCACTGAGAAGCGCTCTCGTGTGCGTCATTGCTGCCCGAGCCGTAGCGTCCGTCGGCTCGGCCACCAACGCGACCACCGGCTTCCCGGCCTCGCGTGCTTCTTCTGCCGCGCGAAGGAAATCCCGGCCGTCACCGAGGGACTCGCAGTACACAGCGATCACGCGAGTGGCCTCATGGTCGATGAGGTCTCGAACCATGTCCGCGGGCCCGAGGTCCGCGCAGTTTCCCATGGAAACGATGCGAGAGACGCCCAAGCCCGCGTCGGAGACGCCGCGAGCCATGTCCATACCCAATGCGCCGCTGTGTGACAGGACCGCGACGGATCCGGAGTTGAATCGCCCCCAGGCGTAGAGATCCAGCTCGGACTCCGCGTCCGCCAGCCCGATGCAGTTGGGGCCGATCAGCACCGCACCCGCTTCTCGGATGCGCGCCGCGACAGCCTTCTCGACGTCATCGGTGATCCCAGCGGTCAGACCGAGGAACGCACGGGCGCCGACGGCGAGGGCTTCGTCGACGACGTCGGGAACTGTGGCCGCCGGAGTAGCCAGAACCACCAGATCCGGAGCTTCACCGAGGTCGGCAAACGTCCGGTAGGCGGGACGCCCAGCCACTGTCTCGGCGCCACGGTTCAACAGAAACACGCGGCGTCGGTGCTCACTGACCAGCGCGCCGCGGGCAACCGCGTATCCGAACTTGCCGGGCACGTCGGACGCACCGGCGATCACGACGGACTTCGGATTGAAAAGGGGACCGAGATCGCGGGTACCACCAGCGACCGGAGACGAGGACACATCCGTGACTGTCATGCGCTGACGCCGCCATCGACCGAGATCGTCTGGCCGTTGATGTAGCTTGCGTCGTCGGAGGCCAGGAAGGCCACGACCGAAGCGACTTCCTGCGGGGTGCCGAAGCGCTTCAACGGAATCTGCTGTTCCGCAGCCGCGAAACGCTCGGGTGGCATCGTCCGCAGCATCGGCGTATCGATACCGCCGGGCGCAACGCAGTTGGCGAGAACGCCCTGGCGTGCGGATTCACGCGCCAAGGATCGCGTCAAGCCGCGGATGCCGTGCTTGGCCGCACTGTAGTTCGCCTGGCCGAAGCCTCCGCCGGGCGCACTCAGGTTGATGATGCGACCCCAGCCGCGGGTCATACGCAGCAGACCGAGCTGCGAACCCAGGAACGCGCCACGAAGATGGATCGCGATGACGGTGTCCCACTCGTCCTCGGACATCTTGGCAACAGTTCGGTCGCGTACGACGCCGGCATTGTTGATCACGATGTCGACATGGCCGAACTCCTTTTCGGCAGCATCCAGAGCGGCCTGCCACGAGTCGCGCTTGGTGACATCGTGAGCGACTGCCGAAGCCCGGCCGCCTGCGTCGCGGAGCAAGGTAGCCGTGCTCTCGGCACGCTCCTCGGCGATATCGGTCACCACGACGGCGGCGCCTTCGGCCGACAGACGCTGTGCCATCGCCGTTCCCAACGCACCGCCACCTCCGGTGACGAATGCAGTGTGTCCCTCGAGTCGCATTTAACCCACCCTCTCCACAATCATTGCCGCGCCCTGGCCGCCGCCAACACACATCGTCTCGATCCCGTAGCGACCGCCGACGGTCTCCAACCCGTTGATCAGGGTCGCCATCATCCGAACCCCGGTAGCGCCGATCGGGTGTCCCAGCGCAATAGCTCCGCCGTGCGGGTTCAATTTCGACCCGTGGGGATCGATCCCCAACTCACCGGCAACCGCCAGTACCTGAGCGGCAAACGCCTCGTTGAGCTCGACCACGTCGACGTCGTCGATAGTCAGCTCAGCCTTCTTCAGCGCCTTTCGAACTGCTTCCACCGGTCCGACGCCCATGATCGCGGGGTCGAGTCCGGTCACCGCGGACGCAACGACGCGAGCTCGAGCCGTGATGCCGAGCTCCTTCGCCTTCTTGTCACTCATGACCACGACGGCCGCAGCCGCATCGTTGACCGGGCAGGCGTTGCCTGCCGTGACCCGACCGTCCTCGCGGACAATCGGCTTGAGCTGCGAAAGCTTGTCGATAGTCGACCCCGCTCGCGGGCACTCGTCGGTCGCGAACACCGTTCCGTCACTCGTCGTGTACGCGCTGATCTCACGGTCGAAGAAGCCGGAAGCCTGAGCGGCCACAGCTCTCTCCTGAGACTGCTGCGCATACGCGTCCATCGCGTCGCGCGAGATGTTCCAACGCTCGGCGACGTTCTCGGCCGTCTCGGCCATCGACCAGTAGTAGTGATCACGCTGCAGCGCCGGGTGGAAGATCTGGGGATCGGTGGTGGTCGACGTCGACTCGACGCCGGCAGCGATGACGACGTCTGCTTCACCCGAGCGGATTGCCTGGGCAGCCAGTCGAATGGCATCGAGCCCCGAGGCGCACAGCCGCTGGACCGTGATCCCGGGAACTTCCGTCATTCCGGCCAGGAACGCGACACGTCGGCCGATGCAGTCACCCTGCATGCCGGCAACCACACCAGCGCCGACGATGACGTCGTCGACCTCCGACGGATCAAGGCCGGGTACCGCCGCCAAAGCCTCCTTGACAGCGAACGTAGCCAGATCCTCGGGCCGCTCGTCGACGAGCGACCCGCGGAACGAACGCCCGACGGCTGTGCGCGCGGCGGAGACGATCAATGCTTCGGTCACTAGGAGTCCTCGCGTCCGAACAGGCTGCGAGCGATGACCAAGCGGTTGATATCGCTTGTGCCCTCGTAGATCTCCTCGAGCTTGGCCTGGCGGAACCAGCGCTCGGCCGGATACTCACGGGAGTAGCCGTAGCTGCCCATGGTCTGGATGCAGGCCCAGGTGGCGAACATCGCAGCCTCGGATGCGGCAACCTTGGCCATGGCCGCTTCTGCCGAGAAGGGCTTGCCGGCATCACACAGCGACGCAGCGTAGTAGGACAGCTGACGCGCCTGCTCGAGCTTCATCTTGGCGTCGACGATTCGGAACGACACGGCCTGGTAGCTGTGGATGGCCTTGCCCCAGGTCTTACGCTGCTTCGCATAGTCGATGGCATATTCGACGGCCGCGCGAGCAATACCGAGTCCGCTCGCGGCAACCATCAGACGGCTCTTGTCGAACACCGTCATCAGTCCGCGGAAAGCAGCACCTTCGTCACCGAGTCTCCGGTCTTCCGGGACGAAGCAATCCTTGAACACGAGCTCTGCCGCCGGGATCGAGTTCTGACCCATCTTGGCGATCGGCTTGCCCTGGGTGAAGCCCTCGTCACCCTTCTCGAGGACGAATGCCGTGATCCCGCGTGAACGGGTGCCGGGTGCCGTCGTGGCGAACACGCTGTACAGGTCGGCCTGCGGTGCGTTGGTGATCCACATCTTCTGGCCGTTGAGGACGTAACCACCGTCTACTCGCTTCGCCGTGGTGCGCATCGCGCCGGCATCGGACCCAGCTTCCGGTTCGGTAGCCGCAGTCGCGCCCAGGGCCGGGTCGTCCGTGCACACCCGAGGAATCCAGCGCTGCTTCTGCTCTTCGTTTCCGAGGTGCAGAACCGGCTTGGAGAAGAAGCTTCCGCAGCGGAAGGTGCCCTTCAGGCCGACATCGCCCCAACAGAGCTCTTCCTCGACCCGGACGACGGTGCGCATCGAGGTGACACCGCCGCCGCCGTACTCCTCCGGCAGGTCGTACGCTGCCAAGCCGATCCGAGCTGCTTGACGGACGATCTCGTGCGGGTACTCGTCGGACTCCTCGTACTTGGCCGCATTGGGGCGAAGTATTTTGGCCGCGAAGTCGTGTGCGAGATCGACCAGGTCATCCTCCTCCTGGCTCTGACCGAGCATGGGAGTTTGGGTGCCGGCAATAGTCATCGACTTTCCTTTTCATCAGTAGTAAGTCCGGGCCGACGGCAGGTTGGTTGCAGTGCCGGGACGGTGAAAACGTTGATCGTTCGGATCAGGCGAAGCGCACCTGAAGTTCGCCGACTTCCCGCTGGAGGGGCATGATGACGCGCGGGGGATCTTCGGCCGCGAGCTTCATGTCGGGGAAACGGCTGGCCAAGATACGCAGCGCGATGATGGTCTGATGCCGTGCAAGGTGCTGTCCGGGGCAGACGTGCGGTCCGCCGCCGAAGCTGAGCGGCCGGATGTCCTTACGGGTGATGTCGAAGGTCTCGGGGTCCTCGTACCGCAGCGGATCGTGATTGGCCGCTGCATACAACGGAATCATGATGCTGCCGGCAGGAATGGTGAACCCACCGAGTTCGACGTCTTCGACAGCCAGTCGACTGGGCGGGTTCGAGAGCACTGCGGTGTCGAAGCGCAGTGTCTCCTCGACGGCGCCCTTTGCATGAGTTTCCGGGTCGCTCACCAGAAGGTCCCACTGATCGCGGTGCTGCATGAGAGTGAGGATCGCGTTGGAAATCAGCGCGGCGCTGGTATGGAACGCTCCGCCGAACATGAAGATCGTGTTCGCGACGATGTCGTCGTCGGTGAGCGGTGCTCCCTCGGCCTGCGCCTGGAGCACCTGGGTGACCATGGTGTCGCCAGGGCTCGACGGGTTCGCGCGAACCTTCTCGATCTGTTCGGTGATGACCGGGTTGAGGCTCAGAATTGCCTCATCGGCCTCGACGAGCATCTCTTCGGTGATGCTGGTGCGAAACGTATGGCCCACAGGAGCAAATGCTCGGAGCCATGCCGGATCACCCTCGGGTGACGGGAAACCCAGCACCCGGCTGATCAGCTTCAGCGTCAACGCGTTGCTGAAATTCTTGACCATGTCGGTCTGGCCCTGTGCCTCGGCCGCGTCGAGGAGTTCGTTGACGTAGCCCTCGATTTCGTCACTGAGCTTCTTCACCGCAGTCGGGGTGATCGACTTCGTCAGTACGGCACGCTTCTTCATGTACGTCGGCGGGTTCGCGTGGCTGAACTGGCTGATCCGGTGCTTGATGATCGGACGCGAGTAGTCGACATCGCCATCGTGCTGACGCTTCATGAGGTCATCGAAATCGCGGGTGAAGCGGGGATCACGGAGAGCCTCCGTGAGCACGTCGTACCCGGAAACAACCCAGTCACCGGTGGTGGAAACCCGGTGCACCGGCGAAATCTCACGAAGCCGGTTGTAGAGCGGGTACGGGTCGTCCGGCGGATCCGACAGCAGCAGCCGCGCAATCTCGTCCGCTTCTTGGTAAAGCGGTGTCTGTTCGAACTCGGTGGCTGAACTCATGTCTGCGTTCCTCTCCTGGAAACTTTTCGGTCGCGGTCGGATCAAGCGAGCTGGACGTGCAATGCACCCGAACCGCGTTGCTGCGCTGTCGTCCTGCGTTCCGGATTGCTGTCGACGAGCCTTGCGTTGGGATACCTGGTGGCCAGAATGCGCACCGCGATCTCGGCCTGTGAGCGAGCAAGATGCTGACCCGGGCACACGTGGGGTCCGCCACCGAAACTCAAGGACGGCAACCCTTTACGGGTGATGTCGAACGTATCCGGATTGTCGAAGACTTTCGGATCGCGATTGCCTGCCGCAAACAGTGGCACCACGACGTCACCGGCCGGTATGGTCACGCCGGCGATCTCGACGTCCTCGGTCGCGAGGCGGCTGGGGACATTGACCGTCACCGAGGTGTCGTAGCGCAAGGACTCGTCGACTGCACCCTTCGCCAGCCCCTCCGGGTCCTTCGTCAACAGCGCCCACTGATCCGGGTTCTGTAGGAGACACACGATCGTGTTGGAGATCAGGTCCGCAGTGGTGCCCACCGACGCCCCGAACAGAAGGATGGCGTTGGAAATGATCTCCTCGTCCGGCAGCGGCGCGCCGTCGTACTCGGCTGCAATCAACTTCGAGATGAGATTGTCGCCGGGGTTCTCCCGCATCTTGGCGAGCTGGTCACCCATGAGATCGTTCAGCTTCAGAATCGCGGCGTCGGCCTCTTCGAGGATCTCATCGGTCACGATCGGCTGAAAACTGTCGCCGAACGCGCGGAACCATTCCAGGAACTGAGCGGCACCACCTTCGGGAGGCGGAAACCCAAGAATCCCGCAGATGAGCGTCAGTGTCATCCCGTAGCTGAACTCGGCCACCATCTCGATCTGCCCGCGTTCCGCGCCGGCATCGAGCAATTCGTTGGCACTCTGCTCCAACTGCGGTCGAAGTTTCCCAACCGCGGCGGGAGTCAGGAACTTCCCGTATACCGAGCGCTTTCGCATGTACTCGGGCGGGTTGATCTGCGAGAAGTTCCAGCGCCGGTTGGTAATGAGTGGCCGATCGAGATCGACGTCTTCCCCGAACTGCCGGCGCGCCATATCGCGCCAGTCACGAATGAACCGCGGATCCCGAAGTGCGACAGCAATATCCTCGTACCGAGCCAACGTCCAGACGCCACCCGGGCGACGGTAGATCGGAGCGATCTCGCGCACTCGAGCGAAGAGCGGGTAAGGGTCTTCTGGCGGGAACGTGAGCAACTGCTCGAGGAGCCTGTCTGCCTCACCAGCATTCGGCAGCGTTTCCTCGATGATGTCAGTTGGGCCCATGGCAAATCTCCTCGCGGGTGCCTCGAAGTGGTAACTGGTGTGAACGTTAGATGTGACAGCGCTCTCACAGGATTGTGTGATGTCTCGAGTGGACGTGCAGTTCTGTACATGCGACGAACAGAGGCGCCATGGGATGGTCCGACCCGCTGACAGCCGCCGCCGCCGCGAGGACCACTGGCTTCGATTCGGCCAAATCTAGCCGGCCCAATGGATCACCGCGAAAGTTGTTCACTCGTTACCGAAGTGGCCAGTTTCGCTGGCTCGATCACGCACACTGGAGAGGCAGCAGTGCAATCTCAGGCGGAAGCTGTATCTGCAATCCCAGAACGAAGAAGTGCAGCAAAACGATCGGGGATCCGTCGCGATCTCCCGGACTGGAGATCGTAATTGACGTAGGTGGTCGTCACAGTGGCAATCTGCTCGTTGTCGGACTCCCGGTTGATCCGGATTATCGCCTCGAAACTGCTCTTTCCAACGCGTGTCGGTTCCACACTGACCCTGAGCCTGTCCTCGTAGCGAGCAGACGCCAGAAAGTTGATCGTGGTGACCACCAAGGCCGGGTCGAACTCGTGGTCGACGAAATGCGAGTACGGCATTCCGAAGAGTTCAGCGAGATAGTCACTGAAACCAGCATCAGCGATCTCGAGGTATCGAGAGTGATAGACGTGGCTTTGCGGATCAACCTCGTGGTACCGAACGACGTGGATGTACTCCTGCACCTGAACAGGCCCTTCCTCTCGGCTTCGGGGCAGCGCTGGCCTCATCCGGCGAACGCTGCCCCGCAAACGCTTGGTCCAGTGAGCGACAGGTCAGTGTGCCATCTCGATCAGCAAGTCTCGATACAGATCGGGGCGGGCGTGGCGCATGCCGATACTGTCGGAATCGACGCGGCTCCGACGGCCCTTGTCGATATCGAGCGTCGCGACGACAACGGCTTCGTTCGTGGAGTCAGCGGATGCGATCACACCGCTGTTGACCCCGAAACTGCGGTCTACCGGCACTGTGATTCGTGCGTATCCCTTGCCGAACAAGGCGGCGCCGCGGGGGATGTCCGATGTGCCGATCATCGGAGACTGCACCACGAAGACCTGCTGCTCCACCGAGCGTGCCAGACACGAAGACGCGACGCGCGTGGCTCCACGGCTGTTCCAGGTCAAACTCGGGCACAGGACAACGTCCGCGCCCGCGACGACCAAAGCTCGCGTGACCTCGGCAAATTCGATGTCGGCACACGTCTGGATGGCGACCTTGATCCCGCGTACGTCGAAGAGTGCAACCCGGTCGCCCGGGGTAGTTCCGAGATCGACCTCCGGCCATGTCAAATGGAGCTTGTCCTGGAAGTCCAGTCGACCGTCCGGATGTGCGAGAAACGCTGTGTTCCTGTACGTCCCGTCCTCGGCCTGCCGCCAGTGGCTGCCTCCGGCCAACCACACGCCGTGTTCAGCAGCCAGCGAAGTGAAGATCGCCGTCACTTGTTCCGTCACCGCGGGGAAGATGTCGCGATATGCCTGACTCATGTCCGCAGCGGTGAGTTCGTCCACGTCCCGATGAGTCGCCAGAAGACCCGAGGTCGACAACTCCGGCAGTAGGACAAGCTCAGCGCCTTGCGCCACTGCTTGACGCACGATGTCGGCTAAGTGCGCTTTGAAGTCGTCGACGGTGGACTCACGGCGCATCTCCATTTGCACGGCAGCGACTGTGATGGAGTCAGGACTCTTGGGTGCATTCATCGCGGATCAAATCTTTCTGAAGTAGAGAATGGACTTACGTTTCGACCGGCAGGATCATTGACCATCCAATCGATCCAATCGACCTCTGAGCGTGCCGAATTCGCACCCCTGATCCTTCGCATGCTGTATGAAGCGATCCAGCATCAGTACTCGCGGACCACGCCCGATGACCTGGGGATGCATCGTCAGGGTGAAGGTGCCGGACGGTTCGTAGGCCACCATGTAGTCGAGTTCGTCCTGCCATATCCGACCGACGACCCTGGGGTCGGCTCCCCCGGGGTACCCCGGGGGCTGGACCAGAAAGTAGGGCACGTCATCGAGCTCCCAGGCAACCGGGAACTCCCAGATCGAACCGATCTCGCCGCGAATCCACTCTCCGTCCTCGACCCTGTCACCGGTACGAGCGCGATACGGTTGAAAGTCCGAGGCGAATTGGCTGCTGTCATAGCGAATTCCAAGTGCCGCGAGATTTTCGATCGTAGAGAACGACAAATCCCACGCCGGCGCCCGGAACCCGACGGGCATCTCTCCGGACACCTTCACGAGCCGATCGATGCCTCGTTCGAGGATGCGACGCTCGTTCTCGCGGCTCTCGCCACCCAGCTTGTCGTGGGTGTCGCCATGGGTGCCGAGTTCGTGGCCGTGGTCCTGAATCATCCGCACACTGTCCGGGTAGAGCTCTGCAACCATTCCGGGGATGAAAAATGTTGCTTCGATCGAGTGGCGGGCCAGCAACTTCAAGATCCGGGGCAACCCGACCTCGGGTCCATACTCACCCCGGGATATTGCGGACGGGGTCGACGGCCTACGCGAGCTTATCCACAGAGACACAGCATCCAAATCGAACGTGAGACAGACAGTCCCGGGCATCGGCACCTACTCCAAGTAGTCGGATATCAGCGACTCTAGAGACCAACCCACGTGGTTACATCGTTCGATTGCCAAAGTTTCAGCGCCGGTTTGGGCACGTCACAACCGCTCGGACATTGATCGGCCGACCGCCGTAGACACGTCACCCCGATGGCCCGGTTCCACTTGGTGTTTCCTAGCGCGCTGAAAGCAGCGCAGTCGATTCGGCCTGACCTCGGCGCACCGCGGATCCGTACGCATCGACGAACATGTAGTACGAGACTGGAGCACAGCGAAGCATTACTCGTAGGCCGGAGGCTCCGGTGCGTCCAGCCATCTGTTTCAATACCGCCATGAACAAGTCGGTATATGTCACAGCAAGATCCATCAGCGTTGGTGACATCGTCCAGGTTCGACGGCCGAGCGGTGATGTAGCCGGCGGCACTCTGGTCGAGGATTTTGCCGATTACGTGCTCGCCGGTAGTGCGTTAGGCCGGGACTGGGCAGTGCCGCGCCGCTGGGCCATCGCATTGGATGAGGGGACGCTGGTCTTCGTCGATGACTCCGACATCATCGAACACAATCAAAAGCCATGAGCCTCGCGTCGACCAGCAGCGTTCGAATTCTGCGGTGATGGGGGCCGCGTACTCGCGGGAAGATGCATAGGGCCCAAAAGAATTCACGGCGAAATGGCGATTCCATTCCTCCGGTTACGTCTCGTCGACAATATCGACATCGGATCCTGAATCTTCGATTCACGCTCCGCAGCCGGCCGAGGGCTCACTGCTGTCGATGGGTCGCGCAGCTGCCGATTCGGGAGCGTGCCCGGCACCGCACTGTTGCGCTCCGATTGCAGTGCCAATCTTTGATCGCCCGAACTGCCGGTCATCCAATTGACCATTCGGGTTGTACAACAATTCAGTTGGTCGGCTAGACTGCGTGCATGACGGAAGATCACTACGCCTGTTCGGCACCTGTCGCCGGCGCCAAGCAGACCCAGTGACGAGCAGTGAGAGCGGCATCCGGAACGCAGCACGGACTCGACGTCTGATCCTGGAGACTTCGGCGGAAGTGCTGGCCAATCGTGGTTCTGCCGCCACCGTTGCGGATATCGCAACGGCAGCCGGAGTATCCAAGGGCGGAGTCCTCCACCACTTCGGTAGCAGAGACGCGCTTCTTTTGGCAGTCACCGAATACACCCTCGACAGCTTTCGCGCGCGCGTTCTGACCGACGTCGATCTCAGCGAGAACTACCCGGGCAAAGTACTCCGAGCGTACATACGCGTGATTACGGCCGACGATGAGCGAGACGGAGATCCATATCGGTCCGCAGCCTTGTGGAACAGCGTCCAGATGATCCCCGGGGTTTCGGAAATCTTACGGCGGGATTCGGCCGAGTGGACCGAACTCCTCGAGCGAGACGGGCTGAATTCAGACCGCGCCAGAATAATCAGACACGCCGCCGAAGGATTGGCCGAGGCGCGATACTACGAGCCCGGTTCGATTTCGGATGCTGTCCAGCGCGAGCGATGCGCACTACTCGATCTCACTCGCGCTAACGGGCCCCTAGCCTGAGCTTGATCCACACTCCGTCGAACGCCACATCCCTCGCCCACCGGTTCGATACTCGACTTTCCGCACGTACAGGTCCGGGCCACCTACCCAGCGCGCCCAATGAAACAGCAGAATTCTCCTGAGGATCCACATGAGCTACAACGAAGACGAACAATTTCTGGCAACCGTGGCGAGCAGCGAAGGCTTACGCAACAACCTTGTCAACGAGCTCGAAAACCTCGGGACCACAACGGTAATGTCGAACGTCGATTTGCCTTGGGGATATGCAATGACAGGTCTCGCATATCTTGCGTCGAATAAGGATCTTCTGATCGGGGACAAAGAAGAACACAAGAGCGCTGTGTGGGACCAGATCTGCGAATTGCTTCCGCGCCTGGCTCACCCGGCTCAAATGCTCATCGTGGTCGACTATCCAGGCACCAGGCCGACAACAAAACTGTGGCGCCTGGTCGATTGGATGTTGCGCGAGATCCACATCGACACTCAAAATCACCTCGGGATCGATGTGTCCATCAACTCGCTGCTCTTGCCGCCGACTGTCGACGAAAAGATCGTAGCCAAACGAATCGTCAACTATTTATCTCAGTCGGAGTGGGCAACAACCGGTGCGATCGTCGACTACCACGACATAATCGCCCAATCCATCGGACGCGCTATCGGAGGAACGACGGCCTGACGATCCCTGGTCGAGGTTCTTCGCCACGCTCGATCCTGAGCTGAGTTCGTCGATCTCCACCGATCGTCCCGAGTGCTGTCGAACGAGCAGCGCGGATCTCATCGACTATGAGGCTGGCAACCCGCATTGTGGTTGCTTTACCTGCGTCGGCAGTGCCGGCGCTGACGACTTCGATCGCTCCTTCCATCACGTCGGCAGCCGCCGACAGGCATGCCTGTCGGCGCCTGTCACCCAGCCAACGGATCATCATCGCCGCGGATGCAATCGTGGCAGTCGGATCGGCTCGATTTCGTCCGAAGGCATCGGGCGTGCAACCATGTCGCGCCTGAGCCATGGCTTTGTCGTCGGAACAGCTGAGCGAAGGGGCTGTGAGTTCCGATCCGGAAAGTGCAACGGTCAGGTCGCACAGAACATCGCCGCTGAGATTTTCGGTAAGCACAACGTCGAAGTTCTCACTTCTCTGCACGAGGTCGACATGCATGGTGTCCATTCGACGTTCGTCCACCTCGACTTGTGGATACAGCGCCGCGACTTCGGTGCAGACGGCTTTGAACAATTCCGTTCTCATCGCGGAACCAGTCGCCTGGCACACCACAGTGACACGACTGCGTCGTCGCTCGGCGAGACCGAATGCTCGATGTGCGATGCGCTCACATGCACTCCGTCCAGGTTCGCGAACCGAGGCCGCGTCGACATCTGCTGTATCGGACTCCCCTGCCAGTGCGTGCACATTCCGGCCGACGAACAAGCCCTCGGTGTTCTCTCGTACAACGACGAGGTCCATCGTCGGTACAACCGCCTTACGGAGTGGGATCGCTTTTGCCGGAAGGATATTGGTGTTCATGTCGAAGTATCGACATATCGAGCGGCCGATGGTCGATTCGTCCCCGTTGTCCGGCGACGGCGCGTCATCGGGACCTAAGATCCACGCCTCTAGTCCGCTCAACGCTCGCAATGTATCCCGCGGCAGCGCGTCGAACTTGGTCGCCAGCGCGTACTTTCCGACCGGTAGAACTGTCCACACCAAATCGAGATCAGTACACGCGCCCACCGCCGCCTCGACTACCCACGCAGCCGCATCCACAACCTCGGGACCTATCCCATCGGCATGCAGTAGTCCAAGGTGCAATTGGTCGAGATGTCTCATCACAATAAAACTTCCATTATGTGCTCTGTCCCGCACTCAGCCCATCAATAGGCTCAGCCGGCCGCTGGTCCAGCGGCCGGCTGAGACTGTGACCAGATCCCGGGGATACCGGATCTGGTTGCTCCGAGAGAATCGCTGCCGGCAGCAAACATGCTTCGTTGAATGCTTGCTGCCGGGCTACGACCGGACATCCACGGAGACGGCTTTGTGAGTGTCGAAGTCGAGCTGGTCAGAAATCGACGGCTACTGAGTAGGTGCCCCGCCCCGCAGGTACACCGTCGTGGTGTGGGTGAAGAACTCGCGAGCAGACTGCCCCTGTTCCTTGGGTCCGTAACCGCTCTTCTTCGCACCGCCGAATGGAACGTGTGGGTCAGCGCCGGCGGACTCGGAATTGACGTGCAGTATGCCCACGTCGATCTCGTCGATAGCATCGAGGGTCCGAGTGAGGTCCTGGGTGAAAACTGCAGCCGACAGGCCGAAATCGCCATCGTTTGCAAGGGTGAATGCTTCTTCGACCGACCCGGCGCGTTTCACGGCCAGCACAGGGCCGAACAATTCTTCACGCCACAGATCGTCCTGGTTCGATTGGACCTCGAGAATGGTGGGCGGGACGAAGAAGCCCGAACCGGGTACCCCAGCGTCGGCACGGTCCGTGCCTCCGACGTAGCGCGCACCCTGCTCGACCGCTCGTTCGATTCCAGATCGAATCGAACTCTGTGCCGCAGCGTTCACGACCGGACCCATTTCGACGCCGTCCGCGAGGGGATCTCCGACAACGAGTGCGTTCGCACGCTTGCCGAGCTCGGCAAGGAATTCATCGGCAATTGCCTCGGCGACGATGAGTCGCGAAGTCGCGGTGCACTTCTGACCTGTCGACCGGAACGCACCGAACATCACCTGCTCCGCGGCCAGTTCCAAGTCTGCATCGGCGAGCACGACAGCCGCGTTCTTTCCGCCCATCTCGGCCTGTACGGCCACACCACGACCTGCACCGGCAGCGGCGATCTTGCGTCCGATGCCGGTGGACCCGGTGAACGTTACCGCGTCGATCCCCTCGTGCTCGACGATCGCGTTCCCCACCCCGCCGTTACCGAGGAGCAGATTCAACACGCCGGCCGGCAGACCTGCAGCGTCCAACGCCTGAGCCAAACGCATGGCAAGCAGTGGGACGGCGCTGGCAGGTTTCCAGACAACAGTGTTCCCGTAGGTCAACGCCGGAGCAATCTTCCATGTCGGAATCGCGATCGGGAAGTTGAAGGGGGTAATTACCCCTACTACTCCTACAGGTTTGCGAGTGACCAGAATTCGCTCGCCGCGGCGAGGTGAGGAAAAAACTTCGCCGGCGGTGCGGTCGGCATCGTTTCCGTAGTAGCGCAAGATCTGCGCGGCCCGAAGGACCTCTCCGACACCTTCGGCCTTGGTCTTGCCTTCTTCCATGGCAAGCTCGGCACCCCACTCGGGAGCGGAATCTTCGACGACCTTCGCCGCACAGAGGAGAATTGCGCCCCGCTCGTGCGCCGGCGTGCGTGCCCACCCGCGCTTCGCGGTCTGCGCAGCGCCAACTGCGCGATCGAGTTCCGACTGACCGACCAACGAACCCTCGGCTACGACGCGGTCAGGATGAGCCGGGTTGATGCTGGTGAGCGCATCACCCGCGCCATCGAGCCAGTTGCCGTCGACGAGACTGTGCAGGAATACAGGCGTGGACATTGTGTGTCACCTTTGGTTGCGATTGAGAAGGCGAGAAACCATTCACTCAGCGAAAAGCTGTGTGGCCGGTCAGTGCTTTGAAAGGCAAGCGTTGGTCAGAGTGAGGCGAAAGCGTCTCGAAGAACAGAAAGACCCTCGGCCAAGAGTTCATCGCTGATCGACAGCGGCGGCAGGAACCGCAGCACGTTCCCGAAAGTTCCAGCGGTCAAGGTCAATACGCCGTGCGCATGGCAGTACCGGTTGATTTCTGCCAGCGCCTCGCGGTTGGGATTCTTCGTCCCGGAGTACACCAGTTCGATTGCAATCATTGCACCACGGCCTCGAACTTCACCGACGATGTCGTTGTCGGCCGCAATTTCCCTCAGCTCACGGAACATGATGTCCCCGATTACCTGCGCCCGTTCCAGTAGGCCCTCGGCTTCGATCGTCTCGAACACGCCCAAAGCCGCTTCGCACGCAGCGGGATTACCGGAATAGGTACCACCGATACCTCCTGCGTGAGCGGCGTCCATGATCTCGGCGCGACCCGTGACGGCAGCCAGAGGAAGGCCGCCTGCCAAACCCTTGGCGGTGACGATCAGATCGGGAACGATATCTTCGTGCTCGGATGCGAACCATGAGCCGGTACGACCAATGCCGGCCTGTACTTCGTCGGCGACCAGGACGATGCCGCGTTCTCGACAGAAGTCGGCTATGCGCTTGAGGAAGCCTTCGGCAGGAACAATGAAGCCACCCTCACCCTGAATCGGTTCGACCACTACCGCCGCAACAGACTCGGCACCGACCTGCGAGTCGACCAGAAGCTCGAACTGCGCGAATGCCTCGTCGGACGCATGCTGTGCGCCACTCGGCCAACGATAGGGATACGCCATCGGGGCCCGGTACACCTCGGGCGCGAATGGGCCGAATGTTGTTCTGTAAGGCTGATTTTTCGCGGTCATGGTCATGGTCATCAGAGTGCGACCGTGAAATGCATGATCGAACGTGATGATTGCAGGCCTGCCAGTCGCTGCACGCGCATATTTCACCGCGTTCTCCACGGCTTCGCTACCAGTGTTGAACAGTGCTGTCCGCTTTTCGTGCGTGCCAGGGGTGAGCCGGTTCAATGCTTCGGCAACCTCGATGTACGGCTCGTACGGCGTGGCGAGGAAGCACGTGTGGGTGTATTTCGCAAGTTGTTTCGATGCTCGCTCCACTACTCGCGGAGCCGCATTGCCCACCGTCGTCACGGCGATACCGCTTCCGAAGTCGATGAAAGAGTTACCGTCGACGTCGACAACGACACCCCCTCCCGCCGCAGCCACGTACACGGACGACGCGCTCGTCAGACCAACAGGCAGGGCAGCGCTCCGCCGAGCTGACAGGTCGCGGGATCGAGGCCCAGGCACTTCGGTGACAAGTCGTCGGACCTGTTCCAAGTTGGGGCCACCAACGGTCGTGTGCACAGCAGTCATAAGGAAACCTCCATCAGTAGTCGCCCCAGGCTATGGCTGGTTTTCAACAAAACCGATGGACGCTGAGTCCAACCTGAACCCTCGTTATGTACCTCTTGTACATCACCGCGCCCTAGACGCCGTGACACCATCGGACAAACCCAATCGAAGGGGCCGCTATGGTCAACGACACCGTAACCACGGACTGGCGGATCATGAATCCGACACATGACACCGATGAGGCGGTCGGTCGCCTCCTGCTCGCGAGCAGTGACCGATCAGCGTCACCGGGGGTCCTGTTCCTGTCGGACAGCCCATATGTCGACCGCGTCCAGGGCGTACTCCTGTGGCCGCAGGGCTCGCCCTTGCTGGCCGAGGTAGCCAACACCTTCGAACACTTCGGCCTTCGAATTGCAGACCGCGAAACTCTACGGTTGCCCGACAACATGAATGCCTCGGCGCAATTGCACAAGTTCACGTTCGCGGTCCCCAACTTTTGGAAGCCGGATCACGTCGACCGGGTATCCGAGGCATTTGCAGCAAGCGTGTCCGCCGGTTTCGCCATCGACGACTTCGCCAAATTGGTGTCGGCTGCCGGCTTCACATGGCGCCAGGTGTCCCTTGTGCGCGCAGCAACCCGGTTCATCCGACAGGCAGGGCTTGGGCTTTCGGACAACTATGTCATCGACACACTGCTGAGAAATACTCGTTTCGCGGACGCGCTGGTCAGGATGTTCGCGGCAAAGTTCGACCCGAGCGTCGCCGATCGGCCGGACGTTCTGTCGGAAGCCAATTCAGACTTGGACATCCATCTCCACGCCGCGACCACACTCGACGAGGACCGAATTCTACGGTCGCTCCGGTCTTTCGTGAACGCGTGCGTCCGGACCAACTGGTACCAGGTCGACAGCACTGGCGCGCCGAAACCATATGCCTCGTTCAAGCTGAACTCTGCGGAGCTCGCGCTGCCGAGTACGATCGTTCCGCACCGCGAGATTTTCGTCTACTCCGACGACGTCGAAGGAATCCACGCTCGCGCAGGTAAAGTCGCGCGTGGCGGGATCCGATTCTCGGATCGGTTGGAAGACTATCGAACTGAAGTACTCGGGCTCATGAAGACTCAAGATGTCAAGAACTCCCCCATCGTGCCCGTCGGAGCCAAAGGTGCATTCGTTCGGAAATCGATCGACATCACCGCCGCCGAAGCGTATTCGACATTCATCAGTGGACTTCTCGATGTCACCGACAACATAGTGGACGGCGCTGTAGTCGAACCGGACCACACGGTGTCTTATGAAGACACCGATACGTACCTGGTGGTAGCCGCGGACAAGGGCACGGCATCGTTCTCCGACTTGGCCAATTCGATCTCGCTGGATCGACGCTACTGGCTGGGAGACGCTTTTGCCTCGGGGGGATCCGCTGGGTTCGATCACAAAGCCATGGGGATAACGGCACGCGGAGCGTGGATCTCGGTGCGCCGCCATTTCGATGAGCTAGGAACCAGCCTCGAGACCGACGGCATCAGGGTGGTAGGGATCGGCGATATGTCGGGGGACGTATTCGGCAACGGAATGCTCCTGACCCACAATCTAAGACTCGTGGCAGCATTCGATCATCGCCATATCTTCGTCGATCCGGATCCGGATACCGATCGTTCCTTTGCCGAACGACAACGGTTGACGACGCTTCCTCACTCGACGTGGGACGACTACGACCGCACGAGGATGTCCGCCGGTGGAGGGATCTGGCCACGAACTTCGAAAGCGATCGAACTCTCGTCCCGCGCGCAGCAAATACTCGGCTTGGACTCACCGAACGTTGCTCCCACCGAGTTGGTCAAGGCGATCCTGTGCGCCGAGGTAGACCTACTCTGGAACGGGGGCATCGGCACATACGTCAAGGCGAGCGATGAAAGTGATGCGTCAGCCGCGGATCCTTCCAACGACCCGGTCCGTATCGACGCAACTATGCTGCGCTGCAGAGTAATCGGCGAGGGTGGCAACCTTGGCCTGACCCAGCGAGCACGTATCGAGTACTCACTCGCGGGAGGACGGGCGAACGCGGACTTCATCGACAATGCCGCGGGCGTTGCCACGTCCGACTTCGAAGTCAACCTGAAAATTGCACTGGACGTTGCAGTCCGCAACGGCAGGATCGATCAGCGTCGACGCAATGCGCTGCTCGAGGACTCGCAAGTAGCCGTCGCACAAGCCGTCATCGCCAACTGCGAAAGCCAGGTTCTGGCCATAAGCCTGGCCGAGTCGCAGGCCGCGCAGCTGCTCAACCGCCACGAGCGGCTGATCGAGTATCTCGAGACCAACAGCGGTATCAGTCGAGCCAACGAGGTGCTGCCGACCCGAAAGGAACTGGTATCTCGAACGCAGGCTGGACTGGGACTGACACGGCCCGAAATTGCCGTGCTTCTCGCGCAATCCAAGAACATCGTCCGGATGGAACTACTCGACTCCAATGTCCCCGACGACCCGTTGTTCGCATCAGCTCTGCACGACTATTTTCCGCAGCGAGTGCGCGACGAATTACCCATCGAGATCGGCGAGCACCGCCTCTCGAGAGAAATTATCGCCACCAGAATCGCTGACGATCTCATCAACCATGTCGGGCCTGGTCTGATCTATCAACTCGAGGAACGACTCGGAGTGAAAACGGCCGCGGTAGCCCGCGCGTACGCCGTCATCCGAGGAGTGTTCGATGTCGACAATCTGTGGCAACGCGCATCGCGATTTACCAATCACCGAGAGCGATGGCAGTACCTCCACGCCGTACAGCACTTCATCGAACAGTCGGCATCATGGGTGCTCAGAAAGCGACCCGCTGTAATCGACATCGAGAACGAGATCGCGCGCTATCTCGCCCATGCGAACGAGCTGACCGCGCTGCGAAACTCGACGACGACGCAGGACGCGGTAGAGGAACTACGTCACCGGAGCGAAGATTTCGAACTGATCGAGACAGCGTTGCTTCGCAACTGCGCTGTGGAGACCGTCGCTGGAGTACATGCGCAGACTGGCGAACTCCTGAGTTTGTTCTGGCTGACCGATCGACTCGAGGACCATGTCACGACGAACTGGTGGGATTCCATGGCATCGGCGATAGTTCGCAACGACCTCGCCGAGCGTCATCACGAACTGGTTCGCGCACTGATCCCGTCCGAAAATCCAGACGGCAGCAATCTCATCGAGGGATGGCGCGTGGAGTCACGGGCATCGATCGAACGGTTCACCCGAATGGTCTCGGAAATTCGGCGTGATGGAGTTGTCGACGTGTCCCGGGCGTGCACCGCCGCGGGCGAATTGCTCCTCCTCGTCCGCAGCGCCGCAGGCGATATGGCCGACGCCCACTCGTCCCACGATGAGGCATCCGGCCTCGCGCGGTGAAATGTACCTACGATGACATCGGCCCTGACTGTGCCCACTCACCCTGCTCGAATCCGTTGCCGGATTTCGGCCGGCGGGCATCTTGCGACAGTGTGCTCGGGGGTGCCGGTCAGCGTGACGGGTGGGAGGGCGACTGCGGATCGGTAAGCCACACCCGAGCGCGGCACACCCTCATCATCGAGTTCCGCTCGCGCTCGGAAATAGTTTCGTCGGATCCACTCTGCAAGAGCGCATGAACGCTACGAAAGTAGTGACGCGCCGAGACGCCGAAGGTGACGAATATATCGCTGTCGCTACCCCCGCCGTACTGGTACCAACGACGCAGAAAACTGACCATGTCCGCTGCAGCCGATCCGGATACTTCGCTGTCCAGCGAGATATCCGAATCGGTGCGCGCTGCGACTGGGATCGTGGTCATTGATTTCTCCTTGGTTCGGCGTTCGGCCCGAGTACCACCGTCTGTGTGAGTGCCGAATGGCGTTAGCTGACCACAACTTTACAAGGCTGCGGCCCCTACGGTAGCTCCGTGAGGTACATTTGCGGCAGTTGAACATCACCGATATGGATACTTACATCGGGCATGATCGATCGGTCGTCGAGAACCGACATCGAAACAAGCCAAGGAGCTTCAGATCGCACTCACGGTCCGTAGGTTGTCTCACATTGCAGACCTCGGGGTAACCCTGGTGGCTGGACTGGCCGAGGCCGACAGACTGATCGAGTGGGCCCACTCGATCGAGCTGGTGGATCCGACTCCGTGGCTCAACGGTGGTGAACTGGTAATGACAACAGGGCTGAATATCGGTCGCACCGAGGACGCTCAGTTCGACTACGTAGCGCGATTGGTTCAATCTCGTTCAGCCGCACTCGCTTTCGATACAGGCACTACCTTCCCTCAGGTACCACCCGGAATCGTCGCCGCGGGAGATGCACTGGGCCTTCCGGTACTCGCCGTCCCCGCGTCGACACCGTTCATTGCCATAACCCGCGCGGTAATCGAAGAGCTGACCAAAGATCAGCTACGTTCGACGCAGCGAGTCGTCGAACAACAGGAAAATCTCGCCCGGGCAACGTTGAAGGGCGGCATACCAGCGACGGTGTCAGTCCTTTCCCGTGTCATTTCGGCCTCGGTAGCGGTGATCGACATCGATGGCCAAGTTCTGGCGGCCCATGGCACCGACGCAGTGTGGGCAACGGAAAACGCGCGTGAGGTCGCGAATGCCGCGCTACCACGCTCGGGTCGTCGTGGATCGATCAGCAAGACTGTCCACGATCCACGCGGACACTGCACGATCCTGAGTGTCGCCGCGTTCGGGAGCGTTCGCGCCTACCTCGCCATCATCTGTCCCGATCCGTTGTCGGCCCCCGACCGACTGCTTGTCGCCCACACCATTTCCCTGCTGTCGATCGATCTGGCCAAGCCGGCCAAGGTCGTCGACGTGGAGCAGCGCCTTCGCAGAAACGTCGCGTCAGCGCTTATCTCGTTGGGCAGCACGTTGGATGTTGGAATTCTCCGCTACTTCGATCTCGATCCGGAGGACGAGGTGGCTGCTCTGAATCTAGCAAATATCGGACCCCTACTGACCGCTGAGATGCACGTCGACGAATGCCTGTCCGCTCAGACGTCTCCCTATCTCATGACCCAGCGTGACGATCAGCTTGTAATCGTGTTGCCCGCGTTACGAAGCGAGACGATCGGCCGTGAGCTTCACGGTTTTCTCTCAGCTCAGTTGCAGCGAAAGGTCAAGGCAGGCCAGGGGAACCCCGCACTACTTGCGGACGTCGGCCGAAGCGCCCGAGAAGCATCTGTTGCTGCGCGCAGCGCAGGCGACGGCGAGTATGTCGTTTTCGCGGAGGTCGGAGCCTCGTCCTTCCTTCTGAGCCACCAAACGCCTGCGGACTTGGCAGTGTTGGCACGCACGATGTTGCGCAACCTCGACGAGTACGACTCGCGGTCCAGTTCGGCCAGCGGCAAGCTGGTCCATACCCTGCAGGTGTTCCTCGAGCACAACGGCGAGCGGGAAGCTGCGGCCGCATCCCTTGGCATCCATCGGCACACCATGCGCAACCGACTGACCAAGATCCGCGAATTGACTGGTCGAAATCTGGATTCAGCCCAAGTTCGAGCAGATCTGTGGCTTGCCATCATGGCGCGAGAACTTCAGTCGCCGACAACGAACTGACTGCCGCTCGATCTACTCCAGCCCTCGACCTGGCACTCGAGCGGAGGGCGCCACCAGGTCGGTGCTCTCCGGAACAGCCGTGACAGCAATGGGAAAGCCTGCCAGCCCCAAAATGCACAGCGACGTCGTCGGTCCCCGCTTGTCTGACATCGACGTGTTGCAGCGCATTAGAACGACCCTCTCATCAGCCCACTGTCCATCCACCGTCGACGTCGATCGTCTGCCCGTTGGTGTACGAGGCTCCCGAACTTGCAAGAATTTGTGCCACCGATGCCACTTTCTCGGACCGACCGTTCCGGCCTGCCGGCAGCAGGTAGTCGGCGACATCCGAAGTAAGGCTCACGCCCAACTCACGGTCCGTGTCAACGGCGGCCGCGCAACCCGGACGACCAGATTGCGCGGCTGCCAATCGAGAATCCAATTGTCGGTCAGGTGGAACTTCAACGTCCGGCCGTCGAGATCATGTGATCAGCAGCACGGTGCGCGAAGGCCATCACACTTGCAGTTGGATTCGTCTGTCCAGAAGTGACGAAGACCGAGCCGTCGACCACGAACAGATTCGGCACATCGTGTGAGCGCCCGAACTGATCCACCACCGATGTGTCACGATCGGTACCCATTCGAGCGGTGCCGAGCATATGCCAGCCGACATCGGGATCTTTCTCGAGCTTGAAGGTCTCGCGCGCCCCGGACGCATTCAACAGATCGATCGATCGTTGTTCGAAGAACGCGTAAGCCTGTTCCTCCTCCGGTTGCGGCCGCCAACGAACCTTGGGTGCCGGGATCCCGTCGGCATCGACAAGCGAACTGTCCAGCGTTACTTGGTTGTCGGGATTGGGCACGTCATCCATCGAGAAGAAGACCTCGACATTGCGCCCAGTGTTCTCGACGATGGGTCGCAGCCCGGAACCGTAGCGCTCGTTCAACGGTAGGTGCCCGTGAAACTTCCATGTTTCGACCGGCCCCAGTACCGGCGCGGCCCCCATTCGCGCGCCGCCCCAGAATCCGCGTGAGCGGTCGCGCTCAGCAAATTGCGACGACTGAATCATCTGTCCGAACGGTCCGAGCGTCGACTGAAGGTCGTCGTCGAACGTTCCGTACACGGCCCCGACCGAGTGCATCTGCAGATATCGGCCGACCAAACCGCTCGAGTTACCGAGCCCCTGAGGATGCTGCGAAGAATCCGAAAGCAGCATCAAGCGACTCGTGCCCACGCCATTGCACGCGAGTACCACCATCGTCGCGGATTGATGGTGAACCGCCCCGTCGCGGTCCACCCACTCCGCTCCAGTCGCTCGCCCACCGCTGTCAGTGGTGATTCGACGGACGCGAGCACCCGTGATCAGACGAGCACCAGCTTCGAGCGCATCCGGCCAGATTGTCAGATCCACGGACGCCTTGGCACCTTCGGGGCAACCCGTCAAGCACGTTCCACGCCGCTTACACGGGTCCTGGTGCCGGTACTTCGTGGCGGAAATAGCGTTACTTCCAGGCCACCAGTGCCAGTCGAGCGCGTTGAAGCCCTCCGCCAGGCGACGTCCCAACATGCCGATCGGTAGCGCATCGTTGGGCGCCTGGGTCGTCGGCGGGTAGGCCGGGTCGCCGGCCATTGCCGACACACCCATCAGCCGGTCGATCTTGTCGTAATAGGGTTCGAGATCCCAGTAGCTGATCGGCCAATCGTCGCCGACCCCGTCGAGGGTTTTGAGGCGGAAGTCCGAGGGCAGCATCCGGGTCCACTCGGCACCGTAGTGAATCGTGCTGCCGCCCACAGCGTTGTACATCACCGGGTTTATAGGTGTGTCGCTTGTCTCGACGGGATAGTCTTCGGGATTCTGACGGATATTGGGGTTGTAGTTCCACCTCGTGGCGTGGAGCAAATCGCGCTCCGGCTTTGCGCTCGCGAATTCTTCCGCGCCAACCCACGGCCCTTGTTCGAGGCAGAGAACAGAGAAACCTGCCTTCGCCATGGTTCGGGCGACAATCGATCCTGATGCGCCAGCACCGACAATCAGAACGTCGACGTTATCGGGAGTGTCCGTCACAGTTCAACGCCATCCGGGTGGTGAATCACGAAATAGTCTTCCAGCTCTTCCAGCACTTCGAAAGTCGCCGACGTATCTCGCTTCAGCATCATCATTTGACCCGGACCGCAATCAACGACAGATCCATCTTCCGATGTCACGCGAAGACGGCCCTTTCTGACCACAGTCCACTCGTCACCGGCCTGAGGCACCCGCACGGTACCTGGAGTGGAAGTGAAGATTCCCGACACTGTCGTGCCGTCCTCGCTTCTGGACAAGACCACGACAGCTTGCTTCGGATCGCCTTCCAGAACCGTCTCTGGATCGAGTTCGTAGGGCACGGGAACTGCGTCGTCGAGGTTGTACTGAGTTGCATTCTTCATACTGAATCCTGTCCGTTGTTTGCCGGGAAGACGACCTCGACCATGTCGAGAATCAGCCGCTCTCGAATGATCACACTGTGCTGTCTTCAGGGACTCGACGCCATATTTCGCCACGGTCTTTCACCGGCCCGAGAATATTGTCCTCGAGGTAATATTCCGTTTCTCCTTCGAGAATCGGCGTAGCAACCTGGCCGGCATAGTTCACGGCGCGACGTGCCATCGGCCACATGAAGTAGGACGCGATGATGAACTCGACAATCGGTTCGAGAATTGAGTCGTCGATCGTTTCGAGAGTACGCTCGAGGTCTTCGCCCGCCAGATCTGCCGTCACTGCAAGCACATTCAGCAGAGGCGCGATCATGTCCGGGCGGGCAATCAGCGCTCTATCGATGTAGCGAGTGTGCACCCCCGCTTCGGTGGCGGACTTCATATTCCCGGAAGCGGGCACAATAACATCCGCCAGGGCGCCGATCCGGCCCCTGATTTCGTCAGTCAACACATCGAGTGCGTCGCTGTCCGTTTGCGTCCTGATTTCCACGTTCACTCCTTGAATCTGCGACACTCCGCCATCACATGTCGCCTCGGACATTTCTATTGTCGCGCCTCAGTGCGTTCGGGAGTACTGCGTAAAGAAACAATCGCCGCACTGCGATTCGTACCTATCACAGCAGCGAAAGATTTCGGTCAGCTTCACCGGCGGTCACCAATGCCCCGCCTGTCCGTGAGCATTCGAAGAACATTGACGCCGGCATCCCGGGCTCCTGAACCTGGATGCGGCAAGATCGCCGCACACCTGGGAACCTCTTGGCCACAGTGCAATACAGGGTAGCGAAGGCTTCAGCAGAGTCGCCTTGCCCGACCGTCAGCACATCAGCAGCACTATCCCATTGGGACCAGTACCGTACTAATGCACCGTATCGGCTGCTCGAATACAAAAATCCGCCCGTATCGGCGAGGAAGAATCGCACCGCACTACCGTCGAACCAGACGGGTCGAACCACCCAATGCGCCCGGCATCGGGTTGCGCTGCTATCCAGTTCTTGCTACTCGACGGGCATCTTGTCCGAAGCAAGTGGCACAAATGATTATCGACATTTCAGTGGGTTGCAGCGCCTATCTCAACGAGCAGAACACCGGCACCGATCAACACTATGCCTGTTACCATACGTCGATTCAGGGCCTCGCTGAACAGGTATTTGGACAACACCGCCGTCAACGCAACACCAGCAGCCACCCAAATCCCATACCCGACGCCCAATGGGAGCCCCTGACGCAATGCAGCAAGCAAGGAAGAGAATGCCACGACATATCCGACCAATACTGCGCAGTAGACAATTTTTCGTCCACCGGCGGCTACACGAAGCGAGAGTGTGGCCCCTACTTCGCTCGAGATGGCCAAGATCAGCAAACAATATGCCATCAGCATGTTTTGCCCTCGCCCGCGGAACGAACCGTGTTCTCGGGGCGGTTCTCCCCCTCCACCACGGCTACCTTCGTATGGGAGCCGCTTTCTATGAGAACGACACCACCGATGATCAGGAGAATCCCTGCGCCCATCAGGAGGGTCAAGGATTCACCGAAGAGCAGTGCCGAGAGAATCGCAGTGAGCGCGACCCCACTTGCCCCCCAGACCCCATAAGCGACCCCCAGCGGCATTCCGCGCCGGAGCACCATTGAAAGCAGCAAGAAGGCACTGCAGTATCCGACTACAACGACGATGTACAGCAGTGGCTCGGTCTCGGAACCTTTGAGCGACAAAGAGGCTGCAACCTCGACGAATATTGCCCCGCAAAGAAGCAACCAAATGGTCATATCGGCCAATCTAGGAGTGTGCAACCTGTCTGCTTCAGCGTGAGACTGAAGCATTTGTGATCTACCAATCGATTTGGCATTACCCAGTCTCGGTCGTTTTACCTGCCGCTCTGGTTCAACCCTGAGGCACCGACCCGACTTGCACTGATTCGAACGACTGAGTCAATTGGCCCACTCAAACTACACCACTTCATCGACCTCACGCCAGTCGACCTTGATCGCAATCACGAGTACGAAACGAGCTGACCGGACCTCACACCGCTCGGTTGAGCGATAGTTCAGTGGTATCAAGCCGCCAGATCATCGAGCATGGCCATTGCAAAGCGTCGAAGCATGACGCAAGCGGACGCCGTGTCTTCACGAAACCGATCTGTGTCTTCGTGCGCAAACCACTGAAGCAGCAAACCGTCCATGATTGCGATTACCAACCTGGCCAAGACGCCGACGCTTGGCGCCGGGTTGCCCTGATCAGCGGGCACCATCACCGCATAGATCTCGTTCAAGGACAGCTCATAGATGGTGACCGCTGTTGCATCGCCGTCAACATGATGGCGTCCTGCCCACAACGTCAGCTCGTAAGCGACACGCGCTGAGTCCGGGTAGTCGATTGCCCATTCCGTGCCGCGAGTGAGGATTCGAGCAGCTGCTTCCGGAAGGTCTCCCGCGTAGCCAGTCAGATCGGACATCCCTCGCTCCTGATCGACGAGAGACTTGTAGGTCGCCAAATAGAGGTCTTCTTTGCTGCTGAAACAGTAGTGGATTGCTGCCGTCGACGCCCCGGCCTCCTGAGCGATACGCCGCGTAGTCGCGTTTGCCATGCCCTCTCGTGCAACAACGCGAAGTGTCGCGTCGACGAGTTGCTGGCGCCGTTCGTCGGCAGGTACGTGTGGCACGCAATCCTCCACCTATGTCGAATGTTCGAAATCTGTCTGCCGCCCGCGTCCAGATCAAGGCGGTGATGCGAAGCAGTTTAGCTCCCGCTGCCGCGGGATCCAGTTGGTCAGCCGGTTGCGCCGGCACAGCGTGGTCCACGGACGATGGCTTACGTCAGGATCGTAACCCCGTCGCCCGCCTGAAACTACGCCTCCGACCTGCCGATGCGCTCGAAGACGTCCCGCCGTTTGGCTGCGAGATAGCAGGCGTAGAGGAAGCCGATCACTGGGGTTGCCAGGATCAACGCAAGCGTTGCGTTGGTGATGGGCAACCGCTCACCGACGAGAAGGTCGAATTTCTGAATACTGAGAATGAGCAAGGCGCCGAATGCAATTGCGCTCAATCCCGGTGCGACGAGCGTGCGCCACACGTTCTCGCCGGACCCCCGATTGCGGCGGAAATATACGATTATGGCGATCGATACGACGAACACGGTGAACTCGTAGGCATAAATTCCTGCCCCGGCAGCAGTCGCATAAATCTTGGAGGGCTCTGCTCCGGTCAGTGCGTATGCGGCGACGAGCAGCGTACTCGCAACGGCGGCGACAAGAACCGCACGGGAAGGCGACCCGTAACGAGGATGCGCAGAAGCAATTTTGGTCGGCAGCACACCGTCCGCACTCAAGTTGTGAACATAGCGGGCAGCAGCATTGAGAATCGCAATCTCCGAGGCAAGCAGACTTGTCACGATGAGTACTCGCACAATGTCCCCGAAAGCAGCTCCCAGCATCGATGACACTGCGGACGGGAAGGCATCTGCCGGAGCGGCGGCCGCAACACCGACTGCGTTGTTCGCACCCAGTGCTGTGATAATTGCCCAACTGGTCAGCGCGTAGAAGATCGAAATGACGGCGACGATGATCATGGTCGCACGACGGATCGTCCGTGCGGGATCGACGACCTCATCACGGTAAATCGCCGTGGTCTCGAAGCCGCAAAACAGTGTGAACGCAAACATGAAGCCGATTGCTACGGAACCACCGGTGAACGCGTCGAACGAAAATGACTCGACGGAACGTCCGGCTTCACCTCCGCGGGCGAATGTCACTACGTTGAACAGCAGAATGATCGCAATCTCGGCGATGACGATGACGCCGAGGACGCGCGCATTCAGCTGAACGCCTCGGTAGCAGACTGCTCCGGCGATTGCCATCATCGCAATCGCGTATGTCCACCAGGGCAGACTGGGTCCATGGAAAAGGCCACTCACCACGTCACTGGCAACGATGCCGGCGAGCGGAAGCGTTCCCGCAGAGCTCAAGAAATATACGAGAGCCGCCAGAAAGGCGATGGCAAGTCCGGCTCGTTTCCCCAACCCTGCCGTCGCATAAGCGTAGAACGCACCCGGCCGATCCACGTGTTTGACGATTGCTCCGAAGCCAACAGCGAAGAGACCGAAAAGCACGCCGGCAGCCAGGAAGGTCACGGGAGCCCCGATGCCGTTTCCATAGGCTATGACCAGAGCGATATAGCCGGCCGCTGCTCCGAGGGGCGACATGTATCCGAGCACGATCATCACTAGTTGGCGAACATTGATTCGCTTGACGACGGCTCCGTGGCCTGCCGCAGAAGTTGTAGCGTCCGGCGGTGGTGCACTCTCGTTTCGAACAGTCATCGGATTGCGCTCCTGAATTTGATGGGGTGTACGGCGGTTGAAATAGACGTGAACGATTCCGGATTCGTGGAAGCCACGCGGCGTGGTGCCGAGGGGAAACTCGGCCGCCGAGAAGACGGACTCTGTGGGCGGTCTACTCCGAGTTGCTGCTGCCGTCGACGGCATCGACACCGCTCGCGTCCTCCCGATAAGAATGTGGCTCACGCCTCACCTGACCTATAAGAGTTGCCACGAAGCTGCTCTCATCGAATTGGGCGATCTCCTACAGCGTGGGGCCAAGGCGCTGACGGCACCTGAGGATTCGTTCGAATCGTCGTTCGGCGTCCGGTTCGAACCGATCGTCTGCGCCGAGCCGACCCAACCGCCCCGAGCGGCACGTCCTTGAAAAGTTAACGTTGCGTTTCCGCTGCGACCATCCCTTGTCCTCCCTGCAACAAGGGTCTATCTTTCAAGTGGGCCAAGTGACTCAGACCACTGGCCTTGTTGAATCCAGCCGCAACAACCAGCTAGGTGGTTCCCATGTCTCTCTCCACAGTCAACGAGTGGCCGGCTGGCTCTCTGACGAAGACCCAGCCGCGAGTCATAACGGCATGCAGCGAGAGCATGACCGTCGGCGATCTCAGCCGCGACTTGATCCCGGCCACAGTCCCGGTCACCAGCTGGCGCACGCGCCGAGTTCGCTGGATAGAAGACTTCGAGAGGTTTGAACTGGTCGGGCACGCTCGGCCTGCCACTTTGGCACTGATGGAATTGCGGGACATCCCCGACGACGTCCAAATACACCGTCAGCTGGTACGGGAGCTTGCGTACGCGGACGCGGCCGGACTCGTTGTTCGCTGCGACCAACCGCTCGCACAGCTGGCACCTGAGATCGTGAGGTGCGCGACGAAGGCGAACCTTCCTGTTTTCGAAACCTGCACCGGTGCATTTCTCGAAGATGTCATCAGCCTGGTCCACGCGTCGAACGCGAGCAGCGAAGCTCGCACTTTGGCCCGGACCGCGGCGGCCCAACGCGGTCTGCTCGATGCGCTCAACAACGACGATCCGGAAACCGCGCTGATAGCGAGGCTGGCGAAGGAGTGCCGTGCGAGTGTCATGCTGGTCCACGGCAGCAAAATCGTGTCCAGTCAGGGCATCATGCCGGCAGGAGACATCACCGGACATCTCCAAGGGTTGCCTCCCACATTCGTCGAGTGGCACACCGAACACGAACACATCAGTGCCATTCCAGTGAAACGATCCCAGGCGCAGCGCTCCTGGCTGGTCGCGGTCAAGCGAACTACCAACGCCGACGACCACTTGCTTCGATCGGTAATGGTGATAGGTGCACAGCTGATCTCGGCGACGAGAATGATCGCAGCAGCGGCCTCACGACACGACCAAGGAGTCAGGCGGGCAGTCCTGAAGTCGCTGATCAACGGTAAGTCCGAGACGGAACTGGAGATCGCTACCGAGACGGCTGCCGAACTCGGAGTGGTCCTCGCTGATGGTGTCCATTTGGTGAGGTTTTCCCCACGCCGAGCAACAGCTGATCCTCAATCCACCTGTCTGGAACGTCTGACTGACTTGCTGAATGCGTTCGATACGAATTGTCTGGTCTGGCGGAGAGGGCGGGATGTACTGCTGGCAGCACCGAGTGGGACTCTCGACGCCCTGTCCGGATTGCTTCGGCAAAGCGAGGGGTGGGGCAATCTCGTAGTAGTCGTAAGCGAGCCGGTCGACACCATCGAAGAGTTTCGCAGAGCAGTGAGAGAGCTCAACACAGCCGTTGTCACGCAGCTCGAGCGGTCGGCGCCCGACCGAAGTACTTCAGCGTTTTTCGTGTACCTCCGAGACCTAAGCTTGGTCGGGTTGGCGATGTCCGCCGTCGATCCGGCGGACATCCGCGGCCGCGCCCAGGCCATGCTGGCTCCGATCTTGGAGAATCCGATCCTCGAAGAAGCGGTTGACGCGTTCTTTGAATTCAAGATGGACATCCCGAAATCGTCCGAGGCGCTTCACATTCACACCAATACCATGCGCTACCGGCTCGAGCGGGTGGAAAAAGCGCTGGGCGGGTCATTACGCGACCCCATGATCATCGCCAATCTTGTTCTCGCACGAATCGCACACACGGAGAACAGTCTCTAGATATCGGCGGAGGAGCCGCCAGAACAATGGTGTCCACCCAGCGTTGCGACGCGCGATCTGGGTGGACACTTTTGCGTCCAACGTGGCCGTGCCGCTGGCTCGAGCGCCGGAACTGTGACGAGCTTGACCCTCCATTGGCCGACCGAGGTCAAGAAGAAACCTCTACGGCATCGATGCAGCGCACCCTGCCATGTCGATGGTTGTGGATACCCGCGCGCTTACGACAGCTGATATCTCCGAACCGTCGACAATCGGGTCCAGCCCGAGTAGCCGATCGCACGAACACTGCGCCGGCCCTATCTGCATTTTTCGCGGCCGGCACTGGAACTGCTCGGCGACCGGCTCGACAATGATGTCGGCCAGAGACACCTTCTGCGCTGGATATATCTTTGCGGCACCGGGCATATGCGCACGCAACTGGCATCATTGCAGCATGCTCGGTTGCTACGAAAGCCAGTGTTGTGCAGATTGACTCATGCAAACCGGTCCCTGGTCGAAATGTTTCGCCGAGAACTTCGAGTTCAGGCTTCTCGACCGAGACTGGACGCTTGACTCAACAGAGGCTGTACATGCAGCGCAAGTTGTTCCATGGTCGGAATCCACGCCTGCCCCTCCTCCACGATGTCACCGAGGAGCTTGCTCAACATCGATGCGCGGTATCCACGTCCGATTATCTCGGGATGACACACATAGTTCACCGTGCGTCCGTCGTCGCGCGCACTTTGATACTCGGCCCAGAGGTTGGTTCGCCATGTCTCCGCTGTGAACGAATTGCCGCCATGGTCCAGGCTGTACCCGAAATACGGCCAGTCGTCGAGCGACCAATGAGAAGGAAGTTCCAAGATCTCGACATCTTCGTGCCGCTCCAGATACGGCCGGTCGTCGGTGAAGAAGCTCGAGTCGTAAAGAAAGCCATATTCCTGGAGCAGGCCGACAGTGGCGGGCGTCATTTCCCACGACGTGGATCGGTAACCGCGTGGGCGTGGAGCCCCCACCAACTCCAATGCCTTGAATCCCCGCTCGATCTCTTCACGTTGGGCATCCACCGACACCAGATCGGTCCTCGAATGCACATAGCCGTGGTGGCCGATCTCGTGACCGTCGGCGAGGATCCACTCCACCGCGTGAGGGTAGTTCTCCGCTGTCCATCCGGGAATGAAGAAGGTGGTCTTGATCTCGAATCGACGCAGAATCTCGAGAATCCGCGGAACGCCTCGCACGACCGAGAATCGAGCTTCGGACAGCGTGCTCAGACGGGTGAAGTAGCTGTCATCGTGCGAGAACATTCCTGCTTCTGCATCGACGTCGAACGTGAAGGTGGCGGCCAATTTCTTGGCGTCAGGCCAGTTCCATTGCGGCTCGCTCGAAGCCCATTTCGCCCAGTGGGCAGTCTCAGGGGTCGGAGGATTGCGGTCCAGGTGGCTGGGTCCGGTTTCTGTCATGACTACGACTCCACTCGTCGAGCAGGGAAAAAGATAGGTACGCAGGTGCCGACTGTTGGTTCGGTGGTCACCACTGACTGACCTCGTTGGCCGTTGGGGTCCCGTAGCGCTCACGGCGCTGCTGCAGCACCGGCAAGGCCGACCGCATCTTCTCGGTTCGTTCGCGGTCGAAGGTCGTGGTCGTAATGCCTTCGTCCTCACCGATCTGTGCCACCACTACTCCGCTGGGGTCGACGACCGCGCTCCGGCCGATGCACCCACCGCCGATAGCACCAGCCCC
The DNA here is from genome assembly GCF_023264675.1 of Rhodococcus sp. (in: high G+C Gram-positive bacteria). Classification (GTDB taxonomy): domain Bacteria; phylum Actinomycetota; class Actinomycetes; order Mycobacteriales; family Mycobacteriaceae; genus Rhodococcoides. The sequence goes on from NZ_JAHFVG010000018.1 coordinate 81,597, forward strand.
CGCAACCCAGGTGGTGGTTTCCAATGCCCGCGCTCGCAGATTCAGGAGCCAATGCTCCTCCTTGTTCGGGCCGGACGGCCACGCTGCACTCACCGCGATGATGTCGACTCCGTCGAGCGCCAATTTGTAGGCTCGTTCGGGAAAGCGCACTTCATAACAATTGACCAGCCCGACCTTCACACTTCCATCAACGAGGAACGTGTTCACGGAGTTGTCTCCGGTGCTGGCGCCGTCGCTCTCCCGATCACCCCACGCATTCATGAGGTGCGTCTTCCGGTGAGTCGCCACGATGCCGTTTCCCGGGGTCAGCGCGATGACGGTGTTGTAGGGATTCAGGCCTTCACCCCGTTGCTCGTACATCCCCGAGATGATCGAGAGGTCAAGTTTGTCAGCGAGGCGAGCCAATCGGTCGACTGCTGGGCAATCGAGTGGTTGCTGTATCTCGACCTCGATGCCGGTCTTTCCCCATCCTGACAGCGAGAGCTCCGGCAAGATCAAGAGCCGGGCCGATTGCTCGGCGGCCTCCGTTGCCAACCTCTCGATCACGGTCAAGTTGTGGTCGACATCCAACTCGGGTGCGAACTGCCCGATTCCGATCCTCACGTGCTCAACCAACTTTCCACTGACGTGTCAACGCTCGACCGCATGCAACTTCCCCTCGAACTTGGGCTGGGTTCGATACTCGAGCTCTGCCTCAGGTGAATCTGGCACCTTTCGCGGGCGCACCCGCTGATCGCCACTACATCTGAGACATGGCCGGCACAACCGAACTCGAACTTCTGGTGTACGAAATAATCTGCACCACCACCGATGGGATGGCAATCTCAATGTGCACTAGAAAGTCTGCTGAATTTCAGACGAACCCCAACAGGGGCATGTCGGGCAGACAGCTGTCGCTGTGATTGTTCGAAATGACGAGTTGAGCTCCGCACCACTGGATCAAGGCGAAGGCGAACGCGCAGTAGGAAGCCATAGGGATTCCCGAGAATCCTTTCGACGCCGTCCAACTGCGTCCACCATGCACCTGTCGTAAAGCTTGATCGTCCGCCTCACACGGCGTTGCCCTTCTTCTCTGACCACCAGTTCGGTTCTGACAGATTCCATGGCTACTTCCCCGCTGGCCAAGATTCGACGGATTGTCTGAGAGACATTCTGCGTGGACGTGTTGAACAGGAGCGCTATCTGGCCCTGTGAAAGCCAGACGGTCGAATCCGGTCCTCCATTGTCTGCAGCGAGAATCGGGCTGCGTCCAAGAGGGTCGGCTACAAGAAAGTCGGAGCCACGATTTCGGTCGACTTCAAGCTGTTGATTGCCAAGGCATCTCAGCGTCATAGTGTCGGCCATTCGATTGGAGTCAGGTGGGACGGGAAGCAAGGAAGAATTCAGGTCGTGGCCCGCGCCATGAGCTCGACGGGAAGCTTCACACTGTCGACTTCGCGACCGGCCAACATATCGAGGAGTCGAGAAACTGCCGTAGCGCCGATCCGTTCGGCCGGCGAGCGAATCGTGCTGAGCGCTACGGGCAACTGTGCGGCGACGGGAATATCGTTGTAGCCGATCACGGCTAGGTCATCGGGAATTCTGAGCCTCAGATCCCGGGCGACACCGAGGACACCGATGGCAAGGGTATCTGTCACAGCGAAGATAGCTCTCGGAGGGTTGCGGCCTTCCAACAACAGCCTTCCGGCCTCGACGCCACCTTCGACATCGAAGGTCGAAGCCAAGGTTCGCGGGGAAGGAAGGGAAACGTTCAACTCCGCATAGGCAGCTAGAAAACCCGCGGTTCGATCGTTTGCGGTACTCGCATGCCGAGGCCCGGCGATGACTGCCGTGTCCATGTACCCGCTGTCGATGAGATGACGCGCCGCGAGGTAGCCACCTCGAAAATCGTCGCCACCGACAAACGGAAGCCCTGCTTCTCCGTGGCGGGTGAGAGTCAGGATGGGTGGAAGCCCAGCTGGCAGTGATGCCACGAAGTCGCCCCCTGGGATGTGCAAACTACTGAGGAGAAGGCCATCGACCTGTCGGCCTCCCAGCAGCTCGATTGCGGCGCGTTGTCCGTCCAGATCGTCTCGAGGGCTCGACAGCAGTACCGAATATCCAGCGCGGGTAGCGGCGTCCTCGATGCCTTGATACGTCGTCGCGACGACGCTGTCGGTCAGACGAGGCATGACAACCCCGAGCGTGGTGGTCTTCCTGGTCCTCAGGCTTGCCGCCCACACATTGCGCTGGTAGCCGAGCTCCGCGGCCAACTCTCGAACACGCAACGCCGAAGCGGACCATCCGTCGACGGGTTCGGGTTGGCGAAGTACCCGTGAAGCGGTGGATACATGTACCCCAGCTTTTTCAGCGATCTCCTTGAGCGTGGGAACGCGAGGCGGTCGATTCATGAAACATCCTGCCTTTGATCTGTATCCGCACCGAGGTTGACGAATGGCCGGAACACATAATACCCTTTCCCTACAAACGTTAGTGCAAACGTTCTCGCGAACGTTATTTCCGACCGTGGAGGTCCAGTGTCCAAGCAGCAAACGCTCTCCCAACTCTTCGCACTCGACGCATTGCTCGAGCCCGAGGAAATCGAGATTCGCAACACTGTCCGCAAGTTCTCGAACGAGCGAATCCGCCCGCACGTGGCGCAGTGGTTCGAGGACGCTCGCCTTCCGGCCCGAGAGCTGGCCAAGGAACTGGGGACACTCGGTGTGCTGGGCATGCACCTCGACGGTTACGGCTGTGCCGGCATGAGCGCTACGGCCTACGGCCTGGCATGCCTCGAACTCGAAGCAGTCGATTCCGGCATCAGAAGCCTGGTGTCGGTGCAGGGCTCGCTTGCAATGTTCTCCATCCACCACTGGGGTTCGGAAGAGCAGAAGCAGCAGTGGCTGCCGCAGATGGCGACCGGTGATGCACTCGGATGCTTCGGCCTCACCGAACCTGATTTCGGCTCCAACCCCATGGGAATGCGCACCAACGCCAAGCGCGACGGTGACGACTGGATTCTCAACGGAACCAAGATGTGGATCACCAACGGATCGATCGCCGACGTCGCCGTCGTCTGGGCGCAGACCGACGACGGAATCCGCGGCTTCGTCGTCCCCACCGACACCGCAGGCTTCTCCGCTCCGGAGATCCACAAGAAGATGTCACTCCGCGCATCTGTCACCTCCGAGCTGATCCTCGAAGATGTCCGGCTTCCCGCTTCGGCCATCCTCCCCAAGGCCGAGGGCCTCAAGGGCCCACTGACGAGCTTGAGCGAAGCCCGCTTCGGCATTGTGTTCGGCGCCATCGGCGCAGCTCGCGACTGCCTCGAAGTTGCCATCGACTACTCGCTCAGCCGAGACGTCTTCGACAAGCCCCTCGCCGGCTACCAGCTGACCCAGGCAAAGATCGCCGACATGGCGCTCGAGGTCGGCAAGGGCCACCTTCTCGCCTACAACCTCGGCCGAATCAAGGACCGTGGACAGGTGACACCCGAGCAGATCAGTACCGGCAAACTGAACAACGTCCGCGAAGCCATCGCCATCGCCCGCGAATGCCGAACCATCCTCGGCGCCAACGGCATCACGCTCGAATACCCCATCATCCGGCATGCCAACAACCTCGAATCCGTCCTCACGTACGAGGGCACTTCCGAGGTACACCAGCTCACGATCGGACGTGCGCTGACCGGCGAGGCTGCGTTCCGGTGAGCGGAGCACTCGACGGTCTGGTCATCGCCGACTTCGGCCGTGTTCTCGCCGGGCCCTACGCAACGATGCTCCTCGCGGACCTCGGAGCCGAAGTCGTCAAGGTCGAGCGACCGGGGTTCGGCGACGACACCCGACACTGGGGGCCACCGTGGGTAGGCGAGGAATCGAGCTACTTCCTCGGTGTCAACCGCAACAAGAAGTCGATTGCTCTCGACCTGTACTCCGAAGAAGGGCTTGTCTCCGCGCGCGAGCTGGTCGCTCGCGCGGACGTGGTCGTCGAGAACTTCATGCCGGGCACCATGGACCGCGTCGGACTCGGCTACGACGAGATCAGCAAGAAACACCCGGGCATGGTCTACTGCTCGGTTACCGGCTTCGGCGGCCACAACGACCTGGCCGGGTACGACCTGCTCATCCAAGCTGTCGGCGGACTGATGAGTATCACCGGCCCCGATACCGAGACTCCGACCAAAGTCGGGGTGGCAGTGGTCGATGTGATCACCGGCTTGCACGCAGCCCTGGGCATCATGGCGGCGCTACGACATCGCGATCGCACCGGCGAAGGCCAACGCGTCGAGGTCAACCTACTGTCCTCACTCCTTTCGGCGTTGACCAATCAATCCTCGGGATATGTTGCAGCGGGCGCGATCCCGAAGGCGATGGGCAATCGCCACCCGAGCATTGCGCCGTACGAGGTCTTCCAGACGAAGGACCGGCCATTGGTACTCGCGGTGGGCAACGACAAACAATTCGCGCAACTGTCGACGATCATCGGCAACCCAGATCTGGCCGCAGATCCGCGCTACACCACCAACACGGCGCGCGTCGCCAACCGCGACACGCTGTTCAGCAGCATCAGTACCGCGCTCGCCGACAACACAGCGGACCATTGGTTCGAACTACTCTCTGCCGGCAGAGTCCCTTGCGGGCCACTGAACGACATGGCCGAAGCCATTGCCCTCGCCGAACAATTGGGTCTCGATCCCGTGGTCTCGATTGCCGACCCTCGCCGTTCCGGCGCGGTGCGGCAGGTCGCCAACCCCATCCGCTTGAGCGCCACCCCGGCCACTTACCGGACTGCACCCCCGCGCCTCGGCGAGGACAACCAGGCCTGAGCCGGTAGCGGTAGCGGTACTCCACCCTATGAACTCGACATCGACGAAAGAGTGCAGGCAATGACACCTACGACAACATCGGTCATCGTGTCCGGGGCTCGTACCCCGGTCGGTCGCCTGTCCGGATCGCTCAAGGACTTCTCGAGTTCCGATCTCGGCGGCATCGCCATCAAAGGCGCACTGGAGAAGGGCGGGGTCGCTCCCGAACTCGTCGAATACGTCATCATGGGCCAGGTCCTCACCGCAGGCGCAGGCCAGATCCCAGCCCGCCAGGCAGCCGTCGCCGCCGGTATCCCAATGGACGTCCCGGCTCTGACGATCAACAAGGTCTGCCTCTCCGGGGTCGACGCCATCGCCCTCGCGGACCAGCTCATCCGCGCAGGCGAATTCGAAATCGTCGTCGCCGGAGGCCAGGAGTCGATGACCCAGGCACCGCACATGCTCGAAAAGTCCCGCGCCGGCTTCAAATACGGCGATGTGACGATGAAAGACCATCTCGCCTACGACGGCCTCTACGACATCTTCACCGACCAGGCCATGGGCTCACTCACCGAGTCGCGCAACGACGGCGCCGTCGCCTCCACCCGCGAGGAACAGGACGCCTTCGCTGCAGCCTCCCATCAGAAGTCCGCGGCAGCCTGGAAGAACGGTCTCTTCGACAACGAAGTCGTCCCCGTCTCCATCCCGCAGCGCAAGGGCGATCCGATCGTCTTCTCCCAGGACGAGGGCATCCGCGCCGACACCACCACCGACACCTTGGCGAAGCTGCGACCCGCGTTCTCCAAGACCGGCACCATCACCGCCGGTAACGCCTCGACCATCAACGACGGTGCTGCCGCCGTGATCGTGATGAGCAAAGCCAAAGCCGAAAGCCTCGGACTGGAGTGGATCGCGGAGATCGGTGCGCACGGCGTCGTCGCCGGCCCGGACTCCTCGCTGCAGTCCCAGCCCGCCCGCGCCATCGTCAAAGCCTGCGCCAAGGAAGGCATCGACCCCAAGGACCTCGATCTGATCGAGATCAACGAAGCCTTCGCCGCCGTCGGGATCGCCTCCACCCGTGAACTCGGGATCGACGAGGACAAGGTCAACGTCAACGGCGGCGCCATCGCCATCGGACACCCCCTCGGAATGTCCGGGGCCCGAATCGCCCTGCACCTCGCGCTCGAACTGCAGCGCCGAGGCGGCGGCATCGGCGCCGCAGCACTGTGCGGCGGCGGCGGACAAGGCGACGCCCTCATCATCCGAGTCCCCAAGCAATAGAACAGTTTTCGTCAGTGAAGGCTCGTCCGATCATCAGTTTCTCTTCATCGATAGGTAGGTCATGACCGAACGGATTCGTGTTGGTGGTCTGCAGGTTGCCGAGGTTCTGTACGACTTTGTGCAGAACGAGGCCCTTCCAGGCACCGGGGTAGATACCGAGCAGTTCTGGACCGGCGCCGAAGCCGTCATCACCGACCTCGGCCCCACGAACAAAGACCTCCTCGCCATCCGCGACGAGTTGCAGAGCGCCATCGATTCGTGGCATCGCGACCATGCGGTCAAGCGGGAGCACCCCAACTTCGGGGCGTTCCTTCACGAGATCGGATTGCCGCGAAGCCCACGTCGTGACGACGAGCCCGGTGAAATCGACCGCGCCGCGTACAAGGCGTTCCTGAAAGAAATCGGCTACCTCCGCGACGAGCCCGCCGATTTCCACATCACCACCTCCGGAGTCGACACCGAGATCACCTCCACCGCCGGACCTCAGTTGGTGGTCCCGGTCCTCAACGCGCGCTTTGCCATCAACGCCTCCAACGCCCGCTGGGGATCGCTCTACGACGCCCTCTACGGCACCGACGCGATCCCCGAGACCGACGGCGCCGAGAAGGGCAGCAGCTACAACAAGGTCCGCGGCGACAAGGTCATCGCCTTCGCCCGCGACTTCCTCGACGAAGCAGCACCCTTGTCGTCCGGATCACACGTCGGGTCCATGAAATATGTTGTCGACGTCGCTTCTTTGACGGTGACTCTCGCCGACGGATCGACCGTCGGACTGAAAACCCCCGCCCAGCTACTCGGTTACCAGGGCACCGCGGATGCACCGACAGCGATCCTGTTCGTGCACAACGGATTGCACTTCGAAATCCAGATCGACCCCGAATCCCCGATCGGGGCCACCGACGCCGCCGGCGTCAAAGACGTGCTGCTCGAATCCGCGATCACGACCATCATGGACTTCGAGGACTCCGTCGCCGCCGTCGACGCCGACGACAAAGTCCTCGGCTACCGCAACTGGCTCGGCCTGCTCAAAGGCGACCTCACCGAAGAGGTCTCCAAAGGCGGCAAAACCTCCACCCGCGCGCTGAACAAGGACCGCACCTACACCGCCGTCGACGGCAGCGAACTCTCACTGCACGGACGATCACTGCTGTTCGTGCGCAACGTCGGACACCTGATGACCTCCGATGCAGTGCTCGATGCCGACGGTAACGAGGTCGGCGAAGGCATCCTCGATGCCCTCTTCACCTCGCTCACCGGGATGCACTCGCTCACCGAGGACAATGTCCTGAAGAACTCACGCACCGGGTCGCTGTACATCGTCAAACCCAAGATGCACGGCCCCGACGAGGTCGCGTTCACCGCGGAGCTGTTCGGCCGCGTCGAGAAGGTCCTGGGGTTGCCGGTCAACACCCTCAAGGTCGGCATCATGGACGAAGAGCGCCGCACCACCGTCAACCTCAAGGGCGCGATCGACGCAGCGAAGGAACGGGTGGTGTTCATCAACACCGGCTTCCTCGACCGCACCGGTGACGAAATCCACACCTCCATGGAAGCCGGACCTGTCGTGCCCAAGGGCGAGATGAAGGCCCAGAAGTGGATCTCCGCGTACGAGGACTTCAACGTCGACACCGGCCTCGCTGCAGGCCTCGAAGGCAAAGCACAGATCGGTAAGGGCATGTGGGCCATGCCCGATCTGATGCACGACATGCTCGAGCAGAAGATCGCTCACCCGAACGCCGGGGCGAACACCGCGTGGGTTCCCTCCCCGACCGCGGCCACCTTGCATGCCCTGCACTATCACAAGGTCGATGTGTTCGCCCGCCAGGAAGAAATCGCGAAAGCCAGGCGCGCCACCGTCGACGAGATCCTCGAAATCCCGCTCGCACCGTCGACCGATTTCTCCGACGAGCAGAAGCAGAAGGAACTCGACAACAACAGTCAATCCATCCTCGGTTACGTCGTGCGGTGGATCGATCACGGCGTCGGTTGCTCGAAGGTGCCCGACATCAACGACATCGCATTGATGGAAGACCGGGCAACACTGCGCATTTCGTCTCAGTTCCTCGCCAACTGGCTACGTCACGGCATCGTCACCGAAGAGCAGGTGCGTGAAGCACTGAAGCGGATGGCACCGGTCGTCGACCGCCAGAACGCCGCCGACCCGACCTACAACAACCTCGCGCCGGACTTCGATTCGAACATCGCCTTCCAAGCAGCCAGTGACCTGATCTTCCAAGGCACCAGCCAGCCCAACGGCTACACCGAACCGATCCTGCACCGCCGACGCCGCGAATACAAAGCCGCAATTGCTGCTGGACAGTAAGTTTCGCCGATCAGCCAGTCCCCACAGGTACCGCAAGTCCATCGTATTCAGGATCGCGTGTACGAAGCCTGAGCGACAGAACTAGTTACGGAGTAGCAATGCAGAAAATCGGTGTTGTCGGCGGCGGCACGATGGGTGCCGGAATCGCTGAGGTGTGCGCGCTTGCAGGTAGCGATGTCACAATTCTCGAAACAAGCGATTCGTTCGCCGAGGCCGCAGTCACTCGGATTCAGCACTCGGTTGCACGGGGTGTGAGCAAGGGGAAGATCACCCAGTCCGATGCCGATTCGGCTGTCGCAAAGCTGAGGACCACGACCGAGGTCGCCGATCTGGCTGACTGTGACCTCGTTATCGAGGCTGCGCCCGAGAACGAAGACATCAAGCGATCGGTATTCGAGAAGCTCGATGCGGTGGTGAAGCCGTCCGCTGTACTCGCGACAAATACTTCCTCGATACCGATTATCAAGGTGGCCAACTACACGGGACGCCCGGATCGCGTTATCGGGGTTCACTTCTTCAACCCTGTCCCCGTCATGGGCCTCGTCGAGATCATTTCCACCCTGAGCACGTCGAGCGAAGTGACCACCGCTGTCACGAACTACGTGACCGACACGTTGAAGAAAACGGCCGTGCATGCGGGCGATCGTTCCGGCTTCATCGTCAACGCGCTACTTGTCCCTTACCTGTGTCAGGCCGTTCGTATGCTCGAATCCGGTTACGCAACGGCTGTCGACATCGATGCCGCCATGATCAAGGGATGCGGCCACCCGATGGGTCCGCTCAAACTGCTCGACACGATCGGGCTCGATACGTCCCTCGCTATCGCCGAGTCGCTCTATGCCGAGTTCGCGGAACCTCACTATGCACCTCCTGTACTGCTACGTCGGATGGTCGACAGTGGGCGCCTGGGTAAGAAAACTGGTCGTGGCTTCTTCGAGTACTCCTGACCCGGCTCAACCGAGGACGAGACACTTTCCAACAGTGCTGCGGCACAGATGATCTGCGCCGCAGCATCCCGGTACCGACCGGCTCCCAGTCACCGACGAACCTGAAACTGATTCATGACGATGTCATCCGTGCCGCAAGAGCACCCAGATTGGCGGGTACTCGCCAACTGCCGCGATAGCGAACCGGCTATCTTCTTCGAGTCGGCCGACGAGGACTCGGTCGGCGTCGACACAGCCAAGGGCGTGTGCGAGCTGTGCACGGTTCGCAACCAATGTCGCGACTACGCATTGGCTACCGAAGAAGCATATGGAATCTGGGGCGGTTTGACTCCCAGAGAACGCCGGCAGTACAAGTGGTTTCATTTCGCACGCCCCGCCGAAACCTAACACACATTCCGTCGAGCAAAGCGATGCCGTGCAGCACATCTATTTCCTGACTACTGAAGGCATAAATCGCGCTGCAGACTCTTCCGGGGGCACCACGACTCCGGCGTTATGATTCCGCGAATCTCGATGGACAGTGCGCCGAGACTTCAACTGCCGGATGATGTCCCGCCGCTGGGAGTCCGGCCAGCTTCCTGAAGCCCAGGACTATGCGGCACCAGAAACTGATCGGCTCCCAAAGAACGCGGCGAGCAGTCCGCCCGTTCGAGTGCCCGTCGCATTGGAAGGTAGGATGGTTGAAGGGTCAAGCTCGCGACCGATTGCCCGTTGACAAGTAACCACCCCTACCATAACGACCGCGGCGTCAGCCTCGACGAGACGACCGGAGACACCCCGATGCGCGAAAATTCAGACGTGGCACAGGCACGAGTATTTGCAGCTTTGCTCACCGCCGAGATCGATTCGACAACCAAGCGCGTTCAGGACGCGGAACGCTTCGTCGGCACCGCATACCGTGTGGGCGACACTCGCTCGCGAGTCTGGCACGGCGAGCAGGCTCAATCCGAAAAGCAGGTGCTCTACGAACTGCACCGTCAGCGGGACGCACTTCGGAACCGCTTCCCCGCGATTCTCGACGGCGCCACGACGAATCTGTGATCCGGTGCTCGACATGTCGTGATCGCGGACAGCAACTGGAGCGCCATCGACCTGACGCCCGAGCAACACCGACCCATTGGAGTCATGTCAAGCAAGTGGTTGTTGATTGAAACATTCAGCGGTGAAGAACCATCCGTGATCGGACTCGGATCCTCGCCCAAAAAAATCAGTGCCCTTACAGAAGATTTTCGCGGCACCGCCACGCGCTCCGAGGCTTTGGACGCTGCCGCGGAGGCGGTAAGCACGAAGACGAGAGTTGATCGTCGGAACAAGGACGGCCAACTGCGCGTCGTTGCCGACCCGCTGTGTACATATTCAGGTCGGGTTCACGGGACATGGCTGTGGATCGGGTCAAAGGACGAGGTCGAATCTTCGCGAGACGCTGCGGGCGCTTGGTTGTTCAATCTGACATTGAGCACCGCGAGTGGGAGCGACGATCTGCTCGATCTGTACACCGTCCCGCCGGACGAGCGGCACACCGAAAAAGCGCTGGCTGGAGCATTCACTCTCCTCGTGACCAACCACAACGAAAGCCAAGCGATGGCCTAAATCGTGAACTCCCAACCTGGAGAGAGCCACCAAGCTGTGTGGACCGTCAGGCGCGACGACGACACGCTCCGAGCGGCAGAAGGCCGACCTCCGGATGATTCGAATGCACGATGCTCGCCATACGGCAGGGACACCTCTCCACTTGCAGGGAGTGCCGATCGCAGTGATCTCTGCCTGGCTCGGTCATTCCTCGCCCTCGTTCACAATGGCGACTTACCTTCGCAGCCCGGACGGTTCACTGAGTGCCGCGAACCAGAGCCTTGGATCACTTGTCTCGTTCAACGACCCACGGGTGGACGTCACCGACTCCGATTAGAGCCCCGGACTTCGGCAGTTCCAAGTGGCTCTGCGGGAGTGATTCAGAGGCAGTTAGCAATGAGTTGTGATAGCCGTGACAAGATTGCACTCGCGACACAGAAAGACCCTCCGGCCTTTGGCTGTGAAGCGCAGGTCAGAGGGTCTTTCTTTGCTCCCCCGGCTGGACTCGAACCAGCAACCGTCCGATTAACAGCCACATGAGAGCTATTCCGGTATGTCCGCATGGATCCACCACAGAGCCCCTGACCTGCACTGATCGTTCGAGACGTACCATCCCAATCCACTCCCGTCCGCACCCACTTGTGACAACTGTGTGACAACCGTTCGGGGTCATCAGTCGGCGCTCGAGCCGTTAAACGGCAGTCACCGTCGAGGAGATCCGGCCACTGCTGCGACAACTTGCTGTACGGCTGCGGACACTGGACATCACACCGATGACCAACGCCAAGACCGGCTGCATCACCGTTCCCGGCTCGCTCTGCAGAGAAGGCTGCCATCGCGAGCTCGTCGACCTTGATCCCGCGGACGCGCTCGACATCTTGACGGTCGGTTCCGACGCCGGAACGTTGACGGGGCTCGAAGCCCTCCTCGGTGGAACCGACCGCGCATCCAAAAGCCAAGTCGACACACACATCCGCACTCAGTCCGCGGCGGAACGAATCCTCGCAGACGGTGACAACGCACGACTACACCCACGATTCTGCCGCTCCACACCCCCGCCACGCACAGTCGTCGACTTCGCCGCCACCGGCCGCCTCGACACCACCCGCTGGCCGTCGCGATCGGAAGCCCGGCAGTCCGTCCTCACCCACACTGTCCTCGCCGGCGACAGCGCCCCCGATATTCTTGCCCGCGCCGCAGCAACTCAGTGGGCCGGCCTCCGCGCCGCCTACGCCTACTACGCCGAGCCGGCGCGCGCCATCCGCCGCGACGTCGCCCGCGCCATCGACTGGGCCGCATCGACCATCCCTGACTCAGTTCGGGATACCGGGCACAAGCAAATGCACACAGGGGGACCTACCATTCAGTTTTTCGTTTATGGCTTACCCCCGCGCAACCTGGGTCGCTTCAGAGTTCCCCCATAGGCGCGATCGCTGGACTACCCACGCAGTCATCCAGGCACTGGCGTGGGCAGCTGCAGTGTCGGGTCAGATCGTGGAGGGTGTCCCGACGGTGGGCGTGGGTGGACGATCTCTGTCGATCGCAGGAGGGATGCTCCCGGAATCGACAGTGTGGTCGTCACTGGAGCGACTTCGCGAAAGGGAAGGGTCTCCGCTGCTTTTGATCGAGCGTGGTGTTGATCAGAACCCCGACCGGTACGCCCTTGTTCCCGCCCCAGAAGCACAGACGGCGGCAACGGCACCGGACCCGGGGTCTGAGGTGATGGAGGTCGAGTCGGTGCAACCGGCGTGGAGCATCATCGGATGGCGTCACCGCATCCTCTAGGACACCATCGATGCAGCCGTCGAACGCCGCGACGAGTTTGGAGATTAATTGGATCAGTGACTACTCGACCGGTCGCGGCCGAAGCCAAACCACCCGACCACCGATCATCCATTCGGTGACATAGACCGAGCCGTCGTGAACTGCGATTCCGTGCGGGCTGTTGAACTTGCCTTGATCCACTGCCGGCGCCATCGTTGTACCGTCGACGACTCGGTTCGGCCATCCGGGTTCCAGGTGGCTCCGCGGTGACACACCGAGGTGCCCGGCGTACACGTCGTGTTCGAAGAGCGCCAGGGACCCGAACAACTCGGTCACCAATAGAGTTCCGCCCAGATCGGCAAGGCTCGATGGACTGTGAACAACGCCTTCGCCCACCGTTCTTCTGAACACACCGGATTCTGCGAACACCACGATTCGGCGGTTCTCACGATCAGCAACGTAGAGCTCACCGCCACGCACCAGAATTCCATGCGGGCAAGCAAAGCGCAGACCCGATTCACCACCGTCGATCGTGTCTCGCAACGAGCCGTCCGAATCGAATCGATGAATGAGGCTGGAGCCGTATCCATCGGCAACCCAGACCGATCCCTCGGTTACTGAAACCGAAGTCGGGCTCCACGGACCTCCGATTCCCGGGTCCGCCAATTCCTGAACCACCACACCATCCAGCCCAACGCGAACAACCCTGCCCGGTCGGGTAACTTCACTGTAGTCAGGAGTCCCGTGCACGTAGCGATGACCGTTGTCGGCGATCCACAGAGTCTCATCGGGTGCCGCTGTAATGCAGTGCATCTCCGTCAGATCGGTAGTAACAGATCGGGCTTGAACTCCCGGACCCGCCAACACGAGGGCACCGCCTTCCTGGTGCGCAACGACCAGCGTCCCGTCGCCGAGCACGGCGATGCCGGAGTGCATCCACCCGTCCTCGCCGTCGAGACTTGTGGGGATCGACTCGAAGTCGAACTCTCTGCCTGCGATTGCCAATTTATCGAGAACTCGGCGATCCGAGGGCGTGGACGTTCCGGATTCCAACGTCACAGATCGAGCACCAACTTCGCTGAACGTGAACGCGATACGCACACCATCATTCTGTCTCCGGCGTTCTGTTCTTCGGTACTGAGCAATGAATCACGATGGTCGGGGACGCCTTCCAGAACGTCGGTCTCACAAGTCCCGCATTTACCTTCGTTACACGATGTCAAGATGTTGATTCCAACGGTTTCGAGGACGTCGACGATCGATTTGTCGGTTGGAACGACCAGCGAACGAGACGACTTGGCGAGCTCGATCTCGAACGGCTCGTCCCGAATAGGCGCTGCAAGTGCTTTGGCAGCAAATCGTTCGAGGTGCAACGATCCGGAAGGCCAGTTCGCACAGCGTTGCTCGACGGCGTCCAGCAACGGCGCCGGACCGCAGACATACACCAGCGCGTTCTTCCTCGGATTGCCGAGCAGACTGTCGAGATCGATAATCCCTCTCGTGTCCTGTGGCCACGTCGTCACCCGATCCCCGTGGTGAGCCAGCTCGTCGAGGTACCCCATCGACGACAGTGTTCGTCCTCCGTACGCCAACGTCCAGCGAGCGCCGGCACGATCTGCTTCGGCCACCATCGGCAAAATCGGAGTGATCCCGATCCCGCCCGCGACGAAGATGTACTCCTCCGAATTCTGGAGCCGAAAATGATTGCGAGGACCACGAATCGACACCGAAGAACCTACCGTAAGTTCGTCGTGAACGAATGCCGATCCTCCCCCTCCGGCCGCTTCGCGAAGCACGCCGATTCGGTACGAGGTGCGGTCGGACGGATCTCCGCACAGCGAATACTGCCGGGTCAGACCATTCGCAAGCACGAGGTCGATATGGGCGCCCGGTTCCCAGGCCGGAAGATCTCTGTCGTCGGCCGCGACCAACGTCAAGGACACGACTCCGTCAGCTGCTGTTGATCTGTTCGCGACGGCGACGGTACGAGTCTCTGTCGACACTTTCGCAACCGGCGCTGCCGCGGGCACAGAGCGCGTCGCGGGGAGGAACTCGACCGGAAGGTGATCGAGCACTGCCATGTTCGGCGTCGACGGGTATCGCACCGGAGTTCCAGCGAGACCGAACTGCCCCAGTCGTGGAAGCGCCACCTCCAGCGCAATCTTTGCTTCGAGTCGTGCCAGCGGATTGCCGAGACAGCCGTGCAGACCCTCACCGAAACCGAGGTGCCGCACCGCGGGACGGAGTGCGTTGTACTCGTGAGGATTCTCGAACTGGCGCTCGTCGTGATTGGCCGCGCCGATCACCATCGCAACCCGACTGCCGGCGGGGATCGTGACCCCGTGCAGGGTCACATCTCGGGTAGCGGTACGCACCGTGAGCTGCAGTGGCGTGCGGTATCGCAGTCCTTCCTCGACGGCATTGGGGATCAGGGTCGGATCTTCGCGAAGCGCCTTTTGCTGATCCGGTCGCGTCGCAAGCTCGTGGAACAGCGTCGAGAGCAGCCCTGCCGTCGTTTCGATGCCGGCAAGATAGAGACCGAACACGAGACCGACGATCTCGGACGCAGGCTCGATGTCGGTCTCGGCGAACGGGACCCCGCCGATGTTCGATTGCACGATGTGGGTGAGTAGGTCCTCACGCGGCCGGACTCGGCGTTCGGCAAGCAATTCCGCGAGATATTTGCGTGAGTTCTCGGTGGAGGCGATCGCCTTGGGTGTCAGCTGATCGCTGTCTGGACGCCGATCCTTGAGTCCGTGCGACCACTCGATCAGCTGGCCGCGTTCGTCACCGTCCGGCAGGCCCAGAAAATTGAAGAACACTTCGTACGGCAGCGGCCACGACAACTCCTGAGCGAGATCCGCAGTGCCACGGCGCGCGAACTTGTCGACAAGATCGACGGTGATGTGTCGAATGTCGTCGGTCAGGACCGCGATGCTCCGCGGCATGAACAACCTCTGAACCACACCGCGTAGCTGATCGTGGCGTGGATTGTCGATGTTGGGGAGGTTGCCTGCGCCGCCCTGACTGTTGGTGGCGTCCAGGTCGATTCCGGGATGGTTGATGAAGGTGTCGGAGTCGACGATCGCGGCGCGCACATCGTCGTACCGGGAGAGGGCCCAGAAGTTCCACTTCTCGTTGTAGTACACCGGCGCTTCGGAACGCAGACGGCGATAGACGGGAAATGGGTCATCCTGAAATGCAACAGAGAACGGGTCGTACACGACCGGTCGAACGTCGGGCTGGACGGACATTCCGGCTTCCTTTCGGCGCTGTTGATCGATGAAATCCTCCGGGCAAACGACGGTGTGTCGTGCTCGAGGAGGACTGCTTCTGCTGGTGTTCGACTTACCGGTATTCGACGAGCTTCGCTGGACGCGGTGTTCCGGATGATGCGGTGATTCCGCCGTCGACAGGGAGTATTACGCCCGTCAAATACCCGGCGTCAGGACTGGCGAGAAAGAGCGCAACCCGTGCAACATCTTCAGGACTGCCCGCGCGATCAAGTGGTACGCGGTTCATCAGCGTCTGCTCGAATTCTGCGTCGTCCAGTCGCGACTGCGTCTGTTTGGTCGCGATGAACCCGGGGGCGATCGCATTGACTCGCACTCCCCTACCCCCGAGATCCAACGCCAAGCTCTGCACCATCGTGTTGACGCCACCCTTGGTCGCGTTGTAGGCGAACTGGCCCCAGTCACCGCCGAGTCCGGCTACCGATGAGATCGCGATGAACGTCCCGGTCGACGCTCCCAACGCGCCGACCGACGCGCGGGCGAGATGAATCATCCCGTCCAGGTTCACTGCGCGCATTCGGTCCCACGCTGTGTGATCGAAGTCGTCGATCACGCTCGGCTCGCTCAGCCCCGCATTGTTGATCACTACATCCATACGGCCGAAACGGTCGAGGACAGCCTTCGCAGCCGAGTCCACTTCGGACTGAACCGTGACATCGGTTGTGATGACAAGAGTTCGGTCGCTGGGGTAGCCCTCGACGGTCTCGTCGAGGGCTTCTTTCGAGCGACCCAGTACACACACGGATGCACCCTGCTCGAGAAATCCGATGGCTATCGCCCGTCCGATGCCGGATCCCGCCCCGGTTATGACCACCACGTAGCCGTCGAATGGATAGGTAGCCCAGCCGATTGTCATCGGTCAGGCTCCAGGAATGCTGGATCGTTGCACCATGTCGACAGACACACGCTCACCGGACTCCAGCGACTTCACGCCGGCCGCACAGACCGCGGCGGCGGCGTAGCCGTCCCAGGCGCCGGGACCGTCGATGTAGACACCGGACTCGGCACCGCCCTTCACCGCGTCCACCCACCGTTGAATCTCCACGTCATATGCGCGACCGAATCGCTCCACGAACGACGGGGTACTGGTCCCACCCCAGGTTCCGGGCGCGGATTTCCGTACCAGGCCGACGTCGAGTCCGATCATCGCGCTGCCGAACTCACCGACGACCTCGGTGCGGACCTCGTACGCGACGCCAGTGCTGACGAATACCTCGACATCGACATGCTTTCCGGATTCGGTTGCGAACAGAGCGATCTGAGGATCCTGCAAGCCCTCGGGCGCAGAAGGGCTCGCGGCGGGCTTGACGATCTGAATCGACGTGATCTCCTCACCCAGCAGGAAGCGCGTCACGTCAACCTCGTGGACGAGGGAATCCTTCACGATCATCGCGCTGTCGAACCGCGGTGGAACCGTCGGGTTGCGGTGCGCGCAGTGCATCACCAGCGGGCGGCCCAATTCACCTGCGTCGAGCATCTGCTTGAGCTGTTCGTACTCAGCATCGAACCGACGCATGAAACCGACCTGAATCAGCTTCTTACCCAGCGCGGCTTCGGCTTCCACGACCGCGAGCGAGGTCTCGACGTCGGTCGTCAACGGCTTCTCACACATCACAGGCTTTTCGTGCTCGAGGCACGCAAGCAGTTGCTTCTCGTGTGTCGGACCCGGCGTGGCCAGGACGACGGCGTCGATGTCCGGATCGGCAATCGCGTCGAACGGATCGACTACCGCGCGGCAACCCGGAATGGTGGCAGCCAGCTCCTCCGCCTTGTCCACGAGGTAGTCGTTGACGATCGCGACACGAGCGCCCGCGATGGTGTTCGTGATTCGACGGACGTGGTCGGCGCCCATCATGCCGACGCCGAGCACTGCAATACGGAGTTCGTTACTCATGTTCTGCACTTCCTAGAAGATCGGTTGATCGAAAGACGCTGCGGGACGGTTCAGACGCCAGCGGCCGTCTTGGCATCTTTCAATGTGGTCGCGGCGATCTGGAGTCCTTCGAGGGCGCTGTAGGCGGTGTCCTCGTGTTCGATGTTGACGGCCATGTCGGGGTCGACTTTCTGCAGGGCCGCGAGGAAGCGGGTCCAGAAGGCGGTGTCGTGGCCGTTGCCGACGGCGACGAAGTCCCAGGCAGAGTCCTCGGGCCACTTGTTTACGACGTGCTTGCCGCCGAGACTGGTGGGGTTCTGGTCGGCGGGGATCCGGGTGAAGCGGTCGTCGAGGACGCCGTAGATTTCGCAGTTGGGGTTGATGCGGGTGTCTTTGGCGGCGGCGTGGAAGACGAGTGGCCCGAGCCATTCGATGGCTTTGATGGGGTCGATGCCCTGCCAGAACAGGTGTGAGGGGTCCATCTCGGCGCCGACGTTGGTGAGGCCGCCTTTGTCGACGAGTCGTTTCATGGTCGGTGGGTTGAAGACGAGGTTCTGCGGGTGCATCTCGATGGCGACCTTGACGCCGTGTGCGCGGGCGAGGGCGTCGATTTCTTTCCAGAACGGGACGGCGAGCTGGTCCCATTGGTAGTCGGAGGAGTCGAGGTAGCCCGAGTCCCAGGTGTTGACGTGCCAGGCGGGCCAGGTGCCGCCGGGGTGGGCTTCGGGGAGTCCGGACATGGTGACGACGCGGTCGATGCCGAGCAGTCCCGCAACCTTGATGGATTTGCGGAGGTCTTCGGCGTCCTCGGGGCCGACTTCGGGGTCGGGGTGCAGGGGGTTGCCGTTGCAGTTGAGGCCGGCGATGGAGACGCCGGTGCCCTCGAAGACGGCGAGGTAGTCGGCGGGGGTGATGGTGCCGGCGAGGAGGTCGTCGACGGGGATGTGGACGGCGGGGAGGAATCCGCCGGAGTTGATTTCGATGCCTTCGAGACCGAGGGAGGCGATGGTGGCGAGGGCTTCGGGGAGGGGCTTGTCGTGCAGGATTGCGTTGTAGACGCCGAGCTTCATGAGATTTGTCCTTGATTGTGGGGGTCGTCGATCGTTGTCACCGGCCTCGAACCATTCGCAGTTTCGCGACGCATGCTCCGATCGATCTACTTAAGCGCTTAAGTGACCACTATCGTCTACGTCACACGTGCGGTCAAGACCGCCACCCCAGGAACCAGCAATTCAGACGTTTCAGGATGCTCGACCGTCACGCGGCGCTCCACTGCACAGGCCTTCCCATTCGCGTCGAAGACGCTGCAGTCCAGTAGGTTTCGGGTGCTGCATGCCCAAGCGCCGCCACCTGGAGGCGGGTCGTGGCGGTCGCCGAAGACGTGATCTACCCGGAAGAGATTCGCAACTCGTTCATAGGTCCGTCACGCGTCGATGAAGCGAGCGATCACGCTGGGCCGATCGAGGTCGGCCGCTGCTACCTCGAACGATCAACTGCGGTTCGACGATGGATTCCACCGCTGACGCGGAATCATCCTCGAGTCGCGCGACCGCGAATTCGACTGCATGGGTGGCCAAACCGTCGATGTCCTGGCGCACCGTGGTCAAGTCGATACGCGACAGGCGAGCAATCTCGCTGTCGTCGTAGCCGACGACGGAGACGTCACGCGGAACATCGACGCCCGCACGATCCAAAGAGTCCATCAATCCGAGCGCGCACCGATCATTGCCCGCCATGACGGCAGTGGGAAGATCGGCCTCGTCGAGCATGAGTCGTCCTGCCGCGATACCGGCCGCTTCGTCGTGGGCGCCAGGGATCACGCGGGCGAATTCGGCAAGACCACGGTCGCGCATTGCCGCACGATAAGCATCGCTTCGGGCTTCGGCTCCGGGTGCCGCCCCTCCACCTATGTGATAAATACGCCGATGCCCCAGCTCGACGAGGTGTTGGACCGACTGCCTTATGCCGCTCGCATCGGCGCTGCGCACCATGTCGAACGCACCGGGCGGCATGGGCTTTCCCACCACGACGACGACTGCACGCTCTTCGAGCTCTTCGAGGTAGTCGCGATCCGAGCTGGGTCCGAGAAGTATCAAACCCCCGCATCGGTGGCTGAGCATCGATTCGATCGCCTCGATTTCACTGCGCCCGGGGGCACTCGCCGACAGCAGTACCTCGTAGCCTGCTGCCTTCGCGATGGGATAGATCCTCGTCACGAGATCAGCCTGGAACGGCTGGTGGACATCGAGCAGAACACCGAGCGTCCGGCTTCGGCCTCTCGCAAGGAGCTGCGCCGCACTGTCAGGCTTGTATCCGATTTCGTCCGCGATCTCGAGAACCCGCCTGCGGGTCTCTTCTCCAGCTCCGGGTTTGCCCCTCATAACGAAAGACACCAGCGTGCGCGACACCCCCGCGCGAGCCGCCACGTCGTCCATCGTGGGTTTACGCGCACGTGAGGTAATTGCAGCGCGAATCGAGTCTGCACCCGTCACAGCCTCCCCTTTCGTGGATTGTCACCGATACTTTCACCTCTGCGAATCCAACAGTCCGCGGGCAAACCCGAACGTGACGGTTGACACAGCCTGTGATTCAGCCCATAGTACTGCTTAAGCGCATTACTTAAGCGCTTAAGTATATCCGTTTCATGGAAGGCGCAGCGTCAATGTCCATCACCGAACCAGGACGTCGGTTCCTCACGAAGCTGACAGTCATCTCCACACTCGGCGGCCTGCTTTTCGGTTACGACACCGGAGTCATTTCCGGCGCGCTGCTGTACATGAACGACGACCTCGGACTGAGCGCCGTCGGAGAAGCAACCGTCGTCAGCGCACTACTCTTCCCCGGCGCTGCGCTCGGAGCCCTGGTCGGCGGGCGTCTCTCCGACATGCTCGGCCGCAAACGCACCCTCCTGGTATGCGCGATCCTGTTCCTCGTGGGCGCACTCGGTTGCGCACTCGCACCCAACGTCGAGGCAATGGTGCTCGCACGCATAGTGCTGGGACTCGGCGTCGGTGCTGCCGCAGTGACGTGTCCGCTATACCTCGCGGAGATGGCACCTGCAGAACGGCGCGGCCGAATGGTGACCATCAACGAACTGATGATCGTCACCGGACAGATGCTCGCTTTCGCCATCAACGCAGCCCTGGACGCCGTGATCGACGACCCGCACGTGTGGCGCTACATGCTCGCTGTCGCAACCATCCCCGCAGTCGCCCTGTTCATCGGAATGTTCGCACTTCCCGATTCGCCTCGCTGGTACGCAGCCAACGGACGACCCGACGAAGCGCGCCGCGTACTGACACTGAGCCGACCACCGGCCGAGGCCGCGGATGAATACGCGATCATCGCCGAGCACGCTGCACGGGATCGTGCCGAGGACAAGGGAGCAGCCATACGAGACCTGCGCGCGTTCCCGTGGATGCGACGTCTGCTGTGGATCGGGTGTGGACTCGCTGTAGTCCAACAGGCCACCGGCATCAACACCGTCAACTACTACGCGCCGACGATCCTCGAACAGAGCGGCCTCGGGGTGAGCGCATCGCTTATCAGCACGATCGCCGTCGGCGTGACCTCGGTTGTCATGACCATAGTAGGAATCATCCTGCTCGGCTTCATCTCGCGACGCCGGATGCTCATAACCGGATTCATCGGCGTCGCAACGTCGCAGGCAGCGCTCGCTCTCGTCTTTCTACTGCCCGAATCGACGTTCCGTAGTTATGTCATCCTCGCAGCCATGATGGCGTTCGTCGCCTTCGTTCAGTGCTTCATCGGAACCTGCGTGTGGCTGCTGCGGTCGGAGATATTCCCGCTCGCCATCCGTGGATTCGCGATGGGCATAGCGGTTTTCGTCTTGTGGACCACTAATGCCGGTATCTCGTTCCTCTTTCCGATCCTCAACACAGCTCTCGGTTCCACCGGAACCTTCGGACTGTTCGTCCTGGTGAACGTGATCTCGATAGTCTTCGTCTACCGCTTCGTACCGGAAACCAAAGGCCGGTCGCTCGAGGAGCTCGAAGACCAGTTCCGCGCCCCGTCGGCAAGCACGTTCGCGGAACCGGGTCGGGCACTGCGCTAACCTCTGCCCAAACGACACCCCGCCCTCTGCTCGGCAAACGCCGCGCAGAGGGCGCTTTACTGTTCCAACGTAGGTGAAACCGTTGCGACACTGCAATATTCACCGCAATCAATCGGCGTAATGTCTTGACATTACGATGTGATGCGGATTACATTTCAGGTGGCGAATGAGCCAGGCTTCGATGCTAATTCCGGAGTCCATCAGTCCTTACAGAGGGAAAATCAATGAAGCCTTTCGTGAATCGGCACTACAGTTCCGCTCTTGCATCCTCGACTCGAAAGTACGGGGCCGTCGCACTCGGTGCGGCGCTCGCCCTGAGCATGGCAGCTTGTTCCAGCACGGGTGGCGCACAAGATTCCGGCGACAGCGGAAGCAACGCCGGAACGGCCGATACGCCGCGGGCAACCATCGCGATGGTCACCCATGAAGCCCCGGGTGACACCTTCTGGGATCTGATCCGCAAGGGCGCCGAAGCTGCCGCCGCGAAAGACAACATCGAACTGGTGTATTCCAACGACAATCAAGGTCCCAGGCAGGCCACGCTCGTCCAGTCCGCGATCGACTCCAAGGTCGACGGCATCGCCGTCACGATGGCCTTCCCCGACGCCATCGCTCCCGGGGTCACCGCTGCCACCGACGCCGGAATCCCGGTCACCGCCTTCAACTCCGGCAAAGACCAAGCCCTCGAAGCAGGAGCGATCAGTTACTTCGGCCAGGACGAAACCCTCGCCGGCGTCACCGCAGGCGAGCGCCTCACGCAAGAAGGCGCCAAGAAGGTGCTGTGCGTGGTCCAGGAGCAAGGTTCTGTCGCTCTCGAAGCACGCTGCGCCGGCGTCAAACAAGGATTCTCGGGCGGCACCGTCGAGAACTTGAACGTCAACGGCACCGACATGCCCTCGGTCGAATCGACCATCCAAGCCAAGCTGCAGCAGGATCCCTCGATCGATCAGGTCGTAACCCTGGGCGCCCCAATCGCTCTGGCTGCTGTCCAGTCCGCCGACTCCGCAGGAAGTTCCGCGAAGATCTCCACCTTCGACACCAACGCAGCCCTCGTCGACGCCATCAAGTCCGGTGATGTCCAGTGGGCCATCGACCAGCAGCCGTACCTCCAGGGCTACCTCGCGGTTGATTCACTGTGGCTGTACCTCAACAACAAGAACGTGATCGGCGGAGGCCAAGCAGTACTCACCGGCCCATCGTTCATCGACAACACCAACATCGACGCTGTCGCTGATCTCGCGGCCGCCGGGACTCGCTGACGCACTCTGTCGGCCGCGCACGAGGGGGCGGGGCACTGCATCGAAATGGCAGGCTCCGCCCAGATCTTCACAGTCTCAACAACATCTATTCAGCGCCCGAATCGGACGCTTTCACAAGGGATCACAGCGATGTCAACACAGGCCGATTTGGATCTGTCCAAGCACACCGTCGTCACCGATGAACGGGTCAAGAAGCAGAAACCGTTGCAGCGGCTACTGATTCGCCCCGAGATCGGCGCCCTGTTCGGCGCCATCGTCATCTTCATCTTCTTCTGCATCGTCGCACCCCCCTTCCGTAGCCCCGAAGCCCTCGCCACGGTCCTCTACGCCTCCTCCACCATCGGCATCATGGCCATCGGAGTCTCCCTACTGATGATCGGCGGAGAATTCGACCTCTCCACCGGCGTCGCGGTCACCTTCTCCTCCATCATGGCCTCGATGATCGCCTACAACCTGCACCTCAACGTCTGGCTCGGCTCCGCATTGGCCC
>NZ_JAHFVG010000068.1 GCF_023264675.1 Rhodococcus sp. (in: high G+C Gram-positive bacteria)
GGCGTCGTCTGGGCCGACTCGTGGACAGACACGTACAACGCCATATCGCGGCAAGCCGTCATCGCATGGAGACAGGGTTTCGACAGCAAAGCCGAGCAGGAAGTCGAGGCGATGTACCGGATGGCCGCACAATTCGACCAACTCGGAAAAGAACTCGCCGAAAAGGACTAGACCGCAGACGAACAGACAGCGATATCGAATCTCGGCTGCAACGGCGCGCTTGCTGTCGCTCTCACATGAACGTATGGGCACTCGACTTCATATTCGAAGTCGAGTGCCAGTTTCGTATGTCCGCGTCCGAACAACCAGCTCGTCGGCACCATTGCCAGCGAAAGCCTCGACGCAGCAAGGGAAATACCGTGCAGTCGCGCCGAAAGGCATCCGTCCAATGAACGCAACCGAGTACCAGACGACCATTGTCGAGCCGCTCAACGCCGCAACTGGTCTCCTCTTCGGCATCGTCTTCACCGGCGGCAGGCACCGCGCATTGTCCGCACCGCTTGCTCAGCCCAACGCGCGCGCTGAACGCGCCGCCACACACGGTGCGCCCCCTTAGCCGCCCATCTGGCCCGCCCATTAACGCCCTCACGAGTTCTATTGCGTCCCCTGACATCAGAAGGTGGGCGGTCACTTCCGCGCCGCACGCGCCCGTTCAGGACCTGCGCGTCGCGTAACGCAGCGACAGCACACAGCGATTCAGCAGCGAGTAAATATCCCCCACACGCAAGGAACACAGTGCCGCCGACCACCCGCTTTGCCACGTTCGCCGCAGCTGCTCTCACCGCCGCACTCGCTCTCTCAGGATGTGGCAGTAGTGACGGATCACCGACGTCAGCCGTCACCAGCGAAGCACCCGCCGTCGACGCGGTAGAGGACACGTTACCTGCCCGAATGGAAGGCAGAATCGACAACCCGGACCGCACCGAAATGCACGGCTTCCTCACAGCCAGTCCGTACGAGCTGACGGCCGACCTCGAGGTGTACTCCACGCAGCAGCTGACGGCGGACAGTGCACCCGCACCGGATGGAAAGAAGTACGTCGTGATCAGCTCGGCACCAGCCACCACGAGTTGGATCATCGAAAAACGAGGATGCACAGGCGAACTCGGCGCATGCGGGCGCGCGGACCTCACCGAGACTTTCGAGCTGAACTTCGCACCATACGACTTCTCGGTCACCAGCCCCGATCCGGTGGAGCCGGTGAAGAAACGGGCACGGTTCGGCTCTCCACAGGGCGCCGAGTTGATCTTCGTGGTGCCTCAGGATGCTTCGGTGATGCAGTTGCGCGTGTCGGCGTATCGGCCGGGACGCCTCGACGCTGTGGAAGCATGGACGGACATCGACGTCGAGTTTTCCACTCTGCGATAGCGCGCATTAGGGAGGTCGCGGGGAGGCACCGGTGTTGTGACCGCCCTCGACGGATCCTCTCCCCCGCTCGCTCGACAACACCGACATCCTCGACTGCACCCTCGTCGAATACTGTTCGATTCTTCACGGCGGACCGATCCGGCTCGCTGACGATCGAAGGAGTGCAGAAGTGGCGACAGACGCGAACTTAGGCCCATGCGTCATCTGCGGAGATCTCGACAATCCCACTCTCGAACACATCATCCCGCAGGCACTGCTGCTGCGAATGGGAGTCGAACCCGCAACCACTGCCGATCATCCGTTCACGACATCGCTGTGTAACGACTGCAACACCGCAACCAGCAAGTTGCACAACAACACGGACCTGCTCGACTTGATCGAGACAGGGGCACCGGTCTCGCAGAACACCCTCCGCGCCCTCGCCTTCTGGATCGTCTGGATCACCTTGCTGCTGGGCGTGAAACGGGGCGGAGACGTCTGGCCGATAGAAGACGCACGTCAGCGATTGCAGTCACGCTTCAGCGACCGCTCGGGTGGGGGCGTCCCCAAAGGCACCAGGGTGTACGCAGCCCTGGTTAACGAAGACGAAACCAGCACCCTGAGCGCCCAGTACTCGATACTTCTGCGCAACGACCCGCGAGTGATCCTCGACCACGCAAACTTCCCCACCGGCTACCGCCCTTCAGGAGCAAAAACAGCCGCCGCCGTCCTGCGGGTCGGCAACCTCGTCGTGATGGTTCTGGGACCAACATGGTCGTCGGGACCGGACCATATTTCCCTCATCGACAAGGCCGCAGCCGATATCGGACTGACCCCGATCTGGCCGTCCACCAATCCCGAAATCACGCTGACGCCGCACACCGTGGCCCTCAAAGAGGTCTGGAATCTGTTCGTCTGCACACCTTTCACGACCCGGAACAACGAACTGCTTCCCGCCGCCCTTCGCGCCCTCGAGTCCGCTGTGAGCTACCTGGACCCGAGCACAGAGACCTAACGCGAGCGCGGATCCGGAGACCTGCCGTTCCGGCGCACGGGTCCACGCTGAACTCGTCGCCGTGTCCGCCGCTGCCATTCGCATCCGACTACGCATCCGACATCCGCTTTAGACTTCCTCTATCACCCTTCCCCGAGAGAGGCCTTTTGTGATGCCGGAGAACACAATCAACAGTGATGACACGGTCGAGGACGGCACCGACGCCAACGGCCCCTTCCGCAAGATGACGCCTGCAAAGGACATCGCGCACTGTTCGGCCTGCGGCCGACAAACCGAGGTCGTGATCATCCGGGACCCCGACACCGACGACGAGACGTGGTACGGGCTGTGCTGTGACGCCTACGGCGATGATTTGCCCGACTCTGTCCGCTTTCCCTTCGGCCGGTAGTCCCTTCCCCGCTCGCTACGAAACGAAAGGCAGGTTCATGAGCACCTACAAAGCATTCATCGCGAAGGACGGCAAGAGGTTTCAGGTCTCCGTCTGCTGGGATGACAACGACCCCAACAGGTTCATCACCGCACCGTTTCCTCTCGAACCATCCGACGACCTCGACAACCAACTCGGGCGAGCTGGGTACCGGCTGGTGTCGAACGACTCCGACAATATCGGCCGAGGTTGGGCCGTTGTGTCGCGGATGGCAACGGATCGGCCCTTCTACGATCCGGTGGAACAGACCTGGCGCTCATCTCTGTCCGACGATGCGAAGCAGAAAATCCGCGCCAAGTACCCGGACGCGTCGGTGCCTGGCGTAGCGTGAGCCCTCCCTCCGCCGTGCCCGATGTGACGCGCTAGCGCCATCCGCGAACAGATGTGACCCCTCCGAGCTTCTCGGAGGGGTCATTTTTTGTGCCCAGATCCGCCGCTACTTGCGGTGGACCGCAGCATGATTGACGGACGAAGCGCACCGGTTGCGACGTCATAGCGTTTACCCGGTAAACACTTGCGATACCACGTTCGAATTCAACGGCGTTGTCGCGGTTGAAATGTCAGGCACCGGACACCGTGACGATCGCCCCATTCTTTGGCCTTTTTCGTGTAGCCGGTACGGGAAAAGAAGATCGCATCCTTGCCCTCCGCGTGCGCGATTCCACTCAGCCGCTGAATTTCGTGGAGCGCGATCTTGGAGGAGAAGAACTTGACCTGGGCGACCGCCCGAGCGGATGTGACGTCGATTCCGCCGTCCGGCCCCGCCTTCGTCTTCCTGGCGTCGGGGTAGCCGTTCTTGCGCATCCAGTCCTCGGCGAAGTCCTCTGCGTCCTCCCACGTGAGCAGCGGACGACCACGGAGCCGCACACGTGGCGGCGGGGCGTCCGCGTCCACTGTGGGAGATGGTTGGTCTGTCTCGTCCGACTGCGACGAGGGCAGGTCGAACGGGAACGGAAATGGATGCTCCGCGTCATCGGGACTGAGAACTGGCCGATACTTCGGATCGCCAAAAGCCGTTGGCTTCGTCCGGGCCTGGGCTTTGATACGGGCCTTGTTCGCGAGGTACCACTGGCCGAGGCCTGGCCCTCGCGAGTCCAGGTAGCGCGCGGCCGACTCGTCACGCCATCGCACTTCACCTTTGAGACCTTTCACCTCACGTAGGCACAGTCGACAACGAGCGGATAGCCCGAGGACGAGCGGTCCACCGCAGTAGCCACACAGCCAGAGTTCCTCCACGGCTTGCATTCTACGAACCCGG
Source organism: Rhodococcus sp. (in: high G+C Gram-positive bacteria) (assembly GCF_023264675.1). Taxonomy (GTDB): domain Bacteria; phylum Actinomycetota; class Actinomycetes; order Mycobacteriales; family Mycobacteriaceae; genus Rhodococcoides. Next base: position 4,048 of record NZ_JAHFVG010000068.1, read on the forward strand.
GGATCCATGCCTGCTGGCATCCTCGCCTACCAATGAAAGTGGCGCGCATCGCCGACGAAATCTCGTCCGTCGGTGACGCGCGCCGTTCTACAGACCTGCTGCCGGGTCAGCTCCCGAAGTTCACGCCTGGGGCTGCTGCGGGCGCACCAGCGGCGGGCAGCGTGACCACCCAGGACGCTTGCTGCACGGCGTAGGTGGTGAACGGGAACATCGCCAGGTATGTCTCGAGTCCTGGGTAGTCCGAGGCCCACATGCTCATCGGTTCGTCGAGGCTGCCGCAGGACGCCAAGACGACGTAAGCGCCGTCCGGGATGCCGGTGACTGTCTGAACTGTTGTGCCCGTCGGGATCACGCCGGTCTCGTAGATCGTTTGTCCTGGTCCGATCGTGTCTTCGATCGGCGGCAACACGCCACCAGGGGCGTCCCCGAGGCCCGTGGTGCACTGCAGAGGACCGCCCGAGTTGTTGGTGATGGTATTGCTCACCGTGGACCCGGACGCGCTGTATGCGAAGGTGACGTCGGCAGCCGTCGAGGCCGAGGCCAGCGAGGGAGCTGCCATAGCCAAGGGAAGAGCTGCAGCACCGACCAGGGCCGCGCGTGTGATCGAACGCATCGAATCTCCTTCTCGTTCAGCATCAAATGTCGTCGACTGATCTTGACATGAAACGAGACCAACTGGACCGGTTTTCTTGGATCCCATGCCTCCGCCAACGACCGCACCCTGGGTGCCGCCTTGGCCAGCGCGCGACGGCATAACCCAAATATGCACCGAGAAAAGGGGACTCGAACCAATAGGTTCGAATCCCCTTATTGCGTGAGCGCGGCCCGTTTAGGGGACCGGTGTGTGCGGTGCATCTTCGGGTTCGATCCAGGAGCAACCCTCGATCTCCTGCGCCTTGTCTTGCGCCGAATACCTGTCGTCGGCGGTCACCGTACCAATGTGATTGTTCTCGTCGTCGTACACAATCCAGTTGCGCATTGGCGTCGATCTCCCAGCAGTCGAAGTTGATGAATCGGAACGGTTCTCGATCCGTTCATACATTCTCCCCCAACTGCTTTGAGCCCGTCGACTCCAAACTGCAACACGAGCAATCCGTCGCCGCATTGAACGGAACCTAGAACGACACTGCGCGCGATGTATCCGCGGTTTCCTGGTTACCGGCTAGCGGGGGCGGCTACATCCCGGCGACGATGATGTCCGGATGTGCGCGGACAGCAGCACCCTGTTGACTGGCTGGCACCAGGTGGGGAAGTTCCGGTTCGTCGTCCAGGGACACCGGGCCATCCCAGGGAGCGACGAGTGTTGGGTTGTATTCCCAACCGTCACACGACATGTCGTCAACCCAAATGGGAGTGAGGGAAGTGCCGAAATGCTTCTCCGCGAATGCCGTCACAGCAGGGAGGACGTTCTGATCGAAGTATCCTCCACTACCGACTTTGACGTCGCATCCGAATGCGCTCGGCCTCACTCTGGCGACGTATTCGCCAGCCGCCGAACGCAAAACCACATGATGGTAGGTCCCCATGTGCGGATCCTTTCTCGTTCTACGGGTGGGTCTTTCGTGACTATTTCTACACGCGATTCAGTGATTTCGCGGAGTCGGCGTGGCCCCGCGGCCACCACAGTGCCGACGGGGCTCTGACCGCCCAGTACCTCCTGGTGTTCAGTGCCTTCGCCGGGTGAAAACGATGCCTGCAGTTGAAATCAGGACCATCGCCACCAGGACCACGACGAAGAACGACCTGTCCGCGGCCGGTGTCAGGGTCTCGCTTTCTTTGGTCATTACGTCGGTGAAGGTGCAGCTCACACCTGGCGGGAGCCATCCCCAGAAGTCCGTAACTCCTGCCGTTACCCGCTCCGCGCGGTCGGGCAGCAGATTGGCGAACCGCGCCGGGGTTCCGTAGTGATCCATGCACCAGCTGGGTTGGTGTTGGAGTCGCAACGACAGCAGATCCCAGAAATAGACCAGCACCAGCAGGACCACCGAGATAGCCAGCGATGCCTGACTCACCCGTAGTGCTCGCGCGCTCACCGCTGACGCGTCACAGCTGCGCCCTCGCGCGGCAACGACGGCAACCGGTACACCCGCGGGCCGATGTCGCCACGAGCAGCGTTCACGAGTACCGGCGCGATCCGCACTCGCCGTTCGAGTGAACGCTTCGGCCCGTACCGCTGCCGCCGCCAATGCCCACGCCGGATATGAGGCGCCACCTGCGCGCCGGTCCCCTGCGCAGCCCCGGACTCCGCACGCCCGGTTGCCTTCACGTTCAGGACCCGCACCGCGCCGTCCTTGCGTTCGGCTGACTCGCCGTCCGCAGACTCCCGAACTGTGACATGCCCGTCGGTTTCCTCCGCTGCACTGTGCCAATCGCCCCATGCCGCGACCGCCGCCAGGTTGATCACCTGATCGCGGAACGCGGTGCTGTCCAACGACGCGGGCAGGGTCCATCGCCCGAGCACGCCGCTGGACTTGGCGGGGATCGTTACGCACCAAGCGAACTCGTCGTCGAGCCGCCCTACGGCGTCGGCGAGCAGGACGAGGCCTTCGATCCTTGCCCCGCGCTGCTCGATCATGTCGCAGAGGTCGACCCGGTCGGCGGTGAATCCTCGTGTTCCGGCCAGCAACATCGATCCCAGGGACCTTGTCTGACCGCGGCCCAAGATGTCCGTGACGACGCGCGTCATCCACTCCCACGACTCGTCCACCTCAGGTGTCGACGGTGCGGCGGCGTCGAGTCGGAGCGGATCAGCGAATGCGAGGAACACCTGCGCATAAGGCAACCGGATGTCGGCGCGATCGTCGGCTGAGAGCGGCTCCGAATCTGCATAGTTCAGTGTGTGTCCGGGCGGGAGCCAGAAGGGGACGGCCGCTTGTGTGGCGACCGCGATCCTCGACGGCGCACACGACCCAGCGCCACCGGCGTAGCGGAGCGCACTCCCCCATGCTGCCGCGGTGTACCAGTGCTGCAGCGAGGCCGCGTCCGCGGGAATGGGATGACGAGGCATCGCAGCGATCGGGAGGCGAATCCGGGAATCGAGAGCCTGCTCGGTTCCCGCACCGTACGCACGCTGCCACGTCGTAAATATTTGACGGGGCGGCAACCCGGACAACGCATTGCGTGTCGCCGCACTCAGTGTCGCGTGCGCTTGCGTCGGGATGGAAGGCCCTTCCGGGAAGTCGGTGTGTTCCTCGCCCAGGACCAGTCCCAGGGCCTGCGCCGACCCAGCCGACTCAGGGCTGGGCTCGGCGATCCACGAGGCCGGATGCCAAGCACTGACCGCCGCTGGAGTGCGATCGAAGAGGGTACCGAGAGCGCGCTGCCGTGTGTCGTCGTCGACATCGGCGTCCGCGCGATGATCATCCGCAGGCAACCGTGAGACGAGTAGCTCCTTCCGCATCTGCTTCTGGGCCTCGGTGTAGTGCTTTTTCGGTTGAGCCGATCGTCGTCCGCCGCGAGCGCGCTGAATCGCCGTGGCTGCTTCCTGCGAGATTTGTCGCCGGTCTGCGACATCGAGCTGAAGAGTCACGCTGTCCTCGGCGCCGATCACCGCCATGAAGGCTTCCAAGCTCTCGGTCTTGCCGCCCCCCAGGGCGTCGGTGATGGGATCCAGCATCCTCCCCCAGCGATCGTGGACCCGCTGATGCAGCGCGCGATGGGACTTCACCCATAGGCCGAGCGCGGCGATCTCGTTGCCGAGTCGATCGACTTCCGCCTGGCACGCCCTGTCCCGGTCCACGCACGCAGCGTCCAACTCGCGTTTGAGTTCATCCGCCTCGGCGCGTGCCTTGAATGCCGCCTCGTGCAGGCGCTCTTCCTCGGCGAGTTCCGCCCGGACAGTCGCGAGCTTGTCCTGCGCTTCCCGCATGTCGCGGTTGTGCTTGGCCTGACGGTGCTTGCCGCGCGCCATCAGAACTCCCTACGGTTCGCCGGGTACATGGCAAACGGCTTCGGTACCGGGAACTCCGAGACGCCCTGCGCTTCGAGCGATTCGAGGGTTTGGGTCCGCATCACCGCTTCCTCCTCCAAGGACTGCTGCAGCGAGTTGAGCGTGTCCTTGCCGTAGGACGACATCCTCGCGATGACCCCGGTGCGGTCCAAGCGGTAGAGCGACCACCGAATGTGGTCGCAGCTCGCCCAGACTTCATCGATCGCGTCCGTCAGTTCACCCGCCCGTGAGCGCAAGTCCTCGACTTTCGGATTGACCACGGCGTCCCGGTCCCGGTGCGCTTGGCGGATGGCCACGCGGAGCGGTTCGGGGTTCGGGGTGGTGTTCTCGGTGTCCATCCGCTCCCGGCGCAGTCGCCGGATCTTGTCCTGGATGTCCGCGATCTGCTTGTGCATTTCGTCGAGAGTTGCTGGTGCGTCGGCCATCAGTTCGACCTCCGTCCGCCACGCAGTGACAGGTCGTCGCCAAACGTGATTGTGGAAGCGCCAAAGCGGTAGCGAATCATGTCGTGCACCATATCGACTCGCACCGACGCGAATGCCGCTGGCCACGTTGACCTGTCGAGTGCGTCCGGCACGGTACAACTAACCGATGAGACCTCTGGTCGTTCGACACCGCATTCTGATCGTCGTCGCTGTCGTGATCGTCGCGATAGGCGGACTGTGGTGGACGAAGACGATTGCCTTCACCCGCTCATCACCGGTCGCGTTCACGGCCGAAACCTTCGTCTACGTTCCGCGCGGCGATCCTTCTGACATCACTCCCACAGTGATCGCGGCCTTCCCGTTCTCGAACGACGAGATCGTGAGGCTTGTCGCCGAGCGGATCGTAAACACATACGGCGGCAACAGATCCGAATACGCGTCGAGTCTGACCATCAAGGACACAACGGCTGTCGCGGGGAAGGTGGTGTACGCCCGCGGCCGGACGCCACTCTCGACTCAACGGATCGCGAACTACGGCGCCGAGGCCCTCTGCGATTTAGTCAACGCAGCAGTCTTCGCGCACACCGGCCAGGCGCGTGTCGCGTTCATGGTGTTCACCGACTAACTTCTCTGTCCGCCCTTCACACCGTCACATCCATGTATTCCGAGGGGCAGGACGTTCCCCGCCGGGCCGACGCCGTAAGCGCTTCCCCGCCAAAAGTATTAGCCCTAAAGGACTACTCGGATTGACCGGACCGTACGGACTCTCACCCGCACACAGGCCACGCCTGTCAATGCGGCCCCATCACTGCACAGTCCCCGCTACCGCCCGCGGTCCCGGGGCGGTAGCGGAAGCTCGGCCCGAGAGCCCCGTGATGAATACTGGGACGCACGCGCGTCGCCGACGGCTGTAGGAACGAAGGAGCAGTCCGTGACACGCCCGCAACGCCTGATCGTCCTCGTAACAGTGTTCGTGCTCGCAGTATTCGGCGGGTTGTGGTGGACGAAGACGATCGCGTTCACCCGCACGGCTCTCGTCGAGTTCAGTGTTACACCGACGCAACCCGATGCCGGAACCACGAGTTACGTCTTCGTCGGGATCCAGACAACCCCCGAGGACCTCGCCAAGACCGCTGAACTCCTCGCACACACACGCGGCGGCGCGGCAGCAGACTACGAATCCGATCTGACCATTACTGGGGCCTCCGACATCGCCGGGATCGCGGTGACTGCTCGCGCACGAACACCCGGCGCTGCAACGGCACTCGCGAACGACGCCGCGCGTGCGCTCAGTTCGTATCTCAACGACATGCCCACAACGACCACCAACAAGATCACCTACCGGGTCAGCTCTTTGGCTCAATAGCGAGCCCACCACGCCACATCCTGCTCGATCGGCGGCGACAACGCGAACAACGTTCATGCGGCACTCCGCCGCGTACCCAAGGACCATCGCCCACGGCTCAGGGTTGTACCGGTTTCGGCCAGGCCGTCGCATCTTTGCCGGTCACCTTCGGGTGAGCGATGACGGCGGCAATGAACGCCGGAATCGACATGCCCAATCCGTGCGAAAGTGTCGCTGCCGTCGTTCTGCCTTCGAGCCAGATACTCGGATCATCTTCGAGGGAATAGTGAAATTCCGTATTGGACCGATTCAGCGGTTGGGCAACGACACCAGGTCCGGTCGTGCCATTCCACATCCACGCCACGCTGACGGTGCCTTCCGACGGTTCGAGGCCGGCGATGATCCTCGTCAGGGTCGATTTGCCGGAGCCGTTGTGACCGACGATCGCGACGAACTCACCGTGTTCGATGTGTAGGTCGACTCCGGTCAATGCAGCTGTGGCGCTTCCCGGGTACCGATAACCGACCGAGGCGAGGGTGACCGGCAACGGCCCGATCTCGTCGTCGTCGGTGCTCGAGACAAGAGCTTCGGGGGTGGGGATGGTGGAGAGACGGTCGAGGATGGCGGTGAGGATCAGCCAGGCGAACAGTGTTCCGGTGACGATCCCGAACGCGATGGAACCGCCGACCCACCACCACCAGTTGTCGAGCACCGCGGTGGAGCTGCTGCGGAGCACATCGGCGGCACCCTGCAAGGCCGACGTGCGCTCGAGCAACCTGGACACGCCCTCGAGGGTGTTGCGAAGGGTGTCGAGGAACAACGTTCGCAGCGGAACGAGGATCAGCAAGAGCAACACCGTCAGGGCTCCCAGTGCGGGCCCGACGACCATCGAGGTGACCAGCACACCGAACAGGCCTTGCTTCTTGCGCTTCGCTCGCCCGACCAGGCCGCCCAACAGCGCCGCGCTCGCCACGGTGAGTGCCGTCTGTGTACCGGCAGCGACGAATCCGACGAGGGTGCCTGCTACCGCAGCGGTCAGAAGCGCACGGGTCCGATACCGAAGTGCGACCACCGACATCGGAACGGCCGCGACGACTTGAAGAATCGCTGCCATCGGCACGAGCACACCGATCACCGTCAATGCGACTGTGAAGCTGCTCATGACCGCGGCGGTCGCCAATTCCTGAGGACCGAGGGGCCCTGACTTCGGAGTGCGAGAAGAACTGACGGTCACCGCTCCAGTGTGCCAGCTCGACCGAGACACACTGTTCGACGTGACTTCCGTGGTTCGGGCCGGCCGGTCTTTGCGCAGTTGCTGCGGTGGTGAGCGTGAGAACAGAAAAGCGCGGAAAGCCCTCGTAAAAAGGGCTTTCCGCGCTCAGGCCGAGATCAGCGGCTGCGCTGGCTCGTAGCCGGTCCTGCTGCACGACGGCTGTGGCCGCCGCCACCGCTACGCGGCTGTCCACCGGAACGGGGCTGTCCGCCACCGCTGCGCGGCTGACCACCACTGCGCGGCTGACCACCCGAACGGGCCGGGCCGCCGCGGCGAGCGTTGCTGTTGCGCGGGGCTCCGGTGCGGGCGGGTGCCTGCTCGACTCGCGGTGCAGGCTCGACGTAGCGGGCCTGCTCGCCGACGAGGTTCGCCACTGCGGGCGAATCGGCGGTGACGCGGATCGGGGTGACCTTGATATCGGCCTTGCGCAGCAGCACTGCGGTGTCCTTGCGCTGCTCGGGCAGGACGACGGTCACGACGTCGCCAGCGCTGCCGGCGCGCGCCGTGCGGCCGGAGCGGTGCAAGTACGCCTTGTGCTCGGCCGGGGGATCGACGTGGACGACGAGCTGAACGTCGTCGACGTGGACGCCGCGGGCCGCGACGTCGGTGGCGACGAGAACGCGAGCCTGGCCGGAGGAGAAGGCTGCGAGGTTGCGGTCACGTGCGGCCTGCGAGAGGTTGCCGTGCAGGTCGACGGACGGGATTCCGGCGTCGGTGAGCTGCTTGGCCAGCTTGCGGGCCTGGTGCTTGGTGCGCATGAACAGGATGCGTCGTCCGGTGCCCGAGGCGAGCTGATGGACTAGCTTCTTCTTGGCTTCGACGCCGTCGACCTCGAAGACGCTGTGCGTCATGGCCTCGACGTGGGAGGTGGCCTCGTCGACGGAGTGCGTGATCTGGTTGTGTAGGAAGCGCTTGACCAGCTTGTCGACGCCGTTGTCCAGTGTCGCCGAGAACAGCATGCGCTGACCCTTGTCCGGGGTGGCGGCGAGGATGCGGGTGACGACAGGCAGGAAGCCCAGATCGGCCATGTGATCGGCCTCGTCGAGGACGGTGATCTGAACGCCGTCGAGCGTGAGGTGGCGCTGCTTCATCAGGTCTTCGAGGCGACCGGGGCAGGCGACGACGATGTCGACTCCACCCTTGAGCGCGGAGACCTGGCGAACCTGCGACACACCACCGAAGATCGTGGTGACCTTCAGCGAGTACGCGGCGGCGAGGGGCTCGATTGCGACGGCGATCTGGGTGGCGAGCTCACGCGTCGGAGCGAGAATCAGGCCACGCGGGCGGCCGGGCTTGCGATTGCCGGGAAGCTGGCCTGCGAGCCGAGCGACCATCGGGATCGCGAAGGCGAGTGTCTTTCCGCTGCCGGTCTTTCCGCGTCCGAGCACGTCGCGTCCCTGCAGTGTGTCGGGGAGCGTATCGGCCTGGATGGGGAAGGCTTCGGTCTTGCCCTGGCTCGCGAGTACATCCGCGATGGCCTGGGGTACACCGAGTGCAGCAAATGTTTGTGGGGTCGTCATAGTGATGAAAAGTGCCTTTCGGGCAGGGTGTTGCACCTGCGGGCCTTGGGCCGAGATGCAAGGTGGCGAGACTGCCGGTGGGCAGTTTCGATCGCCGTAAGAGAAGCCTGTGCGGGGTGCACATGGTGATTCGGGAGCATTCCACGACGTCTGACGTGCAGCTACGCGCGTCGTCACCGAGTGTAACCGAGTTGTGGCTCGGTCTCTTCCCGTGCATGTTCGTCACGCGGCGCCGTCGTCGAAGAGACCCGTGATCATCACGTTCTCGATTCGCGAGTTGTAGAGCTCGACCACCGGCATGGGCGGGGCACTCGAGTCATAGGTGTGGCCGGTGGGTGAGATGAGCCTGTACCGATGTCGCGCGTTGCGTTTGTCTCGCCGCGCTTCGGCCGTCCAGCCTTCCCCTTCTTTCGCGTAATTGCATGCGGCACAAAGGCCTGCGCCGTTTTCGGCGCTGGTTTTACCACCCGCGGAGTGTGGCCGGATGTGATCGTGGTGTCGGATCGGCGCGTCGCACCACGGGGTGCGGCAGGTGCGATCTCGGAGGTCGATGAGGCGTCCCAACGCGGTGGGAAAACCTCGCGACGTGGACTCCACTGCCGTCAGCGCTCCGGATTTCGGATGGGCATAGAGGCGACGTAATGCGACGTGCGTCTCATTGCCTTGTGCGTCGTCGAGCGCGTCTCGAATCAGTTGCCGTGCGACATCGGACGGGATTTCGCCGTAGCCGTGCAGATATGCGGACGTGTCACCGCCGGCGAGCAGCGTCGAATCGGAGATGACGATGTCGACGGTCACTGGCGGGCCTTGGGCTGCTGACGCGCCGGTGACCCGCTCGAACACGAGGTCGGCCATGATCTGGTCGCGCGTGCGTGTGTCGCCGCCCGAGTTGATGATGGTGTCGGCATCTCGTCGCAGCGTGGCCCACATGCAGACGGACTTCTCCATCGATGTGAGGACGGTGAAGAAACCCATGGATTCGGGTGCGGGGCGGGTGCTGGTGCGCCGAGCTGCGTATGCCTTCGCACGCCGCTTCACCTGGGAGGCGGCGTCGAGTTCGTTGGCAAGTGCGCGAGCGCGACCCTCGATGGTGCGGTCGCCGGCACCGGCCAATGTCGCGGGGTCTGCGCACAATCGTTCGTCGATGGTGCGGCGATCGTCGACGGTGAGGCACGCCGTCTCGCGAGCAAGAATCATGACCCGCCACTCGTTGAGTTCGCCGGCTTTCAGGCGCGCGAGAGTGTGCGGCATTTCGTGCACCAGCGCGCGTGCGAGTCCGAGGTGAGTGCCGCCACGGTTCGGCGATTCGCGTCGGGCCAAGCCGATCTGTGACGCAATCCCGCTGCGCCACTGAGCTTTCGGTTTGCCGAGCTCTTTGCGTTCGTTGCTGATGGCTGTTGCGACGGCATCGGTCACCACGGCTTGCGTTGCCACGCTGACGCACTTGACCGTCTCGAGAGCGGAGATCAAATCGATGCCTGCTGCTGCGTCGACAACGACATCGGACGCCTGAAGACGTGCGACGAAACGCAACACCTCATCAGGTGTCAGCGGCAAATTTTTCAAAGCTGTGACCACGAGTTCCTCCCCAGTACTCGAATGCATGTTCGATAGTACGGGTGAATTCGATGGTACGCAAGACCTGCTTCGGACGTCAGGTGAGCACTACTGCGATGGCGATGGAGCTGACAACGGCGTTGTTGAATGCGTGCAAAATCAGCGGAGCCCAGAGCGATCGATACCAGAGACGGAGTGCAACAAGGCCGGTGCCCAGGAAGAGGATGTACAGCATCGCCGGCGGTGCAATGTGGCACAGTGCGAAGACGATGGTGACAAGCGCAGCACTGACCGCTGTCGGCATCTTGGACCTGAGCCAATCGAGCAGGATCCTGCGAAACACTATTTCCTCTATCAAGGGAACAACGCCCGCGATCAGCACGAGTATCGCGGCGATCGAGGCCGGTCCGATTTCTACGGCGTCCTTCACTATCGCGTTCTGATTGCCGTCCGGTGCGACGTCGAGGAGTGCGCCAATTCCGGCCGTGGCCAGCACGGCGAGGAGCATCAGGAGCGGAACCTGCCACAGGAGATGGAGGAGGCTGTGCGCGGGGGATCGAAAACCCAAGTCCGACAGCGACCATCGACGTCGACGGATCAACGCGAAATAGAGGCCGGCGCATCCGATGATGCCGGCCAGAACCATGGCGAGCAAAGCTGCCTCGGCGACCCCGCCGATCATGAACCCCGCCACGGCCCCGATCAGTCCGCCGATCGTCGTTCCCCCGAACCCGCTGACGAAGGCCAACGCGACGTCGCCCACGGTGGGTGTAGGCAGTGGCGAGCCGGTGAATTGCGGGAAACTCTTGTGGTTCAGGTGGACGAGTGGCGCATGCTCGTCAGGGGAGTGGTCCACACCTGCACTATTTCGCCATACGCTCGCCTCCGCAAGTGCCGCACCCGGGCATCATGGCAGTCTTGCAGCGCTCTGTGGTGCCCTCGGCAGGATTCGAACCTGCGACCTACCCTTTAGGAGAGGGTTGCTCTATCCCCTGAGCTACGAAGGCTGGTAACTGTCCGTTGATCGTAAACTGCTGCAGCGCAACATTTTTCGATTTTCGGAACAATCGGTTGCGGATAGGTTTGCTGCCAGAGTGCACAGCCGACCCACATCGCGCTCGCTAGTCTAGCGGCCCACCCCGCGGATCGGGAAGCAGGTTCTGGATCGACGCCACTCGACCGGTCAGTGACGCAATCAGCTTCAATGCGGTGCGGTGCTGGTGAGCGGTGTAATCGGCAATCGCTTCGACGCCGACGAAGCACTCAATATCGCGGGCGGAAGCGTCGAACGTCGTCGCCAAAATTCCCGCCGACGCGAACACGCCCACGATGATGAGCTGGTCACGGCCGCGTCGGCGCAATTCGACCTCCAGATCGGTGGCGTAGAAGGCGCTGTAACTTCGCTTTGCGATCGGAGCGAAGTCCGGCTCGGTGATCGCTACCTCCTCGGCGTTTGGGCCCAACCCCCACATCGGTCCCAGCAGTCCCCGCTGGGCGACGTCACTCGCCGCTCGTGGAGCACTGGCCAGAATGGGTACCCCACTCGACCGCGCCCACGCGACCACCTCCGATGCCGCCGCAAACACTTTCGAGCGGACAGAGTCGTCGAGCACGTTGAGGTAGTACGGCTGCATGTCGTGGACCAGGAGGGCGGCTCGCTGAGGAACCAACTCCCACTCCGGGCCGCCCGAGCAGTCGAGCAGAGCGTCGGCGTCGTAGTCCTCTGCTGCGACGCTGAATGTGGCCATCCGACAACCCTTCCCTCCCGCAAACGCGCGCGCATTCGCTAGGCGCGCGCAGTCCTGCTATACGTCCGCTGACCATTCCGCTCGCACCTGGCAAACGCGCGCGCGTTTGCGAAATCCAGAGGCCCCGCGAATCCTGCCGACCCGCCGAATCCAGAGGCCCCGCCCACAACCTAGTCCGCCGCAATGGCCTCCACGATGTTCAGTCGCGAGGCGTGCACGGCGGGTGGAGCCGAGCCCAGCAGCGACAGGCCCAGGGCGACGAGGCCGTACAGCAGCACCGACCAACCGGCGGTGTAGGCAACCGGGATTCCGATGCTGGCGCCGAGGATCAAGGTGCTCAGATACTGCAGACCCGCGCCGATGATCAGGCCGAGCACGCCGCCCACGATGCCGACCGACAGTGCCTCCGCCAACACCATTCGTGCCAGGGTTCCCCGTCCACCGCCCATGGCTCGCAGTACGCCGAGTTCGCGTCGACGCTCCAGGACCGACAGCGTCAACGTGTTGAGCAACGCGACCGCGGCGACGAGCGCGACGATCCACTGCAACGCGATGGCCAGTGCGCCGGACTGTCTGATGGCAGCGCTGGTGCCCTCGAGTGCGGCAGCGCCGGTGTACACGAAGACCTCGGGCGGCAGTGTCGAACGCAACGAATCCTCAACGGCCGCAACGTCTCCGTCGACGCCGATCTCCAGGTAGGTCGCGCCGGGTCGGTCGTACCAACGCTGCATCGAGTCCAGCGAGATTGCCATCGTGCCGCCCGCGGCATTGATGTACTGGACCAGATCCAGCACTCGCACGTTCTTCACGCCCGTCGGCGTCGGCAGATCGATGTAGTCGCCCACCGATACACCCAACGTCCTGCCGAACCCCTGGGACAGCACCACACCGTCACCTGCGAGCACCTGGGACCGCACGGTGTCGGTGAGCGATGCGAGCGTCACCGCATTGCTGCCGTCGGCGACGCCCTGGATGGATACCGTCTCGCCGTCGATCGTTGCGTATGCCCACTGCCCCTCGACGACGCGAGCGACACCGGGCGTCGAACGGACGGCGTCTGCCACCTCCGTAGGAACGATGGGGCCCGACGGTATGGCGTCGGGCGAGGACATCGACACGTACAGGTCGGTGTTCGCCAACGACGACAGCGATTCGGCCGCCGAGTCGGTCATGTTGGCCAACGAACCCGACACTCCGACACTGACTCCCACCGCAATCACGATCGTCATGACCGTTGCCCAGATCCGTCGCGGGGCACGTTCGATGGTGGCGGTGGCCAGCCGGCCGGCACCACCCCAGCGGCGAGGGACGGCCGCCGTGGCCGACACGATCGGTCCCGTCCCCCCGACGCACAGCGCAACGACGCCGAACATGAACAGCGCTCCGGCACCGAGGGTCAGTTGGCCGTCGACGTTGACGGCGAACACGAACGATCCGGCAATGGCGACGAGGCCGAACGCGGTGGCTGCAGCGACGAATCGACGACGTGGTCCACCTGCCGTTTCTCCGCCGCCGACGGCGAGTGCCTCGATCGGCGAGATGCGATACACCTGTACCGCAGCGACGGCCGAGGCTCCGACGCAGGCCAGTACACACGCTGCGATCGCCACGGGAATGGCAAAACCTGGCAACACGTACTCGATTCGAGCGTCGAATGCCTGCGACAGGAACGGCGGAAGGCTCTCGATGGCGATGCGGCCCATCGCGATTCCGAGTGGAACACCGACGGCACCGCCGACCAGTCCGACCAGGACGGACTCGAACAGCAGGTCGCGGACGATATCCGCGCGGCGTCCACCGACGGCGCGAAGGAGAGAAATGGTGGGTCGACGCTTCGCGATGGCCATGTTCATGACGTTGAAGACGAGGAAGGCCGCGACGACGAATGCGATGAGCGAGACCATCAGCGTGGCATTGCGCGTCAGACTCATCGCCTGGTTCGCGCGGTCGGCCCGGTAGTCGGGGCTCATCACCGACACTCGGCCGGCGAGTGCGGCGTCGAGGTCGGACCGCAGTGTGTCGCCGTTGCCCAGGACGAAGATCGAATCGAGCTGATCGGGGCGATCGGTGAGTGCCTGCGCAGCGGGAAGGAGCGCAACCGCGAACATGCCCCCACCGATGCGTTGCGTGCCGGGGCCGTCGATCACGCCGACCACCGCCGTCGGAACGTCGTCGATCGTGACGGTGTCTCCCTGATTCAGACCCGTTGCGGCTCCGACCAATACACCGGAAGGATCGGACAACAGTCCCGCCGCGTTGCCGACCGCGCCCTGCAGATCCGACTGCAGTGCCGTGATGGACGAGTCGACACCGAGGACCGTCAGATCTCCGACGTCGGATCGAACGGTGCTGCGCAGCAGGGGAACCGCCGTGTCGACACCGGGAACGGAGCGCACCACGTCGAGTTCGCTCTGGTCGAAGCCGGAGTCGGTGACACCGACGACTTCGTAACTCGCGTTTCCTGCGATCGTCACCGCGAGACGTTCGACGGATCCGGTCAACGACCCGTAGGTGCCGAGGACGGCGATGAGCAGCCCGGCGGCGACGGCCACGACACCCGCGGACACGAGCGAACGCACCCAGTGCATGCGGAGGTCGCGAAGGCTGATGACTCGAAATCTGCTGAGAGCGGTACCGATCACCGATCGAGACCGGCCGTCGGTGTGTCGGTCTCGACGCGACCGTCGATCATGCTGACGATGCGGTCGGTGGAGCGCGCCGCCTCGAGGTCATGGGTCGCCATCACCACTGCTCGACGCCCCTCGCTGGCGTGTGCCACGTCCGCCAGTATTTCGAGGATGTTGTGGGAGGTCTTCGAGTCGAGATTGCCGGTGGGTTCGTCGGCGATCAACAGTGCCGGATTCATCATCAGTGCTCGGGCGATCGCAATGCGTTGGATCTGACCACCGGACAGCTGCGCCGGCCGGTGCTCGGAGCGTTGCGAGAGCCCGACCATCTCGAGCAGTCGCATCGCGTCGGCCTTGGCCTTCTTGATGGGAGTGCCGTCCAACAACTTGGGGACGGCGACGTTCTCCCACGCCGACATCGTCGGCAACAGATTGAAGAACTGGAAGACGAAGCCCACCTGGTGGCGTCGGAAATCGGATTGGGCGTTGTCGTCGAGGGTGGTGACTTCGACATCGTTGAACCTGATGGAACCCGACGTCGGTGTGTCGAGTGCGCCCAGCATGTGCAGCAGCGTCGACTTGCCGGCACCGGACGGTGCGACGAGGGAGACGAACTGGCCGCCCTCGATCGTGAGATCGATGCCGTCCAACGCCCGCACCGGTTGCTCTCCGGTGGGGTACTCCTTGACCACCCCGGACAACTCCAGCATCAACTTCGCCACGGACGAATCCCCTTGCTTCTCGAATGTATCTTCGACGCTACCTGCCGTCGGATCGAGAAACCGTTCGGAACTCTCAGATCAAGCTGCGCCGCGCGAGGATTCGAGTCGGCGGGCCACCAGCGCGGCCTGCAGGTGTCGGATTCCGGACGGACGTGTGGGGTCGAAGCCCGTGAGCTGTGCGATCCGCTTGAGGCGGTAGTCGACGGTGTTGGTGTGCAGATGGAGCTGACGAGCAGACCGCTGACGGTTCAGATCGTGCGAGATATGGATCTCCAGGGTTTCGAGCAGCTCGGGTGACGAATCGAGCGGCTCGAGTATCTGAGTCAGGTGGCGTCGGCCGGGGCCCGGACGCGTCAGCTGGTACTCCAGCACGAGATCGTCCATGCGGTACAGGCCGGACGGGCGGTGCAGTTGATGGGCCAGAGACAGCAGTTCGTGGACCTGATCGGCTGCGGTGGGGATGTCCGCAGTGGCGGCCTGCTCGGCCGTGACGGTGACGGGCACCTCGGCGGCGGTACCGATGCGATGCACCAGAGCCTCGACCCACTCGTCGTCGTGGACACCGGGAATCAGGACGGTGCCACCCTCGGTGCTCAGCAAGGACAGGGGAGTGCGGCCGCAGATCGTGGCCAGCTCGGCCTGGACACGACGCAGCTTTCTGCGAGCGGCGACCGTCTTCTGGATGTTGGGGTCGTTCTCGTCCGGGTGCGGCGGCACCGAGATGGCGAGCACGAGGTAGCTGTCGGCGAGTTCGATGCCGGACTGACGTGCCATCGACACCGCGTTGTGGCCGCTGAGAAGTGAGGTGACCAGAGTGTGCGCTGCAGTGTGGTGTTCGCTGGCCACGGCCTGCAGTTCTTCCACATAGCTCTTGCTGGCGGCGATGGATACCTTCTCCGACAGCAGCACGAACATGCGCGCGGCCTCGATCAGCTGCGCTGCATCGCCCTCACCCGCTCGCTTCGACACGAGATTCCAGCCGATCTGGATGCCCTCGTGGTAGACGCTGAGCACCGATTCGAGCGGAACTCCTTCGCGAGCCCACTGGCTGGCCTTGGCGCGAAGCTCGGCCAGGTCGGATTCCGCCGGGGCGCGGCGCTCGTCGAGCATCTGGACCGCGATGCTGATGCATTTGACGGTGAATTCGGTGACGTCGCCGTGGAGCTGTTCGCCTGGCAACGACCCGCAGGGAGTGTTGGCTGCGAAGTGTCCTACCAGGAGCCGCGCCACCGCGCGGAAATCGCGAAGAGGAGCCGACGCAGGCTGACCCGCGACCATGATTCCGAGGCTAGTCGAGTTGTGAACGGTCACAGATCAACCCTTCGTGTTGGTTCTTCAGGTCATACGGACTGCAAACTTACTGGCGCGTATCAACGCGCTTCGATGGCTCAATGTAAACAATCGAACCTGAAACCGCGTCGTTTTCGTACTTCAAGTTTGTTTCCTGGCCTCTAACAGGATCGATCATAGGTTGTTATCTACGTGTGATCCATGGTTTCGGCAAAACTCGTTGTGATCTATCTCGAGCGACCGACGTGGCCGGCTGCGACTTGCCCTAAACAATCGGGAAGCTGTTCACGGCGCACGCGGCGCACATCTACCTTGATCCCGTCGGGAGTGGGCAACGAAGGGACGAGCATGCACAGTGAT
Organism: Rhodococcus sp. (in: high G+C Gram-positive bacteria); assembly: GCF_023264675.1. Lineage (GTDB taxonomy): Bacteria > Actinomycetota > Actinomycetes > Mycobacteriales > Mycobacteriaceae > Rhodococcoides. Next base: position 20,864 of record NZ_JAHFVG010000068.1, read on the forward strand.
ATCGGTCAGTTCACTGTCCTCCGGGAGTTGCGCCCGACGATCGAGGAAAATCTCGCCCGTCACCGTGTCGAGTCGGTTCAGTGGGTACCGGCCGATTTCGTGCGTGCCGAGATGTACTGGGGATCGCGTCCCTCGCCGCTGACCGAAACTGCCAAAGCCGCGTTGGTGACCAATCTTCTGGTCGAGCAGAACATTCCGCTCTACCGCCGAGATGCAGGGGCAACCGAGATCGGTGCCTGGCCGTCCTGGCTCACCGACTGGAGCAGCGAACGACGTCGGCACTCGGTGGCCCTCACCGATTACCTGGTCGCCACCCGCAGCGTCGATCCGGTCGCCCTCGGACGAGCTCGAGCGCAATGTATGACGGTGGGGTTCGACGCCCCCATGAACGGTGCACACCTGCTTCGGTCACTGGTTCAGGTGGTCCTCGACGAGTCGGTCTCGACTATCAGTCATCGCAACACCGCGGACCAGTGCCATGATCCGGTGGCGGATCGTCTCCTCGGACGCATCGTCGCCGATCAGGAACTGCACGTCCGATTCTTCGCGAACTTGGTCTCGGCAGCGCTCACCGTGGCACCCGGCCTGACGGTCACCGCCATCACCGAGGTCGTCATGAATTTCCAGCTACCGGGTACCAACCTCCCCGGTTTCGCGCGCAGTGCGATGCTCATCGCGCGCGACGGCATCTACGACCTTGCGCGCCATCTCGACGAGGTACTGCGGCCCATGTTGGCCCAGTGGCGCATCTTCGAGCGGACAGATCTCGGTGCCGGGGCGCGTAGTCGCGATCAATTGGCGGACTACTTGGACCATCTCGATGCCCAGGCCGCCACCATCGAACGCAGCTCTGTGCGAACGCGGGAGTACGCAAACGCATTGCGCGCCAGCTGACACCACTTACCTCGACGGGGTGGATCGACTAACCTGAACTCCTACTCTTCTTCACGCTCCACACCTTGTGTTCGGGGCAACGACCGGAGGCCCCCATCGTGACAGGCTCTCGACCGATCATCGTCGGTATAGACGGATCCGCCGCGGCGGACAAGGCAGTGATCTGGGCGGCCTTGTGCGCGCATCGACGCGATCGGCGGTTGCACATCGTCACTGCCGTCGACATGCCGGGAGTTGTCGATCTGAGCGAATTCGCCGGAGAAGCAACGGAATTCGTTGCGACGGCCAAGTCCAGGTTGGTGGCGGCAGAGACCCTGGCCGCGCTGGTCGTCGACGATCCCGCGTTCGAGGTGACGTCGAGCGCCATCGAGGGCGGCGTCATGGACGTTCTCATCGGCGTCTCGGCGCAGGCCGAGATTCTGGTGATCGGCGCCAGTGAAACCGGCGCTGTCACATTGTCTTTGGCGGCCCACAGCGTCTCGCCGGTGGCAGTGGTGCGGGGCCGTGACATCGACGGTCGTCGGGTCGCCGAGGGCCCGGTCGTTGTCGGCATCGATGGATCGGACGTCAATCAGACTGCCGTCGAGTCGGCGTTCGTCGAAGCGTCGGCGCGCGATGCCGTATTGATCGCGGTACACGTGTGGTCCGATGTGGATCTGACGCAATCGTTCGGCCGCGCGCCCAAGGATTGGCACGCCATTGCCGACGGCGAAGAGGCACTGCTGGCAGAGAGCCTCGCCGGCTGGCAGGAGCGGTTCCCCGAGGTCGAGGTGCAGCGCATCGTGGCGCAGGACCGACCGGTACGGGTACTCAGTGGCCTGTCCGAAACCGCAGCACTGATAGTGGTGGGCAACCGGGGACGCGGCGGATTCGGTGGAATGCTGCTGGGGTCCACGAGTTTCGCTCTCGTCAACACCGCGGACTGCCCGGTGTTGGTAGTGCGAAAAGCACTCACATAGCGACGGTCAGCAAAAAGCTCACGTCTTCGAGGGCCTCGACGCTGTGGCGGGCGTCGGGGATGACGAGCAGATCGCCGGTCGAGCCCTTCCAGGATCGCTCGCCGCTGATCAGCTCGAGCTTTCCGCTCAGCACCAGCACCGTCGACTCGCCGGACAGGTCGTGTTCGGCCAACTTGTTACCGGCGGCCAACGCCACGACAGTCTGCCTCAGGTGGCGTCGGTGACCGCCGTACACCGTCTGCGAACTGCGGCCACTCGACGCACCGACGGCGAGCTTGAGTTGTTGGCGGGCAAGTGCGGTGAGTGACTTCTTGTCCATGATCGTCAGTATGACGCACGGTCTGCGGTCGCGACGGGGGAATCCTGAACGCGCTCAGGAAGGTTGGGTAGCCTGTCCGTACTCGACGTAGCGAAATCTAGTGTCGTTCACTCGGCTGTTCTGCCACTCGCCGGCCTTCGCGGTCCAGCCGTCCGGAATCTCGGGGGCGACGGTATCGCCGGAGATGTCGAGATCGACCTCGGTGACTTCGAGGTGCGTCGCGATACTCACTGCACTGCGATAGATTTCGCCGCCACCGATGATCCAAACCGGGCTTCCGCTCGCCAGGGCCACAGCGTCGGCGACACTCGGTGCGCTTTCGGCACCGTCGGCGGTCCACGACGCGTTACGGGTGACCACGATGTTGCGACGGCCCGGCAGCGGGCGGAACTTCGCCGGCAACGAATCCCAGGTCCTGCGCCCCATGATCACCGGGTGCTCGGCCGTCGTGGCTTTGAAGTGCGCCATGTCCTCGGGAATGCGCCAGGGGATGCCACCCCCGTCGCCGATGACCCCGGCCCGGCTCTGAGCCCAGATCAGACCGACGAATTGCGGGGCAGTCACACTGCGACCGGAGCCTTGATGGCCGGATGGTGCTGATAGTCCACCATCTCGATGTCCTCGAAGGTGTAGTCGAAGATCGAATCTCGTTGTGCCAGTTTCAGAGTGGGGTACGGATACGCCTCGCGGGAGAGCTGCTCGGTAACCTGTTCGCGGTGGTTGTCGTAGATGTGGCAGTCGCCGCCGGTCCACACGAATTCGCCCACTTCCAGACCCGTCTGGGCCGCCACCATGTGCGTGAGCAGCGCGTAGCTGGCGATGTTGAACGGCACACCGAGGAACATGTCTGCGCTGCGTTGGTACAGCTGGCAGGACAGTTTGCCGTCGGCCACGTAGAACTGGAAGAACGCGTGGCAGGGCGGAAGCGCCATCCGCGGGATCTCGCCGACGTTCCACGCCGAGACGATCATGCGCCGCGAATCCGGATCGGTCTTCAAGGTCTCGATGACCTGGCTGATCTGGTCGATGTGCTCGCCCGACGGGGTCGGCCACGAACGCCACTGCACTCCGTAGACGGGGCCGAGCTCGCCGTCCGGAGCTGCCCACTCGTCCCAGATGCTCACGCCGTGCTCCTGCAGCCAGGTGGCGTTGGAGTCGCCGCGCAGAAACCACAGCAATTCGTACACGATCGACTTCAGATGGACCTTCTTGGTGGTGATCAACGGGAAGCCCGCGGCCAGATCGAAGCGCATCTGATGCCCGAACACGCTGGTCGTCCCGGTTCCCGTCCGGTCGGATTTGGCTGTACCGGTGTCGAGGATGCGGCGCAGCAGATCTTCGTACGGAGTCGGAACCATCACGACGGCCATCGTAGCTGCATACTGGACGCATGCCGGAATTACCCGAGGTGGAAGCCCTTGCCGGCTTCTTGCGCGAGCATGCCGTCGGTGCCGTGATAGGCCGCATCGACATCGCGGCGCTCAGTGTTCTCAAGACCTTCGATCCGCCGATCACCGAACTGCAGGGTCGCGACGTCACGGATGCCGCGCGGTTCGGAAAGCATCTGGCGCTGCAGGCGGGTGACCTGTGGCTGATCACCCACCTGTCGCGCGGGGGTTGGCTGCGATGGGTGGACAATCCCAGTGTTGCTCCGCCGAAACCGGGCAAGGGGCCGTTGGCGCTGCGGATCCACTTCTTCACTCCCGAGGGCGCAACCCCGGCCATCGACCTGACCGAAGCCGGTACCAAGAAGCGACTGGCGGTGTGGGTGGTCCGTGATCCTCAGCAGGTTGCGAGCATCGCCCGGCTCGGGCCGGACGCGATGACGGTCACCGAGCTCGAATTCGCCGAGATACTGGGCAGCACCACCGCGCGTCTGAAGACCTCGTTGGTGGACCAATCGTTGCTCGCCGGAATCGGCAACGCCTACTCGGACGAGATTCTGCATGTCGCGAAGCTCTCGCCGTTCGCGTCGTCGAGCAAGCTCGACGCGGAATCCGTTTCGATTCTTTATGCCGCGATGCGTTCGGTCCTGTCCGACGCGGTGGACCGCTCGGCCGGGCAGGATGCGGCGCGGCTGAAGGGGGAGAAGCGATCCGGCATGCGGGTGCACGCCAGAACCGGGCTGCCGTGCCCGGTGTGCGGAGATCCGGTGCGCGAGGTCGCCTACGTGGACCGCTCTTTTCAGT
>NZ_JAHFVG010000103.1 GCF_023264675.1 Rhodococcus sp. (in: high G+C Gram-positive bacteria)
ACCGGTGTGCCGTTGTCAGCGTGCCGCTGAGCGTAGGAGTGCCGCAATCCGTAAGGAGTGATCATTGATCTGTCGTAGAGAGCTGGGTTTCCGTCATCGTCGAGTCTTTCGTCGACAAGTTCCGGGATTGCATCGATCCAGATGGCGAAGGCCCGGGACCCGAACTGCGCACCGCTCAAGTGCCCGCGGCGAATGTTGTTGCGGGTTCCCGGCGTGGGAAAGAGCCAGTCGCACAGTGTGTCCGGAACAGACAGCGATTGAAGGTGGTCGAGCCATTGGTCGATCACGGTTGCCGTTGCAGTGCTGATCGGCAATCTACGCCCCATTCTGCGACGTTTACGGTTGTCGTAGACGAGTGTGGGCTTGCCGTCGACCCAGTCCAGGCATGAGCGTTTGAGCCCGACGATCTCACTCGGGCGTCGACCGGTGTCCCGGATGATCTGGTAGACCGTCTGATACATCATGGCGTAGTCGTCAGGGTTCCAGCCCGGCGCGGAGTACGTGGAGTGCCTACCCAGCAGCTCGAGGTGTTGATCGAGTTGTGCGATGACATGTTCGGGGATCGTGCGTCCGAAGTCGTCCTCGCTGGTCTCGACCTGGGCAATTGTGTGCGAACGCAGATCGAGTGCGAAGGAGCCGGGGATGTCATCCATTGCGCCCGTGCGGCGTGAGAACTCGAGAAGTCGGCGCCACCACCCGAGCAATGATCGTCGATGGGTGAAGGAATGGGGCTTGCCCTCTCGATCGGCGCTGGTGCGGAAACCCTCGACGACAGCGCTCATGTCACCGTGGTCGAGTAGTTCGGGGTGATCGCCGTTCGTGCGCAGCGAGAGTTGCCGTGAAGCGATTTCGGCGGCATGAACGGTGTGCCGCAGTGTCGTCACGGGTGGGCGTACCTCGCGGCCGAATTGTTTGGTGATCTCTCGAAGCCATCGCTGTCTGATCTCTCGGAAGTCCACAACGCCACCGGCCGCACTGTATCGCCGGTCCGGAGCAGCTTGCAGGCCCACGACGGCAGGTTTCCACACGTCGGCCATGGTGGGATCAGTACCGGAGTACACGACGTGCGCCCGCTGCAGATGTGTGACCAACGACCGGAACACACCACCGGCTGCAGCTCCGAGTGCCTTCTCGAACTGGCGATTTCCGGCGACATCGAGCAGTGAGCGACAATCCGGTGGGAGGTGGGAAACTATGCTGCGGATCCGCATCGGAACCAAGATGATCTGATCACGGTCACGCTGCTGCACTCCGTAAATAATCTCCGCCGCAACAGTGCCGTTCACCTCACTGAGTTCGAAATCGACTTTCGAAAAGGCTTTTTCGTCTCTTCGTGGAACCGAATCGGGGTCGAATGTCCGGTCGAAGAATGAAGGTGAGGTCCCGTTGAGCTTGCGGTGGCGTTCGCACCGCCTGCAACGGCGGTCGAAGATTTCCACGACCGTCATGCATCGGTCGACTCGGCACAGATAGACCGCTGTCATTTCGTTGTCGACGTCTCCGGTGAATACCTGTCGGCGTGAATCCCATTCCGCGACTCGCCATTGCGGGTCGATTCGTTCGATCAACCACGCTTTCCAGGTCTGTTCGTTTCCAGTCGAGAGGGCTCTTGACTCGACGGGTAGAGCGGTGATGCTCATATGCCCACTCTTTCCACTGCCGCCCTCAGGTCCTCCGCGTCGGGGTGTTGATAGATCGCGGTCGATGCTCGGCTCACATGACCGAGCAACGACTGAACCACGTCGATACCGGTGCCGTTGCGCGTCCAGATTGTGGCTGCCGTATGCCGGAACATGTGGGGCCGCAATCGGAAACCGGCACGGTTGCCGATCCTTTCCACAATCTGTTTTGCGTTCGAATACGACATCGGCGAACCGGCGTGATGCCCGAGAAGGTTGACGAACACGAAGTCCGAGGTCATTGCGGTGGGCACGCTGTCTCGTTCGAGAAGGTACTCGCGATACTGAGTGACCACCTCGTCGCTGACCGGTACGACTCGGGATTGTCCTTTAGCGCGGGCACCGTTCGAATTGCCTTCACGCCGAACAACATGAACATGAGGTCCACGTTCCTGGCATCCCAGATGAACCGAGGTCGGAAGGAAATGCAGGTCGCTACGGCGCGAACCCAATGCCTCTCCGATTCGGAGTCCGGAACGAACCAGCAACAGCACCAGAAAACGGTCTCGTTCGGTGTTCGCGGAGTTCAGAGCATGCGAAAACTGTTCTTCAGTAATAATTTCCGGAGGCTTTACGACTTCCGGCGCTTTGAGGGTTCTGGCACGAATCAGCCGATGCTGACCGGATTCACCTTCGTGGAAATCGCGGGGTGCGTAGGCCAGGTACTTGGGCTGGGACAGCCCAGAAACAACATCTGCGGAGACCAATCCACGCATTCCGCAGAACCTGAGGAATTCGACGACAGCGGTCATCACTGCGTTGACCGATCTGCCGGAGCGCAGCCGGTAGTGGACGGTTGGGGTGTGTTCGACGGCGAATTTGAAACGAGTGAGTTCACCTACGCGAATCTCGTGCCAATCCAGTCCGCGACCGGCAGTCCAGTTCAAGAACCAACAGACCCGAGGAACGTATGCGCGGATTGTTTGAGGTGACCTTCCGGCGCCTTGCATGAACAGCACCCACTCGGAAGCCTCCGCGACCGGGCGCATGGATTCTTCGTCCACGATCACCCAACCCGACTGCCCCGTCGTCGGTGAAATGACCTTCTCTACAGCACACGACATCGCCACTCCTATGGCTGTCCCACCTGTGACATAGACGCTATTAGATAACCATGAGGGACAGGGCGACCGACACGCCGTGCCTACCGTGCCTTCATCCTGATGCGGCGCTAGAGATAAC
>NZ_JAHFVG010000019.1 GCF_023264675.1 Rhodococcus sp. (in: high G+C Gram-positive bacteria)
CGGAGAACACGAAGCAGACCGTCGTGGCCAAGCTGAACGAGCCGCCGGTGAAGTTCACGCTGATCGGCATCGGCGCTGTGGTCGCCGTACTCGTCGTCCGAAAGATCTTCAGCTGACGTTGCAGGGGGCCTGACCTGCCGATTTCACATCTGGCGGTTTCTCCTGTTAATGTTTCTCCCGCACCGCAGAGAACAGCGGCGGTGCGGATCGGCGCCATTAGCTCAGTTGGTTAGAGCAGCTGACTCTTAATCAGCGGGTCCGGGGTTCGAATCCCTGATGGCGCACAAAAATGATCTTCTGGCCAGTGGAAACGCTGGCCAGGAGATCATTTTTTTTGGCCTCGAGGAGTCATATCTACTCATGACTTTGAAGGCAAAGTGATGAGTGAAATCGGCGGTGTCACCGCAGGTCGCGTTCGATTTCGCAGCAGTCGTGTTGACTTGAATCGCAGGGCCGTTGGTCGGGGATTCAAGTGCGTTGGCCCTGACACAAGGGCCTGTGGCGTGTGCTTTTAGATGGTTCGAGGGTGGTTGGATCGCTGTACGGGTGCGACTATTGCGGGTAGGTCATCACTTTGAACGCGCTCAAAGGTCGAGGGCATTTCGGGCGCGAAGACGTACTCCTCGCGGGACACCCCGAGCACTACTCGATCCACGCCGGCCCCGAGGGGGTCAACATCGTCGAGACCCTCGGCGACTACGTCTGCTCGTTCTACATGCATCCCTGGGACGACGCCGCCACACCCGATGTCGACTTGCCGACCGACGGAGCAGCACCGCGAGGTCGCCGTTCACGTATGGCACTCGAGGACGGAACCGTGATCGGAACCATATCGAACGAATACGCCGATGTACCGGGCGGATTCGAGGTCAGTCTGTCGGTGACGCTCCCGAAGAGCTGTGGGCGCGATGTCATCGAGCATCACCTCGAACACTTCGCGGTCGAGTTCCGCAATTGGATTCTGACGGCGGCCGCCGAGCACGTGGTGCCGGTCGAGTCCGTCGGCGTCTGACTACCACCGAACCGCCTGCTGAACATCAGATTCGACATCCGACAGCACAGACGTCGATGGCGTCACGTTTCAGTATCGGCTCATCGCGTACTCGTGCCTGCGATCGCAGCCGGCAATAGAGTCACAGGCCGACCGCGCCGAGCAGGGCTTCTCCTGGATCGACGACCGCAACGACGGCCGCGACGAACAGCAGCGCCATCGCAATGGTCATCCCAGCACCGAGCGATCCGAGGACGACGAACATCCGACGGTGCGCACCGTCTGTCGCGTCCGACGATCTGTAGCGTCGAAAGGCGATGACGGTTCCGGTAGCGACTACAGCGATCGCCACGGCGGTAGCGACAATCACCGCCCAGTAGTAGTGCTCGACCTGTGTGAGCAGCTCGAGCAGTGGCGGCCTGGAGTCTCCGCTCAGCACACCGTTCTCGATCAGAGACTGCGCTGTCCGCCCGTCCGCGTTGTCAGCGGAGAGCATCGGAAGCAACGCGACTACAGGTGCGACCGTCGACTGGATGTTGAGCACAGCTAGAAACACCGAAAAGAATGACAGCACAGTGGTAGTGGCCGCCGCGACCACGCAACCTACGCCGGCCGTCAGAGATCGCCGCCACAGAGTCGCCGCGAGCAGACCCAGAACCGCGGTGAGCAGCACCGAGATGACGATCTTGATCGCATGCCACTCGAACCAGTAGTCCACCATCTCCGCCAAGCCGGGAGGATAGGTGCGGACTCCGATACCGCAGTAGTCGACCAAGCCGCGGCCGAGCAGCTCACTCATGACGGATTGATCCTGGAACTGCGGATAGCGTCCTCGTAGCAACGCGGCCGGGCCCAGAACGAACGCGGCCACCAATGCCGCTCCGGCGCATGACAACGCAACGATCGACCAGCGGCTTCGGTTGACGGACCTACTCATTGACGACTCCCTTCCTGGAGCGAGTCAATCAGCAGGTACTCGACTGCACATCCGTCTGCAGTACTACATCTGACGAACGAGGTACCAACTCAGGATTCGGTCCTCGATCGCTGGCCACGCGGGACTCAGGCACCTGAGCCCGGCGGCGAGCAGGCCCGGGAATGCAGCGCATATCTGGAAGAGCCGCCTCGAAACCGCGCGACGCGTCACGTTTGACCCCGTTGTTTCGTCTACCCCTATGGATCTCGAATACGACTACAGAAAGCAGGCACGGATGAAAACGATTGTGGTCAGCGCCTCGAAGTCGTCTCATCAGAACACTCGGCGGATAGCCGAGATCTTCGGCGACACGTTGAATGCGCGTGTAATCAGTCCGGAGATGGCTACGCCTGCCGTCCTAGCTCAGGCCGATCGTATCGGGTTCGGCTCGGGCGTCTACTGGATGAACTTCGATCCCCAACTTGTGGAGTGCATTCGCAAGCTCCCCGATATGTCAGGCCGCGTTGCCTTCGTCTTCGCGACCAGCGGGTTGCCAGAGTTACCGTTTCGCCGCTACACACACCGACTCGGACTCCAACTGGAAGAGCGGGGGTTCCGGGTCATCGGCAGTTTCTCGTGCCGAGGTGTGGACACGTGGGGTCCATTCGGCATGATCGGAGGGGTTAGCAAGGGTCGCCCGAATCAGCACGACCTGACGCGCGCGAAGCGCTGTGCAGAGCAGATCGCTGTGCACTGAGCGAAAGCCCCACGGCCGCAGCTCACAGGACGACCCGATGTCGACCCCGCCTCTACTGTCCGCTCGAACGCGGTGGCCAAGCGAATCGCCAAAGCGGTGAAGTCTCGCTCCGAGGGGACGCGCCACACTTACGCCGCCGCATGGCGGCGCTTCGCCGTCTGGTGCGGGCGGGAAGGCCATGTCGCGTTGCCGGCGCACCCGGTCACCGTCGCCGCGTACCTCGTCGATGCCGCGGACACCCGCACCGAAACGGGGGAGCGGGCCTACGCCGTTGCCACATTCGGGACTTGGATTGCGGCGATCAACCACCAGCACCGCACTACCGGACATCTGTCGCCGCCCTCGCACGAACTCGTGACGAATCGTGACCTACACCGCTGCGCCGGGTAATGATGACGCCACCAAGACCTACCTCGTACGCGCAATCGGCTCCGGTAATCCTCTCGACGCGTTGAATCGCGAGTAGCGCATGCATCTCTTCAGTGGCTCGACGAGAGTAGGAAGACCAGCGTCGCGACCGAAAGAGCGAGAAAGGCCGTTGCGCCTGCCATATCGCGATCACCTGTACGAACGTGAACGGTGATCGCTCCACCCAAGTACAGGATCAAACTTTGGCTTGCGGATCAACCTCCGCCACCCACGGTCGGCATCTGACCGCTCAGGGAGCGTGGAGTCAGCCGTTTCTGGTCGGATCCGTCGGGGTTCATCGATGCAATCTCCGGCTGGGTGTCGATGGCGATGTCGGTCACCAGTTCACCCATAGGTGTAACCGCTCGGTCGTACAGGATGCGCGAGCCGTCGGGAGTGAACTTCGGATGTACGGCGTAGGTGTCGGTGAGCGGAGTGATTTCCCCGCCGCCGGAGGGCATTGCGTAGATCTCGGAGCCGTTGTTGCCGCCTCGGTTACTGGAGAAGACGAGCGTCGACCCATCGGGAGAGAAGGCCGGATCGGAGTTCCAGAACTGGTCGCGCAGAAGCACCGTCGATTCTCCGCCGTCGACAGACACTTCGTTCAGATACCCGCCGATGACGTAGACGACCCGTGTGCCATCAGGGGAGAACGTCGCTCCGAAGGCCGACTCTGCTTGCGCGATGACGTGCGCGTCAGATCCGTCGACGTTCATGATGTTGATACCGCCGTTCCCGGTAAATGCAATCTTGGATCCGTCGGGTGAGAAAGCCGGTTGGTAGCCACCCTCGTACGCCGATGTCGATTCACCAGACTCGAGGTCGACGATCTCGATGAACCGGCCTCGGGCGTACGCAAGCTGCTCGCCATCGGGGGAGAGCGCGGCGCCGTACCCGTAGTTCGGGTCCCGGCTGTCCTCGCCCACGGTCGGGGTGACCTGACTCAAGCCGGAGCCGTCGATGTTCATGACAAACAGCTGGCCCCATCCGTCGTCGAAGGCCACGACCACCGGTGTCGGCTCCGGCGGAGGGTCGTCGGCGCATCCCCCTGCGAGCAGTGTCAGCGCGACCAGCGCGGAGGTCAGCCGGATCCGATGCATCGGACAATCATCTCAGCTACCCGGTCGACCAGGTACCAGCAACGGCCTAACCTGTTCGGAAGACCTCCCACCCGGGCACGATCGAACATTCGAAGCCCGGGAACCTTCACCCGAACGGAACATCTGATGCGCCTGGATGAACACGTAGCCCGAGTTCGACTCTGCACGTTGCCGACTCCGCTGGAACCCGCCCCGCGTCTGGCGGTCGCCCTCGGTTTGAACGAGGACGACCTGTGGATCAAGCGTGATGACCTCATCGGTCTGGGGGCGGGCGGCAACAAGGTCCGCAAGCTCGAATGGACCTGCGGTGCCGCGTTGGCCGCCGGCGCTGACCTACTGGTCACCAGCGGGGCGGCGCAGAGCAATCACGCCAGGCTCACCGCCGCGGCAGGGGCGCGCCTGGGCCTGCAAGTGGTGCTCGTTCTGTCCGGTTCACCGACTACCGGTTACACCGGAAACGTCAGTCTCGATAGACTTCTCGGGGCTCACATCGAGTGGGTCGGCGATCTCGACGACGACGCCCTCGCCGTACGTGTCGACGACATCGCGAGTGCACTCGAAGCCGCAGGGCATAGACCAGCAGTGATTCCATTCGGGGGATCATCCCCAGCGTCCGCGCAGGGTTACGCCGAATGCGCGCGAGAGATTCTGGCGGTGAGACCGGATCTCGGCCGCATCGTGGTCGCGGTCGGTTCCGGTGGGACGATGGCAGGTCTCGTGGACGGTGTGGGGGCCGGCCGCGTGATCGGTGTCGATTGCGGCGCGGTCTCCGATCCCGCGCGGCGAGTGGCAGAATTCGCAGCCGGACAGTGGACACCTGAGGAGTTGACCATCAGGACCGATCAAATCGGTCGCGGCTATTCGACTTTGACCCCGCACGTCGCCGATGCGCTTCGGCTCGTCGCGCGCACCGAGGGAATCGTGCTCGATCCGATTTATACCGGCCGAGCCGCTGCCGGTCTCGTTGCCGCGGTGGGTGATGGTTCGGTGTTGCCGGGCACTCCGACAGTGTTGCTGCACACCGGCGGTCTCCCCGGTTACTTCGGTCATCCCGACGCAATGATGCTGGACAACCCCGCACCGTCGTTGTCTACTGACTAGCCAGTGCACTCGAGGATTCGATATTCCGCACAAACACACAGATTTACGAACCGGCGCTGTGGCGGTTGCTGAACCAGCCAACTGTTCGAGCGCGAGGTGGCCTGAACCAGGTGTCCATCAGATCCAGAGCGGTTCACCGTCCGAAACTGCGCTTCGCGCTCACCACCGCCGCGCGAACTGCCGCGCTACTGGATGAAAGTATGGACGCAATATCCGCAAGTGGGTGTGGCTGGCCGACCAGTGCGACGAGCTGCTCCGAAGACGTTGTACGGCTGAGGAAGTCGACGGCTTCCACCAGATCTTCCAGCGCGTAGTTGTGGCTTCCCGTGACCGTGATGAGGTTGCGCACCACATGCTCAGGGTCGAACTGCACCGGCGGCCCGGGGAACACCGAGCCGGCGAGAGCGATCCGGCCACCCATCCCAACCAGCTGGAACGCGCTCGTTACCGAGGCGGAGTTGCCCGAGAGTTCGAAGATGGCGTCCGCACCGCCCGGCACCTCACCCGGTGCGCAGACGGTCGTTGCGCCGATGGTCGCCGCCAGCGCGCGGCGTGACGGATCCGGATCGCACGCCACTACCGAGGCCGCACCGTGGTCGAGCGCGTAGGCAACAGCGGTCAGGCCGAGCATCCCGCAGCCCAGAACGGTGACGGCATCGCCCTCCTTCAGCCCGATGCGCCGAGCCGCACCGACAACTGTCGCCGTGGCACAACCGGCGGGGGCGAGCAGCGCCGCGGGAAGATCCTCGGGGACGACGACGATCCCCGTACCCGCGACGAGATGAATGTGGGTCGCGAAGCCTCCGCTGAGAGTCCACTCGTCGGTGATCGCCGTGTGACCGTATTTGCGCACGTGCAGGCATTTCGCCGACAGACCACGGTCGCACCGTTCACACCGGCCGCAGGACGTACCGATCGTCCACACCACCCGATCCCCAACGGCTACCGACGCACTCGGGCCTGCGGCGACGACACGCCCGACACTCTCGTGGCCGAGGACGGTAGGCACCGGCGTCGAACGGCGTCCGGATACGGTGTGCAGATCGCTGCCGCACACCGTCGAGAGTTCGACGTCCACCAGCACTTCGCCGTGTTGCAGATCTGGTAGCGGAACTTCCCGAACGAAGAATTCGGTACCCGACCAGATCGCGGCTTCAGCCCTCATGCGCCCAGTCGCTTGCGGACTGCGCCGCTGAGCAGATCGACCGCCACGACGAGGACCAGAACCATGAGAATGTAGGTCATCATTTCGTCGAACCGGAACAGTGAGATCGACTGATTGATCAGGAATCCGATGCCGCCCGCACCGACGAGACCGAGGACGAGCGAGGATCGCACGTTCACGTCGAGGCGGTAGAGCAGCAGACCGACGAATTGTGGAACGACCGTCGGCAGGACCACATGCGCGGCGACCTGAGTGCTGGAGGCACCGGCGACTCGTAGCGCGTCGATCGGGCCCTGATCGATTTCTTCCATGGATTCGGACCACAGTTTCGCCATCACTCCGGTGTTGTGCAGGATGATCGCGAGAACACCAGCGAACGGTCCGAGCCCGACGGCGGTGACGAAAATGAGCGCGAAGACGATATCGGGTACCGCGCGTAGGAACGACATGATGCCGCGAGAAGCCTGATATACGAACGCGTTTCGGTTGGTGGTTCGTGCGCCGAGGACGGCTAACAGAATCGAGAACGGTATCGAGAACGTCGTGCCGACGAGTCCGATCGCCAAGGTGACCAGACAGGCCTCGATGCCGGGTAGAACGACTGTCGTCCACGAGAAGTCGGGCGGGAAAGCAGATTCCAGGAACTTGACGATTCCCTCCCACCCGTTGACGAGGGCGGTGACGGACACGTCGGTCTCTTCGACCGCCCAGACGTGCACGGCGACGAGTCCCAGTATCAGCGCTGCGCCGCCGAGCAGGGTCATGCGTCGGCGCGGTCGTGGTGGTACCGCAAGGCGTCGAATCGTGAGAGTGGTCATCGGCTTTCCTTCTCGGAAGGTTCGTACAGTGCGGCCACGGTGTCGTCGTCGAGGTCGTAGGCAGCGCAGGAGAACGAGATTCGTCCCGCATCGAGGCCGACGATCCGGTGGCAGTGGCGTCGAGCGAGATCGGGTTGGTGCAGTACTGCGGCGACCGCGATTCCGTCGGCTGCCAGTGATTGCAGCAGGCGCATCACTTGCTCGGCCGAGGCCGGGTCCAACGCGGACACAGGTTCGTCGGCGAGCAGAACCGGCGCACGCTGGCACAGTGCACGGGCGATGGCGACGCGCTGCTGCTGACCGCCGGACAGTCGGTCGGCGCGGTCGTGGGCGCGATCGGCGAGTCCGACACGGTCGAGGCAACCCATGGCTTCCTCACGCAGTTCGCGCCCGAACGCGAGTGTTGACCAGGATCGCCGGAGGGACAATCTGCCCAGGGCTCCCGCGCAGACGTTGTCGAGAACCGATCGACGACCGACCAGATGGATCTGCTGGAACACCATCGCGGCGTTGTGCGCCGTGGACCGGCCGAGGGTCGATTCTCCCGCAACCTCGATGGTTCCGCCGTCCACGGATGTCAGACCCACGACGCAGCGAAGCATCGTCGACTTGCCGGATCCGTTGGCGCCGAGAATGCCGACGAGTTCTCCCGCGTGTACGTCGAGATCGACCCCGTGCAGGACAGTTCGGTCACCGAAGGAGGTGCGCAACTGACGGATCGACAGGGCCGGCAGATCACCGTGCACTTCGGACCGAGGTACTACTTCGGTCGGTTCGGAAACGACCTCGGTGGTCATCCCGCGTCCTTCGAGGTGAGGCCGAGTGTGTCGGCCAGGTCGAACAAGGGTTGGTAGGTGCTCTTGTCGACCGGGAGGAGTTGTCCGGCAGGATCGACGTCGAGCAGAGCGCCTGCCTCGGCGACAGCCTCGGGGGAAAGATTCACGAGTGCGTCGGCTACGGCTTTCTGGAACTCTTCGCTGGTGCCGCCGGCCACGGTGATGGGGTCGTTGGGGATGGGATTCGAAGTCCACACCTGACGGAACTGCGACTGATCGAACTGCCCCTCGCCGGTGGAGGTCGCCACTTGCTGCGAGTTGATCTCGGCAGCATCGACTTTGCCGTTGGTCAGGGCCAGGAGTGCTTCGGGATGGCCGCCGGCGTAGGTGATCTTCACGTCGGAGTCCTGCATGTTGCTGTCACGCAGAGCCATTCGTGGCAACGCATCTCCGGAGGTCGAACCGGGCTCCGAGAGTGCGAGGGTGCGGCCGCGGAGGTCCTCGATCGACTCGATGTCGGAGTCCTTGGGTACCCAGACTCCCGCGGTGTAGCTGGACAACGTTCCCTCGGCGGTCCCGAACGACGCGAGGGCGCGCGCATCAGCCTCCTGGCTGGCGAAGACATAACCGAGGGGCCCGAAAACGCCCAGCTCGAGCTGGCCGTTGCGCATGGCCAGAACCTCGGCTGCATAGTTGTCGACGACGGTCACCTCGACCGGGCAGTTCAGCTTCTCGGACAGTGCATCGCCGACAACCTGGAACGCGGGCGTGAGTTTGGCGGGGTCCTCGAAAGGCTCGACGCCGAACCTGATCTGGCCACCGGGGCAGGTGGGAGATTCGGCGGCTGTGTCGGAATTGCTACCGCACGAGGTCAAGGCGAGGGTGAGGGCGGCGAGCGCTACGGCCGCGTGACGGGACTTGATCATGGAGGTCTCCTGGTGGGGTGAGGGTCAGAACGAGTCGAGAACGGAGGTGGAAAGGCCGAAGGCGGTTGTCATGCCGATGCCGGAGGTGACCGACACCACCCTGACGCGTGTTGATGGTGCGGCAGTGAGGAAGTCGGTGTGCGGACTGGTGGCATATACCCCGCGCCACCGACGCAGGACGGTCAATGGAGTACCGAACAACCGTGCACCTTCGCGCAGGAGGAGTTCGGCATTGGATTCGTCGTCGAAGGGAGTATGGGTGCGTGCGTTGTGGTGAGTGTCGCCGAGGACCACCGCACCGTCGGGGCGTTGTGTGAGCATGAGATTCATTGCAACGTCGATCAATTCGGGAGTGTCGGCTTCGATTCGACTACGCACAGCCTGCGCCGAGGGCATGGCGGCGAGTCCGTCGTAGCGAAGCATCGACAGTCCGGTCAGGATCGCCGAGTCCAGGACGATTCCTCCGGGTGGTGCGACTTCGAGCATCTGCAGGCGGCATCGCTCGACGCTCCACTCCGCCGCGATATTCGGAAACAGTCGGTCGACATCGTGACCGACAGCGTGGACGACGTGAGCTCCGCGCACCGCTCCTCGTGACGTGCGGACGACGGGGTCCTCGTCTCCGAGAATCTCGATCACCGATGTATCCCAGAAGAATTGGACTCCCTCAGCGGCAAGCCATGCGGCGAGAGCAGGTGCCGCTTCGCGAGGATCGACCCGAAGATCCATCGGTAGGTGCGCGGCGCCCAGTACGTCGGCGCCGCCGATGGGGCTCGATGCTCGCATCCGAACCTGCTCGGATCCGCGCTCGGCGGCGAATTCCTCGAGCACGGCCACTTCGTCGGCAGCACGGGCGACGACGAGCGTGCCGCACTCTCGTACGTCGAACCCTGCCTTTCTGCCGAGAGCCAGCCAACGCTCACGGGCGGCCAAAGCATAGGTCAGTGCTCGGCCTGACTGCGCCGTCGTGCAGATGTGTCCGAAGTTCCGGATCGAGGCGCCGACGGCGCGATCGTTTCGTTCGATGACGGCGACGGACATGCCGCGCTGCACCGCCTCGGCGGCATGCGCGAGTCCGACGATGCCTGCGCCGACGACGACGAGGTCGAACGAGTGCTTGGGGGAGTGGTCGGTCTTCACGAGGACAACAGTCCACTTCCCGGGACGGAGGGTCAATGGAAAACTGACACTTGTTCGAACAAGTTCACCGACCGTTCATGCAGCACGAGCTGGATTGTTTGCTTCGGTTACGACATGATTGGTCTTGTTCGGTTGGAGTTGTTCAGTCAGGTTGGAGGCTATCCGCGGTGTCACTTCCGCTGCATTCCCGCGTTGCCGATAGTTTGCGTGCGCAGATCGCCGACGGCACCCTGGCAGTCGGTGCTCCGCTGCCCTCGGAAGCGACTCTGTGTGCGACGCATCATGCGTCGCGCGGCACGGTTCGGGCCGCGTTGGCTGCGTTGCGTAACGAGGGATTGATTGCGGGCGGACGTGGTCGCCCGCCCGTCGTGTGCGACACCGCGGTCGGGCAGCCGTTCGAGACCTTCATGTCGTTCACCGCTTGGGCGGATTCCATCGGTCGAACGCCAGGGCAGCGCACGTTGGAGGTTGCTCGACGCTCGGCCACGTCGGTGGCTGCGGCGGCGCTCGATCTCGAGCCGGGCACCGCCGTCGTGGATGTGTTGAGGTTGCGTACGCTCGACGGCGCACCGGCGATGCTGGAGAGATCGAGTTTCGTCGAATCGGTCGGCCGGAAGCTGTTCGATTTCGATCCCGACTCGGGCTCGATCTACGCCTACCTGACCGGTGAGGGCGTCGATCTGCACGAAGGCAGGCACACCATCGATGCGGTTGCGGCCACCGACATCGACGCGGCACACCTCGACATAGATCCCGGGGCGCCGCTTCTGCGCGAAAGACGCAGAGCTGTAGACCTTTCCGGTACACCACTCGAATACGCGGACGATCGGTACCGGCCCGATCGAATCGCTTTCACCATCGACAACACACGAACCGCGCACGATTTGCGCATCGTCAAGGAGATCTCGTGACACCGACACGCTCGTTCGACCTTGCCAGCCTCGACATGGCGGGCACCACCGTGGATGAGGGGGGCCTCGTGTACGAGGTGCTCTCGAGCACCGTCGTCGAGGCTGCCGGAACCCCGCTGCCCCCCGAACTCCTCGCTACGTGGAAGGGCACCAGCAAGCTCGAGGCAATAGCCGGCCTGCTCGATGGCTTGGGTGTTCCGGCCGACTCGATCTCGGTGGATGCCGTGTTCGAAACGTTCCGGGCGAACCTCATCGACGCATATCGGCAGACGCCGCCGAAACCGGTTGCCGGGGTTCCCGAAGCGCTGCGTTCATTGCGGGATCGGGGTGTGAAAGTCGCGTTGCAGACCGGCTATTCGGCAGATATTGCCGACGCGATTCTGGCGGGAATGGGCTGGACCGTCGGTACCGGTAAAGGCAACACTGTCGACGCATTGATCACGTCGGATCTGGTTCCGGCAAGCAGGCCTGCGCCCTATCTGATCTTTCGCAGCATGGAGGCCACCGGAGTGACGGATGTCCGACGAGTCCTCGTTGCGGGTGATACGCCGAACGACGTTCTTGCCGGTTGGAACGCGGGTGCTGGTTTCGTCGTTGGTGTTCTCAGCGGATCGTTCGACGAGGATGCACTGCAGCAAACACCCGCTACTCACGTTCTGGGAAGCCTGGCGACCGTCGGCACCCTGCTGTAGCGGTCTGAAACGTCAACCATGAACGTCTGAGAAATGGTCGCCGCGCCCCAGATGCGCGTCACTGCTTCCGACAACCGCGCTCAGCGATCCTGGCGTAGTGTGATGTTCGCTGCACAGCGCCCAGTGGCGGAAACTTCGTCGACCTGGCCCGACATGGTGAAACGCTGAGACCTTGAACGATCGCGACTGAATGCGAGTCAAGAAACTTCCGAATGCTTACTTGTCAATCGTTCTGCAAGCGATCATTGTTGCGCGATGACCTCTGCACACTCGCCCGTCGTCGACGAGGAGCGTCGCGCACTGAACGATGTTCGCGACCGGCTTCGTCTCCAGTTTTCGACCGTTGCTCCCGATGAAGTGGACACGGCTGTAGCTCACGCACACCGAAAGTTCGACGGGGGCAAGATCCGCGATTTCGTACCGCTGTTCGTTGAAAGAGCAGCGCGCGAACACCTTGCAGGCGTGCCTCGCTGACGCCGTCGTCGGACGGCCCGTAGGCGCTTGCCCGAATCGTCAGGGACTTGGTCGTGACCAAGCAACACGAGCAGTCCGGTCACGCGACATATCGTTCATCTGAATTGATCGGCAGCCTCTGGATGCATGTCGTTTTCAATGCACGCAAGGTAACAACGTCTGTCGTCGACAGGCCTCCAGAAGCATGCGCGATGCCGGTGATTCGTTCGAGTGCGTCAGCGGTGTGGTGAGACTGTTGACCGGCGCCACGGCATTGCCATGCTTCAACCGCAATGGGAACGACAGGCGGTAAGTCGGCAGTGGTAATGCGCCTACCGGCCTTGCGCACGCTCTTGCGAGGATCGGCCGCGCGGATGCCGCAATTTACCCTTGTCCTGGCCAGTATCCATTACCCAGCCACAGACCGGTATATCGGTTATTTCGATGGGCAGGATTTTGACGTGGGTCAGTTTGGTTGCGGAGTTCACCTTCTCGTCATGACGCGTTAGCAGACACGCTCGGTCTTCTTCGGACGATGTTGTTGCACGGCGATACTGGATCGCTCTCGTGAAGGACGACTCATGACCCACATCTCCACCGCACCACGCGACCGCATCGTCCCGTCGCGACGAACTCCATGGTTTCGTCACCTGTATGTCTGGGTGTTGATCGCGATGGTTCTCGGCTCATCGGTCGGTCTGCTGTGGCCGGGCGTCGGAACAGCTCTGAAACCGCTCGGCGACGCATTTGTCAGTCTCCTGACCATGACTCTGGCGCCCCTTGTGCTGTGCATGGTTGTCGCCGGGATCGGTGCAGTGGCCAATCTCGGCTCGGTCGGCAAGGTAGCTTTGCGTTCGATCATCTATTTCGAGGCCGTGACGACGATCGCGCTTGCGCTCGGCCTACTGGCCGTCAATGTCGTACGGCCCGGCGACGGTCTGCACGTGGACGCGGACTCACTCGAAATGACCGAAAATGTGGCCGCCGGGGTGGCCGCCGGCCAGGATCTGGAATGGTACGACTACTTTCTGCAGATCATCCCATCGAACATCGTGGGTAGCTTGGCCGACGGCGCCATCTTGCCGATCCTGTTCTTCGCCATCCTGCTGGGAATCAGCCTGCAGATGATGGGGGAACGTGGCCGCGTTGTAGCTCGCGGCGTCGAACGTCTGGGAGAGGCTCTGTTTCAGGTAGTCCGAATCGTCGTCTGGGCCGCTCCGATAGGAGTCTTCGGTGCTATGTCCTACACCGTCGGGAACTTCGGGTCGGCGTCGCTGGGAGCGCTCGTCCAACTGATCGCAACGTTCTACGCCACGTCGCTGATGTTCATCGTGTTCGTTCTGGGAGGCGTTCTGCTGGTCATCGGATTGAGGCCGTGGCGCGTGCTCCTCTACCTGAAAGATGAAGTGCTGCTCGCACTGGGCGCCTCGTCGTCCGAAGTCGCACTGCCCGGCATCGTACGGAAGCTGGAGAGTGTCGGAGTCTCCAAGGAGACAGCAGGTATCAGTGTCACAGCGGGATACTCGTTCAATCTGGACGGAACCTGCATTTACCTCACTCTGACAACGGGGTTCATAGCCCAGGCGCTCGGGATCGATATGTCCCTCGGTCAGCAGATTGTCTTGCTGCTGGTCATGCTGCTCGCATCCAAGGGCACCGCGGGCGTTACCGGGGGTGGCTTCGTCATGCTGACCACCAGCGTCTCCTCTCTCGGCCTGATCCCTGTATCGGGCGTTATGCTCGTGTTCGGTATCGATCGCTTCATGTCGGAATGTCGCGCGGTCGTCAATTCGCTGGGCAACGCTGTTGCCGGGCTCGTGGTGGCCCGCTGGCAAGGTGAGATCGATCCCGGTCAGGTGCATTCCATCATGGCCGGACATTCGCCCGCATTCGACTCCGGCAGAGCCGAACTGGAGTCCGTCGAACAGCGCGACGAACAGTTCTTTCCCGACCCGGCCGAACGACCTACACCCGCGTCGGCGAGACACACGTCGGCAGCAACGCTGTGACGCTGCCCAGTCTTCATCGATTACGGGTCTTCGTCGCAATCGTCGATGCCGGGAGTGTGTCGTCCGGAGCCCGCCATCTCGGCATCGGTCAGTCCACTGCGTCGACTCACCTTCGCCAACTGGAGGTCGAGGTCGGAACTTCGTTGATCGACAGAACCCGTGGGCATTTCGGCCCTACCGAGGCAGGCATGATCTTGGTCGGGCACGCTCGCCGCCTGATGAATATTGCCGACGAAGCTGTCGACGACTTGGCGCGAATCAGTCTGCGCCCGCTTACCGGATCGCTTGCCGTAGGTGCCACGACGACGACAACGGAGGGTTGCTTCCTGCCGATCGCGTTGCAACGCTTCGCTTCCCAGTACCCCGACGTGGCTTTGAATCTGCAGGTGGACAACTCGTCGACGTTGCTGCGTCGAGTGCGCGACGGGGACGTCGGTGTCGCGGTCATCGCCACGGAAATCGACGATCCCGCCCTCACGACGATAGCTTTGTCACCCGAAGACCAGACCGTCATAGTGTCCAGCGAGCATCCGCTGGCAGGCTCGTCTGTCGACCCACACCTTCTCCGTAGTTCCGTGGTGCTGTTGCGCGAAGAGGGCTCGGCTACGAGGCAATATCAGGAATCATTGCTGTCGCAGTGGAGGATTCCCGGTGCGCATACGTGGACCCTGACCAGCACCAGCGCCATCGTCGCTGCGACCGCAGCAGGTTTGGGAATCTCCTGTCTGCCAGTGGTGGTCTGCCGAGATGCGCTGGCCCTGGGCAAGATTGCCGAAATACACCTCGAGCCGGCACCGCCGCCGCGGCCGGTGTCTCTCGTTCGGCGCAGCGACCATCACCTCACCCGAGCAGAAGAGCATTTCGTGGTGCTGGTCCAGGACGCCCTCGACTCTCTCACCCGATAAGCACTACGGTCCCACATCTTCTCGACACGATCACGAAAGCAGGAATTGAAATTGCACAAGCGCCAGTTCGATGTCAACGGCCGGACCTACACCGTCCCTGAGTCGCCAGTGGTAGTGATCTGCATCGACGGTAGTGAACCCGACTACCACATCGAGGCAATCGAAGCTGGGCGTATGCCATGGCTCAGCCGGCTGCTGGATGGTGAATCGAGTTCATGGCCGGCGCATTGTGCTATGCCTGCTCTCACCAATCCCAACAATATGTCGATTGCCACCGGGTGCACGTCCGACGTGCACGGCATCAGCGGCAACTACATCTTCGACACCGTCACCGGCGAAGAGGTTCTCATGAACGATTCGCGTTTTCTACGGGCTCCCACCATTTTCGGCGCAGCCAACGAAGCGGGCCTCGACGTCGTCGTGGTCACCGCGAAGGACAAGCTGCGTCGTCTACTCGGTGCAGGTCTCGTCGAAGACGGCCCTGCACTCCAGGGCGGCAGTACATTCGTCCCGCCCTCGCGCACCGGCATCTGCTTCTCGGCCGAGCGGGCCGACGAGGCGACACTACCGAACAACGGCATCGACAAGGTGTTGGAGTTGGTGGGTAAGCCGCTTCCGCAGGTGTACTCGGCAGACCTGTCCGAGTTCGTACTCGCTGCCGGAGTGGCGATTCTGGAGTCCGAGAACGTCGATCTGATGTACCTGTCGCTGACCGACTACATACAGCACAAACATGCCCCCGGTACCGATACGGCGAACGCGTTCTACGAGATGATCGACTCGTACGCTGCCCGACTCGACGCTCTGGGTGCCGTCGTTGTGCTGACCGCTGATCACGGAATGAGCGCCAAGACCGATGACGGGGGGACAGTGCGGGTGATCTATGTCGAGGACGAAGTCCGCCGTATCCTCGGAGCCTCGGCAGCCGGTTCGAACAACGAAGGCGCCGATGGAATCAGAGTAATTCTTCCCATCACGGACCCTTACACGGTGCATCACGGAGCACTCGGATCGTTCGCGAGTGTTTACCTTCCCGCCGGTGCCGATCGGACCGCGGTGATGACACAGCTGCGTGCACTCGACGGTGTGCAGGCCGTCCACAGTCGCGAGCACGCCGCCGAAACCTATGGATTGCCCGCGGATCGAATCGGCGATGTCGTTCTGATGGCGGACGCAGACACGGCAGTGGGTAGGTTCGCGGAGTGGCACGACCTGAGCGGCCTCGACGTACCGCTTCGCTCGCACGGCGCACTCGGCGAACTACAGATTCCATTCATTCTCAATCGCGCTCTGCCCCGGCCGGAGTTACTCGACGAGCCGTACGGTCAACCCGCCTACGTCCACAACTACGATGCGTTCTGGATAGCCACCACACTGGTCAGCCGCCATCAGAACACGTCTGTGGCGTAAGCCGACGAGAAGTGGCGGACGGGGCAGAACCTCGTCCGCCACGCAACGAGACCAAGCGCAGCCGGGCCGATCTTCGTCCCGTCAGCTCGACGAGACGATGTGGACGTCGACCCGCATCGACGCATCGATCCCCGGGTCATCGGCGAGCAAATCGAGTACACGCTGGTGAGGTTCGTCGAACACCGGATTCGCGTAGTGCCTCGTGAACGATTCGTCGTCCCGGTAGAACTCGAAAGCCCACATGACGTCGGGGTTGCCGTTGTCGCGGCTCAGTACCCAGTCCACCGGACCGTCGGGATCGCCGGTGTGGTGCAAGTCGGTGCACAGATCGAACAGCTCTTTGCCCTTTCCTGGCTTGGCTTGAAATCGCAGGACTACACCGGGTTGATTGTTGTGCATCGTTGTCGCCTTCATTGTTGTCGCAATTAATTGTTGGAACCATGTTCCATGGTGGAACATGGTTCCAACTGTGTCAAGATTGTGTTGTGCGAACAGATGACGAGCGTTCCCCTCGGCGACAGGATGCGCTCTCGGCGCACGTCATCGTCGCCGAGGCGGTTGCTGTACTCGATGACAGTGGGATTGGTGGCCTCACGTTTCGCGCTCTCTCCAAGCGCTTACGGACCGGGCCGGGGGCGATTTACCATCACGTTGCCAACAAGGAAGAACTACTCGCGGCGGCAGCCTTGAAGTTGGCCAACGATCTCGCCAGTGCTCATCCCGACAACGTTCGGGAATTCATGCTCGCCATTCACGATCTGATCGAGGGCCATCGTTGGCTCGGCGCGCAGTTGTCAAGCGCGCCATGGCAGGACGCGGTGATGATGCTGTTCGAAAGCATCGGCGATCGTCTTGCTCGGCAGGGGCTGGAAGCGGTCAGGCTGTTCGATGTCGCGTCAGCGCTGGTGAACTACCTGCTCGGATCTGCCGGGCAGTATGCGGCAGGCGCACGAGTTCCGGGCGACATCGGGCGGGATGAGTTTCTCGTGGAAGTCACCACAAGCTGGACTTCCCGAACCGACCCAGAACAATTTCCGTTCATACACTCAATAGCGGAGCAACTCGCCCATCATGACGACCGGCGGCAATTCGCAGCAGGCGTTGACCTCATCCTCTCCGGCGCATCCGCACCGAACTGAGTCAGAACTTCTCGGATTATCGGACCGAGGGACTGGATTCATCCCTTTCACTACGAGTCAGCGCGTGCCGTTGGGGGAGTCCGCCGGATGCGTCGCGAGCGATGAGCGTCGAAACGAGCTTGCACGGCAGGAGCATCGTCCCTAAACTGACAGCGCGTCAATTATTATCGACAATACGTCAAACAATGAGGCTGTCGACCTACCTGCGTTCGGAGAAGACGATGAAGAGAATCATGATTACCGGTGTGGGCAGCGGTTTGGGTCGTGCCTTTGCAGCCAAAGCGCTGGAGGTCGGTCACGAGGTGGTGGGCACGGTGCGCACATCCGAGGACGCCGCTGCCTTCGAGTCGCTCGCGCCAGGACGTGCTCACGCCCGCTTGCTGGACGTGACCGATGACGCTGCCGTGGCGGCCACTGTCCGCGAGGTCGAGACTGCCGTGGGGCCCGTCGACGTAGTGATCGCGAATGCCGGCTACGGGCTGGAGGGCATCTTCGAGGAGACGTCGTTGGCGGACGTGCGAGCTCAGTTCGCAACGAACGTGTTCGGCGTGGCCGCTACGCTGCAGGCTGTCCTGCCCTACATGCGCGAGCGTCGGGCAGGACACTTGCTCGCGGTAACGTCGATGGGCGGGCTGATGGCGGTCCCCGGAATGTCGGCATACTGTGCGAGCAAGTTCGCCGTGGAAGGCATGCTGGAGAGCATCGGCAAGGAGGTGGCGTCCTTCGGCATTCACGTGACGGCGATCGAGCCGGGTTCGTTCCGCACCGACTGGGCAGGCAGATCGATGACGCGCGCAGATCGCACCATTTCCGATTACGACGAGTTGTTCGATCCCATCCGAACTGCTCGTCAAAAGGCCAGCGGTAATCAGCTCGGCAACCCGGTGAAGGGCGCCGAAGCGGTGTTGTCAATCCTCGACGAGGCCGAGCCGCCCGCGCATCTGGTGCTGGGGTCCGATGCTCTCAGGTTGGTCGGCGCGGCGAGGACTGCGGTCGACGAGGATATCCGTCAGTGGGAAACGCTCTCGCGGAGTACTGATTTCGCCGATGGCGCGCAGTTGGCCGCGAAGTAGTGCCCACGAAACGGGGGGTGACGTCGTGACCAAGTCCTGGCCGTCGCGAAGGTCGGAGTCGGCCGTCCGCAAGGGAGACCTTCGTCAACGGCTGATTCTCGACGTCGCCGAGGACTTGCTCGCTACACGCGGGTACGCGGAGACGACCGTCGCCGATATCGCCGAGGCCGCCGGGATCACTCGACCGGCACTGTACTTCTACTTCGCGTCGAAGCAGGAGGTGCTGATTGCCTTGGTGGCGAGGACAGTACAGGCCTTGCAGGAGAAATCCGGTGCAGCGCTCACCGCCACCGCGCCTGTCGGAGACATCATCGCCACCGCCCTGGAACGCACAGTTCAACTCTGGCGCGAGCACGGGCCCGTGATGCGCGCGGCCACCGATCTTGGTTCTGCTATCCCTGAGATCAACGAAATGTGGACGGAAACAGCCGATGTCTTCGCCGGAGCCATCACCGAAACCCTCATCCGGAGCGGCGTTCAGGCGGGCGACGGCCCTGCCGAGGCGACCGCGCTGGGGCGCGCAGTGTGCTGGATGATCGAACGCAGCTTCTATCAGGCGTCCAGGATCTCGCCTGAGGATCTCGACAACGCCAAACAGACCTGCGAAGCGGTGTGGCTGCAATTGGCAAATAAGCGAGGGTAACCCACAGACGTAGAGTCCACCCCTTCACCGCATCACTCCTCGATATCGACAGGAGACACAGATGGCCAAGCCGGAACTCGAATTTCACACACCACCCGCAGAATGGCTACGGCCCGACGGCGCAGCCCCTGGAATCTGGGAGCAAGAATTATCCCGCGATCCCAGTACCGGTGACTCGACCGTATTGCAGCGTTATGACCCCGGTACCCACTCCTCGCCAGGTGTGATCACCCATCGGTTCTGGGAGGAAGTGATTCTGCTCGAAGGCGATCTCCACGACGTCACCGCAAATCTGACCTTCACCGCAGGCATGTATGCATGCCGACCACCGGGCATGCCGCACGGCCCGTACCTCAGCACCACCGGTTGCGTGATGTATGTAACCACCCGACACACGCAACCCGGTCCATCGACGTAGCCGGGAGACTCGAGGCCGATGACCGCGTCGGGACGACGTCAGCTCACACCTCCTACGTAAGTGTCGATTCGACGCTGGCGGGAACCGAATCGAGATGTGTTTTCCCGGAGGGGAAATGAGGGCGCAGAGCGGCGGCGAAGGCACGGTCGAGGACCCGGTCGGGTAGGAATTTCACGAACCGCAACAAGCCCGCTTCACGGCCGACGGTGTAGCGGGTGCGCGGTGTTCGTGCCGTGACTGCTTTGGCGATGACCGTGGCGACGGCGTCGGCCGGCGCGCCCGAGTCGGTATGCGCTGCAGTCTGTGCTGCGATGGCCTGCACCAGCGTGCCGTATCGCTGTTGTTGGTCGGGCGTCATGGTGGACGCGAGCTTTTTCGTCGAGGCGATCACGCGGCCGGGCATCTCCGTCACGACCCCGCCCGGTTCGACCACCACCACGTGAACACCCGTGGAGGCGAGTTCGCGCCGCAGGGAGTCGCTGACCGCTTCGAGCGCGAATTTCGTTGCGGCGTAGGGACCGTACGTGGCCATGGCGACCTTGCCGCCGACGGAGCTGATGTTGATCACCCGTCCCTTACTGCGAACCAGGTCGGGGAGTAGGGCTTGCGTGACGGCGACATGACCGAAGAGATTGACCTCGAACAAGCGTCGCCACTCCGCAATGGGGTAGACCTCGATCGGCACATTGACGCCGATGCCTGCGTTGTTCACCAGAGCTCGCACACCCCTGCCCTGCGGGTCTTCGCGCACTCGCGTCGCCAACGCTTCGACGTGGTCGGCATTGGTGATGTCGAGTATCACCGGCTCGATGCCAGGCCCTCGGATGGCGTCGGCATCGTGGTCGCGTCGCACGCCCGCGAGGACGTGAAACCCCCGCCGGGCCAGGTCGCGGGCTGTTGCGGCGCCGATACCGGTCGATGCCCCAGTGACGATGACCAGCTCTTGATTTTCAGTTGACGATGTCATCTTTATGACTTTACCGGGTGAGGTGACAATGTCAACTAGAATGGGCGAATGACGAAGATGCAGACATGGTGAGCCGCGCGGAGTCGGCAGCCGCGACACGTCGCGCATTGCTGGACGATGCCGCCGAATTGCTCGACAGCGGCGGGCCCGGTGCTGTGACTTTGCGCGAGGTGGGTGCTCGTGCCGGGGTTTCTCGGGGTGCGCCATACCGCCACTTCGTCGACAAGGAGAGCTTGTTGACGGCGGTGGCCGCCGAGGCCTGGGAACACCTCGGAGATCGCATGCAGGCGCTGCGCGGCGACAACGCGACGGTTCCGGCCGAGGCGCTGCGCGGCGACAACGCGACGGTTCCGGCCGTGGCGCTGAGGGCCGCACTCGCCGAGGTCATTGCCATCAGCCGCAGACAGCCGTATTTGTACGACCTGATGTTCCGCACTCCGACAGCGGATCCGGCCGCGGTTGTCCGTGCCGCTCAACGCATGTGCGACGAGTTCGCCGCCATCGTCACCACCGTCGTCGGCGAGCAGGACGCCGAGCGCTGCGCCTCGGTCCTTCTTACCGGTGCTCACGGAGCTGCCGGTCTCGAATCGAGCGGACTCCTCACCACCGACAAATGGCAGACGAATGCAGACGACCTCATCGATACGCTCATCGCTGCGGTCACGCAGCGGTGAAGCCGAGTGATATGTCACCGGCGGTTTCGATGAGTTTCCGAATCCCCGGGAGTCGATACCGCCGAGGACAACATACTGCGTTGCCGATGACGGCAACTTTCCGCGGTAGGACAGATGGAGGCACGATGAGCATCGACGACTCGAAGCACCGGAGCAGGATCGAAACAGGCGAGCAAGGGAGCCGTACGGACGGTCCGCGGGTGTTGGTGGCGGGTGCGAGCGTCGCGGGACCTGCGGTGGCGCATTGGCTTCGGCGATGGGGCGCCGAGGTGACCGTGGTGGAGCGGGCTCCTGACCTGCGTCCGGGCGGTCAGGCCGTGGACGCCCGTGGGGTGGCCAGGGACGTCATCGAGCGAATGGGGGTGGGCGACGCGGTGCGCGCGGCGTGCACCGACACCGCAGGCGCCCACACCGTGGACGCGAACGGGGAAGTGCTGCAAACATTTCGCGCCGACGACGAGGGTGGCGACGGCTTCATCGCGGACATCGAGATCCTGCGCGGGGACCTAGCGAAGGTGCTCTACGACGACACGAGCGGCGGCGTCGAGTACATCTTCGGTGATCGAATCGCTGAGCTCGCGCAGGACACGGATGGGGTCGACGTGGTCTTCGCGAGCGGCACCGAGCGGCGCTTCGAGCTGGTGGTGGGGGCCGACGGTCTGCACTCGGCCTTGCGCGCACTGGTTTTCGGGTCGCACGATCGATTCCTCCGCCACCTGGGGCACGTGCTGGCCTTCTACAGTGTGCCCAACGATTTCGGATTGGACCGTTGGCTGCTCGAGTATCAGGACCAGGAGTCCGGGCGATCGACGATGCTGCGACCTTTCCACGAGGGTTCCAGGGCCATGGCCATGTTCTACTTCGGTTCGTCCGAGTTCGGTGTCGACTACCGCGACATCGCAGCGCAGAAAGCCCTGCTCCGGGCCCGGATGACGGGAATGGGCTGGTTGACACCGAACATCCTCGAGCACCTCGACGACACACCGGACTTCTACCTCGATCAGGTCGCACAGGTGGTGATGGAGCGGTGGTCGACCGGCCGGGTGGTTCTGCTGGGAGATGCAGCATTCAGTTCGTCGCCGATGTCGGGACAGGGGACCGGGCTGGCGTTGGTCGGCGCCTACGTGTTGGCCGGCGAACTCGCCGCGGCCGACTGGGACCCCGAAGTCGGGTTTGCTCGCTACGAAGAACGTATGCGCTCGTACGTCGAGGCCAACCAGGAGATTGGGCGGTTGAACGCACGCACTCGCGATGTTCCCGGGCCTGACACGGAGCCGATGCCCGACTTCGCCGGAGAGTGGTTCACAGAACTGCTCGGGCGCGCGATCAACGGCGTCGAGCTGCCCGACTACACGGGAGTGTCGGGTTCCCGTTCACCTTCGGGGTCGCAGATCGCCCCTTCGTCAACGCCATGACAATGATGTCCGGAAAGGCCGGCACCAGCCACCATCGGCATCGGGCTACGGGCGCGGGGAGCGGATCCGCATTCGGGGCTTCATACTTGTCGCAAGATGAGACTCACTTGCGCACTCTTCGTCCTCACCGGCGCCTTGCTTCTGTCTGCCACACCTGCCTCGGCGGTCCCCGGTGAAGCCGACTTCTACGATGCCGCCGTCGTAGAGCTCGAGACCTACGCGCCCGGGTCCATCATGCGCCGGGAACCTGTGCCGCAGCTCGACGTTCTGGGATCGCACACCGAGCGAATTCTGTACCGATCGGCGGATCCCCGTGATCGCGCGGTGGCGGTGTCCGGGCTTCTGATCACGCCGACCAGTGGGTGGAATGGTCCCGGACCCCGGCCCGTGATCGCTTACGCGCCAGGTAGTTACGGGATCGCCGACCGCTGCTCGGGCTCGTCCGACCTGGGACTGGCAACGACGATCCCCGCCCTGTTGCCTCTCCTGGCTGCGGGGTACCAAGTCGTCACGACGGACTATCAGGGATTGGGAACGCCCGGCGAGTACGAGTTCCTCGGGCGAGTCGCAAGCGCACGCGCTCTAGTGGACTCGGCTCGCGCTGCGGCACGCGAGACCGACGCGCCCGTCGTGTTCTACGGGTACTCGGCGGGCGGTGTGGCGTCCGCCGCCGCGGTCGAAGTCGCCCCCACGTACGCACCCGAGGTGTCGGTGGTCGGCGCCTTCGTCGGCGCCGCACCGACCGATCCCGTGCTGCGGGTCGAGTCTCTGGACGGCACCGGGTCAGCGGCAACGATGCTGTACACGATCGTCGGGCTGATCGGCGCGCATCCTGATCGAGCGGGTGAGATCCGTGCCCTCTTCAACGACCGTGGGCGCGCCGCTCTTCATGCGGCGCAGGACTTCTGCACTATCGACGCGCTGACTTATGGAACACTGCGGTCCGAGGACTTGACTGCTGACGGCACGTCCCTGACCGTGCTCATGACGGGGCCTGTTCTGGGTCCGCTGACGGCGGAGAACACCGTTGGGTTCACCGCGCCCATCGCACCCGTGATGATCGCGCACGGCATCCACGATCGTTCGGTCGGTATCGAGCACAGCCGTCGTCTGGCCGACCGCTGGCGCGCCCGTGGCTCGACCGACCTCACCGTCCGCGAGTTGGACTTCTGCACCGATCGCTTTCCCGCATTCGACCATCCGGGAGCGAACGCTGTCGTCTATCCCGAGGTGATCGGATGGATCGACCAGCTTGTCGGGCGGTCTTGGAGACCGCGACCGGAGCCGTACCCGACGAGACGCCGTCGATGGATCACGGCAACGAAAGCGAGGAAAGCGATCGGATCAGCTCGTGTTCGTCGACGCGGGTGCTCCGACCATCGCGGATCACGGCTTCACCGTCCACCCAGACCGTGTCCACAACCTGTCGCGTTCCGGTGGTCAACAACGACGCACCCGGGTCGCGCACCGGTAGGCAGGCGAAGTCCCGCTCGAACCGGACCATCGTCAGATCGGCGACGTCGCCGACCGAAACTCCACCCGCACAGGGCGCAAGCCCCAAGGCCGCATTCGCGCCGCCCGAGGCGATATCCAGCATCGCGTCGAAACCGAACAGGTCGGCCTTCTTGTTGACCGCGCGCTGGACATAGGCGCCGATACGCAGAGTTTCCAACATGTCCTGGGTGTCGTTGCTGGCAGCGCCGTCCACCCCCAACCCGACGCGCAGTCCGGCGGCGAGCATGTCCGGGACCGCGGCAACACCCGATCCCAGACGCATGTTGCTCAGGGGGTTGTACGAGATTCCGACTCCGCGTTCTGCCAGGACCGAGCGCCCGTGTGCGTCCAACTCGACACAGTGGACAGCCAGCACTCGGTCCCAGAGGAACCCGTGCCGATCGAGGTAGTCGACGGCCCCGAGACCGACGTGTTCGCGGCACATCACGTCGTCCGTCGGGGTCTCGAGCAGATGGATCATGACGGTCATGTCCCGCGAGCGGGTGAACTCTCGGACCGCCGCCATGCCGTCGGAAGTCAGGGAACGAGGGTTGGGGACCGCCACTGCAATCGAGATCCGTGTCCCGGCAACGTTGTCGGCGAGGTGCTCGACGTGATCGAGGACCTCGTGCAGTGGTTGCATCAACCGCGGGTCGAATCCCCACCGCCGGCTCGAGTCGGCCCGGTCGGCGGTACCGCGTCCGAGCACGGCACGAATTCCGGTGTCGTTCAGCCCCTTGACAACAGCCTCGTGCACATCGGTGGACGGATGCGGCCACATGTGCTCGACGAGTGTGGTCGTACCACTACGAAGCGCCTCCAGCGATGCGGCGACGGTCGCGGTGTAGGCGCGCTCGGGTGTGATCGCCACTGAATCCTCCGCGACCGCCAACAGCCACTCGAGCAGCGGAATGCCCTCTGCGATACCGCGCATCAGCGACTGCTGCATATGCGTGTGCGTGTTGACGAAACCCGGAATCAGATACGCGCCAGTACCGTCGACACCGGTGGATCCCGATGATCCCGCGTGGAGGATGTCGGTTACCACGCCGGCACCGACCACGACGTCGCGATGAGGCAACCACTGCCCGCCCGAGTAAACCGTGACGTCGTGAATCAGAGTGTTGTGCATGGGCGTTGTCCCTTCGTGTCCGCTTCGGCGGAAGTCAGCGAGCGAAGTTGGCGTTGATCCGCTGGTACAGATAATCCTCGGCGGTGATGGAGGGGTACTTGCCTGTCGGACCTTCGATGACGGCATCACGGTTGGCCTGCGCGAAGAATGCAAGGCTGTAGCGAGCACCCTGATACTCGTCCGCAGCGGGGTTCTTCACACGGTGAAAGTTGGACGGTAGGACGTCATCGCTCCACCGCATCAGCATGTCGCCGATGTTGCAGGTGATGGCGTCGTCCGACGGTTCGATCGGCGTCCACTCCTGGGCGTCCATCTCCCGTCCCGGGCACACCTGTAGCCCACCCTGACCGCTTCGCTGAAAGAGCAAAGTGAGGCAATCGAAGTCGGTATGTGCTCCGGCGCGCCACGTGTCGGCTTCATCTCCCATCGCGAAGTAATGCAACATCCGGAGTGTGCTCTGGTAGCTCCGCGACGACGGGTCATGAGCCCGGGTGAAGAACTCCTGATCGAATCCGAGTTTGACGGCAAAGCACGACAGCAACGTCATCGCGAGTTCC
Source organism: Rhodococcus sp. (in: high G+C Gram-positive bacteria) (assembly GCF_023264675.1). Lineage (GTDB taxonomy): Bacteria > Actinomycetota > Actinomycetes > Mycobacteriales > Mycobacteriaceae > Rhodococcoides. The sequence goes on from NZ_JAHFVG010000019.1 coordinate 25,991, forward strand.
CAGCACTTCGTCTCGAAGGAAAGTATGGTCTCGCTGAAACCGGCGAGTTCGGACTCCGACGGCCACAGCGTGTCCATATGTGGGCGCGTGACCTGGTACGACTCCTTCTGATCGGGTGTCCCGATCGATGGCCGCACCTGAGATTTGTACTCCCAACCAGAGTTCAGACCCTTCTTCAGGGGGTACTGGGACTTGACGGTCTCCGGCAATGCGAAGAACGCCTCTGCCGCAGCGAAGGCGCGGCGCACCTCGTTCAGATCGATTCCATGCTCGACCACCTGGAAGAAGCCGATGTCCGTTGCCGCGGACCACAGTGCCTCGGTGATCTCATCTCGGCGGGTGTCGAAGTCGGAGAGGTCGATTCGTCTGATCTCGCGGGCGGTCGTCTCGGTTCCGAGTCCACCCATACGGCTTTCACGGTTCAGTTCGGTCAGGTCGTAGTTCATTACTGTCCATTCTCCTACGAGTCGGGGGTTTCTTCTCTGGTGGTTCAACCGATCCCGATGGACGGGTCGGTGAAGCGGTTGGTGAACAGTTGGTCTGCGGTCACGTCCGCCGGTAGGCGTGCGCCGTCGGCGGCAAGGACCGGCCCGAGTTCTTCGAGGTTTCGCTGTGTGCGCGAGGGGTCGTACGTCCCGACCGAACCATCGGCTTCGTCCGCGATCAGTCCCTCGTCTCTCAGCAGCGTCGAGCTGAACGCGGCCTCACCCTCGGTGTACGGAGTGAACGAGGTGTCCTGCGACACGATGTCGACGATGGTGGAATCGGTGTCTTCCGGCGAGGAGATGTAGTCGGCGGTGGCCTGTTGAACGATCGGAACCAATTTCTCCAAGCACGGTGAGAGGGACTCCAGCCTGTCCGCTCGTACGGAAACGTTGGACGCGTAGATGTCGAAGCCGGTGTCCTTGACCAACTGGTACGAGACGGGCTTGGACCATGCAGGCGTGTCCGACTCGTAGGTGTACGGCTCTGAATTGGCGAATCCTTGCTGGGCAATCTCCGGATCGCCGACGAAACGGGCGGGAGCACCGTCGTACCCGGTATCGAGTTGCGAGGCTTTCAGCAGTCCGTTCTCCACCAGCCACTGCGGAAAGATCTGCTCCTTGGAGACGACGACGGTGGCGTCGGATGCACCGATGTCGGCGATCGAGGTCCAGTCCGGGTGGCTCTCCGGATCCCACATCAGGATTGCGGGGCTGTATTTGAGCAGGGGAGTCACGCCGACGACAGGTTGATCCGCGGCAGCGGCGATGACCTGGTCACCGTGCACGATGCCGAGATCGATCGAGTCGTCCACATACATCTGTGACGTCACCGACTGGAAACCGATCGCAGGACCACCCGCACGCAGAGCGATATCCACCCCGGTATCTTTGCCTTGCGCAACGAGCGGGCCGGTGACCGACTTTTCGTCGGCGTCGACGGTGTATCCGGGACCGAGCATCCGAAACAGTGCGCCCATGTCGGATTGGGGTTGCCACTGAAGCTGAATCGTCACTGTCGACGGGCACACACCGGCCAAGCTGTCCTCGGCAGCGACGGGGTCCAGCGACGCCTCGGTTGCGGGGTCGGCGCTGTCCGAGCTGCAGGCACTCGCGCTCAGAGCGATGGCCAGCATGACCGCTGCGCCGGCGGTTCGAGTTCTCTTCGTGACCATGGCGGGCAACTCTCTGATAGTTGGATTCTGGGAGATGTTGTGCGAAGCCGATATTCGACGACGGATGCGGCGAGCGGCTGACAACAGTGTGCACGTGGCGTGATTGCATGTAAACCCGGAAATCGACTCGGTGTGTGCGGGCAGCGGATTCTTCGCAACAAAGCCCAGCTCGTCGTGCATTCACGTGGTGATCTGTCACGTGAAGTTAACGAGGCGCAACTTGTGTGAAATGCATGTAATGCAGTCTTGCTACATACAAATTACATGCACTTGAACCTTGGAGGCTGCGGTGGACCTGATCGATACCATGCAGGATGCCGACGCAACACTGCTGACGAAGAACACTCGGATCGTTTTCGACTCGGTGGTGAAACGCTTTCCCACCGGAACGACGGCGCTCGACGGGATCGACCTTGCTATCCGTGACGGCGAGTTCGTTGCGGTGGTGGGCCCGTCCGGTTGCGGGAAGTCGACACTACTGCGAATGGCGGCGGGCCTGGAGAGTTGCACCGACGGAAATGTCGCTCTCGGAACCGAATCCGTCGGTTTCATCTTTCAGGAGCCGACCCTCCTGCCGTGGCGGGACGTACGGGGAAACGTGGAATTGTCCGCCGAGCTGGGAAGCGTCGAGAAGCTGACTCGTCGTCGACGAGCGGTGGAGGCGATCGAGGCGGTCGGGCTCGACGGATTCGGCGACCAGCTTCCGAGTGCGTTGTCCGGCGGCATGAAGATGAGGGTGTCGCTCGCCCGCGCGCTCACCTTGTTGCCGGATGTCTTGCTGCTGGACGAGCCGTTCGGCGCGCTCGACGAGATGACCAGATTCGACATGCAGTCGCTCCTTCAGAAGCTCTGCAACGAAAGGAAATTCACGGCAATGTTCGTCACTCATTCGGTCTCCGAAGCAGTATTCCTTGCCGATCGGGTAGTGGTGATGACGGCGCGGCCAGGCCGAGTTCACTCGGTCGTCGACATCGAGTTCGACGGGCCTCGCACGGAGAGCCTTCGTTTCGACCGCAGGTTCACCGACTATGTTGCGCGCATCTCGTCCGGTCTGCGAGGAATCGCCTGATGACGCAGTCTCTCACCGTCCGAATGCCCCGCGTTCGTATTGCCCGCGAGAACGTGAGAAGTTCGGCGCCTGCCAAGAAATCCGCACGCGCTGCGGTGTCGATCGGTGTCCCCGTGGCGTCGTTCGTCGTTGCGATCCTGGCGTGGTACGCGGTCACCTACTTGATTCTCGCGCCGGAGCGGCGCTTTCTGCTGCCGGCGCCACACCGTGTGCTGACGCAGTCCCTTGCCGATTGGTCCCATCTTGGGCCCATGCTGGAGGCCCTCGCTGTCACGGCGCGGGTGACTGCCTTCGGATTCGTGATCGCGGTGCTGTTCGGTCTCGCCGTAGGGATCCTGATGAATCAAGCTCGATGGATCGAGCGAGCAGTATATCCGTACGCTGTTGTGCTGCAGGTTATTCCGATTCTCGCGATCGTTCCGTTGATCGGTCTGTGGTTCGGCTACGGGATGGTCGCCCGTATTATCGTCTGCGTGATGATCGCGGCGTTCCCGATCATCACCAACACTCACTTCGGACTCCAATCCGTCGATCGTGGGTTACACGAACTGTTCACGCTCGGACGCGCGTCGAAGGTGCAGCGCCTCGTCAAACTCGAAATGCGCGCGGCACTCCCGGCGATCATGGCCGGAATCCGCACCGCGGCAGGGCTGGTGGTCGTAGGCGCGATCATCGGCGACATGTTCTTCGCCAAGGGGCAGCCGGGTATCGGGACACTGCTCGATGTCTATCGGAGCCGTCTGCAATCCGAGGACCTCATCGCAGCGATCGCAATCGCCTCGGCGTTCGGCATCGCGGTCTTCTCGCTCTTCGGCATCCTCTCGCGGGCCCTGGTCGGTAACTGGCACGCATCGGGGGCCCGATCATGACACTTCGTACAGACCGGAAAGGCTCAGCCACCGTGGTATTCGACATTCCCACCATCGATATCGGCCCATTCGTCGACGACGCGCGAATCAGCGAACGCGACACCGTTGCACGTGAGCTGGATCGCGCATGCACCGAGGTCGGATTCGTGCAGATCGTCGGCCACGGCATAGCCGACGAGGTCATCGACGGCCTCGCCCGTGGCCTCGACCAGTTCTTCGCGCTACCGCTGAGCATCAAGAAGCAGTACCGCCGGCCGCCCGAGCAGAATCGAGGTTACTCGCCGCCGAAATCCGAATCGCTGAGCATGAGCCTCGGCGTCCCGTCGGCGAACAACATGAACGACTTCTACGAGTCGATCGTGGTGGGCACCGAGGTATCGGACTACCCCGAACTCGATCTACCCGAGTCCAGCTACGCAAGCAATGCGTGGCCGAAGGAGTCGGCCGAGTTCATGCCCGCGGTTCAGAACTACTTCCGACACGCGCAATCGCTGTCGCGAGTACTGCTGCGCGCGTTCACCGCCGCGCTGCGCTTGAACGACGGTTACTTCGACCGGATGGTGGACCATTCGATCGACGCGTTCAAGATGAACAACTATGCGCTGCCCGAGGGGGAAACGAGCTTCGATGTAGGTGCGACAGGCATGGGTGCTCACACCGACTTCGGGATCCTGACGATCCTGTGGGCCGACCAGGTTCCCGGCTTACAGGTGTTGGGGTCGGACGGCCTGTGGCACGACGTCCAACCGGCCGACGGAGCCCTGCTCGTCAACCTCGGTGATGCGATGGCGCGATGGACGAACGATCGGTGGATGTCCACGGTTCACCGAGTCGACCCACCGATCGTCGACGGTCAGATCATCCGTCGTCGCTCGGCGGCCTTCTTCTTCGACGGAAACCACGATGCGGTCATCGAGACGCTTCCCGGGTGTGAAAGCAATGGTGAGGCCACGTATTCACCGATCACTGTCGCCGAGAACATTGCTGCAAAAGTCGCGGGACTGCGCACCGGTATCGCACCGAACGGTGAGTTGCGCGAAGCTGCACGGGTGATGGCGGCGAAGTAGGCGAGAATGATGGTCGGCACGGTAACTGACATGCATGGACGGGACACATGACCACAACGGATCGGGAACTACTCACGGAGTCGGTACACGCGATACTGCGTGAGCAGATCTTCTCCGGCGAGCTGCCTCCCGGCACGGCATTGAGCGTTCCAGCGTTGGCCGCCAAGCTCGAGGTCAGCCGAACGCCGGTGCGTGAGGCAGTGCAACAGTTGATCTACGAGGGAATCGCTGTCCACACCCGCAATGCGGGGGCCAAGGTCGATTCGCTCGACGCGAACACCATTCGCTCGGTATTCGAAGTCCGGGAACTACTCGACGGTTTGGCGGCCCATCGAGCGACACTCAATGCCACGCACGACGTCATTGCGGAACTCCGGCTCATGGTCAGCGAGCAGCGGGACTTGCTCGGTGGCCATGCCGATGCCAAACGCGATGCGTTGTTGGATCTTCGCTTTCACACGCGTATCCGTGACGTGGCGCAGAATCGGCCCTTGAGCGATGCACTGCTGCGGCTCGACAGCCAGGCTCATCTCTATCGGTCCGACATGTGGTCGAGCGACACCGGGCGTCGACTGGCAGTCCAGGAGCACGAACGAATCGTCGACGCCATCGAGACCGGCGATGCCGAGGCCGCCAGAACGGCCGCGTCCGCGCACGTGGCGGGATTGCTGGTGCGGATCACGCGAAAGTAGTCCACGGCCGTACTCCTTTCATCGTGCGTAGATCGATCGAGGGGGTACCGCTGGTACCCGGATGAACAGACACTCCCCAGAGCGACTCGGTCTGCCTAGATTGGATGTCATGGATGTTCATGCTGTGACTTCGTACACCGGCGTCGACATCCCGGCGCTCGAGTACGACGTATTCGGCCGCGACATCCCGGAAGCCTGACCAGAAAGAGTCCTCGACCATGAATATCGAACCTGTTGTTGCGACATCGAAGAACCCGCCGGAGCAGTTCGCCGGCGACGTCTGGCTCGATCCGATCGCAGTGCCTCACGAACCCGATCAGCACATGGTGGTTGCAACAGTGCGGTTTGCGCCGGGTGCGCGTACAGCCTGGCACTCGCACGTGCACGGGCAGTATCTGCGCGTGACGCACGGCGTCGCACGGTTCGGGGGGCGTGACGGAACGATCATCGAAGTGCGTGCCGGTCAGACCCTGTACACGCCTCCCGGCGAGGAGCATTGGCACGCGGCCACCGAGGACACCTTCATGGAACACATCGCGATGCTCGAGAACGGCGAGGACCCGGCAACTACCACCACCTGGCTCGAACACATCACGGACGACGAATATGCGGGCCGTCGTATTCTCTGAAAACCTCTGTGTGGCTGCGGGTTCGGTGTCAGTAGTTGTTGCCGAGCATGGCGTACTGCGCCCAGAGCGGCCGGGTGAGCAACGCGGCCCGATCGATGAATGTTGTTGTCGCCCAGATGTCGGCCCAGACCAGTTCGGGTCCCACTACCGTCGTCGAACCGATGCGCTGCACCGCTGATCCGGTCCGCGGATCGATGATGTGTGCACCGCGTGCCGAGGTACCCGACGTGGCTACGGCGCCGTCGGTGATCGCGACGACGTGGGTGATGGTGGATGGGCATTGCGGGTCCTCGACGCCGACGCGCCACGGCCGCGCGAGTTCCGGCGAGTCGACGCCGAGGCCGCAGACGATGTCGCCTCCCGCGTTGATCGAGAACGCGACGTGGTGTGTGTCGCGCAGGTGCTGGGCGGCGTCGCCGACTGCCCAGCCTTTGACGAGTCCAGTGGGGTCCCATCCTCGGGAGCCGTCCGGTCCGATGAGGTCGGTGGTGAACAGCCCGCCGGTTTCGGCAGCGGCCCGCTCGCACAGTTGCTGTACCTCCCTGATCCAAGGGTGCGCGTCGTCGATGGTGAGTTCTCCTCGGCGCAGGCGCATCACGTCGCTGTCGGGCCGCCACGTGCTGAACACGTCGTCGACGAGGCGTAGATGGGCGAAGGCCCGGTCGACGGCGTCGCCGACGTCGGGGCGGTTCCGCTCGGCGGCGCGTACGTGTATCGAGATCGGCATTCCCATGATCTGCTCGACCCAGGCTCGGGTGGACACGTTTTCGGGACTCATGACAGGTGCGCCTGGTCGATCGCGGACTGCAGACTCTCGACGTATCCCTCGGAGGTGTAGGTGGCGCCGGAGACCATGTCGATGTCGGCCGATCCCGCCTCGATTGTTTCCTCCTCGAGAACGGGGACTGCTCGGGCATTGATCTGTTGGTCTCGTCCATTGCTCGTGGGGTAGTCGATCGCGGCGGCATCGGTGATGGTCCCGTCGGTGATCGTGATCTGCACTCGAACAGGTCCGAATCGGGTACTGACCGACGTTCCGGTCACCGTCTGGGGCGTCGCCGCGGTGGTGGTCGTGTCGCTGGGGGGAGGGGTTCCCGCGGACGCCGACGGCGAGGGATCCGACTCCGTCGAAACATTGGATGTTGTTGCAGGTGCCGTCGATTCGGAGGAGAGGATCACTGTCGGTGTCGGTCCGCTGGTCGAAGTGTGGTAGCTGAACAACAGCACCAGCGCGGACAGCGTGGTCAGAACCCAGGTGGTGATTTTTCGCATGATCGGCTCTCAGAGATGAAAGGATTCGGAGTGGATTCGCTCGGCAGGCGTGCCCGCTTGGCGGGCGGCTCGTCGCACGGCTTCGGTCCACGGGTCGGGGCCGCAGATGAAGATGTCTCGCTCTGCGGCGTCGGGGCACATGTAAAGCAGTGCCGCGGTGTCGTCCCAGTTATTGGCGTGCACTGGTAGCCAACTGTCGCGGTCGGGAATGCGACGGCCTTCGACGACGCGGTAGTCAGCGCCTCGCTCGCGGGCGAGATCGTGGATCTCGTGGCTCAGGACGGCCTCGTCGACACTGCGGACGCGATGAACAACCATCACCTCGCCCGGCTGTTGGGGTAGCGATTCGAGGAGGGAGCGTATGGGGGTGATGCCGATTCCGGCGCCGATCAACAGTGTTTTGCTACGTGTTCGGGTGCCCGCGTGCATTCGGCCATACGGTCCCTCGACGAGAACGCGTGTACCTGGCTGCAGCGTGGTCAGTTCAGCGGTGCCGTCGCCGAGGACAGCGGCAGTGAATCTCAATGTCGTGGCGTCGGGAGCGGCCGACAACGAATACGGGTGGGCGCGGGTCCAGCCGGGTCCGGTGAGAAAACGCCACTGGAAGTACTGCCCGCCCTGGGCCCGTAAGTGTTCGACGCCGGGGCCGGCCACGGTGACGGTCACGGCATTACCGGGCTCGCATCGAACGTGCACGACTCGAATGTTCGCGCGCGCCGATGCCCACAATGGAAGCGCGATCCGCCACAGCAGAACCGATCCGGCGCACCCGATGTACAGCGTCCACCAGAAGATCGTGGCTGCAGTGGATTTCAGAAAGTCTTCACCGCTCCACAGCTGATGGGGGAGTGCAAGGCCTGCGCCGAGGTAGGCGTAAAGGTGGATCAGATGCCACGATTCGTATCGCAGCCGGCGCCGAGCAGCTCGCGCCGAGGTGATCACCACCAGGATCAATGCAAGGGTGCCGGCCACCGCGAGCAGAACACCGGGATAATCGATGGTGAGGTCGACGATCGTGTCCCACACCTTGGTCGGGTCCGCGGCGGCGTAGCCCAGAACGATCAGACCGATGTGGGCGAGCATGAGCGTGAACGAAGTGAACCCGACAAGCCGGTGCACCCGCGTCAATTCGTCCTGCCCCCACGCGCGTTCGATCCAGGGCACACGCGCCATGAGGAACACCTGAAGTAGAAGCGAGGCCGAGGCGAGGAGGCCGGTGAGTCGACCCACGGAGGTCAGCGCATCGCTGGTACCGGTCCACAAGTTCTGGATCCCGCCGTCGCTTGTCCACAACGCAGCTACGAACAGCAGCACTGCCCACGCGGCGATCGCCGATGCGTATCGCCACCACCGCGGCACGAGACGGGGCTCGGTGCGCTGCGACGCCTCAGCGATGGTGCGTGGTTCTCCGTGCAACAAGCTGCTCATGAACGATGATCCTCGTTGCGCTCCATGCGGGGAGCCTGGGATCCAGCTGCATGATCGCTGTGAATCGTTGTCCCGGCGTGCGACTGTTCCGCCGGGTGGTTGAATCTACAATCGACGGGGCAGGCCGATCTGCCTCGATTGGAAAGGTCGAACAATGCATCTGGGCGTGGACAGCTTCGTCTCCTCCGTGACGGACCCGACGGACGAGCGAGTGATCGGTCCGGCAGAGCGGATGGGGCACCTGCTGGAGGAGATTGCGCTTGCCGACCAGGTCGGGCTCTACTCGTTCGGCATCGGCGAGCATCATCGCAGCGAGTACTACGACTCGGCGCCGTCGATCATTCTTGCCGCCGCGGCCGCTCGCACCGAACGGATCAGACTCGGCAGCGCCGTGAAGGTGCTCAGCGCCGATGACCCGGTTCGTGTATTCCAGGAGTTCGCTACCCTCGATCTGATCTCGAAGGGACGCATCGACCTCGTTGTCGGCCGCGGGTCGTTCACCGAGTCGTTCCCGTTGTTCGGGTTGGACCTGCACGACTACGATTCCCTCTTCGCGGAGAAGCTGGAGCTTCTCTTGCAGATTCGCGACAACGTCGAGGTCACGTGGTCCGGTCGGCACCGGCCTGCACTGGACCGACAGAGCATTTTTCCGCGCCCGGTGCAGGATCCCCTGCCCATCTGGGTCGGTGTCGGCGGAACCCCGGAGTCCTTCGTCCGCGCGGGGTTGCTGGGACTACCGCTGATGATCGCCATCATCGGCGGAGAACCACGCCAATTCGCTCCGTTGGTGGATCTGTACCGCCGGGCGGGAGCGGAAGCAGGACACGCTCCCGAGAAGCTGCAGGTCGGTCTGCACGTGTTCGGCTTCGTGGCCGAGTCGACGCAGGTTGCAGCCGACACCATCTATCCAGGCTGGCACGAGATGTTCACCAAGGTTTCGCGCGAGCGCGGGTTCGCCCGTCCCACCCGCCAGCAGTTCGACGCCACCTCCGGTCCGAACGGTGCATTCTTCATGGGCGACCCGCAGACTGTCGCCGACAAGATCTTGCGGGTCGGCGAACAGCTGGGCGGAGTGGACCGACTGTCGCTTCAGATGACTAATCCGCGGTTGGCACACGGGGACTTGCTGCGCGGGATCGAACTTCTGGGTACCGAGGTTGCCCCGCTGGTAAGCGCCCACTCACACTGACCCCGTGAGGGCCGCGCTCGTCATACTCCGGCAACACCGAGCAACTGTCCGATTCCGTAGGTCACGATCATCGCGAGAGCACCGCCGATCACGATGCGTGCCGTCGCCCGGCCAGGCTCGGAACCGCCGAGCCGCGCACTGATCTGGCCGGTGAGTGCGAGGGCGAGCAGCACGGCAACGAAGGTGACGGGAATACGGGCTGTCGTCGGCGGCGCCAGTATCGCCAGGAGCGGCAACGAAGCACCGATGGTGAAGGACAGCGCCGACGACAGCGCTGCTTGAATCGGACTGGTCAGGTCGTCTGGATCCAGGCGCAACTCGGCGTCGACGTGGGCGGCGAACGCGTCGTGGGCGGTGAGTTCACGCGCCACGGTGAGCGCGGTCGCCTTGCTGAGTCCTTTCTCTTCGTAGATCGAGGCCAGTTCCTCGAGTTCGGCCTCCGGGTCGTCTCGCAGCTCGGCTTCTTCCTTGGCCAACAGCGACTTTTCGGTGTCTCGCTGCGTGCTGACCGAGACGTACTCGCCGAGCGCCATCGATACCGCTCCCGCCACCAGACCTGCAGCGCCCGCCGTCAAGATCGGTCCGCGTTCGGCGGTGACGGCCGCGACGCCGACGACGAGACCTGCGGTGGAGACGATTCCGTCGTTGGCTCCCAGCACACCCGCCCGCAACCAGTTCAATCGCGATGCGACGGAGCCGCCGTGGGGCTCGCCGGGATGGTTCGTGGTCGCGTCGGGAACTGCGCCGTCCGAGTCGTTCATGCCGACAAAGTTACGGTCAGGGGCACTGTGTCGCCAGCAATGCGAGGCTGTCCAACCTCGACGATTCGGTATTACCGGCGGTGGGCCAGCGGCGAACCAGATGTCGACAGCACAGCGCTACTTTTTGCCGTTGCCGTTGCCGTTGCCGTTGTTGCCGTTGGAGTTGCCGTTGCCGTTGCCGTTGTTGCCGTTGGAGTTGCCATTGCCATTGCCGTTGTTCCCCGTCTCGACCGAGGGGGCGGACGGAACCGGAGCGGCCGGCTCCGAAACGGCGCCTACCGCTGGCGCCTCGACCTGTGGGGCAACGGGACTCGGTACGGCGGTGGTTGTCGGTACGGCGGTGGTTGTCGGTACGTCAGTGGTTGTCGGTACCTGCGGGCTCGTGGGAACGGGAGGCGCGGTTGTGGCCTCGACCGGAGGACCGGCCTGATCGGGCAATGACAGGATTCCCCACAGGACCACCGCAGCAACGAGGATCGCGCCCACAACGCCCAAGATCAGCCCCCGCCGCGACGCCGGACGGGCGAGCGTCACCGTGTCGGCTTCATCGAGTTCGGCCGTCTGCGGAGTGGCTGCCAGGATCGCCGTTCCGATCGGGGATGTTTCGGCATCGGGAAGGGTGCGCAGCGATTCCGAGACCTCGGCTGCCGATGGACGATGTTCCGGCCGCCGGGCAGTCATCTTGGTCAGCAGTGACACCCAGCCTTCGCCGAGCTCGGTAGGCACCTCGGGATCCCGGTGCAGTCGCGCTAGGGCCGCAGCAGTCGAGTTTCCCTCGAACACCATTCTTCCGGTGAGACATTCGATCAGGACCAGACCCAGTGAGTAGACGTCCGATTCAGGTCCGGCGTTGGCGCCGGTTGCCTGCTCGGGACTGAGATAGTGTGCTGTCCCCACTGCCGAGCCGTGTGCTGTCAGGCGGTCGGCGTCGACGACGCGGGCGATACCGAAGTCGGTGAGTTTGGTTCGGCTGATCGCGCCGTCGCCGATCAGAACGTTGGCGGGTTTTATGTCTCGATGAACGACGCCGGCGCTGTGGATGTACGACAACGATTCCGCGAGTTCGCGACCGATGCGGGCGACAATGTCCGGTGGCAGTTGCCGGTGGTCGCGGAATGCACCGAGCGTCGGGCCCTCGATCAACTCCATCACCAGATATCGCACATCGACTCCGGAACCGTCGCGTGTGACGCCTGCATCGAACAGAGTCACCAAGCCCGGATACGACAGCGAGGCCAAGGTCCGCATCTCGGCGTCGATGCGGTGTTCGTCGTGCGGGGCGTGATCGGAGTGACGGAAGACCTTCACGGCCACTTGGCGCCCGAGAAGCCGATCCTCGGCACCGAAGACGTCGGCTGCACCCCCGCGGCCGAGCACACGGCCCAACTCGTACCGGCCCGCGAAAAGGCTGTCGGAGCTGATCGGCGGGCGGTCCTGACCAGCCATCGTCGTCACTCCGTCCTTGCTGTCGTCCCTCTGCGGTCCGACTCTATCGCCGCACCGAGCGCGCGTTGGCACGGAGTCGGTGTACCTCGCGCGGTTCGTGCAGGCAAGATGGGTCCGGGTGGGGATCGGACGCGTCGACGAACGAAAGGCGGGCTGTGACCCAACCTGTCCCTGGCCTCGGTGGGTTCGGACCGATCGAATCCGCATATCAACCCGTCATAGACCTGGACTCAGGAGCGCTCGTAGGTTTCGAGGCGCTGGTCAGGCCAGGATCGGGAAGCCCATGGACCTCGCCGGACGAGATGTTCGCCGAGGCTGCTCGATGCGGTACGACGATTGCCTTCGACTGGCAGTGCCGAGTGTCGGCGCTGGAGGGTGCACTCGGTGCCGATCTACCCCGTGAGCTCGCCCTGTTCGTCAATGCAGAACCTCTGGCGCTCGATGCGCCTCCGCCGCCGTACGCTCGATCGATTCTGGCCGAGGCGTCCAACTTGTCGATCGTCGTCGAGATCACGGAACGCAATCTCATGAACGACCCCGCCGGGCTGCTGCGTGCTGCCGCGCACGCCCGGGACATGGGATGGCGAATCGCTGTCGACGATGTGGGAGCCGACTCCTCCAGCCTCGCCCTCCTCGCGCTGTTGCGTCCCGACGTGATCAAGTTGGACATGCGTCTGGTCCATCAGCGCACAAGTTCGGAGACCGCGGCAATTCTCTCGGCCGTCGCCGTCGAGTCCGAACGTACCGGCGCGGTTGTCGTCGCCGAGGGCATCGAGAACCAGATCCATGAACGCCGCGCGCGGTCCTTCGGTGCCCGATGGGGCCAGGGCTGGTTCTACGGTTCTCCGGCCCCGTTGCCGAGATTCGAGGCCGTCGACAGTCAACCGGACCTGCTGTTCGTCGCGCCGGCGGTGACGGTCCGAGCCCCGTCCGCCGTGACGCCGTTCGGGCTCGATCGCGGTGGCCGCGACCCGAAGAACATCGACGAATCACTTCTCGAATCGCTCGAGAACACTCTGCTCGAACGAGCCTCGGCGATGGGGTCGACCGCCGTTGTTCTCGTCACGCTTCCGGTCACGACGGCGTTGTCGGCGTCACGTCACGCGTTGCTCAGCGAACTTGGCAGCGGCAGCGCGCTCACGGTGATGTTCGGGCGATCGGTGGATGTCGGGGGTCGATATCGCACGGTCGACGTCGATGCGCACGAGCCCCTTGCCCGCGAGCGATCGGTCATCGTGGTCGACCCGTTGTTCGACGCTGCGCTGATCGCTCTCGATGTGGGGGAGGCTCCCGACGGGTCGCGCGTGTACGACTACAGCCTTACTTTCGATCGCGATCAGGTTCTGGATGCCGCCACATTGCTCATGCACAGGATTCCCTCACGTCGATGACGGGTGGTAACTCGGCGGCCGCTGGATCAGGCCGGTACTCACATGGCGTCGGTGATTCTCCGGAATGCTTGTGCAGCTTCGAGTTCGAAAGCCAATTCGAGGAGCCGCCCCTCGGCTCCATGATCGGCCGATAGCTGAACTCCGATCGGAAGTCCCTCCGGCGACTGCGCGAGCGGCAACGAGAGTGCGGGCCCGCCGCTGGCATTGTTGAGCGGGGTGAAGGCGACGTAGGCGAGGAGCCGGGGAAACAAGACGTCGAAACCGTTGGCCGGGGACAGATGTCCGAGTCGAGGAGTCGTGTGCGCCACCACCGGAGACACCATGACGTCGACGTCTGCGAAAGACCGGTGGTAGATGGCCTCCGATTGTCGGAGGCGGCGAATCACCTGAGGGGTACGCCAGAACGCTCGGAGAAACATCGCCGAGAGCCCACGAGTGAGGGCATCGATTGCAGACGCATCGAAACTGGGGTCCATGACCCTTTTTCCGAATCGGTGCACCGCAAATGCCAGCAACCCCCAGTAGTGCTTGAAATCCTCCTGGAATGCTTCGAGTTCCTTCTCCGGCAGCGGAAGACCCAGTTCGGTGACATCGTGCCCGAGCGCACTGAGCAACTGTGCCGTGTCCGAGACGGCTTTCCTCGTCGGATCGTCGACGTCGATCCCGGGCAGCGAGCTGCTGATCACGCCAATCCGCAGACGTCTGCTCGACGGCCCCTCGACCAGACCGACAGGGGCGAGACGTGGCGCCGCGCGATACCGCTCGATCTGAGCTACGAACGTGGCGGTATCGCGGACCGTCCGAGTGAGAACCCCGTTGGACACGATGTTCACCGGCATGCCCGCGGAATGAGCGTCCGCGAGTTCTCGGCCACGAGTGAGTTTGAGTCCGACCAGTCCACAGGCTGCGGCGGGAATACGGATGGAACCGCCGCCGTCGTTCGCGTGGGCGAGTGGCACCACTCCCGCAGCCACCAGGGCAGCCGAACCGCCGGAGGACGCCCCGCTGGAGTACTCCGTATTCCACGGATTTCGGGTCGGCGGCAGAGTTTCGTACTCGGTGCTGGCGTTGAATCCGAACTCGGGCAGAGTCGACTTGCCGAGACTGATGAGCCCGGTGGACAGCAATTGATCGGTGAATGGCGCATTGCGGGTCGCGGGGGCGGCGTCGACACCGAGCGATCCGTGGTTGCTCGCCAGCCCGGCAACGTCGGTGTTGTCTTTGACGAAAGTGGGCACCCCCGCGAACACACCCGAGCCCGGACGTCGTGCGTGTTCGCGAGCGCGGTCGAAATCCGAGCTCTGGATTGCGTTGAGTCTGCTGTCGACGGCGTCGGCGCGCGCAATTGCCGCGTCGACGGCCTCGGCGGCGCTGATGTCACCGGATGCGATGGCCGCGGCGATCCCCGTCGCGTCTAGTCGGCCCAGCGCATCGTCACCGAACGAGTGGACCCGGGTGGACAGTGACAACAGCAGACCCCCTGTGTGAAGTTACGAGCCGAGTGTCCGAGCGTAGCGCCGACTTCCTAGATGGAGTGTCGGGTTCCGCCCAGATGGCGTGCGAGGAAGCGCGCCGAGCTGTCCTGCTCGTGTTCGGGGACTTGAAAGTGGCTGCCCGGGTGGGCGTGCAAGGTCTTGTCCTTCGAGGCGAAGGCGTCGAACAACGCAAGACCGGAGGTGCGATCGATGTGGTCGTCGTCCCATGGAATCCGATACTCGAGTGGGACCGTTATCTTTCGCGCGGACTCGATCAGAGCGTCCGCGACGAATACTCCGCCGAAACTCAGCGCTGCGATCCGAGATTCGACCGAGGCCAACATGAGCCCTGTTGCGACGCCGAGCGTCACTCCGCCGTATCCGATGGGAGCTTCGGCGCCGATGTCGGGCAGAGCCTGTAGGGCGTCGAGGGTTCTCTGCCATTCCGGCACAGCGCGATCGGCCAGCGACATGTTGTAGTCGACGACTGCCGAGGCGATGGAACGACCACCCGCTCGGGCACTCTGGATATCGTCGACCCACTGCTGATCCTGACGATTGCGTGGGCGGTCGCCGTGCCCGGGTGCGTCGATCGCGGCGACGAGAAAGCCATAGGTTTCGACGCAGTGAAGTGCGTTCGCCACCAAACCCGGCGCCTTCTTGTGCATACCGCCGCTGTGGCCCGACAAGAGCAACGGCGAGCCTGGGGCCGTCGAGCCGGAGGTGGGTGACCAGAGAACGCCGGTGATCTCGCCGAGCGTGAACTCTCGTTCGACGAGGCCGTGTGCCGATGTGCCCGAGACGAGTGTGTGAGAGATGAAGTCCATGGTGTGGCCTTTCGGGAATGCCTTGTCGAGGAGGCGCTCCCGGCGACACCTAGATAGTTCGCCCGGCCGTGAATCCGAGGGGAGCACCCAATGGGGATACAGCGTTCATGGGTCTCACCTCCTTGCGTGCGATCACGGTCACCGGACGGTATCAACCCGAAAGGCACACGTCCACCGATTTGATTTTGGGCACCCTGGCCTGTGGTCGAGCCAGCTCAGGTTGCGTCAGGGGCGAGCGGTCCCAACTCGGTGACGAGTACCTCTTGAACAACGCGCATTGCTGCGAGCGCAGCGGGCGCCCCGCAGTAGCCGGCAGTGTGAATCACGGTTTCGACGATCTCCTCGCGCGTCAGCCCGTTGCGCAGTGCGCCGCGCACGTGACCCGCGAGTTCTTCGTGCGCTCGCAACGAAATGAGGATTCCCAGGTTCAGCAGGCTGCGACTGCGCCTGTCCAGACCGGGCCGCGTCCACACCGCTCCCCACACCGACTCGGTCACGAACGACTGCAAGGCGGCCGAGTCGGTGCCGTCGGCTTTCGCGAAGGCGCGTTCGACGAAGTCGGCGCCCATCACTTCTCGGCGGACCTTCAATCCTTGTTCGAACTTCTCGTGTGGAGCTGAATCCTGCGTCATGGTCTCGGTCTCCGTGTGTTCGATGGGTACAGGGGTTTCTCGACCACCCTCGGCGGTGCTTCACACCGTGCAGGTGGTCGAGGTGAGTACAACGTGACCGTCAGATCATCGTTGCGAAACCCTAACGCGTCGAGCGGCGGGCAAGGTCGTGGCTCGTACGGAACGTACGAATCTGCAACCAGGTTCACGGAGCGGAAGGTCTTGTCATGACGGTGGACTCCGCCGATGTTCGGACCGCGACCGAGATGCTGTCGCTGACCGAGGCGCGGGCTGTGATCGGACTCGCGGTGTCGCCGTTGCCTGCCCGCCTTGCGGCAGTCACCGACAGTCTCGGTGCAGGGTTGGCGTCGCCGATACTGGCCGAGGCACCGCTTCCCGCAGTCGATCTGTCGGCGATGGACGGTTATGCCGTTGCAGGCCCCGGGCCCTGGCGGGTGCGAGACGACGTTCGGACGGCAGGCGGGCCGTCGGTCCCTGCTCTCGTGCCGGGTACAGCCGTGCGGATCGCCACCGGCGCTCGGCTGCCGCAGGGTGCGGATACCGTCGTCCGCGACGAACATCTGGTGTCCTCGGTTCCGGATGGTCTGATTGCGCGGAAGATGGGATTCCCGGTCCGTGACGATGTCCGTCGGCGAGGCGAATGCTGGGGCAGTGGGCGCGAGCTGGTTGCAGCCGGAACCCGGGTGTCGACGGCAGTGATCTCGTCAGCACTGTCAGCGGGGGTGAACGAGGTGTGGGTACGAGGGAAGGTACGCGCACACGTGCTGCTCACCGGTGACGAGATCAGCCGTTCGGACGTTCTCGACCCCGGCCAGACCCGCGACACCCTCGGTCCGATTCTGCCGACGGTGCTCACCGGCCTCGATATGGCCTGCTCGTTCGTCTCACACGTACGAGACGACGAGGGGGCGATGCTTCGCGAGATTCGCGCCGTGGACGAAGTCGACGTTGTCTTTGTCGTCGGGTCGACCGGACGGGGTGCGGCCGACCATCTACGCACCGGCCTGGGTGCACTCGGGGCGACCACGATCATCGACGGGATCGATATTCGCCCAGGCGGTTCGCTGCTCACCGCAGTGCTCCCTTGCGGTCGCATCGTGATCGGATTGCCGGGAAATCCACTGGCCGCTGTCGCATCTCTGTTGGCAATCGGTCCCGCTCTGGTCGTCGCGTTGACCGGCCGCAGGCCGACAGCTCCCGTGCTGGGCATACTGTCCGGGTACGTGTGCGACGGCTCCGATCGAACCAGGGTGGTGCCGGCGAGTCGGCACATCGACGGGCGGTGGAAGGTCCATCCGTCCGGATCCACCGCCCACCTTGCGGCTCTCGTCGGTGTCGATGCCTTGGCGATCATCCCGCGAAACCATTGTGACGCAACACCGATAGAGCTGTTGCCCGTCGTAGTGTGATCGTATGACCGACATGACACCACCGGACGGGGGAGCACTGCTGTTCTCCTATGGAACTTTGCAGCAGCGCGAGGTTCAGATCGCCAACTTCGGCGGTGTATTGCCGGGTGAGGCCGACGTTCTTCCCGGGCATGCACTGACGGTGTTGCTGATCACCGATCCCGACGTCGTCGCGCTCAGCGGAACCGATCGTCACCCGATCGTGGCGCCGAGCGACGATCCCGATGCCCGGGTCGACGGGACGGTCTTTGCACTCACCGCCGAGCAACTTGCTGCAGCCGACACCTACGAAGTTGCCGACTATGCCCGGTTCGAGGTCACCCTCGGCTCCGGTCGGCGCGCGTGGGTTTACCTTGCCGCCGCGCCCCACTGATCTCTCGGCGAGCACCGTCGGCCATCCGTCGATCCTTTCGCAGCGAAGTACTCATAGCGATGTACAACGAGGACGAGGATGAGCACCGTGACGAAATCAGGTGGAGCAGAGTGGCACAGGAGCCGCTGATGCCTGAGCGTCCGCAGGGTTTCGAGCGTCTCGGGCGTTTCCGAAGTCCCTTGCGGGGGCCGTGGTTGACGTCGTTCTTCGGTTCGCTGTTGTTGTTGGGCCTGCCGATCATCATCCTGACCGGCTTGCTGTCCTATATCGCGTACGGTCCACAATTCGGGCAATCACGGCCGAGCGACGTCGGCTGGTTGAAACTGCCGACGTTCGACTGGCCGACCGACCCGGCTTGGTTGTATCAACTGACCCAGGGTGTGCACGTCGGACTCGGTCTGGTGATCATTCCTCTCATCCTCGCAAAGCTCTGGTCGGTGATGCCCAAGCTGACTCAGTGGCCCCCGGTCCGATCGGTAGCGCAACTGCTCGAACGGATTTCGCTTCTCGCTCTGGTCGGCGGCCTTCTGTTCGAGATCATCACCGGCGTTCTGAACATCCATTACGACTACATCTTCGGTTTCGACTTCTATGCCGCGCACTACTTCGGGGCGTGGGTGTTCATCGCAGGCTTCGTCGTCCATGTCGTACTCAAAGTTCCGCTGATGTGGCGAACACTGCGTTCGCGCTCACTCATGGAAGTACTGCGGACACGGACCGAGGACACCGAACCGGAAGAACTCGACGAGGGTGGCCTCGTCTCGCGTGATCCCGCCGCCGTCACCATCGCCCGTCGCGGTGCACTCGGTCTCGTTGCCGCGGGGACGGCATTCATTGCGGTTCTGACCGTCGGGCAGACGGTGGGCGGGCCGTTGCGCAAAGCTGCCCTCCTGCTCCCACGCGGGCGATCGTACGGTAACGGGCCCAACGACTTTCAGATCAACCGGACAGCGCAGGCGGCAGGGATAACCGACGGCGTCACCGGTGCGGAGTGGCAACTCACCCTCTCCAGCACCGATGACGACACCTCGGACGTGGTACTGACCCGCGGCCGATTACTGTCGATGCCCCAGCACACTGCCGTACTACCGATCGCCTGCGTCGAAGGGTGGTCGAGTACACAAACCTGGACAGGTGTGCGGCTCGCCGATCTGGCGGTGCTCGCAGGCGTGTCCGATCCGCGGTCCGCGGTCGTGACATCGCTCGAGCAGAGCGGTGCGTTCAATCGGGCTGTCCTGCAGGGCAATCAGGTGACCCACGCCGACGGACTGCTGGCGTTGAGGGTCAACGGCGACGAGCTTTCACTCGACCACGGTTACCCCGCTCGGATCATCGTTCCGGCTCTCCCCGGAGTGCACAACACCAAGTGGGTCGCGGCTATCGAGTTCCGAGTCTGATGCTCGGAGACGCGGATGATCTGCCGACGATCCGACTACCTGCATCCCGGCGTCGGGATCGGCGAACAGTTCTTCAGACCCGGAAGTACGAACCGCTTGCCAGATCGTCCAGCAGTGTCGGTCCCGTCGGTGTCCAGTCGAGGAGATTCCGTGTGATGACGCTCGACGACGACAGGTCCATCGCGAAGAACTGCCCGATGAAGCCGAAATGATCGACTGCTCTGTCGGCGGCGACGGACGTGACGGGCAGATCGAGTCCGCGACCGATGGCCTCGGCTATCTCCCGGGACGGAACACCTTCTTCGGCGACAGCGTGTAGTCGCGCACCGGACGGCGCGTGTTCGAGCCCGAGTCGTATCATGGCGGCGGCATCGGTTCGATGGACAGCGGCCCAGCGGGTCGATCCGTCGCCGACGTAGGCCGACACACCCTTGGCGCGGGCAACGCCGACGAGGTAGGAGATGAAGCCGTGGTCGCCGTCTCCGTGAACCGTCGGAGAGAAACGTAGTGCGATCGCCTTCACCCCCTTCTCCGCGTAGTCGAAGGCAAGGTTCTCAGTGCCACCGCGAGGTGAATCCGGGCCGATAGCGGGGGAGACGTCGTTTTCGGTGGACGGGCGGCCCATGGCGAGGCCTGCCACACCGGCGGCGACGAGAAACGGACGGTCCGACCCGGCGAGTACGTCGCACATCGTCTCGACGGCCGCACGTTCGGCACGATTCGATTCGGCCGGGTTGGCCCAATCATGCTTGTTGGCAAGATGAATCACGGCGTCCGCGTTCGTTGCTCCCGAGCGAAGACTGTCGAGATCGTCGAGATCGCCGCGCAAGGCGCCAGCTCCCACGGCGCCCAGTGTCTCGGCGGCTCGGTCGGTGCGGACCAATCCGGTGACCTGGTGACCGGACGCTCGCAAGTGTTCGACTGTCGCAGAACCGATCCAGCCGGATGCTCCGGTGACGAATACATGCATCGAATTAGTCTCCTTTGGTGATGTCAGCCCCTGACGTCAGCGTACGCCGAACGTCAGCCGCTGTCATCACTAGGATGAGTGCCATGGCCAGATGGGAGCCCGGTTCACGGGAGAGATTGAGGGTTGCGGCGCTCGAGCTCTATGTCGCGCGTGGATTCGAACAGACGACTACCGCCGATATCGCACGCTCGGTCGGTCTCACGGAGCGCACCTTCTTCCGGTATTTCACCGACAAGCGTGAGGTTCTGTTCGGAGGTCAAGAACAGTTGGAGAAGATCTTCGTCGACGGCATCGCGTCGGCACCGGAGGGTTCCTCGCCTGTCGACGCCGTTGCGCATGCTCTGGAAGCCGCGGCGGAGTTCTTTCCCGAGGATCACCGCTCGGACGCGCGACAACGTCAGAACGTCATCCTCGCCAACGAAGGCCTGCGTGAACGTGAGCTGCTCAAGATGGCGCGGCTGTCTCAGTCCATCGCATCGGCACTCCGCGATCGCGGGACGCCCGAGCCTCAGTCGACGCTCGCGGCGGAGGCCGGCGTGACGGTATTCGGTGTCGCGTTCCGGTTGTGGGTCGAGGCAGGCGAGAAGCGGTCGTTCGCCCAGTTGGAACGAGATGTTCTCGGCGAACTGCAGGGAGTGATCACGCCCGGCCGGTCGAGCTGAGCCGGGCAGGTGTGATCATTGCGTGCCGCCGCGCTGCCCGCGTCACCGTTCGAGTCGTTCACGGACCTCGGCAAGGCGTTGCTGTAGTTCGGCTTCGTCGATGACTCCGTGCGACACGAGTGAATGCGCCAGTGCCACAAGCTGATTCTCAGGATAGGGGAGGGCGGAGTACGTCGACGACGTCAGTGCATCCTCCTCGTCGCGCCGAGTCTTGAAGTCGAGGACGTCAGTGCCGCATTCCGAACGATCCAGAACGTCGCACAGAGCATCCAAGCTGGACTTCCACGGCGGCAGTGGATTGCTCACGCCGTACTTCGTCGCCATTCGGGGCCAGACGTGATCACGGGAAACGATGTCCCGAAGTACGGAGATCTGGGTGGTGAGCTCGGGCTCGACGTCGGTCATGACTTGTCCTCGGCGCTCGACGCGACCGCGGGGTGTATCGCGGGCCGGGTGGCGGTGATGACGTTCGTGGTCACGCCGGGCTTCGGGAGTGCTACGCCGATCAGACAGTCTCGGGTGATGATCTCGGACAATTGATCCTCGTTCCAGCCCTCGGTACCGTCAGGCCGCACCGGCATCACCATGAAGCGGTGCTTCTGATTCGAATCCTGCACTCGAACAGCAATGTCCGCTGGCACGTTCAATCCGAACTCGGACAGGACCTGACGGGGCCAGCGGACCAGTCGCCGCCGATAATTCGGTGTCCGATACCACTCGGGTGAATTTCCGAGGATCGGTCGTGGATAGCAGGAGCACAGCGCGCAGACGATCACGTTGTGAAGGTCCGGGGTGTCTTCCAGGATCTCGAACGCCGTGAAGTCACTGGGAGTGCCGAAACCCGTCGGTTCGAGCCAATCGACGCCGACCGCTTTGCTCGCCTCCATCGCGTCGCTGAGCGCGAGTTGCTTGAACGACTCGTCGAGCCACGCTCTGGCCACCAACCGGGCAGCGGGGGTCGGGCCTATCTGCTCGGCGAATTCCGTGAAATGTCGATGCTCCTCGGCGGTGAAAAGCCCTTTCTCGATGCATAATTCGCGAAGGGCGATTTCGAGCACTTCGAAGTCGGTGACTTCGTCGACCATGGGCGCCACCGTCCGAGCGTGGTCATGGTCATGGTCATGGTCGTGGTGATCATCGGACATGTGCGTCCTCCTGATGAGGGGACTTGGCGCTCTGGGGAACTGCGCGAAGCCAACGTTCGGGAATCTCGGTCTGGAGGGTGTCGATCGTCGGTCCGGTGTATCCGTGCCACAACGTGGACAGTGAGAATCTGACGACGTAGAACCACTCGGCCACGGCGCCGGGCCGATCCCATGTCTCGTCCTCCGGGGCTGGACTCTCGTAGGCCACCGCTGCAATCTCGCCGACGGCACCGCGCACGTATTCCGGTGTGCGGGTGTAGAAGACGACCGGCAATTCGCGAACCTGCACTGAATCGCCGACTCCGAACCGGGGAATCCCTGCCGTGCCGGCGAACACTTGTGGGTCGCCTTTTCCGAGGGCGTGAAGATGGTGAGTGTTGCGCTCGACCTGTGAACCGTCGCCGGCGAACTTGGGTTGAGCTTCCGGCAGTGCACCGCCGAGCCCCCCTGCGAAGCGCTCGGTCACTTCGGCGATTCGGTCGCTGAGCTCGCCGGAGCTCACGTGATGTTTCTCGACGAGAATCCGGGCCACCGCCAGCAGCCATCGCCCGTAGTACGGAATCCCCAGATATACCGCACGACCCACATCGACGTTACCGATTCGGCGGCGCTCCTCGGACACCCAGATGCCGCGCCAGGCCAGTACCTCGCAGATGACGTAGGTCAGGTGTTCCCAGTTCTCGTATTCCTTGTTCTCGTACGTCATCGGAGCATCGGGTTCGCCGCCGACATCGTGAGAGGGCTTCATGTACGCCGAAAATCTGGCGTGATCCAGCAGATCCGGAGTCGGGGCATCGGGGAGTTCGGGGTACGCAGACTTCAGTCGCGCCACCAGGTCGAGTTGCTCTGCACGTTCAGCCGAGTTGGTCATGACAAGACGCTCTCGTGTTCGGGACGATCCAGCTGTCAGTCCTTCAACCGTGGTCGCCGGTCCACCGGGGGATCCAGCGGACACTCGACCTGGCCGGGCCGTGAAGTACCCGGTCACCTCGATCGTTTCGTCCAATTTCTCATATCGGACGGTCGTGTGCCGCCGAAATGGAAATTGCACGTCCCGTCCCGGCTCCCGTTCGCCGCTCAGCCTTGCGCTTGTTCGTCTCTTTCAGCATTGTCGACGGTGACGAGTTCGTCGGACCACATCTGGTCCGATCGGGGTGATCGAGGGAGATGGTCGAAGATGGACGCGGACGTGATCGTTGTCGGAGCAGGCCTGGCAGGTTTGGTGGCTACCGCCGAACTGGCAGACGCAGGCAAACGCGTCGTGCTTCTCGATCAGGAACCCGAGCAGAACCTCGGCGGCCAGGCATTCTGGTCGCTGGGCGGGATGTTCATGATCGATACTCCCGAGCAGCGCCGGATGGGCGTCAAGGACTCTCCCGAACTGGCCTGGCAGGACTGGCTCGGGACGGCAACCTTCGACCGCGGTATCGACGATCCCGCGGGTGAGGACTACTGGGGCTATCGCTGGGCGCGTGCGTATCTCGACTTCGCGGCAGGGGAGAAGCGGTCCTGGCTGCACGCGCAGGGTGTCCGGTGGGTGCCCATCGTGGGGTGGGCCGAACGCGGCGGATACCTTGCCGACGGCCACGGCAACTCGGTTCCTCGATTCCATCTCACGTGGGGCACCGGGCCCGGTGTCGTCGCGCCGTTCGAACGCCGCGTTCGTGAGGCGGCGGCACAAGGGCTGGTGCGGTTCGCCTTTCGTCATCGAGTGGACGAGTTGACCATCACCGACGGTGTGGTCGACGGCGTCCGCGGGGCGGTTCTCGAGCCCAGTTCTGCCGAACGCGGGTCCGGTAGTACCCGAACCGAGGTCGAGGAATTCGAACTTCACGCAAGCGCCGTCCTCGTCACCGCCGGTGGAATCGGGGGCAATCACGATCTGGTTCGCGCGAACTGGCCTGCCAGGCTGGGGGCCGCTCCGAAGTCCATGATCTCCGGCGTGCCCGAACACGTGGATGGACGCATGATCGGCATCACCGAGCGCGCAGGCGGCCGACTGGTGAACAAGGATCGGATGTGGCACTACACCGAGGGCATCAGGAACTGGAATTCGATCTGGGCCAATCACGGCATTCGCATCATTCCTGGGCCGTCGTCGATGTGGTTCGACGCGCGGGGCCGCCGATTCCCTGCCCCGAACTTCCCCGGTTTCGACACCCTCGGCACCCTTCAGGCGATCCAGGACACCGGATACGACTACTCGTGGTTCGTACTCACCCAGAAGATCATCGAGAAGGAGTTCGCGCTGTCCGGGTCGGAGCAGAACCCCGACATCACCGGAAGGAACCTCAAACTTGTTCTCGGACGGGTATTGCCGGGCGCGAGCGAACCGATCGAAGCGTTCAAGAAGCACGGCGAGGACTTCGTGGTGGCCGACAACATCGACGACCTCGTGGCCGGCATGAACAAGATCACCGACGAACCGCTGATCGATCGGGACGATCTGCATCGCCAGATCGTCGCCCGTGACCGGGAGACCGACAATGCGTTCACCAAGGATCTGCAGATCTCCGCCATTCACAACTCCCGTCGCTCACGCGGAGAGCGGATCGCCAGGACGGCGTCTCCTCACAAGATCCTCGATCCGAAATCGGGACCGCTGATCGCTGTCCGGCTCAACATCGTCACCCGCAAGACGCTCGGCGGCATTCAAACCGACCTGGCGGGACGCGTGCAGAGCGATGATGGCGCGGCCGTTCCCGGTCTGTGGGCTGCCGGCGAGATCGCCGGGTTCGGTGGCGGCGGGGTGCACGGATACCGATCTCTGGAAGGAACCTTTCTCGGCGGGTGCATCTTCAGCGGTCGACAGGCCGGTCGGGCGCTGGCCGCGGAGGTCTAGCCGGGCGCAGGACGCCTGTCTCGGTGCCCTCGGCGGCTCGCCGAAAACTCGGAGCGCCCTCTTGACGCGGATCTCATCGAGCCTTTATGGTGAGGCAGCCCACTGAATGAAACGTTTCAATCGACTGGGTTCCTGCTCCTTCTCCCTATCGAGGCTCGATGAATCCGCTCGCAACCGAAGCACCTGCACCCGCGCTCCAGCGTGTGTGCTTTCTCCTGGCCCTGCGCCCGGATCGAGTCGATGACTACCTCGCGGCTCACGAGTACGTGTGGCCGGAGATGCTCGACGCTCTGCGCACCGCCGGTTGGCGAAACTACTCGCTGTTTCTCCGCCGGGAAGACGGCCTCGTCGTCGGCTACGTCGAATCCGAGGACCCGGCTGCGATGACGGCCGCGATCAGCGCGACGGACGTCGACGCTCGGTGGCAGGCGACCATGGCCGAGTACTTCGAACCGTCCGCTCGTCCGGACGAGCCGCTCGAATTTCTCACGCACTACTTTCACCTCCCCTGATCTCGGGTCGCGAGACGCGGCCCCCACACCTTCCGGAGCCCTCATGAAGATCGGCGCCAAATCCACCACCGGGTGGAAGGCAACCATTTCGGTTGCCATGAGCAATTACATCGAAGCAGGATCGATCATTGCGATCGCAACCTCGCTCACGTTGTGGCAGAACGAGTTCGGCATCAGCAACCTCGCCGTCGGTCTGCTGGCAGCCTTCAGTGCCAACGCCTTCGGTGCTGCGATCGGCGCAGGTATCGGTGGGCCCCTGTGTGATCGTTACGGACGTAAAGCGATCTACACCTACGACCTCATGGTGTACATGGTCGGAGTATTGATCGCGGCGTTCGCCGTCAACTTCACCATGCTGTTGGCCGCATTCGTCATCACCGGTGTCGCGGTCGGCGCCGGCGTGCCTGCCTCGTGGACCTACATCGCCGAACAGGCACCCTCACGTGAACGCGCCCGGCACGTCGGCACCGCCCAACTTGCCTGGTCGGTAGGACCGTTCGTGGGATTCGCGCTGGCGGCTGCCCTCTCGCCGCTCGACCTACTCGGATCGCGCATCATCTTCCTGCATCTCTTCGTCGTGGCTGCTGTCGTCTGGTGGATCCGTCAGGGACTGCCGGAATCGGTCATCTGGAAAGACGAAGCCAAGAACACCGCCGCTGCCGCCGCTCGCGCCGTCACCTTCGGAGCCCAGGGACTGAAGGGGCTGTTCACCAAGCGCGTCAACATCACAGCGCTGCTCGTGCTCATCGGTATCTACGGGTTCTGGAACACAGTCGCAGGCCAGGCAGGGATCTTCATGCCCCGCGTCTACGAGAGCGCGGGCGTCGAGAGCGCCGTCCAGCAGAACCTCCTGCAGGTGCTGGTGTGGGGATGCACCGTTGCGGCGACGTACTTCGGGTTCATGCGCTACGCCGACCGTGTGTCGCAGCGAGCCCTCTACTGCGTCGGAGCCGTCCTCGGCATCGCGGCCTGGGCGATCCTCGTGTTCTTCACCGACGCGGGCATGCCGACGCTGCTGATCTTCGCGGTGACGTGGGGAGCCGCGGCCGGTATCGGAGCTCAGGCCTTCTACAGCCTGTGGGCCAGCGAGCTGTTCGCCACCCCGTACCGCGCCAGTGCGCAAGGCTTCATGTTCTTCGTCGTGCGCACCGCGACCGGTCTGCTCAGCTACTTCTTCCCGACGCTGCTTGCGGCCACCGGCCTCACCACGGTCGGCCTGCTCCTCATCGGCCTTCTCACCGTCGCCCTCGCGATCGGAGCCGTATTCGCCCCGAATACGCGCGGAAAGTCGTTGCAGGAGATCGAAACCGAACGATACGGCGACGTCGTGTCCGCCGACCTGACCGACTCCGTCGGTGAAACCGACTTCCCAGACCACGCCGGCGACGCCGGCCGTACCCCGGAGCGTGCACTGTGATTGCCCCCGACCCGACTGCTGTCCTCGACGCCCTCGCCATCGAGCTTCCCTCATGGGCTTTCGGTAACTCGGGAACTCGTTTCAAGGTCTTCGGGACTCCGGGCACACCGCGAACGATCGAGGAGAAGATCGCGGACGCGGCCACCGTTCATCGACTCACCGGGCTTGCTCCATCGGTCGCACTGCACATCCCGTGGGACCTCGTGGACGATTTCGGTGCCTTGACCCGCTATGCGCAGGATCAGGGCGTGAGGCTGGGAACGGTCAATTCGAACACGTTCCAGGACGACGACTACAAGTTCGGAAGTCTCACCCACACT
Organism: Rhodococcus sp. (in: high G+C Gram-positive bacteria); assembly: GCF_023264675.1. GTDB lineage: Bacteria > Actinomycetota > Actinomycetes > Mycobacteriales > Mycobacteriaceae > Rhodococcoides. The sequence goes on from NZ_JAHFVG010000019.1 coordinate 53,442, forward strand.
GACAAGACGGTGCGGCAGAAGGCGATCGATCACCACATTCGCTGCCTCGACATCATGTCGGAGATCGGCTCGCAGGATCTGAAGGTGTGGTTGGCGGACGGAACGAACTATCCGGGTCAAGGCGATATCCGCGGGCGGCAGGACCGACTCGCAGAGTCGCTGGCAGCGATCTATCAGCATGTCGGCGAACATCAGCGGTTGGTGCTCGAGTACAAGTTCTTCGAGCCCGCGTTCTATGTCACCGACGTCCCCGACTGGGGTACCTCGTATGCGCACACCGTCGCATTGGGGGAGCGGGCAGCAGTGTGCCTCGACACCGGTCATCACGCGCCCGGTACGAACATCGAATTCATCGTTGCTCAACTGCTCAGACTCGGAAAGCTCGGTTCGTTCGACTTCAACTCGCGCTTCTACGCCGACGACGATCTGATCGTCGGTGCGGCGGATCCGTTCCAGCTCTTCAGGATTCTGTTCGAGGTGATCCGCGGCGGCGGACTCGCGCCGGGTTCGGATCTCGCACTCATGCTCGACCAGTGCCACAACGTCGAGGCGAAGATTCCCGGGCAGATCCGATCGGTGCTCAACGTGCAGGAAATGACGTTGCGGGCGGCACTCGTCGACACCGGTGCGTTGACCACTGCCCAGGAAGCAGGAGATGTGCTCGGCGCCAACGAGATCTTCATGGACGCCTTCTACACCGACGTCCGGCCGCGGCTCGAGACCTGGCGTCAGGAGCGCGGCCTACCGGCCGCACCCATGCGGGCGTATGCCGAATCCGGCTACCAGGAGCGCATCGACACCGAGCGCGTAGGCGGCACTCAGACATCCTGGGGCGCCTGAGACATGACAACCGACCCAGCTCCCACAAGGAAGACGATCATGAACAAGTCTGTCGCCGCACTGCTGGCGCGATCGAATCGCCTCGGCTCGGACCCCACCAACACCAACTACGCGGGGGGCAACACCTCCGCGAAGGGCACCGATATCGACCCGGTGACCGGAGACGACGTCGACCTGATGTGGGTCAAGGGGTCGGGTGGCGACCTCGGTACCCTCACCGAAAGCGGTCTTGCGGTGCTTCGCCTCGATCGGTTGCGTTCACTCGTCGACGTCTACCCGGGAGTCGACCGCGAAGACGAGATGGTTGCCGCCTTCGACTACACGCTGCACGGGCGGGGCGGTGCTGCACCGTCCATCGACACCGCCATGCACGGTCTGGTCGACGCGCCGCACGTGGACCATTTGCATCCCGATTCGGGAATTGCGATCGCCACGTCCGCGGACGGCGAAGAGTTGACTCGCGCCATCTACGGTGACCGCGTGGTGTGGGTTCCGTGGCGCCGACCGGGGTTCCAACTGGGACTGGATATTTCGGCGATAAAGTCCGAGAATCCGCAGGCGATCGGCTGCATCCTCGGCGGGCACGGAATCACTGCCTGGGGAGACACGAGCGACGAGGCCGAGGCTCACTCTCTCGAGATCATTCAGGCAGCACAGGCGTACCTCGACGAGAACGGCAAAGCCGATCCCTTCGGCACACCTCTCGACGGTTACGGAGCACTGCCGGAGGAACAGCGACGCGCCAAGGCCGCAGCACTGGCGCCGCACATCCGCGGTCTCGCCTCCACCGACGAACCCAAGGTCGGCCACTTCACCGACTCCGCCGCCGTCCTCGACTTTCTGGCCGCGACCGAGCACCCGCGTCTCGCCGCACTCGGGACGAGCTGCCCCGATCACTTCCTGCGAACCAAGGTGACGCCACTCGTTCTCGACCTTCCGGCGGACGCATCGCTTCAGCAGTGCATCGAGCGGCTCTCGACGTTGCACGAGCAGTACCGCAAGGACTACCAGGCGTACTACGACAGGTTCGCGACCGAGGAATCTCCGGCAATCCGCGGGGCCGACCCGGCCGTGGTGCTGATCCCCGGCGTCGGAATGTTCACCTACGGCAAGGACAAGCAGACCGCCCGCGTGGCCGGTGAGTTCTACGTCAACGCCATCAATGTCATGCGCGGAGCGGAGTCGGTCTCGCAGTACAGTCCGATCGACGAATCGGAGAAGTTCAAGATCGAGTACTGGGCACTCGAAGAAGCCAAGCTCGCGCGTATGCCGAAGCCGAAGCCGCTCGCGACCCGTATCGCATTGGTCACCGGCGCGGCGTCGGGAATCGGCAAGGCGATCGCCACCAGGCTCGCTGCCGAAGGAGCCTGCGTCGTCATCGCCGACCTGGACGAGCAGAAGGCAGTCGACGTCGCAGCCGAGATCGGCAACACCGACGTCGCGATCGGTGTCCGCGCCGATGTCACCGACGAAGCCGCCGTTCAGGCCGCAGTCGATGCGACGGTCCTCGCCTTCGGCGGAATCGACCTCGTGGTCAACAACGCTGGGTTGTCGCTGTCCAAGCCTTTGCTGGACACGACCGTCGCGGACTGGGACCTGCAGCACGACGTGATGGCACGCGGATCTTTCCTGGTCTCACGTTCGGCTGCGTCGGCACTCATCGCTCAGAAGATGGGCGGAGACATCTTGTACATCTCGTCGAAGAATTCCGTCTTCGCCGGCCCCAACAACATCGCCTACTCCGCAACCAAGGCCGACCAGGCACACCAGGTGCGCTTGCTGGCAGCAGAACTGGGCGAACACGGAGTGAAGGTCAACGGAATCAACCCCGACGGGGTGGTTCAGGGCTCGGGAATCTTCGCAGGCGGATGGGGTGCATCGCGTGCCGCGGTGTACGGCGTGGACGAATCCGATCTCGGCAAGTTCTACGCCCAGCGGACACTACTGAAGCGCGAGGTACTGCCCGAGAACATCGCCAACGCTGCGTTCGTGATGTGCACGTCCGACTTTTCGCACACCACCGGGCTGCACGTGCCCGTCGACGCGGGTGTTGCCGCTGCGTTCCTGCGATGACGATCGGGCAGGTCGCAGCGATCGATCTCGGTGCCACGAGCGGGCGGGTGGTCCTCGCGAACGTCGGAACGGACACGGCGGGCAAGGACGTACTCGAACTCGAGGTGGCGGTGCGGTTTCCAAACGAGCCGCTGCGCCTGTGGAACGGCTCGCGGGCGGCGCTGCACACGGACGTTCCAGCGCTCTTCGGGCACGTCTCACGCGGCCTGGCAGACCTCTCGCGCCGGTCGACCGACCTGGTGAGCATCGCGGTCGACTCGTGGGCAGTGGACTATGGCCTGCTGAGGGATGGACGCTTGCTCGGCCTTCCCCATCATTACCGCGACGAGCGGGCAGCACGCGGCGTCACGCTGGTCGAGTCCGTGGTCGATCGGGCAGAGTTGTTCGCCCGCAACGGTTTGCAGTTCCTTCCGTTCACCACCCTCTACCAGCTGGCGGTGGACCGAGCCGACGGCGTATTGGACCTCGCGGACCGCGCGCTGCTGATTCCCGATCTGATCGGGTACTGGCTGACCGGCATCGAGGCGACCGAACACACGAATGCGTCGACGACCGGACTGTTCGGCACCGACGGCACCCGCGACACGGCATTGTTCGACAGACTCGGTCTCGCGTCGTCGTTGTTCGCGGACGTGATCGAGCCAGGGTCGGTTCTCGGCCGCGTACTTCCCGGCGTCGTCGACGGTTGTCAGGACGTGGCGGTGTCCGTCGTCGGATCTCACGACACCGCTTCCGCGGTCGCTGCCGTCCCCATGGATCCCGATACTTCCGCCTATATCTCCTGCGGGACGTGGGGGCTGGTGGGCGTCGAAACGCGTGCACCCCTCGTCCACGAGCGCACTCGCGCAGCCGGATTCACCAACGAGGCCGGTGTGGACGGCCGAACCAGGCTGTTGCACAACGTCATGGGTCTGTGGTTGCTCTCCGAATCCGTTCGCGAATGGTCGGTGCAGGACGGCGAAGCAGTCGACCTGCCGGAATTGCTTGCTGCGGCAGCGCAGTGCCCGTCGTCGTCGCTCGTCTTCGACGCCGACGACGACACCTTTCTTCCACGAGGTGACATGCCCGCTCGTATCGGCCGCTGGTATCGCGAACGCGGTCTCGAAGTTCCGGCATCACGGGTGGAAACCGTCCGCGCCATCATCGACTCGCTCGCCGCGGCGTTCGCGCGTTCGGTGCGCGACGCCGCAGCAGTGTCCGGCATCGACGTTCGACGGGTGCACGTGGTCGGTGGTGGCGCTCAGAACGCGCTGCTGTGTCGTGCGATTGCCGATCAGCTCGGACTGCCGGTGTTTGCAGGCCCCGTGGAAGCGACAGCCATCGGTAACGTGTTGATACAGGGACGGACACACGGATTGATCGGCGGTGACCTCGAACGACTCCGCGATACCGTCGCGTCGGCGTTCCCACCCCAACGTTACGACCCCTCGCCCCGCCACGGTTCACGCACCGCGTGATCACCGGAAAGGAACATCGATGATCAAGAGGCAGTTTCCCAAGGTGCGCGATCTAGCGCCCCTCATGCAGTTCAAGAAGCCCGAGTTGAACGCGAAGAAGCGTCGGCTCGACGGGGCGTTGACGATCGAAGATCTGCGTGCGATCGCCAAACGCCGCACGCCGACCGCCGCGTTCGACTACACCGACGGTTCCGCCGAAGCCGAGTTGTCGATCGGTCGCGCGCGGCAAGCATTTCAGGACATCGAATTTCACCCGGCGATTCTGCGTGACGTCTCCAAGGTCTCGACCGGGTGGGACGTACTGGGCGCGCCGGTCTCGCTTCCCTTCGGAATCGCGCCGACCGGATTCACCCGAATGATGCAGACCGAAGGCGAGATTGCCGGAGCGCATGCAGCAGCGCGGGCAGGGATTCCGTTCTCGCTGTCCACGATGGGCACGACCTCGATCGAGGACGTTCGTGACGCGAATCCACGGGGACGCAACTGGTTCCAGTTGTACATGTGGAAGGACCGCGAGCGCTCGATGGCTCTCGTCGACCGGGCCGCGGAGGCAGGCTTCGACACCCTTCTCGTCACCGTCGACGTACCCGTGGCAGGCGCCAGGCTGCGCGACAAGAGAAACGGTATGACCATCCCTCCTGCCCTGACGCCGGGCACGGTGATCGACGCGCTGCCGCGCCCCAAGTGGTGGATCGACTTCCTCACCACCGAGCCGTTGTCGTTCGCATCGATCGATCGGTGGTCCGGTACCGTCGCGGAATTGCTGGACACGATGTTCGATCCGACCGTCACGTTCGAGGACCTCGCCTGGATCAAGGCGCAGTGGCCAGGCAAACTCGTGGTCAAAGGCATCCAGACGCTGGAGGACGCACACGCCGTCACCGAGCTCGGTGCGGACGGCATCATTCTGTCCAATCACGGCGGCCGACAACTCGATCGCGCGCCGATCCCGTTCCATCTGCTTCCCTCGGTCGCTCGCGAAGTAGGCAAGGACACCGAGGTCATGATCGACACCGGCATCATGTCGGGCGCCGACATCGTTGCGTCGATCGCCCTCGGCGCGCGGTTCACGCTCGTCGGGCGCGCATATCTCTACGGACTCATGGCCGGGGGAGAGGCCGGTGTGAACCGAGCCGTGGACATTCTCTCCGAGCAGGTGGAACGCACGATGCGACTGCTCGGGGTGACTGCGCTCGAGGAGCTGGTTCCCTCTCATGTCACTCAACTGGAGCGTCTGATTCCGCGCGCTCGCTGATCCTGCGTGCGGGTGGGTTCGCTTTGCTCGTCTACCATCCTGTGCGACCCTCGAACCCCTCGGAGTTCGAAAACCCTGGACGGAAGGCGTCGCACGCGTGATCACCGGAAGCATCGTCGCAATAGTCACTCCGATGACCGAGAGCGGCGACGTCGACCACGTCTCGTTCGGTGAACTCGTCGAACGACAGGTCACCTCGGGTACCTCTGCCATCGTTGCAGTAGGTACCACGGGGGAGTCCTCGACACTGTCCGTCGCCGAGCACACGGAGATCATCCGGCGCACCATCGACGTGGTCGCCGGCCGGGTGCCGGTGATCGCAGGCACCGGCGCCAATTCCACCTCCGAGGCGATCCACCTGACCCGGGCAGCACTTGCCGCCGGAGCAGACGGCGCGTTGCTGGTCACGCCGTACTACAACAAGCCTCCGCAGGAAGGTCTGTACCGGCACTTCCGGGCCATCGCCGAAGCCGTCGACATCCCTCAATACCTGTACAACGTTCCCGGACGGACCGGGTGTGACATGCTCCCGTCCACGGTTGCCAGGCTTGCCGAGATCCCGAACATCGTCGGCCTCAAGGAGGCCGCAGGCGATCTGGATCGGGTCCGTGAACTTGTCGCACTCGAGCTACCCGATTTCGCGCTGTACTCCGGAGACGACAGCACGGCGCGGGCGAGCATGCTGGCCGGGTTCCACGGCAACATCTCCGTCACGGCTAACGTTGCCCCCGAAGCGATGGCACGGATGTGCGCGGCGGCGTTGGCGGGCGACGCCGAGGCGGCGTCGGAGATCGACGCCAACCTGGTCGGGCTGCACAGCGCTCTGTTCGCCGAGCCGAACCCGATCCCGGTGAAGTGGGCTCTTGCCGAAATGGGGCTGATGCCCGGCGGGATCAGGCTGCCACTCGTCGAACTCGACGAGTGGCATCACGAGGACGTTCGCGCGGCGTTGCGCAGCGCATCACTGTTGGACTGATCGCTCGATCAGCGCCAGCCGAGGGCCGGAGCGACTTCGGTGAGCAGCGCGTCCATCACGTGGGCGCAGTAGTCGACGCCGAGCTGATTCGGGACCGTCAGCAGCACCGTGTCGGCGGCAGCGATGGCCTCGTCGGCGGCGAGCTCCTCGATCAGTCGGTCCGGTTCGCCCGCGTACGACTTCCCGAAGCGGGCGATCCCTCCGTCGATGTAACCGACCTGATCGTCCCCGTCGGCTTGTCGGCCGAAGTAGGCGCGATCGATATCGTCGACGATCGGGAAGATGCTGCGACTCACCGACACGCGAGGCTCGAAGGCGTGACCCGAATCGGCCCACGTCTTCCGGAACCGCTCGATCTGCTCGGCCTGGAGCTGATGGAACGGTATACCCGTGTCCTCGGTCAACAGTGTCGAGCTCATCAAATTCATACCCTGCTCGGCAGCCCACTCCGCAGTCTGGCGGTTACCTGCACCCCACCAGATTCTCGACCGCAGTCCCTCCGAGTGCGGTTCGAGACGGAGCAAACCCGGTGGATTGGGAAACATCGGGCGCGGATTCGGCTGCGCGAAACCCTGTCCGTTCAGCAGATCGAGGAACGTCCGCGTGTGTTCCCGCGCCATCTCCGCGTGATCGGTTCCGTCGGCCGGCGCATGGCCGAAGTAGCGGTATCCCTCGATGACCTGCTCGGGCGATCCCCGGCTGATTCCGAGTTGTAGTCTGCCGCCCGAGATCAGATCCGCGGAGCTTGCGTCCTCGATCATGTAGTACGGGTTCTCGTAGCGCATGTCGATCACGCCGGTCCCGATCTCGATTTTCGACGTCTTCGCACCGATTGCCGCGAGCAGCGGAAACGGCGAGGACAGCTGATTGGCGAAGTGGTGGACACGGTAGTAAGCGCCGTCGGCGCCCAACTCCTCGGCTGCCACGGCGAGGTCTATCGACTGGAGGAGGACGTCGGAGGCCGAGCGCGTCTGCGACTGCGGGGACGGCGTCCAGTGACCGAAGGACAGAAACCCGATCTTCTTCATTGACGTTTCAACATAGTTATCGCGGTGCAGTATTCCCTGTCGGGTCGGCTATCGAAGAGATGGCCTCGGGTGCCGGACGGCCGGGTGAGATAATGCACCGGTGGATGCACGAACAAAGAACAACGTCACGGTCGTCGGGGCCACGGACGGCCCGACGGTGATGCTGGCCCACGGGTTCGGCTGCGATCAGAACCTGTGGCGCGCAGTCACCGAGCTGTTGACCCCGTCATGCCGCGTCGTATTGTTCGACCACGTAGGAGCCGGTCGATCCGACCTGTCCGCGTGGAACGAGGACGAGTACTCGACGCTCGATGCGTATGCCTCCGACGTCGTCGACATCGTTCGCGACCTCGACCTGCACGACGTCGTGTTCGTCGGGCACTCGGTGGCGTCGATGATCGGTGTGCTGGCGGCCGCGAACCACCCCGAACTCTTCTCGCGACTCGTGCTGCTGACGCCGTCCCCCCGATACATCGACGATGGTGACTACCGCGGTGGGTTCAGCCGAGGTGATATCGACGAGCTGCTCGAATCTCTCGACAGCAACTATCTCGGTTGGTCACGGGCGATGGCGCCGTCGATCATGGGAAATCCGGACCGCCCCGAACTGGGTGAGCAGCTGACCGACAGCTTCTGCAGAACAGATCCGTCGGCTGCGCGTGCGTTCGCACGAGCGACGTTCCTCTCGGACAACCGCGAAGATCTCGGCCGCGTGTCGACGCCGACACTGGTCATCGAATGCGCCGAGGATTCGTTGGCCCCTCGTTCGGTCGGTCGCTATGTGCGTGATCACATCGACGGCGCCGAGATGGTCACCCTCGACGCCAGCGGACACTGCCCTCACGTCAGCGATCCCGAGGCAACGGCAGCGGCAATTCTGTCGTTCGTTCACTCCCGATGAACGAGGACGATCCCGTGCTGCACGACACCGCGGAGGATCTCTACGAGAACGCTCCGTGCGGCTATCTGTCGACGTGGCCCGACGGCCGAATCGCGCGAGCCAATGCGACCATCCTCGGCTGGCTCGGCTTCGACGGCGACCGCGTCGTCGGTCGCCGATTCGTGGATCTTCTGACTGTCGGTGGCCGCATTCACTTCGAAACGCACTTTGCGCCGGTTCTACGGCTGAACGGCGAATTGGACAGCGTAGCACTGGATCTCGTGGACTCGGCCGGGGTTCGGCTGCCGATGTTCATCACTGCCAATGTCAAAGTCAGCGCCGATGGCACTCCGATGTCCATTCGAATCACCGCGATCGATGCCCGAGACCGGCGTTCCTACGAGCGTGAGTTGCTCGAGGAGCGGCGTCTGGCCGAACTGGAGCGGGAGCGAACTCAGTTGCTCGCGAAGACACTTCAGCGATCGCTTCTGCCGCCGACACTGTCACCGCCGCCTGGACTCGACGCTGCCGCGTATTACCATTTCGCGTCACGATACGACGTCGGTGGCGACTTCTACGACCTGTTCCCGCTGGCAGACGACCGGTGGGGTTTCTTTCTGGGTGATGTCTGTGGGAAAGGGCCCGATGCGGCCGTCGTGACATCCTCGACGCGCTACACCCTGCGTGCGGCCGCAGTCTACGACCGCGACCCGGTTGCCGTGCTGCACAATCTCAATTCGGTGCTGTATCAGGAATTCGGGCACGACGATGCACGATTCTGCACCGTGGTCTTCGGAGTTCTCACCTCGTGCGACGGTGGATTCGACGTCGAGCTCGCCAGCGGTGGGCATCCGCCTGCCCTGGTGCTGCGATCGGACGGATCGGCCAGGTACATCGACACGCCCGGTGGACAACTCGTCGGAATTCTTCCCGACGCCCGCTTCACTTCGGCGCGGATTCTGCTCGCGCCAGGCGATACGTTGGTGCTCTACACCGACGGGCTCACCGAAGCCAGAACCGGCCGCGGCCGGGAGCGATACGACGAGAACGACACACTGCTGGACTTTGCGCGTTCGACTGCTCCATCGAACGCCCACGACACTGTCGCCGCGCTGCGCGAGATTCTGGACGGCTTCGGCGAGGGGCTGGAAGACGACGCCGCCATCCTGGCTTTCGGTGTTCCGCCGCACTACGACCCGGCAGGCGCCACGTCCTGACGGGAGATCAGCTTCGCCAGAAGGCTGGGAAGCGTCACCGACAGATCGTGCTCGGCAGCGACGCGAGCGCGCGCGGCATCGGCGATGGTGCGTCGCAGCTCGGCGTCGGCGAGAACCGACCGTAGAGCCTCGGCCAAGGCGCCGACGTTGCCCGGCTCCACCAAGATTCCTGCGCCGGCGGCGAGAAACTCGCTGGTCCCTCCGTGATCGGTCCCGACCACCGGAAGTCCATGAGACATGGCTTCGAGCACCGAGAGTGGTCCCGCTTCAGGGGACGTGCTTGCCGAGACCACGACATCCCAACGCTGCAATGCGGTGTCGGGATCGACGTGGCCGAGGAACGCGACGCGGTCGGCGAGATCCGGTCGCCGAGCCCGTGCGGAGAGTTCTGCAACGTAGTCTGCATCGCCCGGAAAGCTGCTGCCCGCCAACTCGACACGAATTCCGGGAACCATCGCCGCCGCGTCCAGCAAGACTCGGTGTCCCTTCCACTCGGTGAGGAGAGCCAGCATTCCGACGACCGGCGGATCGTGTAGTTCGCCGCCGAAGCGAGAGACGGGCCAGCGGACGCCGTTGTGCGAGACGATCACGGGGACGTCGGCGATGCGCAGCGGGACCGCAGTGGCGTCGGACACCGACACCGCGAGGCGAATTGCCGGTTTGCTGATCGCCACCACTGCGCGTTGCTTGCTGCTCGTCATGGTGTCGTGCACCAACCACGACGCCCCGCGCGTGGGCCGTGCCACACGCGCAACCGGCAAGGCGAACAGCGAGTTCACCACGGTCGCGGTGTCCTCGGCTCGCGCGAGCGGGCGAAGCTTTCGTCCGGCGGCGATCCACCGGTACACCAGACGTACAGCGGCAAGTCCGCGCGCCACACCTCGTTCGCCGCCGAGGCCGAGCTGGTCGATCTCCACGTGTCGGACACCGCTGGGAAGTGACTCGGCAAGCCGACCCGACGGACACGCGACGATGACGTCGAGCCCATCACGGCGTGCCTCACCGATCAGGTCGAGCAATACCTTCTCCGCTCCGGAGACCTGACCCGTGTGAGCAAGAAACAGGACCTTCGATGTACCGATCATCGGCAACACCCCTTCGTTCGGCGACGACATCTGTCGATTCGATCGGCCACTGCCCGCCCGAGCACTACCGATCACACGTAGTGGGGGCAGGGATTCCCGCCAGGCGTCCGTCGACCCAATCCACCACGGCTCGGCCGACATTCAATATTCCGTGGCCCTGCCCCGGCGCGACGACGAGATCGATGGTGTCGCCCATCGCGCAACCCTCGCGGACGGCATTCTCGGTCCACGGGGGCAATATCAGTTCGTCCTGGTCGCCGTAGGCGACCAACATGGGGCGGGGAGACGGTCCGCTGGGTTCGGAGTAGTCTGCCAGAGCCGCGCGCAGCCGCTCGGCGGCACCGACATTCGCCGGGAGGTAGTTCTCCGGAGTCACTTCCTCGGCGATCTTCGCCTGCAATCCTGCTTTTTCGTCGACGCAGGCCGTGAACACATCGCTCCGCTCGGCCAGGACTCCATGAAGATAGTCCTCGGGCTCGACGTCGGGGTGGGTGAGCCTGATCCCGTCGAGAAGTGCCGGCAGCACGGTGATCTGCTCGTCCGTCAGCGTTCCGTTCTGCATGGAGTCGACGAGCGGAGTCAGGTCCGTGGCCGGGGAGACGCTGATCGAGCCGAGAAGATTCAGTCCCTGCCCGTAGTCGCCGGACAACTCGTTCGCGGACCAGACCGCCTGTCCGCCTTGGGAAACACCGTACCCAAGCCAGTCCATCGAGGTACCGGGCACTGCTTCGCGGGCGGCGCGTACGGCATCGATGATGTTGTACCCCGCGCTTGTCGGCTCGAGGTACGGATGCGGCCCCGGTGTGCCGAGACCCTGGTAGTCGGTCATGACGACGACATACCCGTTGGCGAGAAAGGGAATGACGGTCGGAAGATTGCCGAGCAGTCCGATGTTCGCCGACGGAGCGCATCGACTGGCAGAACCCGAGGTCGAATGTCCGATGGACACCACTCGCCATCCACCGGGTGGAGGATCGCCCTTGGGAACGAACAGAACTCCCGACACTTCGGTCGGCGAACCGTCGATGCCGGAGGTCGATCGATAGCGGATGGTGTTCGAGGTCTGCGTCAGGGATTCCAGCGCCGCGTATCCCTGGAAAGGGGACGGAGCGCCGATCAGTTCGCCGGGGGACGCATTCGCCACTTCGTCGCTGACCGAGGGCTCGGCTCCGCCGGTACCGGAGCATGCCACACCCGCGACAACGAGCATCAACGCTCCGAGCGCCATCGAGAATCGCCTCGGGCGAAAATGCCGTCCGAAGCTGCGTGATCCGGCCGTGCTGCGGGGTTCAGGCCCGGACATCCTGAAGCAGCCCAACCGGATCGGTGCACGCGCGTACGAGTGCAGACTCGATGATCTCATCGTCGACGAACTTGTTGCAGTACGACGCGGTGTAGGTGCGGCCGCCACCGACCTCGGTGATGAGCATGGTGACTCCGTCGGGCCCATCCGGTTCCAACGATGCCGCGACCTGCGGAGGGCGTCCGTCCTCGGCCCACTTCAGATGGCCGAACATCGGCAGCTTTCCGAGATCGCTCACGGCGAGCCTCAGTGCGTTCGGTACCTCGACCACCTGGGTGTTCGACGCTCCGCCTGCGGTGCGCGGCCTGATGGCATCCTTGAGTTCGGACATACCGAGAATCGCGATCGGCCAACCGGAGTCGATGACATCGCGCATCGTCGATGCGATGTCCGCGGGAGTCGAGTTCTCGGGCAGATGTAGCGGAATCCCGACGGCGAAGTTCCCGTGTGCACCGAGGAATTCGGGAGCGAGATAGCGCCGCGAATTGAACAGAATCATGATGTGCTCGTCGACCGTGACGTTCTCGGCGCGTAATGCTGCCGCCCACAACGCAACCGAGATGGATGCCGAAGTAGCACCCTCGGCATGCGACGAAGACCATTTCTTCAACTGTGCGACCTGGGCCGGTGCCATGTAACCGGATTTGCTGACCTTCGCGCTCGTCCAGTCCTCGATCTTCTGGGTGGGCAGAGAATCCTGCGTCGGCGGTCGCTTGTGGGCGCCTCGAAGTCGCCAGAAGTCGCGCAGGGCACGAGGATGCGCGCCGTAGTGGCGCCGCAGGGCGGTCCATGTCGCGCGGGCGGGCAAGCTTTCGGCAAGTCCGGCGGCACGGGAACCGTCGGGATCGCTTGCCAACGCCGCCATCGCCATCAGACCCATTTGTCCGTCGCCGATTCCATGGGAGAAGTCGACGGCGAGATAGTCTCCCCAGATCAACACCTCGAGTGGGCTACGTCGCCCCGGGCGGTTTCTGATGTCCGTCAACAATTTTCCGAGGTCGGCGGTATCGGCGTCGGGGGAGTGGTGTACATCGTTGTCGGCGAACGAGGTTCGATAGTTCCATTCGCGCGAGGCCGAATCCGGGGCGAGCGCTATCCTGGCGGCGGCGGACGCGCGTTCGGCCTCGGTGAGGGTTGCGCGCGTGCCTGCAGGATCCAGATCGAGGAGCGGGCCGATGACCGCGATGATGCGGCCGTCGGCGAACACTCGGTCCATCGCAGTCGGGCGATAGGTGCGCTCAGAGGGCGGCATCGACGACCTCGGCCATCCTGTCGCGGAAGTGGCTGCGGGAGAAGCCTTCGGACCAGGTTCTGATTTCTGCGCGGTCGAAGTCGCCCGGAGAGAACGACCGCATCGCGGCCGCGAAGCCGTCGATGACTTCTTCGTCCGTCCCCGGTGCAACGTGCAGACCCGTCTTACCCGGTACGACGGTGTCGATCGCACCGCCTTCGCCGAGAGCGATCACCGGCGTTCCGGTAGCCATCGACTCGACGGGAACGATTCCGAAATCCTCGATGCCCGGCATCAGCAGTGCGCGTGTCGTGCGGTGGAGTTCGAGCAACTGCTCGTGCGAGACCCGGCCCAGAAATGTCGTCTTGGGGCCTGCCATCTCTCGGCAGGCATCCATCGCCCTGCCGTCTCCTGCCACCACCAACGGCACGTCGGCCAGTGCCGCTGCTCGCACGGCGATATCCGGTCGCTTGTAGGGAACCAGTCGTCCCGCCAGCAGGAAGAAGTCCGCGCGTTCGACGGATGGATCGGGGGTGAATCCCTCCGTATCGACCGGTGGATGCACGACGAGTGCGTCGTCGCGGCCCCACCAGTCTGCGATCCGTTGCGCTACCGCCGTCGAATTCGCAACCACCGTCGTCAGTTTCGGTGCCGCGGAAGTTTCGCATCGCCTAGCCACGGCCGACAGCGCGGTGAGAACGGCCGCTCCCGCCTTGCCTCCGCCTTCTCCCGCTCGAAGCTCCGGATCCCACGCCCATCGCGCCGGGCTGTGGACATAGGCGATCACCGGTGCGTCGGTGGCGAAAACAGCCTGGGTGGCGAACGCGTGATGACTCACCACCACTGCCTCGTAGTCCTGTAGCTTCATCCGGCGGAAGGCGAGCGGGACCATGGGCAGCACCGGTGCGTACGAGCGTTGACCGATGGCGTTGTACACCCCGTTCAGCCACGTCGTGGTGGGCGGTGTCGTCAGGCCTGCGGGTATGCCTTCTTCTCGTGCGATCGGAGCGAAGACGTCTGCGTTCGGCCAATGTATGGCCAACTGCTCCATCACGTGTTCGGAACCGGCGATCTCGGTGAATCGCTCGTGTACCAACGCGAGCCTGTTATCCGGCATTGCTCTCGACCTCCGCGCTCTTCGGTGACGTCGGCTGCGATGCGGGGCGCTTGCGGCTCTTCGGCTGCAACAGCAGATAAGCGGGACGCTCGAACTCCGAGATTCGTTTCAGCGTGCGCGCTGCTTCCTTGCGATCATGTCCGCCCTTGGACAGCAGAACCACCACGGTATCGACGTCCTCGACATCCACTGCACGCCACCATTCGTCGGTCAGGCCCATGGTGACTACCGCGGATCGCTGCGGGCGGTCAGCCGATGCATAGGTGGGCGGTGGTACGTATGCGGCGTCGTCGCCGACAAGCACGACGATCACCGAATCGCGTGTGTGAGCGGAGTGTCTTGCATTGGTGGCGGTATCGACGCTGTCACGTTGTAGTGCGTCGATCTTCGCCACCAACACCGGGGGCAGAGTGTCCGACGCCCCGGTGTCGAACCGAGCTCCGTTCTTCTTCGCCGCGCGTCGTGCCCACGATCGATTCGGCCTCGATCCGAATCTGCCGCGCAGCAGCACGATCAATTCGGCGGCGACGATCAGAGCGGCGAGAGCGGCAACCAATGCCTCGGACAACGGCTTCGGGGCCACGGGGGTTGTGCTCTGCTCCGGACTGGCCAATACCACGAGTTGGTCGCCGCCACTGCTCTGGAGAGTGGACAGCTGAGTTTGAAGATTGGTCAGTTCCGTTGCCGCTGTCGTTCGTGTCGGATCGTCGGCGGCAAGGCCCGAAACCTTGGCTTCCGCGGCAGCGATGGCCGCCTGCGCCTGCTCGACCTGCCCCTGCGTGTCGCGGGCGTAGTTGGCTTGCGATGCCTGCGCAACGGTGGAGACGAGTGATTGCGCAAGTTCGAGTGCAAGTTCGGGCGAATCCGCGGTGACGGTGAACGTCAGAAGGGCGGGGGAGGTGCCAGGGGTCAAGGTCACACTGCTCGCGAGTTCGGAGGCATCCAGATCGGTATCGACCTGACCCAGAACCTGCTGCAGCACGTCGGTATCGGTGGCGAGTTGGATGAATGGCCCTCGCATCTGTTCGATGAACGCGTCACCGGGGACCAGAGTCTGGGTCGGCTTCACTTCGGTGACGACCGATGCCGAATACTCCTTGTCGGTCAACTCGCTTCGAACATAGAACACAGCGGCTCCGACGATCAACGCGACAACCAACGCGGGCAGCAATGCGCGACCGAGTTCACGCATGTGTCCAGCCAGGTCTATCGAAGGAGGGACATCGCTGCGGTGGGTGGCGTTCTCTACGTGCACCAACCGAATCTCCTTACGTCGTCTTTTCGATGATAACCGAGCAGTAGCACGGTTCGTTGCCTTCGGTCTGGCCTGTCGGTCTCGGGTGTGCGTCGCTGCTGGTCAACATCATCGATGAGGGTGAAATATGCAGGAGTGCAGAAAAACTCGTTGAAACGGGGTGTGGTCTTGTTTCGAGTGCGAAATCGAACGGCTGATGCTGAAACGGTGTTCGCGGCAGACCGGGTACCGCGGACGGCCCGGTCACGAATCCTCCTTCTTTCCGCGTGGCAGAGGCGATTCCATGACACCGACAGCAACCAAACCGATCACGGAGCCGCCCACGAGTGCCGCCGCGAGCACCGATACCGGAAACCAGAACGCGGAAAATGTGTGAACGGCAGCATATCCCGCTCCGGTCCACACCGCCGTGATCACCACGAGCGCCACGATCGACCGAACCGGCAACAAGCCGGACATCGGCATACTCCGAGCGATGACGATCCACAGCAGTACGACGGTCGTGCCGATCGTTGCCACAGTGGATATCGCTGCCCCGTTGTAGGACATGCGTGGAATGAGAATCACATTGAGCCCGACATTCAAGGCGAGCCCGAGCAGAGCGACCACCGGGTAGTGCCGTTGCATGCCTGCCGAGGCGAGCATGAAGATTCCGAGAAGCACCAGCGACATCAACGCCGCCCCGAGGACGAGCAGTCGAGCCGCGTTCGCGCCCTCCACGAAACGTTCGCCGTAGAGCAACCGAATCAATGGCTCGGCGGACGGCCAGAACGCCGCGACTGCCATGGCGCCGAACACGGCGAACAGTGTCGCTGCCGAACGGGATCGGGACCGGAACGTCTCGAGATCGTGCGGCCACGATGCAATCAGCAGCGTGCTCACCGGCGCCACGGCGGCAAGAGCGAACGTATCCATCATGTCCGAGAACTTGTAGCCGATGGAGTACAGGCCGACAGCATCGAACGAATCGAGAAGACTGAGCATCAGAACATCGATCTTCAGCATCGCAACGGTGAGCGCGAAGCCGATGGCGAGAGGAATTGCCTCCTTCAGATACGGGCCCCACCTACTGAACTCGATGTGTTTGGACGGCCGCAGACCGAGAGTGCGGTTGCGGATCCCGAATCCCTTGGTCACCAGTTTGTAGATCTCGTTGGCGACGGCGGGGAGGATGAAGATCAGCAGAGTCGGTGCGAACACCGCGGCCAGAACGGTGAGGCCGAGCTGGATTACTTGGCCGAGGCTTTCGGACACGGCGACCAGTAACAGGCGATGTCGGCTTTGGTAGAGCACCGACAATGCGTGACTCGGCGTGGCGAACACCACGACCAGTCCGCCTGCTGCGGTGGCAATGATCACCTCGCTCGGATAGCCGAGAACTGCCACGTAGGCGACTGCCAGCACGTAGCCGCCGAATCCGAGTGCCGTTCGCAGCGCCAGAAACGACGAGGCCGTTCGGCCGATTTCCTCGGGATCGTTGTCCATGAGTCGGGCGAGCACGACACGACCGACACCGAGATCCGTCACCACCGACATGAGCCCGAGAAGCGCGAAGACGAAGCTGAATTGACCCCACTCGTCCGGGCTGAGCGAACGCGCGACGATGACGCTGCCGATCCAGCCGAGCGCCGCGACGACGACGCGGCTCGCCAAAACCGCCGCAGTTGCCCGAGCCGCGGCCTTGGGATCGGCTGCTATCGCCCGGTAGTCCTGGGGTGTGTCCATACCATCGGGAACCGAACTTTCCGTCATCCGCCGACCCCCGCATCACGGTAGGCCCGAGCGGTGGCCTCGGCAGTGCGGCGCCACGTCAAGGTAGCGGCCACGGTGAGCGCGTTCGCGGTCAGACTCTTGCGTGCATCAGGGTCGAACACGATGGGTCGCAGTGCATCCGCCCAATTCTCGACGCGTTCGGATTTGAGCAGTACCGCGCCGTCGCCTACCACGTCGGGAAGCGCTCCGACTGCGCTCGCGACAACGGCGCCGCCGCACGCCATCGCCTCCACCGGTGGTAGACCGTATCCCTCGTACCGCGAGGCATAGGCGGTGACGGTCGCCGCACCGTACAAGCCCGGTAGATCCTCGACGTCGATGTAGCCGAGTCCGATCGAAGTAGTCGGTGCGCTGCGGCCGGTGGATCCAGCACCCGCGAGCACCGATGCAATGCCGAGTCGATCCGCCGCGTCGGCAACGAGTTGCACATTCTTACGGGGCTCGACGGTGCCGACCTGTAGGACGAATTTGTCGGGAAGCGAGTACTTGGCACGCACCGCCTCGATGTGCGATTCGTCCGGCGGAGTGGCCCAGGCGGCGGGGGCGAGTTCGGCAACGGCGGCGTCGCGACCGCTCACCGCTTTGATCCGGTCCGCCGTGAACTGAGATACGGCGATGAGGAGGTCGGCTCGGCGCAACGTGTGGCGGACCAGACGCTGTTCGCCGAGGGCTCGGAACCTGCTCGACGCCGAGGGCATGTCGATGACCGAAAGGTCGTGCACGGTCGCGACCTTGAAAGCACGGGTGGCGAGCGGAAGGTCCACATCGAGACCGTGAACCACGTCGCAGGCACCGACGGGGAGTGCGCCCAGTACGGCGCGTACCGCGCCGCCTGCCACCGGGCGAGACAGCGGGCGAACGCCAGGAGACAACTCGCCGATTGCGTCTTTCTGTACGACGGCAGCAAGATCGGCGCCGGGGAGTTGGCGGGGAAGCTCGTTCAGTAACTCACGGATGTAGGTCTGTACACCGCTTCCACCCGGCCGGAGTGCGAGCGCCCCGTAGATGAACCGTGTTGCGCTGCTGCGCATCCCACCACCCCTAACAATAACCAGAAATAGACGTCGATCGGGAAGATCTCGAAGTAGGTCGAGACGAGGCTGGCGAACATTGCGGCGACGATCGAGGCGCCGACACCGAGGGCGAGCGCGCCGTCGTTCCCCGGCAGAGCACGTGAAAGACGCGTGCACCACAGCAGCGCGGCAACCAACAGTGCCACTACCGCCCACAGGCCGACCGGGCCCAATTCGAGAGCGGCTTTCACGTAATAGTTGTCCGGCTGGTAATTGGTCGACAGTCCGTCCCGCTGGAAGTTGGCACCCGATGCTGTCGAGATCCTGTCGGCCGCCGAGCCACTTGAGCCGAGGCCGGTGCCCACGGGGTGCACCAGAATGCTGGCAATGATGTTGTTCCACCCGTCGCCGCGCTGACCGAGGCTGCTGGAGGAGAAGAAGACCGCCGTGATCTTCGGTACGAAGGGCACGACGACGGCAATGGCCGCAGCGGCGACGCCGAGTGGTGCGGCGAGAAAACGAAACCGGATGGCGATCAGATAGACGACTCCGACCACGAGGCCGAGAATCGCGCCGCGGACGATCGAACTGGCCATCGCGACCACCATCACCGGGGAGGCGAGCAGAAACAGCATGTTGCGTCGACGCTGTGGGGCGGCAAGTGCGACTGCGCCGCCGACGAGCAGAGACAGCATCACGTACAGCCCGAACGGGAACGGCAGGTTGAACGTGCTGAACGTGCGGAGTAGTCCGCCCGATGTGCGGACCTGGGTTCCGTACTCGTAGCCGAGCGAGACCAACGCGGCCGGGCCCGCGACCAGCTGAGCGATGCCAACGAAGGATGTGAACGCGCCCATACCCATGAGTACGGACACCACGTTGTCGCGATCCTGCGCGTCGAAGGGTGCCAACCACATGATGGCGATCAACAGGATGTAGAAGAACGTGACCTTGATGGCGAAGATGCCTACGACGCCGAACGTCGCGAGAGCCGAGACAGTTCCGAACACGACGAACAGTGCGGCCGCGGGCCACCACGGCATGAGCAGAGGCGGTGATGCCGGTGACCGGGTGCGGCGGATCCACGCACACCCGAGTGTGAACAGGACAAGGCCTTCCTTCCATCCGGACACCAAGCCCGGGAGGGGAAGAAGAAACAAGAGCCCATTGAGCGGTACGAACGCAGCGAGCAGGAGCACACCTCGCTGCGGCCTGCGAAAGATCGCCACCGCGACCACGTAGGCGACCGCCGCCACCAGAACCACTGCGAAGGCGATCCCGATGAATGTGATCACGGACTACCCGGTGTGAGCGCCGACTCGGTGGGAGAGCTGTGGTGGCAGAGCATCTTATGGCAGCGCAGCGTGTGGCAGTGCATTGTTCAGTCCTCGGCACGTTTCAGTACCGCGAGCACGGTCAGAAACAAGATCTTGACGTCGAGCCAGATGGACCAATTCTCGATGTAGTAGTTGTCCCATTCCGCGCGATCGGCGATGGAGGTCTGTCCACGCAGTCCGTGTACCTGGGCCCAACCGGTGACACCTGCCTTGACTCGGTGGCGCTCTCCGTAACGACGAATCTGCAGGGCGAACAGGTCCACGTACTCCGGGCGTTCCGGGCGCGGCCCGACCAAGCTCATGTCGCCGCGAATGACGTTGAGCAACTGAGGCAACTCGTCGAGAGATGTCTGGCGCATGATCTTACCGATCTTGGTTCGTCGGTCCACACCTTCGACGCCACCCGGTGCCGCACCCTCGGTGCGAACGAACTCCGCATCCGACGCCCGTGGGGGACGCATGGACCGAAACTTCAGGCAGTCGAACGGAATACCGTCCCTGCCGATCCGCTCCTGCGCAAAGAAGATCGGACCGGGAGAACTGAGGCGAACCAAGAGCATCAACAGCAGAAAGATCGGCGAAATCAGCAGCAGGCCGATACTGGTGAGAACCCGATCCGTCGCGCCTTTGAGGAAGAACTGCCAGCCCTTCGGATCGACGTGGGGCAAGACCATCAGAGGCAGGCCCCCCAAGTGCTCCACCCGAGTCTTGAGTCCGATCGTGTCGAACAGGCGGGGGACCATCCACACCCGCATGCCGAGTTGATGTGCGCTACGCGTCGCCGCCACCAACTGTTGGGTCTCGACGGCAGCGAACGCGATGATCACTTCTTCGGCACCTGTCGTGCGCGCGATGAGTTCGAATTCGCTTGGGGTACCGAGGTAGGGGATATCGATGTAGTCGGGCGCGTTGGGATCGACAGCGGCGACGGGAACGACGTCGACCAAACCGATCGGGGTCAGGCCGTACTCGGGGAACTCGCGCATTCTGGACACCAGCTGATGCGCGATGGGTCCGCCGCCGACGATGAGGGTCGGTGCCGCCGAGTGATACTTCGTCCTGATTCGGCGCTGAATCGCTGCACGTATCAGACGTCCCACCGCAATGGCCACCGCCGCAGTCAGCCACATGCGGATCATCAGCGCTCCTGGCCGATACGCCGTCTCGACCACGAGCATGACGCTCAGCATCGCGAGCGTCGCGAACGCAACGGCGGTCTCCACCGGGCCGATCTCGTCCAAGAAGTTTCTGCGCAGGCTTCGCCGATACAGCCCACCTGCGCCGAGTATTGCGATGACGATCGGAATGAACAGCCAAGGTAACCAGCCGAGTTCGGTGAGGCTTCCGGTTCGCCACAGCACGGCTTCGATCACGGCGATGGTCGCAGCCAGGACGTCGACCGAGACGGTGACGATGGTGTGGAGCGGATCGACACGCAGGCGATCGGTCAGGCTGCGAGGCCTGCTGTGCACATCGCGCAGTGCATCCGCTGTCGCTGTGGACTCGAGAGTTTTGGACACTCGTCAGACTTTCGTTTGGGACCTAGTTCGCGTTCCAAGCATTGCCAAAGGCTAACCCAGTTCGCCACGGTGGGTCATTGTTTGCACTATCGATCGTGTTACGAGAAAGCGACTTGATTCCTGTTTCGGATAAGTTTTTCGGGCTGTCCGATGTGCTTCTCGTTCTTCAGCCGTAGATTCGCTCGCGAACAATCCAGGCAAGATCCTGCAAGATTTGTTGATGGCCGATTGTCCAGGCGCGCGGCTGTTGGTCCCACACGCACAATGTGCCGACGGTGTGGCCTTCATCGTCTTTGAGGGGCACGCCCATATAGGAAACTGCGAGATTGCCGAGAACCGCCGGGTGGTTCTTCAGTACTTCGTGTTGACGGGCGTCCTCGACGACGAGCGTTTGCCCGTCGTCGACGACGTACTGACATATCGTCCGGTTCACATCGACCTCGCGGGCCTCCGCCAGTTCGGCGGGAAGGCCGACGGCGCTCTTGTAGAACTGACGATGCTCGTCGATCAGGGAGAACGCTGCATTGGGAACCATCAGAGCGTCGGCGACCATTTTGACCAGGCGGTCGTAGGCCTCTTCGGGTGGTGAATCCAACAAACCGGTTTTGGCGACCGCCTCCAGCCGTTCCGGGTCGGTGAGTGCGCGCCTCGGCAGTTCCGGCGCAAGGGGTGTCTCGATGTGCACGGTCTTCAGATGACCGAGGAGCAGGCCCAGTTCGGAAGCGTCGTCGTCGGTCAGTTCCTGGACGAGCCTCGTCACGACCGCGCGCCTCACGTAAGCGTCGGGAGACTCACCGGCCTTGGTGGCTTGCTGCTCGAGAATTTCGTTGAGGCGGTCGTCGAAACCGGGAACAACTTCAGTCATTTGCCCGATGGTAATGCAGTAACAGTCCGACTACTGATTCATTCGGCCGGGCGTTTGTCATGTTTAGAATTTATTTTCATCGAATGAATGGTTTCGAGCGCAGTAAGTGCTGTTATATTCTGTCGATGTTTCGGCGCGCACCGCTGAGCGTGCGGCTGACGCTGATCGCTCTGACTGTTTCAGTTGTTTCTCTGACGGCGACGTCGGTATCCGCGTCGGCGGCTCCTGCCACTGTGGATGGGCGATGTACCAATATGTCTTCAGCGCCACGCATCGGCGGCTCGCCTGGAGCGACACTCGGTGCTCTGTCCAACGCGGATCTCGATCACGAGCTCACGCTCGCGAGCAACGCCGGAATGTTCGGCGTTCGGGTCGACATCGACTGGTCGGGTATCGAGGCCGTCCGCGGACGATTCGATTGGTCGAACACCGACCGGGTGCTCGCCGCGGTCGTCTCGCACGGGATGTGTCCCCTCGGAATCATCGGCTACACGCCGGCCTGGGCCAGAGTTGCTGCGGCAGCTGGTGATTCGCATTCCCGCCCGGCAGATCCGAATACGTATGCGGGTTTCGTCGGTACCGTCGTTCAACGCTATCGCGACCACATGAATTTGTGGGAAGTCTGGAACGAGCCGAACATCGTGGGATTCTTCAAACCCCAGCCCGATGTCGCTGCGTATTCGCTGATGTTGCGCGCCGCGTATCAGAAGATCAAAGCGCTTCAACCGAACTCGACTGTGCTGTCCGGCGGGTTGGCGCCTGCGACGAACAACGGCGTCAACATCGATCCGACGACATACCTGCAGCAGATGTATCAACTCGGTGCCAACGCCTACTTCGACGGCTTCAACCTTCACCCCTACACGTACCCGGCGCTGCCGAACGATCCGAGCACGTCCTCGTGGAACACGGCGATGAAGCTGTGGCCGATGCACGACATCATGGTGGCGGGCGGTGACTCGGCGAAGCAGATCTGGCTGACCGAGTTCGGCGCTCCGACGGGGACGGCGTCCACGGCCGTGTCGGAGCAGGGGCAGGCGGACACCATCGGCATCATCATGGACGCCGTCCTCGGAAACTCCTGGATCGGACCGGCTTTCGTCTACAGCACCCGCGACGCCGGAACCAACCTGGCAGATCCCGAGCAGAACTTCGGGCTCCTGCGACGCGACTTCTCACCGAAGCTGGCGTACGGCCGGGTTCTCGACTTCACGAGCGGTCACCCGGCCGCCTGACACGTCAGCGATGTCGTGCGAGCGATGCTGCGTCCGGATCCTGGGCATTGGCTGTCACTGTCGATTCGGACGGTGTGAATCGCGGGAGGAACGCGGCGAGCGCGAGGGCGATCAGTGCCGACACCGCCGCTATCGCCATCGTGACGCGGAAGCCGGCGTGCGATGGGACCTCCGCCGATCCCATCGTGATCGTCATCTGAGCGAGGATCACTCCGGCCACGGCGCTGGCAGTGGACGTTCCGAGAGATCTCATCAGCGTGTTCAAGCTGTTGGCCGCCGCAGTCTCGGACGGTGGCACTGCTCCCATGATGAGTGCAGGCATCGCACCGTACGCCATGCCGATTCCGGCCCCGATGATGCTCGAGATCGCGACGAGCTGCCAGATTTCGCTCATGGTGACGACGCCGAACACGTACCCGACGGACACGATGACTGCACCGATCATCAGGGTCGTCTTGGGGCCCTTCGTCGTGGTGATGCGCGAGGAGATCGGCGCGACGAGCATCATCACGATTCCCGACGGTGCCATCACGAGGCCGGTCACCAGCATCGACCGTCCAAGACCGAAGCCGGTCGCAACGGGCAGCTGAAGGACCTGGGGAAACACCAACGTCATCGCGAACATCGAGAATCCGAACACCACGGACGCGAAGTTGGTGAGCAGAACCTGACGGTGTGCCGACACGCGAAGATCGACGAGGGGCTGCCCGGTGCGGAGCTCCCACCAGCCCCAGAAGGACAGTGAAAGGACGAAAGCCACGAGTAAACCAATGGTGGTCGAGCTGGTCCAACCCCAGCTGGACCCTTTGGAGATCGCCAGGAGCAGCGAAATCAGCGCAATGGACAAGCTTGCGGCACCGACGGTGTCGAACGAGCCTCCCGTGCGGATTTCGGATTCGGGAACCGTGACAACGATCAGGCCTGCGACGATGACGCCGAGGGCCGCGGATATCCAGAACAGCAGGTGCCAGTCGGCGTACTCGGCGATCAGCGCTGCGACCGGTAGGCCGAGCGCCCCGCCGACGCCGAGCGATGCGCCCATGGTGGCTGTCGCCCCGGCCAATTTCTCCCGGGGGAGTACGTCGCGCATGATGCTGATTCCGAGCGGGATGACCCCGGCGGCAAGTCCCTGAAGCGCGCGGCCGACGACGAGCGGCACCAGCGATTCGCTGAGCGCACCGACGACGGAACCGGCAACCATCAAGGCGAGGCTCACGAACAGCAGACGACGCTTTCCGAACATGTCCCCGAGTCGGCCCATCACGGGTACCGCGACCGCCCCCGCGAGCAGTGTCGCCGTGACTGCCCACGCGGTGTCGGAAGCGTGCGCATTCAGCAATGTCGGCAACTGTGGAATCAGCGGAATGATCAGCGTCTGCATCAGCGAGACGACGATGCCGGCGAAGGCGAGCACGGCAACGACGGCGCCGGTGGCCGGTGACGCTGCGCGATCGGGTGCGGTAACCGATGACGACATGGGCTGAGCCCTCCAATGTTGAAATTAAGTCAGGTGACTGAACATAATTTAAGTCAACTGCTTGACTTCGTCAAAGTGGAGATGTCACGGTGACTGGTATGTCCGATTCGAAGGGTCTCGACTTTATTGTGGAAGGCTGGCCGTATGGGTGGCAGCGGCATTGACAGCAGCGACATCGACAGCAGCGGCATCGACGGCAGCGGCACGAGGTCGGCACGTACCAGCGCCACACGCGAGGCATTGTTGTCGGTCGCCGAACGGCTCTACGCCGAAGAGGGACTCCACACGGTGTCCAATCGGCATGTCAGCGAAGCAGCGGGACAGGGCAACAACGCCGCCGTCGCCTACCACTTCGGTTCCAAGGCGGACCTCGTTCGCGCGATCGTCGACCGGCATTCGGGAGCGGTCGAGGAAACACGGACTGAGATGGTCGAACACGTCGGGGAGTCGGAGCGACTCGAAGACTGGGTGTCCTGCCTGATCAGGCCCTACACCGATCATCTGGCCACGCTGGGAGTGCCGAGTTGGTACGGCCGCTTCAACGTGCAACTTCTCGCTGATCCGTCGTTGAGAACGATCGTCTACGAGCAGGCGACGGACTCGGTCGCGCTCCGGTCGACGCTCGACGGTCTGGACCGATCACTGCCGAACCTTCCCCTCGATGTCCGTCGTGCTCGCCGGGAGATGGTGCGGAGTCTGATGATGCACGTCTGCGCCGAGAAGGAACTGGAGTTCTCGCAACAGCATCCGGAGCGTCCACCGAGCTGGGCCGACTGTGGTACCGACCTGATCGATGCGACGGTCGGGCTGTGGCGGGCGCCGGTGTCACGGCGCTGAGCTCGGTGTCACGGCTCTGGGCTTGGAGCCTCGGCGGTTGTTAGGGTCGCAGACATGGGATGGGACGAGATTCGAGACGCCGAGGAACTCACCGCGTTGTTCGGTACGCCGAGTTATCGCGCCGCGAACAAGGATCGGACCGTGCTCCATCCGCTCGACGTGCAATGGCTCGCCGAGTCACCGTTCTGTCTGATCGGCACGGCCGACGATGCCGGTCGGTGCGACGTCTCGCCCAAAGGCGATCCGGCGGGGCAGTTGGTTCACGTGCTCGACGACAAGACCATCGCTATCGCCGAACGCCCGGGAAACAAACGCATGGACGGGTATCGAAACGTACTGCTGAATCCGTTCGTCGGGATCAACTTCTTCATCCCGGGCCGAGGTGACACGCTCCGTGTCAACGGCGGCGCACGGTTGATCAAGGATGCGCCGTTCTTCGACGAGATGAAGGTGAAGGGCCACCGGCCGATTCTGTGCCTCGTCGTCGATGTCGAACAGGTCTTCTTCCACTGCGCCAAGGCCTTCATGAGATCGCGTCTGTGGGAGCCCGAGACGTGGGATCCCGCCGTCATGCCTACCGTCGCGGCGATCACCAAGGCCGTGATGCCGAACTCGCCCGAAACTCTTGCCGAGCTGGAGCAGTACTACGGACCTTCCTACGAAAAGCAGCTCTACCAGCGTCAATAGACGCGCGTGCCGATAGTCAGTCGAGTCGTCCGAAGGCGACGGCGCCGAGAATGGTGTGCGCCCCGGCGATGATTCCCTCCAGTGGTTCCGAGTCGGGGGCGAGCAACCACTGCTGAGTCATCATCAAGACGGCGCCGACCAGGCCGATCGCCAGTGTCCGACGGTTGGGCCCTGCGAGGCCGCGTGCCGTGCCGACGGACTCGGCAACCCCGAGCACCGCGTCGACGAACAGCGACGTCGTCTGCCGGTACAGCGCATCGACCTCGGCCGACACGCCGAGGACCTCGAGCAGCACGATTCGGGCAGAACGCGGATCGTCGGCGATTGCCTGGAAGAAGTTCGAGAGCGCAGCTTTCAGCACTTCCTCGGACGTTGCCGAGTTGTCGATCGAGGGTGTGACGATCGCGCCGAGCATGGTGGTGGTTGCTCGCCGATACACCGCGGTCAGCAGGTCCTCACTGCTGTCGAAGGACTCGTAGAAGTAGCGTTTGGTCAATCCTGCCGTCGAGCAGATCCGGTCGATCGATGCCGAGCGGTAACCGCTCGTTCCGAATATGTCGACCGCGGCGTCGAGTAGCTTCTCTCGCCGCAGGTCACGGCGTTCTCCCGGCAAGGAACCACGGTACGGACGACCCGGGGCGGTGCCGGTCTCGGAAGTGCTCACCACTCGATCTTGACACTGATCGGTATCAGATGGGTAGTGACACGCATGCGCAGCCCTCAGGTCAGCCGGAGGGCGAGATAGAACTCGACGCGGTCCTCGAGTCGAGACAGGTCACGTCCGGTGAGCTCCTCTACCCTCTGGATGCGATATCGAACCGAGTTGACGTGCAGGTGCATCAGCTCGGCACACTTGGTCCACGATCCGTTGGTGTCGAGAAATGCCGACAGGGTCGCGATCAGATCGCTCTTGTGGACGCTGTCGTATTCCGTCAGCGGTGCCAGGAGTCGCGCACGAAACATGTGCCGAATGTCATCGGGAACACCCGCCAACAGCAGAACGAGCGTGGCGAGCTCGTCGTGACCGACCACGTAGCGATCGTCACCGCGACGCGCCGCAAGTCCGCGTGCGTGCCGAGACTCCTCCACGGCACTGCGGATATCTCGGGCCGCGACGAGGCTGCTGACTCCGATCGACAGTCCGGTGCCGGTAAGTCCCGGAGCGAGAACGTCGACAACACGTTCGATCGAGGGCGTCAGATCTTCGGTCGCAGGCACGATTGCAATTACTTCTCCGTCGACGATTCCCACCGCTGCAGTCGAATCGGTCGTGATCTCCCGAACGAGCGCTCTGACTTCGCCGAGCCGGAGAACGTTTTCGGAGACCGCGGCGGCGATGGCGATGTAGTGAGATTCGAGTGGAAGTCCGACGACGTGCATCTGCTGCGAGAACTCGGATGCATTCGCTCCCTCGTGGACCGCGCGGATGAACTCCTGCGCGAGAATTCCAGATCCGCTCAATCGGTCATCGGAGCGCACGCGTTCGGCAGCAACGATCGACGTCAGCTGCTCGGCCAGCGCTAGGCGCTCCGAATGCCATGTCTGCCAATCGGTGTCGACGGCGACGAACCAGTCGACGACCCGTGCCGTCGAGTCGTCGTCGACGGGCAGCAATGAAATATCGAACTCCTCCACGAAGTGGGGGAGGCGTCGTGCGGTCAGGAACTGGCGAGCGAGATGGACCGGATCGGCCAGATCGCCCGGCCCGGCCAGCACTCGGCCGGATGCAGTGAGGACCCAACATCGCATTCCGAGCTCGCTGCCGACGAGATCGAGCAAAGGTCCCATGCCGCCGGGACCGGTGGTCGCGACAAGGCGTTGATGCCTGTCCAACACTGCCTTCAGGTCCGAGGTCCTCGCGCTCGACAATCTCCGCACGACGCTTTCGGTGACCGTGGCAAAAGCCACGTCTGCCGGAACGCGAAACAGCGGTAGGCCGTGCTCGCGGCATGCGTCGATCAGATCGACCGGCACCAGGCCGCCTTCGGACGCAGCCACGGCGGCGACACCGGCCCGGGCGACCGACCGAACGAACGTGAAGGAGTCGGCAGCCTCGGTACGCCACACCAGGCCGGTGAGTACCAGTTCGCCACCCTTCAGATAGCGGCTCGGATCGAGCATGTCGGTGGTGACCACCCACCGAATCAGTGGATCGAAGTGTTCGGGCGTGACTATCTGCTGCAAGTTCAGTTCGGGTAATTCGACCAAATCGTGCAGTCTCACGATGTATCGACCTCGCTCTTTGTAGGAACATCCAGAACCTACACTGTGATCGCCGTCATAGTTCGTCGTTCCTGCCCCTCGTTCGGCCGGTCACCTGCGGCTGTACTTGGTCCATGGAATTTTTACGGCCACAAACCTGGGCCGATGCACTGGCGGCCAAAGCCGACGACGTCGACGCCGTCCCCATCCAGGGCGGGACCGATGTCATGGTCGAGATGAACTTCGACGTGCATCGACCGGGTGCACTGCTCGATCTGAACCCCATCGAGGAACTGACCACCTGGCACGAACTGCACGACGGCACTCTTCGTGTCGGCGCCGGTGTTCCCTATGTGCGGATAATCGCCGAACTCGGCGACCGACTCCCTGGCATCGCCCAGGCGTCGCGGACCGTCGGGTCCCCGCAGATTCGGAACCGCGGAACAGTCGGCGGAAACCTCGGTGGCGCCTCGCCCGCCGGCGACCTGCACGCGCCACTGCTCGCCGCGGACGCTGTGATCGAGGTCGAGTCGGCTTCACGGGGAACGCGGATGATCCCAGCCGGCGAGTTCTACGTCGGCGTCAAGCGGAACTCCTGTGAGCCGGACGAGCTGATTCGCGCTTTTCACGTCCGGCCTGCCGCAGGCCCGCAGTATTTCTCGAA
This sequence comes from Rhodococcus sp. (in: high G+C Gram-positive bacteria), assembly GCF_023264675.1. Taxonomy (GTDB): domain Bacteria; phylum Actinomycetota; class Actinomycetes; order Mycobacteriales; family Mycobacteriaceae; genus Rhodococcoides. The sequence goes on from NZ_JAHFVG010000019.1 coordinate 82,769, forward strand.
AATCGGTACGCGCAACGCGATGGTCATCGCAGTCTGTTCGTTCTCGATCGCTCTGTTTCCCGATGAGCAACGAGTCGGAACCGGTCTCGGCTCCGCTGCGCCGACGCCGCGTCGGGCTTATGCTGCCGAGGAATTCCTTGCCGCAGAACTCGACTGGTCCGGGGCACTGCAGCCCTCGGTGGCCGAGCGATTCGGTGCATTGGTGTCGGAAGCTGCGAGCCCCATCGACGATGTTCGCGGCACTGCGGACTACCGCCGACATGCGCTGGCCGTCATGGCGCGACGAACTCTCGGGTGGGCATGTAAAGACCTCGGCGACAACGGAAAGGCAGCCTGATGCGTGTCAATTGCACGGTCAACGGTAAGGATCTGGAAGCCGACGACGTCTGGGAAGGTGAGAGTCTTCTCTATCTGCTGCGCGAGCGGCTGGGTCTTCCCGGGTCCAAGAACGCCTGTGAACAAGGCGAATGTGGTTCTTGCACCGTCTATCTCGACGGCATTCCGGCGTGTGCATGCCTCGTGGCCGCAGGCCAGGTCGAAGGACGTGAGGTCAGGACGGTCGAAGGATTGGCCACCGGCGATCGCCTCGACCCGATGCAGGAAGCCTTCGTCGAATGTGGCGCCGTGCAATGTGGTTTCTGCACACCCGGTCTCGTCGTGCAGGCGCATGATCTGATCGAGCGGGTGCCGAACCCGTCGGACGCCGAGATTCGGGAGTCCCTCGCAGGAAACCTGTGCCGCTGTACAGGATACGAAAAAATACTCGACGCGGTGCGACTCGCTGCCACTCGAAAGGCCGAAACCCGATGACTGTGACAATCATTGACAATGCCTACGTGGCCCCGATCGTCGGCCATGAGATTCCGCACGGCTACGTTGTCGTCGAGGACGGCATCATCACCGCGCTCGGCTCAGGACCGGCCCCCGTGTTCGAGGGCGCGGAGTCGATCGATGCCAAGGGCGGACTGCTGACTCCTGGCCTGGTGAACACACACCATCACCTCTACCAGTGGGCATCGCAGGGACTGGCGAAGGACAACACGCTGTTCGAATGGCTGGTCGCGTTGTACAAGCCATGGTCGAAGATGGATGCCGAGGTGGTAGGCGGCGCCGCGGCGGCAGGATTGGGATGGCTCGCGAAATCCGGCTGCACCACCACGACCGACCACCACTACATCTTTCCCAAAGGACGCGGTGATCTGTTCGCCGCCGAGATCGAGGCGGCGCGACGCATCGGTGTCCGGTTCCAACCGTGCCGCGGCTCGATGGATCGCGGAGTCTCCGACGGAGGACTACCGCCGGACGAGGTGGTCGAAAGCCTCGACGACATCCTGAGCGCCACCGCGGATGCGATCGACACCTACCACGACACCTCGTTCGGTTCGATGCTGCAGATCGCCGTCGCACCGTGCTCGCCCTTCTCGATCAGCAAGGATCTGCTGATCGAATCCGCCGCGCTCGCTCGGGCCAAGGGTGTCCGGCTGCACACTCACCTTGCCGAAACGATGGACGAGGAGGAGCACTGCATCGAGCAGATGGGGTGCACACCCGTCGAATACATGGAACAGGTCGGTTGGCTCGGTGACGACGTCTGGTTCGCGCACGCCGTCCATCTACACGACTCCGATATTGCGAAGATGGCCGCGACCGGAACCGGAACCGCACACTGCCCGAGCTCGAACGCCCGGCTCGGAGCCGGAATCGCGCGGGTGTCCGATCTCCTCGCCGCCGGAGCGCCGGTCGGACTCGGCGTCGACGGCAGCGCCTCGGCCGAGATGGTGCCGCTGGCAGGGGAAGTGCGCCAGGCCATGTACATGCAACGTGCCAAGTACGGCCCCACGGCGTTGACGGCACGCCAGGCTCTGGAGATCGGAACGCTGGGTGGAGCAACCGTCCTGGGGAGGCAGAACGAGATCGGATCCATCGAGGTTGGCAAGCTCGCGGACCTCGCACTCTGGCGCACCGATGGCTTCTACTCCGCGGTGGACGATCCGATCGTGGCGTTCGCCTACGGTCAGACCCCGCCGCTGAGTCGACTGATGGTCGGCGGCCGCACCATCGTCGAAGACGACATCCTGGTCAGCGCGCCGCAAGATGCTGTCGCGCGCGAAGGCGTCGACGCACACCGTCGTCTGATGGCACTCGCGAAGGACGTCCTGTGAGTGCGCCGACGCAGGCGCCGACAGACATTGCGGCGCCCGGGCGCGGACGAGTCGGCGACAGCCCACTGCGACCCGACGGGAACTTGAAGGTCAAGGGTGAGTTCGCCTATTCGTCCGACCTGTTCATCGACGGAATGTTGTGGGGCGCAACCCTGCGGAGCCCACATCCGCGTGCCAGGATCGTGTCGGTCGATATCTCGAAGGCGCTGGCAACTCCCGGTGTCGAAGCGGTATTGACTCACGAGGACGTCCCCGGACGCAAGTGCTTCGGGCTCGATCACACCTGGGATCAACCCGTACTCGCGTTCGACGAGGTTCGTCACGAGGGAGAACCGATCGCGTTGATCGCGGCCGATCACCCCGAGACGGCGCGCCGGGCGATGGAGAAGATTCTCGTCGAGTACGAGGTCCTCGAACCGCTGACCGACGCACGGCGAGCGGCCCTGGATCCGACGTATCCGTTCGTGCAGGAGCGTGGGGGAGTGGCGCGGCATCAGCCGGTACGGGTAGGCAACGTAGCTGCCGCCAAGGCAGCGGCGGATATCGTTGTCAGCAGCGAGTTCTCGGTCGGAATCCAAGATCAGGCATTCCTCGGCCCCGAGTCCGGCCTGGCGATTCCAGGCGACGACGGCGGCATCGATCTCTATGTCGCCACTCAGTGGATGCACAACGATCTCGAACAGATCGGACCGTGCCTCGGACTGCCGAAGGAGAAGATCCGGATGACGCTCGCCGGCGTCGGCGGTGCATTCGGTGGTCGTGAAGATCTGTCCATGCAGATCCACGCCGCCATGCTCGCGATGCATACCGGGAAGCCCGTCAAGATCGTCTACAACCGCTACGAGTCGTTCTTCGGCCACGTCCACCGTCATCCAGCGCAGATGCACTACGAGTACGGCGCGACCCGCGACGGAAAATTGTTGTACGCGGACGTCGAGATCATCCTCGACGGTGGCGCCTACACCTCCGCAACGTTGAACGTGGTCGGAAATGCAGCCTCGCTCGGTGTCGGACCCTACGTGATCCCCAACATCGAGATCGACGCCTACGGGGTCTACACCAACAATCCGCCGTGCGGCGCGATGCGTGGATTCGGCGCTGTCCAAGCCTGTTTCGCGTACGAGTCGATGATGGACAAGCTCGCCGAGGCCTGCGGGCTCAGCCCGGTCGAGGTGCGACAGATCAACGCGGTGAGCCAAGGCTCGGTGCTCGCGACCGGCCAGGTCGTGGAAGCACCTGCACCCCTGGCGGAGATGCTCGCCCGCGCCGAAGCGATGCCGCTGCCGGCCCCGGTCGACGCGTCCGACATCCGGAATCTGCCGGGAGGAGCGTCGCAGACCACCCACGGCGAAGGCGTCGTACGCGGCGTCGGGTACGGCGTCGGTCTCAAGAACATCTGCTTCTCGGAGAACTACGACGACTACTCCACTGCTCGGGTTCGACTCGAAGTGATCGGCGGCGAGGCAACCGCGTTGGTGCACACGGCGGCAGCGGAAGTCGGTCAGGGACTCGTCACACTGGAGGCGCAGATCGCTCGCACCGAACTGGGCGTGACGAAGGTCGTGATTCATCCGGCCGACACCAAGGTCGGCAACTCGGGCTCGTCCTCGGCGTCGCGCCAGTCGTACATGACCGGCGGTGCGGTGAAAGCTGCGTGCGAGGCCGTGCGGGAGGCAGTGTTCGTGCTTGCGGGATTGTATGTCGGTCGGGCTGTTTCGGATCTGAGTCTGGACGGCGGCAAGATCGTCTCGGTCACCGACGGAGTTCTCGCCACGATCGAGGACGTGCTCGGTGAGCGCGTCATCGAACAAACCCGCGAGTTCCACCATCGCCCCACCAGCGGAATGGACCCCGTGACCGGGCAGGGCGCAAGCCATACGCAGCTAGCTCTGTGTGTCCACCGGGCAGTGGTGGATGTCGACGTGGAGCTCGGCCTGGTGAAGGTGGTCGAGATGGCGGCAGTTCAGGACGTCGGCAAGATCCTCAACCGCCTCTCGCTCGAAGGTCAGATTCACGGCGGGTCGGCACAAGGGCTCGGCCTTGCCGTGATGGAAGAAATCGTCGTCGTGAACGGACTGGTGAAGAACCCGTCGTTCACCGACTACCTCATTCCCACCATTCTCGACATGCCGCCCATGAACCTGGACATTCTCGAGAACGCAGATCCGCTGGCTCCCTATGGTCTTCGCGGCGCCGGCGAGCCCCCGACGCTGTCGTCGACGCCGGCCGTCGTGGCTGCCATCCGCGACGCCACCGGTCTCGCGCTGACCCGCGTACCGATTCGCCCCGAACACATCGTCAACGGCTAGGACAGAACCAGTTCTTCTCACAGCCCTGGGAGGGCATCATGACACAGCTCGATTCTTCCAGCACTCGCGAACGTGAACCACGTTTGTCTCAGATCGACAAATTCTTCTCCATCTCCGTTCGTGGATCGACTATCTCACACGAGATTCGCGGTGGCGTGACGACATTCGTCGCGATGGCGTACCTCATCGTTCTCATTCCACTGATCATCGGCGACGCCAAGGATGTCACCGGCGCGACACTGGATCCGGCTCAACTGTCGACGATGGTCGCGCTGTCCGCGGGAATCACGACAGTGTTGATGGGTGTCGTCGGAAACGCCCCGCTCGCCATGGCGGCGGGCCTCGGGGTGACACCGATCGTCGTCTTCCAAGCTGCGCCGTACATGACATGGCCGCAGGCGATGGGCCTTGTGGTGCTCGAGGGCGTCGTCATCGTGGTCTTCGCCTTGACCGGGATCAGGCAACTGATCATGGATGCCATTCCGTTGGTGCTCAAGCAGGCGATCGGCGTCGGAATCGGAGCATTCATCGCATTGATCGGGCTGGTCGACGCCGGCTTCGTCGGTCATCACGACTCAGCGGCGACAGCAGTGACGCTCGGAACGTTCGGCAAGCTCGCCGGTTGGCCGGTGTTCGTGTTCTGCGTCGGACTGGTGGTGATGATCATGCTGTTCGTTCGACGTGTGCCGGGAGCGATGCTGATCGGAATCTTCGTGGCGACCAACCTTGCGATCATCTTGAACGCGCTCATCGACATCGATCCGAAGTCGTGGGGGCCGGTTGTCCCGAAAGTTCCCGATTCCATCGTTGCTACACCACAATTCGGCCTGTTGTTCGATGTCGACCTGTTCGGCGGATTCGCCCGCGCCGGCGTGGTGACCGCATCGGTGGTGCTGTTCACTCTGGTGCTCTCGGGATTCTTCGACGCCATGGGTACCATCCTCGGCGTCGGTGAAGAGGCTGGTCTCGTCGACAAACAAGGAAAGATGCCGGGGCTGAGCCGGATTCTGACGATCGACGGTTTCGGTGCCATCCTGGGTGGCGCGATCAACGGATCGGCCAACACCGCTGTGGTGGAATCTGCGGCCGGTGTGACCGAAGGAGCCCGCACGGGCTTGGCGAGCGTCGTGACCGGCGGCCTCCTCACCAGCTTGATCTTCTTCACGCCGTTGGCAGGAGTCGTTCCGGTCGGCGCCGCGGCGCCTGCTCTGGTTCTGGTCGGTGCGCTGATGATGACCCATGTCCGCAAGATCGACTGGGAGAACACCGAGATCGCGATTCCCGCTTTTCTCACCATCGTGTTGATGCCGTTCACCTACTCGATCACGGTCGGTGTCGCTGCAGGAGTGATTGCGTACACGATCGTCCGTATCGCGAAAGGCAAGGCACGACAGACCCACTGGCTGCTGTACGTGATGAGCGCGATCTTCCTGATCTACTTCGCACTCCACCCGATCGAAGAGGCACTCGGGATCTCCTGATGAAAGAGATTGCAGCGCGGCTCGCGCACTGGAACTCCTCAGGGATGCCCTATGCGATTGCCACCGTCGTCTCCGTCTCCGGCAGCGCTCCACGGCTGCCGGGGGCGGCGATGGCCGTGAACGCCGACGGTGACGTCGTGGGCAGTGTGTCCGGCGGATGCGTCGAAGGCGCGGTATACGAGCTGTGCCGTGAAGTACTTGCCGGCGGTGACTGTGTCCGGACCAGTTTCGGCTACAGCGACGACGATGCCTTCGCGGTCGGCCTGACCTGTGGCGGGACGATCGAGGTCTTCGTCTCACGCGCAGTCAACTTTGCGGTGGTCGAGGCGGTTCTCGCCGACGAGCCCGTGGCGACGGTGCAGCTGCTCGACGGCTCCGGTGCGCTCCTGATGGTCGGGAGACATGGCGCCTCGGGGACGACGGGATTCGCCGACGTGGACTCCGTCGTGATCGACGAAGCCATCGCGATGCTCGACAGCGGCACGTCCGGTATTCGTTCGGTGCGTTGCAGGCCGGATCTGGACGTGTTCGTTCAGTCCTACGCCACGAAGCCGAAACTGCTGATCTTCGGCGCGATCGACTACGCAGGCGCGCTCGCCCGAGTCGGTAAGTTCCTCGGGTATCACGTCACGGTGTGCGATGCCCGACCTGTCTTCGCCACCAGGTCTCGATTTCCGGACGCCGACGACGTCGTCACGCAATGGCCACATACTTACCTCGCCCAGGCCTCCGTGGATTCGAGAACAGTGGTGTGTGTGCTGACCCACGACGCGAAATTCGACGTGCCGTTGCTGGAGGTCGCGTTGCGGCTGCCGGTGGCATTCGTCGGTGCGATGGGCTCGCGGCGCACGCACCATGACCGCCTGATGCGCTTGCGCGAGGTGGGACTCACCGATTCGGAGTTGTCGCATCTGCGGTCACCGATCGGACTCGACCTCGGCGCCAGGACACCCGAGGAGACCGCTGTTGCCATCGCCGCGGAGTTCGTCGCGGTGCGCCGCGGTGGGAGCGCGGTCCCGCTCGTCCGGTCGGGAGGCCCGATTCATCACGACCGCGACGCAGGATCTCTCACGCGGCTCGCTCCCAGTTTCGGATGAGTACGTCGGTCGCGAAGCTCAGGTCGAGTCCTTCGCCCTGCCAGTCCGGGACAATGGCATCACCGTCGATCACACCGTAGCGCTCGCCGAAGTCCGTCGAATCATCCGTCATGGCAGGGCTGTAGAGAATCGCGCGACCATCGGTGTGCCGAAATACGAACTGCTGATTGTCGTCGGAGGCGATGGTGAAGTATCCGTCGTGCAATGCCCGGTGATGCTCGCTGCACAGCATCACCAGATTCTCGAGTACTGTCGGGCCACCGCGTGAGTGGTAGTGGACGTGATGTGCGTTGAGGAATCGCACTCGTCCGCAACCGGGGACCACGCAGCATCGATCCCGAATCGTCAACGCGCGCAACTGCAGGCGGCTCGGAGTCCGTGCCGATGCGCTCCACGAGATAGTCTTGCCGAGCGACCCATGGCTCACTGTGCGCATGGTCGCGTCGCACAAGATCTCGGCGAGTGACTCGGCCTCGAGCCCTGGCCCGTCGTCGAGGTGAGCATGGCAGGCGGCGGCATCGAGATGAACGATGACCTCGGCTGCCGGGGATGCAACCGGGGATTCGAGACCGGCACACACCATCTGGGCCATCGCTACGAGTGCCGGCGCGATGTTGCGCGGCGCGGGGGCTGCGCCGTCGACGTCGAGTTCGGGGTCTGTTCGGGTGCGTTCGTACTCGGCGCGGGTGAGGGCGGCGAGAAGCCTGGCACCATCCTCGGGGCGTAGGCGAGCGTGGATGAGCAGTGAGCCGTCGTCTTCGTCCCAGTGCCAGCGGCCGCAGTACTTTGCGTCGTCGAGGTTGTTGTTCTTCGTCGGCCTGCGGGCGACGAGCAGTCCACGGCACAGTCTGTCGATATGTGCTGCGGGCGCTTCGAGGGCGAGGCGAAGCAGGGTGGGTTCGCTCGTGCTGTCGGCGACTCGGGTGATCGCGCGGATTTTGGAGTAGGAGAGCCGTCCGCGGGCAAAGGCGTCGGCGATGAGTGGCAGGTCGACCAGTGCCCGGGCGACCCGGACGTGTTCGCGTGCAGTGTGCAGGGACACTCCCGCTTTCCAGGACAGCCAGTGGGAGCAGGAGCGGAGTTGCCAGCTCGCCCAGCCTCGGCGTCGATCGAAGTCGGCGAGCAAGATCAAGTAGCGTGCGGTTGCTGCGGCGATCTGCCCGGACAGCGCGCAAATCTCGGTCTCGATGTCTTCGATCGGACGCTCGGTGTTGTCGGACACGGATGGACTCGTCGGTGGATCTCCTGGGAGGGCTCTGTTGCCGCTTACTGCTACAAGCATCCGAGCTCCTTGGTGTGCGTTCCAGCTGTATGCCAACGTGGACTGTTCGAATGTATGTTCTATGCACGGTAGCGTGCCGCACCGACAAGTCCGGAGACAGAAAAAGCGTCCCCGCGGGGACGCTTTTTCTCGAATGGCGGACGGTCAGGTTCTCAGGAGCTGGCCGACCGGTGCGATCCACGAACGGCGGACCACACCGGTGAGCCCGAGTCGGTCGTACGCCGTCACGGCATTCTTGTGGTGCAGCGTCGCGACGTCGACGGTGAAGTGTTCTTCCGGTGCGAACGCCACGAGATCGGCGACGGCTCCCACCGCTATTCGCCCGCGGTCGGACAAGCCCACCTGATCGGCGGTGTTGACGCCCATCCAGCGGACGACGTCAGCCAGCGAGAATCCGCGCCGGCGCGCTTCGGTCCACACTGCGGGCAGCGACACCTGAAGCGACGCGATGCCTCCCCACGCGTCGCCGAAGTCTCCCGTGTCCAGGTGCTTCAGATCCACGGTCGACGGCGAGTGGTCGGTCACGATGGTGTCGATGGTTCCGTCGGCGAGGCCTTGCCACAGCAGCTCGCGGTTCGCGGCCTCACGGATCGGTGGGCAACACTTGAACTGTGTTGCACCCGCGGGAATGTCCTCGGCATCGAAACACAGGTAGTGCGGACACGTCTCGGCCGTCACACGCACGCCGTCCCGCTTGGCGGCCGCAATCATCGGCAGTGCATCGGAACTGGAGAGGTGCAGAATGTGCACCCGGCATCCTGTGCGTCGTGACAGTTCGATGACCTGAGAGATGGCGAGATTCTCGGCGGCACGGGGTCGCGAATCGAGAAAGCCCGTGTACGCCTGCCCGTGCGCCGCCGGAGCGGAGGAGATGACGTCGGAGTCCTCGGCGTGCACGATCATCAATCCGTCGAACGAGGCGATCTCGATCAGTGCCTTCTCCAGCTCGGGAAGCGAGAGGGGCGGAAACTCGTCGACTCCCGAATGGAGCAGAAAGCACTTGAAGCCGAAGACTCCCGCCTCGTGCAGCGGCCGAAGCTGATCGAGGTTGCCCGGTACGGCCCCTCCCCAGAATCCGACGTTGACCACGGACTGAGGTTCGGCCACGCGGCGTTTGATCTCGAGGGCACCGGTGTCGATCGTCGGCGGAACGCTGTTGAGGGGCATGTCGACGATAGTGGTGATGCCGCCCGCGGCGGCTGCGCGAGTGGCACTGGCAAAACCCTCCCACTCGGTGCGGCCAGGCTCGTTCACGTGGACATGGGTATCGACCAGTCCAGGAAGCAGCACTTCGTCCGTACCGAGTTGCACCACCTCCACAGCGCCCTGGGCATCGGCGCTCGTGAGCGGGCCTACGTGCACGATTCTCCCGTCGCGGACGCCGACGGCCGCCGCCACTTCAGCGCCGTCGACGATTGCCCGCGGGGCTCGGATCAGCAGGTCGAACGTCACCGCGAACTGCTCGATGCCAATTCGGGTGAGGATGCCTGCCACGCTTGGTCGACGCTGTCGAGTGCCTCACCGTCGAGCTCGCCGAACAATCTGAGTCGCGACAGACCACCATCGGGGTAGACGTCGAGTCGGAGGTGAGTGACAGCGCCGGAAGTCTCGAGCAGGAAACGATGTCGGGTGTCCGGCTGCACGGCCGTACGGGGCAGGATCTCGGTCCAGGCGGCGGGATCCGCGGCGGAAGCGCGGCGAGAATCGATGGCGCTCAATCGGACCCAGCCCGGTGCGTTCCCGACGTAGTAGCTGGTGTCGACCTCGACGTGGCGCGGCACACCAGGGGCGGCGAGCTCGAACACGGCGAAGTCGTTTCCGCCGCCGCGGCGGCGAGAGTTCTCCCAGCCTTCACCCATGTTCCGTGCGCGGCCGGGCAGAATGATGTTGGCCGGGGAGGAGTAGAACGCATCGGAGCACTCTGTGAGCCGCGCGCCGTTCTCCGCGGCGAGCAGATCGACTGTGCCGCCGAGAAACCGCGGATCCTGGACGACGCGGCCGTGCACGCGGAATCGCGCGACGCCGCCGTCGGGATAAATCGACAGCCGAACATGCGTCCACCGGTGACGGTCCTCGACTGCGTAGAAGTTCTGGGTATCGCCCTCGGCCGGGGCCTTGGCGACGAGCGTCTGCCAATCTGCCTCCAGCACGGCCTCGATCGACGGATATCCCTCGACGAATGCTGCCTCCACCGACACGAACGGTGGGTAGTTTCCGGTGAAGTAGGCAGTGTCGACCACGACTCCGTGCACCACCCCCGGTGCAGCGAGACGCACCACAGCCCAGTCGTTTCTGCCTACATCTCGTCGCCTGCGTGTCTCCCAGCCGTCGTAGATTTTGCCCTTGTGCCCGAAATCGGTGGGATCGAAGAATGGAGCCTCGGCCCGAATCAGGTTCTCGCGCTGGGCGAACAGCTCGTCGTTCGCTGCGGAGACGCTACCGCCCAAGGCCCGGGAGGCGAGGTCGGTCAACTGGGTGAAATCAGGGGAACTCATGAAACTCCTTCAGAAGTAGTGGCGGTAAGCGTTGTGACAGCGGAGAGTGCGATGAATTCTCCGACTCGGCGCACCAGGGGAGTCGCGTCACGAATCGCGATGGCCGTGTCGGGCTGGAGGTCGGTCAAGGCGTAGGAGTGAACGATTCCGTAGTCGCGCAGTCTGTCCAACCCGACGGTTCGGCGGCCCGACACCGTGACCACGGGGACACCGGCACTTCTCGCTGCCAGCGCGACACCGATCGGTGCTTTGCCGTACAGACTTTGCTCGTCGAGCGAGCCTTCGCCCGTGACAACGAGGTCGGCACCGGCCAAGCGTCGGTGAAATTCGATCAGATCGAGAACGGTGTCGATACCGGGCCGGATGTCGGCGCCCAGAACCGCGAGTGCACCGAATCCGGTGCCCCCTGCTGCGCCGGCGCCTGCATATCCGCTGACGTCGCGGCCGATCGCAGTCCTCACCACGTGAGCCCACTGCCGCATCGCATGTTCGAGGTAGAGCATGTGTTGCGGGTTCGCACCCTTCTGCGGTCCGTATACCGCACTGGCACCGGTCGGCCCGAGCAGCGGATTGTCGACATCGCACGCGAGTTGGATCCGTGCACCGCTGAGCGCTCGGTGAAGTCCCGTGGTGTCCAGCCGTACCGCACCGCGGAGTGCGCCGCCACCTCGCGCGATCTCGTTACCGTCGGCGTCGAGAATTCGAGCGCCCAAAGCCTGCAGCATCCCGGCGCCGCCATCGGTGGACGCGCTTCCGCCGAGGCCGACGACGATGTGTTCGGCACCGTTGTCGAGAGCATGCGCGATGACGGTGCCGAGACCGAACGTGCTCGCATGCAGTGCGTCCAATTCGTCGAGCAGTTCCAGACCGACCGCCGAGGCGAGTTCGACGACGGCAGAGGTGCCCCGCCTCGCATACGAGGTATCCACGCGTCGGCCGGTCGGACCGTCGCACGTGACCGGGGTCGACTCCCAACCGGCCGCGACGGCGGCGGCGACGGTGCCGTCACCGCCGTCGGCGACCGGCAGGCGGACGATCTCGAGCGAGGGATCGGCAGAAACCATCCCCTCGCCGAGGGCGTCCGCCACCTGCGCGGCGGTCAACGATCCTTTGAACTTGTCCGGAGACAGCAGGATTCGAGTCATGGCTCTAATCCAGCAACAGCAGAGCGGTGGGCGCATCGGCCGACGTGGTGGCCAGTTCTTCGAACTCGCCGACGTTGTCGATCTCGGTTCCCATCGCGATGTTGGTGACACGCTCGAGAACGATCTCGACGACGACGGGGACCTTGTGCTCCGACGCCAGCGTCCGGGCACGGACCAGCGCCTCGCCGATCAAGTCCGGCTCGGTGACACGAAGAGCCTTGCAACCGAGCCCTTCGGCGACCCGAACATGGTCGACGCCGTATCCCTTGGGGATGCCGGGATGCTCGGGATCGGATTCCTGATGGTTGATGTTGTCGAAGCCCAACTGAACACAGAAGTCCATGTCGAAGGCACGCTGAGCCTGACGGATGAGTCCGAGGTACGAATTGTTCACCACCACATGCACATACGGAAGGTTGAACTGAGCGCCGACGGCAAGTTCCTCGATCATGAACTGGAAGTCGTAGTCACCCGAGAGCGCAACGACATCGGCCGATGGATCAGCGGCAACCGCACCCAGTGCAGCGGGGATGGTCCAACCGAGCGGGCCGGCCTGGCCGCAGTTGATCCAGTTTCGCGGTGAGAACACGTGAAGGAACTGGCCGCCCGCGATCTGTGACAGGCCGATCGTGCTGATGTACCGTGTGTCGCGCCCGAACACCTTGTTCATTTCCTCGTAGACGCGCTGGGGTTTGATCGGCACGTTGTCGAAGTGGGTGCGGCGGTGCATGGTTCGTTTGCGTGAGGCGCAGTCCTCGACCCAGCTCGACAGGTCGGGAAGCGTGCCCGCGCTCTTGCGGTCCTCGGCGACCGCGATGAACTGCTGGAGTGCAGCTTTGGCGTCGGAGATGATGCCGTAGTCCGGTGCGAACACGCGGCCGATCTGTGTCGGCTCGATGTCGACGTGGATGAACGTCCGGCCCTTGCGGTAGGTGTCGAGGCCTCCGGTGTGCCGGTTGGCCCAGCGGTTACCGATGCCGAGGACGAAGTCGGACGCGAGCATGGTTGCGTTGCCGTAGCGGTGCGCAGTCTGTAGGCCGACCATTCCTGCAGCGAGGCGGTGGTCGTCGGGGATGGTCCCCCATCCCATAAGGGTTGGGATGACCGGAACATCGAGGAGCTCGGCCAGTTCGACGAGCAGCTCGGACGCGTCGGCATTGATGATGCCTCCGCCGGCGACGATCAGTGGCCGTTCGGACGCGATCAGCATGTCGATGGCCTTCTCGGCCTGAGCGCGCGAGCACAGCGGCTTGTGCACCGGAAGCGACTGGTAGGTATCGGGATCGAAGTCGATCTCGGCCATCTGAACATCGATGGGGAGATCGATCAGCACCGGACCCGGGCGCCCGGATCTCATCAGATGGAATGCCTGGGCGAACGCGCCGGGAACCTGAGCTGGTTCCAGAACGGTCATCGCCATCTTGGTGACGGGTGCAGCGATTGCCGCGATGTCGACTGCCTGAAAGTCTTCCTTGTGCAGGCGCGCAACCGGTGCTTGACCGGTGATCGCGAGAATCGGTATCGAGTCGGCCATCGCCGAGTACAACCCGGTGATCATGTCCGTGCCCGCGGGACCCGAGGTACCGATGCAGATACCGATGTTGCCTGCAGCCGCACGTGTGAAGCCTTCGGCCATGTGCGAGGCCCCCTCGACGTGTCGCGCCAGCACGTGCCGGATTCCACCGTGTGCGCGCATCGCCGAGTAGAAGGGATTGATCGCGGCACCGGGTAGCCCGAATGCGGTCGTTGCACCTTCGAGTTCGAGGATCTTGACGGCAGCATCGGCCGCCCGCATCTTTGCCATGTCAGTTCTCCTCGCCGAGAGTGCCGGACAGTCGTGCCACACCGCGGTACAGAGCCGAGTGATCGAGTCCGCCATCGCCGTTGGCACGAGCGGATGCCATCAGTTGTGCCAGGAATCCGCCCATCGGAATCACCACCCCTGCCTCACGCGCCGCCGAGGTGACGATGCCCAGATCCTTGTGGTGCAGGTCGATGCGGAACCCGGGCTCGAACGAGCGGTCCATCATCTTCTCTGCTTTCTGGTTCAGCACGGTCGATCCGGCCAGACCTCCGCCGAGGACTTCGATGGCCGCGGGAAGATCGACCCCGTACGCCTCGAGGAACGCCACAGCTTCGGCGAGAACCTGAATGTTGCCCGCGACGACGAGTTGGTTCGCTGCCTTGACCGTCTGGCCCGATCCGTTGGGACCGACATGGACGACGGTCTTGCCGACGACATCGAGAATCGGCTTCGCGGAGGCGAAGTCCTCGGCACTTCCACCGACCATGATGGACAGTGCGGCGTTCTCGGCACCGGCCTGGCCGCCGGAGACCGGAGCGTCGATCAGCCGAAAGCCGCGATCGGCGGCCTCTGTCGCCAGCGTTGCCGTCACGTCGGGCCTGATGCTGGAGAAATCGATGACGAGGGCGTCGCGTCGTGCGTTGTCGAACACGCCGCCTTCGCCCATCAGGACGTCCTGCACGTCGGGTGAATCCGGGACCATCACCGCGACGACATCCGCGTCGGCGACGGCTTTCGCGATCGAGTCGGCGGCAATGCCTCCGGCCTCGACGAGCGGACGGGTGCGGTCGGGAGTCAGGTTGTACCCGACGACGTTGTGGCCGGCTTTCGCGAGATGGACGGACATGGGACTACCCATGATTCCGAGGCCGATGAATGCAATGGTGCTCATGGGGATCCTTACGTTGAGGTGGCGGAGCGGGCCAGCCAGGAAAACGGGTCCGCAGTGGTCGGCTTGTACTCGAGGCCGATGTAGCCGTCGTAGCCGTTGTCGGTGAGTTGGCGCAGGTATCGGTCGAGGTCGAGCGACCCGGTGCCCGGTTCGCCGCGGCCGGGGGAGTCCGCGATCTGTACGTGACCGATCAGATCCCTGTGCGCATCCAAGGCTGTGGCGATATCGTCGCCGTTCACATCGAGGTGATACAGGTCGGCGAGGAAGCGGAGGCTGTGAACGTCGTGTTCGCGAGCAACTCGCTTGACGATCGCCACTGCGGCAGCGGCGTGGGTGAGTGGATACCGTGGGGCGCCGCTCACCGGCTCGATCAGGACGACGGCTCCGATTTTGGCGGCGGCGACGCCGGCCGCGGCGAGGTTCGATGTCGCGACGCGATCTTGCTCGATGGCGTCGATTCCATCGATTCTGTTGCCGTACAGCGCATTGAACGCCCGGGTTCCCAATGTTTCACCGATGCCGACGGTCACGTCGACGTTGTCGAGAAATGCCTTCTCCTGAGCCGGATCGGACAAGATTCCACGGTCCCCGGCCGGCATGTTTCCAGCGGCAAAGTTCAATCCTGTCAGTTGAACTCCGGCGTCGCGGATCGACGAGACGAACGCGTCGACATCTCGATCGGAAGGAACGGGGGAGTCGAACGGCCACCAGAACTCGACGGCATCGAAACCCGCGTCCTTGGCGAGGCGAGCGCGCTCGAGAATCGGAGTGTCGGGGAACAGGATCGAGCAGTTGACGGTGTAGCGGTCGAGTGAAAAATCGAACATAGCAGCCTCTTTCAGTTCTGCGGAGCCGGAAGTCCGCGGTATCGGCGCCAACTGCCGGTATACGTGATATCGGTGAGCTCGTCGGGTTGGGCGTCGAGCACTCCTGGTCGAAGACCGACGCCCAGGACGGATCGCCCGTCTTCCAACGCTACGACAGTGAGTTCGAGTTCCGGGGGTTCGTCCGGGAGGAATGCTGTCCTGATGTCGTCGAGGGGAATGTCGTACAGCTCGCCCTCGATTGCAGCGCCTGCGGTGTGGTCGAGTACGAGAGCCGGAAACTCGTCGCGGACCGAATAGAACCGGTAGCTGGGGGTGGTTTTGACGGTGCCGACGAACGGGTGCGAGGACACGTTGTGGTGCAGGCTTCCACCTCGCATTGCTCCACCGTTGCAGAACAGTTCTGTCATGAAAGATGACTCCTCTCGTAAGTGCGATCGAAGTGTAAAATCCGCATTATGGAATATTAATTCCACGAATGAACACAAGTGTGACGTGATCCACTCCGGTCTGTCAACCTCGGCGACTGAACCAAGATCAATTCCACGATGTGAAATATGCTGTGCATCAACGGAAAAGGTCGGTTTGCTGTTCGTTCGACATTGCCTATTGACAGCGGTTGTGACGGCTGTCACGCTCAATATATGGAATTGATGTTTCGCAATACGGAATATCCAGATCGCGGGGTGGCCGGGTGGCTCAACTCGTCGACCGCCACCGGCGTACGAGAGGCTATGGCCGAGTGTCTCGACATCCCTCGCTGGATCAGCGCAATGGAGAACCAGTTGCCGTTCGCCGACGACGACGCCGTAGTAGCGGCGGTGTTCGAGGTTGCAGCGCCGCTGACATCCGACGAGATCGAACACGCTTTGCGGGTTCACCCTCGTATCGGTGAACGCCCCGACGGTGACGACGCCCACGCCGCTCATGCGCGTGGTGAACAGTCCGGCGTCGACACCGAACTACCGGGAATCAGCGAGCGGCTTCGTGACGGGAACAGGGCCTACGAGCAGCGCTTCGGCCGTGTATTCCTCATCCGTGCCGCGGGCAGGGATGCGTCCGAGATCCTCGCTTGTCTGAGCGAGAGACTCGACAGCGACCCGGTTACCGAGGAGCGAGTCGTCGAACGTGAGCTCCGCGAAATCGCTGCGCTCAGAATTGTGCGAGTGCTGATCGATGACTGAGCGGAGCCTCGTCAGTACGCATGTGCTCGACGCGTCCAACGGCGCACCTGCACAGGGTGTGTCGGTCACGCTTCACGAGTACGGCCCCGGCGCCGAGGCCGGCAGCGCGCTGGCGTCGGGAATCACCGATGTGCAGGGCAGGGTGTCGGATCTCGGCCCGGTGTCGTTGCCCGCGGGTCGATACCGGCTCACATTCGACACCGGCCGCTATTTCGCCGAGCGAGATGTCGAAACTTTCTATCCCGCAGTCGATATCGTCTTCGAGATTCTCGCCGGCGCGACGCACTATCACGTTCCACTTCTTCTCAGCCCGTTTGCCTTCACCACCTATCGAGGGAGCTAGCCATGAGTATCGTGCTCGGAGCAAACCAGTACGGAAAGGCAGAATGCCGGCTCGTCCGCATCGACCGGGACACACCGCGCCATCGCATCACGGACGTGAGCGTCACCTCCCAGTTGCGCGGTGACCTCGAAGCCGCCCACACTGTCGGCGACAACGGTCACGTCGTTGCCACCGATACGCAGAAGAACACCGTATTCGCATTCGCGCGCGATGGAATCGGTGCGATCGAGGACTTCGCGATGCGACTCGGGTCGCACTTCACCAGCAGTTTCGAGTGGATCGACGGCGGACGGTGGGAGGTCGAGCAGTACAGCTGGTCTCGGATTCCCTCGGGGACCGACGGTTGTGACCACTCGTTCGTCAAGGGCAGCGACGAGAAGCGGAACACCGTGGTCACCATCGACGGCGGCACCACGACGGTGATCTCCGGAATCACCGACCTGGTCGTGCTGAACTCGACGGCCTCGGAGTTCTGGGGCTACCCCAAGGACCGATACACCACCCTGAAAGAAACGACGGATCGAATTCTGGCCACCTCGGTCAGTGCCCGTTGGCGGTACCTGTCGACCGACCTGGACTTCGACAAGATCTACGACGATGTCCGCTCGATCATGCTCGATGCGTTCGCCACCACTCACTCGCTTGCCCTGCAGCAGAGCCTGTTCCAGATGGGAACCAAGGTGCTGGAGGCCCATCCGGAGATCGGTGAGATCAAGTTCTCGATGCCCAACATTCACCACTTCCTGGTCGATCTGGAGCCGTTCGGCCTCGACAATCCAGGTGAGGTGTTCTACGTTGCCGATCGGCCGTACGGTCTGATCGAAGCGACGGTCGAGCGCGACGATGTCCCGGACGCAGGCCGCGCCTGGGATACCGTGGCCGGATTCTGCTAGGGGATCGGCGATGAAGCTGCGCGGTCGTGAGACGAAGAGTCGTGAGACGAAGAGTCGTGGGAAAGGCAGCATCGGGCACTCCGCTCGCCCCGAGGACGAGCGATTGCCCATCGGTAAGTCGTATGTGTACGGCTTGCAGCACATTCTGACGATGTACGGGGGCGTCATCGCCCCACCTCTGATCGTCGGCGGCGCGGCAGGGCTGACCGGCACCGAGATCGCGATGCTGGTATCGGCTGCGCTGTTCGTGAGCGGGGCCGCGACGTTGCTGCAGACGTTGGGACTTCCGTACGTCGGGGCCAAACTGCCCTTGGTGCAGGGTGTGTCGTTCGCATCGGTGTCGACGATGGTTGCCATTGCAAGCGGACCCGGTGGGTTGAACTCCGTGTTCGGTGCGATCATCGCCGCCGGGGCCATCGGTATTCTGATCACCCCGTTCTTCAGCAAGATCGTTCGCTTCTTTCCGCCCGTGGTCACCGGCACGATCATCACCGTCATCGGAATTTCGTTGCTTCCCGTGGCAGTTCGCTGGGCAATGGGAGGCGATCAGAAGGCCACCGACTGGGGTTCGATGTCCAACATCGGGCTCGCAGGATTCAGTCTCGGCGTCGTGCTGCTGGTGAGCCGGCTGGTGCAGGGCACACTGTCGCGGCTGTCGATCCTGATCGGAATCGTGGTGGGAACCGTCTTCGCGCTCGTCGTAGGAAAAGCCGACTTCTCCGGTGTCGGTGACGGTAGCTACTTCGCCGTCCCTGAGCCGTTTGCGTTCGGAGCGCCGGTGTTTCAGATAGGTGCCATCATTTCGATGGTTGTTGTCATTCTGGTCATCATGACCGAAACCACCGCCGATATCCTCGCTGTCGGTGAGATCGTCGGCACCGAGGTCGATGCCAGGCGTGTGGGTGACGGCCTGCGCGCCGACATGATCGCGACCACCGTGGCGCCGGTCTTCGGGACGTTTCCCGCCAGCGCATTCGCCCAGAACGTCGGGCTCGTCGCGGTGACCGGGATCAAGAGTCGGTACGTCGTCGCAGCCGGTGGATCGGTGCTGCTGTTCCTCGGACTCTTCCCCGTTCTCGGCCGAGTGGTGGCCGCGGTACCACTGCCGGTACTCGGCGGAGCCGGTATCGTGCTGTTCGGATCGGTGGCCGCCAGCGGTATCAGGACACTGTCG